>DKFC01000008.1 GCA_002452745.1 Firmicutes bacterium UBA6806
CTATTCAATTTTCAAAGTCCTTTTCGCTTTCGCTCAACTGCGACAGCTATATTAGTATATCAGTTTTTCTTTGGTCTGTCAACACTCTTTTTTTCTTTTTTTGTTTGCTCATTTTAAAGAAGAAGTATTGCCAACAGACAGCTTATTCATAATACTAGACTTCCATATCAAAGTCAATACTTTTTTTAAACTTTTTATGCTAAGCCCATATTTTATACAGTGACAGCAGATTATATACCCTTCATCACTTGTTTTAAACGCTTCTTTTCAATTACAATTTGTATATCCGAAATATAAAAATCCCATCCAAAATATAACTTACGGATGGGATTATACTCTCTTTATTCAATTTCAGTCTTAAATCATTAATCTCTTATAAGCGGCTTCATTGTAGGGAATAAGATAACGTCTCTAATGGTTGTAGCGTTTGTCAGCAACATGATTAGTCTATCCACCCCAATGCCAAGTCCCCCTGTTGGAGGCAAACCGACTTCTAGTGCATTTACAAAATCATCGTCCATCATATGTGCTTCATCGTCGCCAGCTTCTCTTTGTTTAAGTTGCTCTTCAAATCTTTCTTTTTGATCAATTGGATCATTGAGCTCAGAAAATGCATTTGCAATTTCCCAAGTGTTTACAAAGGCTTCGAATCTATTTGTAATTTCAGGATTATCAGGATTTCTCTTTGCAAGTGGCGAAACTTCAACTGGATGATGCAGTACAAATGTTGGTTGCATTAAATCCATCTCGCAGAACTCTTCAAATGCCAAGTTCACGAGATGTCCTTTTTTCATGGTTTTTTCCACTTCAAGATGCAATTGCTCCTTTGCCACTTTTCTAGCTTCTTCATCTGTTTCAAAAGCATAGAAGTTTACACCTGTTTTCTTTTCAACTAAATCATGCATTGAAACTCTAATCCACGGTGGTTTAAAATCTATCTTAGTGCCTTGGTAGTCTATTTCTGTTGTTCCATGAACTGCTTCGCAGCAATAAGCGACAACATTTTCTGTAAGTTCCATCATATATTGATAATCTTCGTATGCTGCATATAACTCAACCGCCGTATATTCAGGATTGTGTTTCATGCTCATACCTTCATTTCTAAACATTTTACCCATTTCATAAACACGATCAAATCCACCGACAATTAATCTCTTGAGATAGAGTTCATTGGCAATTCTCATGTACATGTCAATATCCAGCGTGTTATGATGTGTGATAAATGGTTTTGCCGATGCGCCACCAGCAATTGTACTTAAAACAGGTGTATCTACTTCCAAGAAGCCCTCTCTATCAAAGTAATCTTTCATAGATTTGATAATTTTAGATCTCATAATGAATTTATCTTTAACTTCAGGATTTACGATTAAATCCACATAACGTTGTCTGTATCTAATTTCAGTATCTTTCAGACCGTGCCATTTTTCTGGTAAAACTTGAAGTGATTTGCTCAGTAAGATAACAGTTGATGCCTTGACAGAAATCTCATCTTTTTGAGTTTTAAACACGACGCCTTCAACACCAATGATATCACCAATATCATAAGTTTTGAACATATCAAAGCTCTCCTCACCGATGACATCTTTACGAACATATGATTGTACTCTACCTTCGCTATCTAGTATGTCAATAAAAGAGGTTTTTCCCATATCTCGCTTTGCCATGATACGACCTGCTACTCTAACTGTTTTTCCTTCCATTTCTTCAAAGTGCTCAGTTATATCAGTGCTGAAATGAGTTCTGTCATATTTCTCTATCTTAAATGGATCATGTCCCATTTCTCGCAATTTTGCCAATTTTTCACGTCTAACCCGCAACAGTTCACTCAAATTCTCCATTTGCCCGTGCCTCCTAAATATTCTTATTTTCAGTCTATTATAGTACATTAAAAAAACAAAGTCAATTTGCGCTAAATGCCTTCATTATAATGCTTTTCATTATTTCAGGGCTCTCAGCTCGATTGATTTCATTTTTATATAAATTAGCATGCATAATGCCTTTAAAATACCATGCAGCGTGTTTTCTCATTTCAAGTGTTCCAATTTTTTGGCCTTTGTATTTCAATAGCAATTCAAAGTGTTCAAGGGCAATTTTGCACTTTTCTTCCAGTGTGGGTTCTGCAAGAACTTCCCCTGTTTTCAAATAAGTTGCCACTTCTCTTAAGAGCCACGGATTTCCCTGAACGCCTCTGCCAATCATCACACCATCGCAGTTGGTTAATCGTTTCATATTTTGAGCATCTTCCACTGAAAAAATATCACCGTTTCCAATAACGGGTATCTTTACCGTTTCTTTTACCTTTCTTATGATGTCCCAATCAGCTTGCCCAGTGTACATTTCTTCTCTCGTTCTTCCATGAAGTGCCAGTGCACTTGCGCCGCTTGCCTCAACCATCTTGGCAAATTCCACAGCATTGACGCTTTGATCATCCCATCCTTTTCTGAACTTCACTGTCACTGGCTTTGTTGAGTTCTTTACAGCTGTCTTTATGATCTCTTCAGCAACTTTTGGTGTTTTCATCAAAGCCGATCCCTCACCGTTGCTGACGATTTTATGTGCAGGACATCCCATATTGATATCCAGAATATCATGATTATGCTCGTTTAATATGTCCATAACTGCCAGAAGTTTATCGGAGTCCTTCGTGAAAATTTGAAGTGACATGGGCCGTTCTTCCTCCAATATGGACATAATTGCCTTTGTTTTCTTATCCTTATAAAAAAGGGCTGAAACGCTTACCATTTCAGTCACCATCAGCCCTACTCCAAATTTCTTGCAGATTAAACGGTATGCTAAGTCTGTAACACCAGCCATTGGTGCTAAAACAACATCGTTCTCCGTTTGAAATTCACCTATCTTCATTTATGCCTACTTTCACTTCTTGGTTCGATTCATTTGGTAAATAAAATTAAGCCCTTCCAACGTCAAGAATTTTTCAACCCTGTCGATTGTCTCAGATTCTGTGGAAATAAGCGTAGCAAGGCCACCAGTTGCAATAACCTGTATATCACCACCGCCTAATTCTTCCTTCATCTTATTGACGAGATAGTCAACACTACCTACATAACCATATATAATCCCAGCTTGAATACTCTGAGTTGTGTTCTTGCAAATTACTTTATCCGGTTTAACCAATTCAACGTGTGTCAGCTTAGCGGCTCTCTGGAAAAGAGCGTCAGAAGATATCTTAATCCCTGGGAGTATCGCACCTCCCAAATACTCGCACTTATCGTTGATGGCACAAAAAGTGGTTGCCGTTCCAAAGTCCACGATGATAATTGGTCCACCAAATCTCTTAAACCCAGCAACTGCATTTACAATTCTATCTGCGCCAACTTGTCTTGGATTGTCATATTTTATATTCATCCCCGTTTTAATCCCAGGACCAATGACAATGGCTTCACAATCACAGTACTTCTGAGCCATATGTTGAAGCGAATACATGACATGGGGCACTACTGACGAAATAATGACATCATCTACTTCCTTAAGTGATAAATTTTCATATGCAAAAAGCTGATTCACAAAAATTCCAATTTCATCCGCAGATTTGGCGTTATCTGTGGCCATTCTCCAATAGGTAACCAACTGATCGTCCTTAAAAACACCCAATACAATATTCGAGTTTCCTACATCAAATGCTAATAACATGTTTCCTCCCAATTGACTCTAGACATAACCATTGATTCCTCTAACGGACACTTCTCCATAATAGATAGCTTCATTTGATCCGTCACTGTTCTTGACGACTAAGTTGCCATCCATGTCTATGTCGAGTGCAAAAGCCCTCTTATGAATATTCCCAGATATAATTTCAACTTCTTTATTCAAAGTTATGGATTTCTTCCTATTATATTCAATGACTGGTCTAAAATCATTTTCTTTAACGAATTGATTATAATACATTTCAAAATGTTCTACAAACAATTTAATAATTTTTAATCTATTTATCCACGTGTTATTTTGTTCTAAGCTCAACGATGTGGCCTTATCTAGCAATTCCGCCTCAAAAATGCGGTTATTAACATTGATGCCAATGCCCAAAACCAGATAATTAATATGATTTAATTCTGCGTTGAGTTCAGTCAAAATCCCACAGACTTTTTTACCATTTACGATAATATCATTTGGCCATTTTATCGAGGTGGTTAAACCAGTCTCATCTTCTATTGCCTCACTCACAGCGGCAGCTGCCATCAAGGTAATTCGAGAAGCCAAGTCAGGTGCAAACTCAGGTTTTAGCAAAAGGCTCATCCAGACGCCAGTCCCCTTTTCAGATGACCAATTTCGTCCTAGCCTTCCCCGTCCCACGGTCTGTTCATCAGACACAATAAGTGTTTGACTGAAATTACCTTGGTTCCCAATCTGCTTTGCCTTTTGATTGGTCGAATCAATACTGTCATAAAACTGAATATCCTGAATGAGGTTCGACTGCCTCAGCTCATATTTAAGCTCTACTTCATTCAGCCCCTTTGACTCCGATACCAATTGATACCCTTTATTGGTCACAGAGAGAATTTCATACCCCTCATTTCTAAGTGCGTTTATATTTTTCCAAACAGCGGTTCTGGAAACCTTGAGCAATTTGCTAATTTCTTCTCCAGAAACATATTCGCCTTGTTGGGCCCTAAGTAATTTTATAATTTCTGCTTTCACAGGATCACTCTTTCTATGTTTATTTTCGTTATTATTATAACACAAATTGCGGTCCACAATCAAAGGACTTCGTCCTCTATCCATCAATTATTTCAAGCCATTGCGCAAAAATCCCGCCTCCGAGTTTTCGGAAGCGGGACTGTCCTTTTTAGCATTTAAATTGACTGGTCATGAGTTTGATTTCTTCTGAAAGTTCTTTGATTTCCTCAATCATGCCCACTGTCTTATCTGATTTTTCTTTTTGAAGATTAATGCTCTCTGCCATGTTGTCAGAAGTTGCTGCTGTTTCTCGAATCGTCTCAAGCATATTTTCCATCATCTCATTGATTTGAGCTGAAGCCGCCGCCTGTTCTTCTGTAACTGCGCTGATTTCATCTACTGATCCTGCTGCCTTTCTGGAATCTTCGAGAATTTCACTTATTTGCGAAACAGTTCTTCCCGATTCAGAAACCACTTCTTGAAGCATGCCAGATGTGCTTGCAAACATACCAGATGTATCTTTAATATCATATTGAATATCTTTTATAATCTTGGTGATATTCTCAGCTGATTTATTGGACTGATCTGCCAAGTTTCTGATTTCACCTGCCACAACTGCAAAACCTCTGCCAGCATCGCCCGCTCTAGCAGCTTCTATGGCGGCATTCAATGCAAGCAAATTGGTTTGGTTTGCAATTTCCATAATAGTATCTGTTATACTGCCAATATCCACCGCTGATTTTTCCAACGACTTAATTCTCGTCTCTATGAGTTCATAGGAATCAAAGGTTTCTTGAACTAAAGAAGCCGTATTGTTCATCATTTTTACACCTTCTGAGGCAAAGTCCACATTATTCTTAATGAGGACATTCAACCGCTCAGTATTTTGTGCTACATTCTCTGAACCTTTGGCCATTTCTTCCACAGCACCAACAACTTTTCTGGAGAGTTTAATATCATCATGAGCGGTTTCTTTTAGTGCATCTGCATTTTCAATCATTGAATTCATCGCTTCATGCGTCTCTTGTGACGTACTGACCAAGTTTTCCGTTGTCTCATCCAATACATTTGTACTTGTTTTAAGTTGCGTTATAATTTCCTTAAAGGCATCAATCATAATCATAAAGGATCTTGCCAAATCGCCAAATTCATCAGCTCTTTTAAACGTATTTTCATCCATTTGAACAGTAAAATCTCCGCCAGAAGCTGTCAACGCACTATCTGAAACCTTTTGAAGTGGTGACGTCACATATTTCGAAAGGGCAATTGACACTACTAGCCCTAAAATAGCTGCAATAACGAGAATTCCAATAAATAAGGCATTTGCCACCGCCACTTGTTCGTATGCTTTTAAGGTAGGTATTTGGATTACCATGCCCCAATTAATGCCAAGTAACTGTTGATAGGATGTCAAGTACTTCTCACCCATAAAATCATATTCTGTTGATCCGCTTCTTCCCATGAGGCTCATTTTAAAAGGATCATAAGTCGAAAAGTTTGTCTCACCAAGCACCTTATAGGAATCTGCGTTAGAATGTGCCACTAAATCGCCCTTAGAGCTAACAACAATCGCTTCAAAATGTTCCGGAAGTACAATTTGCTGAACTGCCATGTTGAACTTATCTAGCGAAATATCGCCGATTAAAACGCCATTGACACTGCCGTTCCTATTGTAGATTGGAAGTGCCTGTTCTATATACTTGCCAGAACCATCTTCATATGTCAGTATGTCTGAATATGTGGTCGTTCCTTTCATGGCCAAATCAAAGTAACTGCCCTGCATTGGTGTAGTCTTTCCAGTGGTTGAATACACCAGTTGTCCCTTTGCATCATAGACATCTATGCTCGAAAGAAGCTCATATTCTTCTTGAACATTTGCAAACATTGACTTGACCAAAAGCGGCTGCATGTTTTGAACATAATCTACTTCTGATAAAATCTGCAATACTTTACTGACACTGTTTAATCTATTTTGAATTGAAGAATCCAGTGCACTGATAATCATCTCATTGTTTGTATGAATATCTTCTTCAATGTAGGACTTGAACTGATTGAATATAACAAATCCCGTCAAAAACACTGGCACAATGATACAAAATACAAGAATAGCTGCCAGTCGCTTTCCGAATTTAGATTGGATAAGATTGAATTTGAGGGTAGTTTTTCTGCCAGCCCCCTTCTTCTTATCAGACTTCTTCCCCTTGGTTTTACCCTTTTTCTGTGCGTTTTCCGCATTATTCCGTCTACCAATTTTTAGTTTTCCCATTAACCACGCCTCCACACATAAAGTTAACCTATTACTAATTATAATTGATTTTATGAGATAATTCAAACAACTGAAGCTATTGTTAAAAAATAAATTATTTTGTCTTTTTACGTACTTTAATACCCATTTCAGTCCCTCTTCAAGATATTTTTTGACTTTAAGAGATAGAAAAAAGAGCTCATGCAAAATGCACGAGCTCTCAATGATTTTATTAAACGTTTTTGATCTAGAATGCTGAGAACAATGACAGGAGGACACCAGCTGATACAGCTGATCCAATAACCCCTGCAACGTTAGGTCCCATAGCATGCATCAATAAGAAGTTGCTTGGGTTTTCCTTTTGTCCTACAACTTGCGATACTCTGGCTGCCATAGGAACAGCAGATACCCCTGCAGACCCTATAAGCGGATTAATTGGTTCTTTGCTCACTGCGTTCATGAGTTTTGCCAAGAGTACACCAGCAGCAGTACCGATTCCGAATGCCACAACTCCAAGTGCTACAATTGCAAGTGTTTGAAGATTGATAAACGCTTCAGCAGTTGCAGTTGCACCAACTGTTACACCGAGGAAAATCGTTACGATATTCATAAGTGCATTTTGAGCTGTATCAGAAAGACGGCCAACAACGCCTGACTCTTTAAATAAGTTACCAAGCATCAACATACCAATTAACGCTGCTGCTGGCGGAACGATCATCGAAACAACTAAAGTTACAAGTATCGGGAATAAGAGTTTTTCAAGTCTCGATACATTTCTAAGCTGATTCATTTTTAAAGTTCTTTCATCTTTAGTTGTAAGCGCCTTCATGATAGGCGGTTGAATAACTGGTACAAGCGCCATGTAAGAATACGCTGCAACTGCAATCGAACCCATTAAATGAGGTGCCAACTTAGATGATAAGAATATAGCTGTAGGGCCGTCAGCACCACCGATAATACCAATTGATGCCGCTTCTGGCGGTGTGAACAATCCCGATGCAATTGCACCTAAGAATGTGATAAATATACCAAACTGAGCTGCCGCTCCAAGCAACAAAGACTTAGGATTTGCAATCAATGGACCAAAATCCGTCATCGAACCAACGCCTAAGAAAATAAGCGGTGGGAAGATTCCCAAATGGTTACCTTGATACAAGTAGTACAAAAGTCCACCTGGTTGATCATGTCCTACCGGCGGTGCCATAAGGCCTGCAAGCGGTAAGTTTGTCAAGAACATCCCAAATGCAATTGGTACGAGCAACAATGGTTCAAATCCTCTTTTAATAGCAAGGTAAAGCAATATAAAAGAAACGCAGATCATTCCTACTTGTCCCAAAGTGATTGCACTAAAGCCTGTACTCATATAAAAATCTTTTAACGTTTGAATCATAGTGCATCTCCTTTCAATTAATCATCTTTGGACATTATCCTAAGACAATTAATACATCCCCTGAATTTACTGATGCACCTTTATTTACACTTACTGAAACGACTTTACCGGCAGCTGGTGCCATGATTTCATTTTCCATTTTCATTGCTTCAAGAATTAAAAGAACATCGCCTGAGTTAACTGTATCGCCTACAGCTACTTTGATATCTAATACAGTTCCAGGCATTGGAGCTGTCACTGTATTTCCGCCTGCTGGCACAGCAGCTGGTGCTGCTTTAGGAGCAGGTGCTGCCGCTTTAGGAGCCGCTGCCGCTGCTGGTGCTGCTGGTCTTGCAACTGGTCTTGGTGATGGCATGCTTACGCCGCCTACTTCTTCTACATCTACTTCATATGATTTACCGTTTACGGTGATATTAAACTTTTTCATAACTTAGAATCCTCCATTAACTATACATTATATTAGAATCTTGAATTCATGACATCGCTTCTACCTGCACGTCCCCACGTAGGTGTCGCATCTTCAACTCTTCTGATGTTTGTCACAATAATATTGTGCATAGACGTTCCCAATGATGCCGCTATAGCTGCTGTAATAACAGCAACAAGCTCTCCTTCATCTTCTTTAGGTGCCGCTTCTGCTACAGGTGCTTTAGCCACATCAACTGCTTTTACAGCAGGTTGGCTCTTGCCTTCTAATCCCATTAGAATTTTTGACATCAACGCTGTAATCGCCCAGATGGTTACTAGTGCCACAAACGTGATCCCCATTCCAAGCAGAATTACATATAATGTCGCCACCATTTTATCGCCTAAGGTCATTTGAGCGAAGGTTTCAGCATGCTTAAAATTCTCTAAAATTTGCATATTTTCACCTCTCTTTTTTTAATCAGCCTTTAGCCTAGACTATAAAGGAATGTTTCCGTGTTTTTTAGCTGGTCTAGTTTCACGTTTAGATGCCAGCATATCGAATGCATCAGCAAGTCTTGGTCTTGTTGCAGATGGTTCGATAACATCATCAACAAATCCTCTTTCAGCTGCTTTATACGGTGTTGCAAATTCGTCTGTATATTCTTGAATGACTCTTGCTCTCGTTGCCACAGGATCTTTTGCTTCTTTGATTTCATTTCTGAAGATGATATTAGCAGCACCTTGTGGTCCCATAACTGCGATTTCAGCAGTTGGCCAAGCAAGTACTAAGTCTGCGCCTAAGTCTTTTGAACACATTGCAAGATATGAACCGCCATATGCCTTTCTTACGATTAAAGACACTTTAGGTACTGTCGCTTCAGAGTAAGCATAAAGCATTTTAGCACCGTGGCGAATAATTCCGCCGTACTCTTGTTGAGTTCCAGGTAAGAATCCAGGAACATCAATGATGTTGAGCAGTGGAATATTGAAAGCATCACATGTTCTGATGAATCTTGCTGATTTATCTGAGGCATTGACATCAAGACATCCTGCTAATACTTTCGGTTGGTTCGCAATGATCCCTACTGTTTGACCATTGATTCTTGCAAAGCAAGTGATGATATTTTTAGCGAAGTATGGTTGATACTCCAAATAATCACCATTGTCAACAACTGCGCTTATGATATCAAACATATCATATGGCTTATTTGAATTGTCAGGCATTATTTCATTTAACGACTCAACAAGTTCATTAATATCATGTTCACATGCATAAACTGGTGCCGTTTCCATGTTGTTAGATGGTAAGAAGCTTAAAAGTCTTCTGATTTCCGCAATACACTCTTCATCGTTATTTGCAATAAATTGTGCAACACCACTAACTGTATTGTGTGTCATCGCTCCACCAAGCGCTTCTGCAGTAACTTCTTCCCCAGTTACTGTTTTGATAACTTGAGGACCTGTGATGAACATTTGTGATGTTTTATCTACCATGTAGATAAAATCTGTAAGTGCTGGTGAATAAACAGCTCCACCTGCACATGGTCCCATGATTGCTGTAATTTGTGGAATAACACCAGATGCAAGGGTATTTTTGTAGAAGATTTTTCCATAACCTGAAAGCGCATCTACAGCTTCTTGAATTCTAGCGCCACCTGAGTCGTTCAGCCCTACAATAGGTGCGCCGACTTTAAGTGCGTTGTCCATAGCTTTACAGATTTTAGCAGCATGCATTTCACCAAGTGAACCGCCGACAACTGTAAAATCTTGCGAGTATGCGTATACAAGTCTTCCGTCTACTTTTCCGTATCCGATAACAACACCCTCAGCAGGTGCATCTACTTTTTCCATTCCGAAATTAGTACATCTATGTTTTACATAAGCGTCTAATTCCACAAATGTTCCCTCATCGAAAAGCAAGTCTAAACGCTCGCGAGCAGTCAATTTTCCACTTTCGTGTTGTTTGTCGATTCTCTTTGCGCCACCGCCAGCTAGGATTTTTGCTTTTCTTTGTCTTAAATCATCTAATTTATTGACAGACATCTCAAAACCTCCAAGTTGTGATTTATTTTCTTTCACTCAATTCAACTAAAACTCTGTGCGAGCTCTTTGGATGAACAAATGCTATTTTAGCACCGCCAGCGCCATATCTAGGTTTTTGGTCAATCATTTTCATGCCTTTTGATTCCATGTACTCGATTGCTTCCTCGATATTATCCACTCTGAACGCGATGTGTTGAACACCTTCACCATTTTTTTCAATGAATTTAGCGATTGGACCATCTTCAGAAGTCGATTCCAGTAATTCCACTTCTGTATCACCAACTGGTAAAAATGCAACTTTTACTTTTTGTTCTTCAACAACTTCAGTCCCGTTTAATTCCAGACCAAGAACATCTTGATAAAACTTAATGGTTTCATCTAAGTTTTTTACAGCGATCCCAATATGATCTACTTTCAAAGCCTTCATAATAATCCTCCATTTTGATAAGTTGATTTTAACAATTTATTTGATTCTTGTAAACAAATAAATTAAGTTTTTTACGCCTATCGCTTATAAAAAGCAAGCATTTGTTTTTTTCCCCAACTTTTTTTGTTGAGAAAATCGAATTTCTCCTTAATTTGTCATCTGCATTGGTCAAGTGCAACAGGAGGCCATTCAGTGTATATTTTAATCTATATTTGAATCAATTTTAGCAGTTTCTATGAAAACACTATAAATTGTTCACTATTTTAATAAAACGTCCATTTTTTCAAGGATTTCTTCCACAACAGTGTATGGATCCGCCTGACGTCTGGCAATTTTTTCAGAGTATAAGTCCAGCAAGTCTTCCTTAGCTGAGTGATCGAGAATTGCCTTTTCCACTCTTTCCTTTACGAGTCCAACCACTTCACTTTTCGCATTTTCAGCTCTGCGCTTTTCAAAATTCCCGCTAGTAACCATGAACGCTTTGTGTTCGTGTATTGCCTCTAAAAGTTCTTCAATCCCCTGATTATCCATAGCAACAACCATTTTCACCGGCGGTCTCCACTCGGCGTCTTTGTTGAAGTCAAGCATCATGTCTATTTCTCTAGCCGTTCTCTTAGCCCCATCACGGTCTGATTTGTTGACTGCAAAAACATCTCCAATCTCCATGACACCTGCTTTTATTGCCTGAATATCATCCCCTAATCCCGGCACCATCACCATTAGGGTTGTATCACAATTTTTGACAATATCTATCTCTGATTGACCGACGCCAACCGTTTCTATGAAAATATAGTCTGTCCCATAGATATCCAAAATCTTTACGGCTGAACTCGTCGCTTCTGAAATGCCGCCCAGATGCCCTCTGGCGCCCATGCTCCTTATAAATACACCAGAGTCTACACTCAGATCGTTCATTCGAACACGATCGCCGAGTATAGCACCTCCAGTAAAAGGAGAGGTTGGGTCTACAGCTATGATTGCAACGGTTTTTCCCTGTTTTCTCAAGGCCTTCGTCAATTTATCCGTCAGAGTGCTCTTTCCAGCGCCCGGAGGTCCAGTTATACCGATTACATAAGCATTCCCACTTTTATGATAAAGCCTCTTCAGAATTTCTAAAGCCTCTTGGTCTTTATTTTCAATAAGGCTAATCAGTCTTGCGGCTGCTCTTTTGTCCTTTTCCAAAATACGTTTTTCGATATCCATAGCGACTCCTATATTGCCTAGAATCCGTTGATTAGAAATCAATTCCTTCGAGGCTCTTTTATCGTTTGATGACTGTCAATTTTACCGCTCTATTTACTGTTTACAGCAGACGGGACGAGTTCTTCGCCCCGTCCGCTTAATATAAATCATTTAAAGTAACTATTTTGCCTTTGTTTTGACTATGCTTTTTTTACATTTGCTTTGATAAAGTCAATTGTAACTTGAGTTGGTGTTCCAGGCGTAAATACTTCTGCAATACCACTTTCTTTAAGGCCTGGAATGTCTTCATCAGGAATAACGCCACCACCGATGATTAAGATATCATCTGCATTTTCAGCTTTTACTAAAGCAGAAACTTTTGGAAGTAATGTGTTGTGTGCACCTGATAAGATGCTTAATGCGATGCAATCAACATCTTCTTGGATTGCAGCACTTACGATTTGTTCTGGTGTTTGTCTAAGTCCTGTATAAATTACTTCCATACCAGCATCTCTCAATGCTCTAGCGATAACTTTTGCGCCTCTATCATGTCCATCTAAACCTGGTTTAGCAACTAAAACTCTAATTGGTCTATCCATTGTAATCCTCCTAAATATCCATCAAAATTAAAGATTTACTGATTGTTGGTATTCACCAAATACTTCTCTCATAACGCCACAGATTTCACCTAATGTTGCATAAGTTCTTACAGCATCTAAGATGAATGGCATAACGTTAGCAGTTCCTTCACATGCAGTTCTAAGTGCAGCAAGTGTAGCATCAACTTTAGCGTTGTCTCTTTCTGCTCTTAATTTTGCAAGGTTAGCTTTTTGCATTTCACCAACTGAAGGGTCAACTCTCAATAATCCTTTTGGAGCTTCTTCTTCGATTTGGTATTTGTTCATACCAACAACAATGATATCTCCGCTCTCAACATTCTTTTGATAGTTGTAAGAAGCATCCATAATTTCTTGTTGGATGTAACCCATATCGATTGCTTTAGGAGCGCCACCGATTTCATCAATTTTCTTGATGTACTCCATAGCTTGATCTTCAATTTGTTTAGTAAGTGCTTCAATATAGTAAGAACCAGCTAATGGATCTACTACATCTGTAACACCACTTTCGTTAGCGATGATTTGTTGAGTTCTAAGTGCTACTCTTACTGATGCTTCAGTAGGTAACGCAAGTGCTTCGTCTTTTGAGTTAGTGTGGAGTGATTGAGTTCCTCCAAGAACTGCTGCAAGTGTTTGAACAGCAACTCTTACGATGTTGTTATCAGGTTGTTGAGCAGTCAGTGTTGAACCACCTGTTTGAGTATGGAATTTAAGTGCCATAGATTTAGGGCTTTTAGCGCCAAATCTTTCTTTCATGATTTTAGCCCATAATCTTCTAGCTGCTCTGTATTTTGATACTTCTTCTAATAAGTCATTATGCGCATTGAAGAAGAATGATAATCTTGGAGCAAACGTATCGACGTCAAGACCAGCTTTAATAGCTGCTTCAACATAAGCGATACCATCAGCTAATGTAAATCCAACTTCTTGAGCTGCTGTAGAACCAGCTTCTCTGATGTGGTAACCAGAAATTGAGATTGTATTCCACAGTGGAACGTCTTTTGAACAGAATTCAAAGATGTCTGTAATCAGTCTCATAGATGGCTCAGTAGGGAAGATGTAAGTACCTCTAGCGATGTACTCTTTTAAAATATCATTTTGAATAGTTCCTCTTAATTTATCTGAAGATACACCTTGTTTTTCTGCTACGGCAATGTACATTGCGAGTAATACGGATGCAGGCGCATTGATTGTCATTGAAGTAGAAACTTTATCTAACGGAATACCGTCAAATAAGATTTCCATATCTGCTAATGAGTCAATTGCAACACCAACTTTACCAACTTCACCTTCTGATAAAGAGTGGTCTGAATCGTAACCGATTTGTGTTGGAAGGTCAAATGCTACCGATAATCCACTTGAGCCTTGCTCAACAAGATATTTGTATCTTTGGTTTGATTCAGCAGCTGTTGCGAAACCAGCGTACATTCTCATTGTCCAGAATTTACCTCTGTACATTGTGTTTTGAACACCACGAGTGAATGGGAACTGTCCTGGCAACCCTAAGTCATTCATGTAATCCATATCTTCGATATCTGCTGGTGTGTAATATCTTTGCACCGGAGTACCTGATCCTGTCGTAAATTCAGCTCTACGCTCAGGACGTTTTTGCAAGCTTTCTTGCGTTTTCGCATTTTCTTTCTCTACTGCTTCTTTTAAAATCGAAATTTGATCCTTGTTAAACATCTTTTAAAATCCTCCTTATCATGACCGCAATATGGCATTAACCTCTATAAGAATACCATAAATCATGTCAAATTTCATTGGTTTTATCAAAGTATAATTGTATACTTTTTAACATTTTCCGAATAAAAACTTTACTTTTTCATGGTTCCAGTTGCAAGAAATCTTGCATGCCATGATAACGCTTCATCCATGAGATGAGACTCATGTTTAAACGGTGTTTGCTCTGCTCTTTCAAGATAATCTAAAAGCTCTGCTCTGTAATCTGGATGCGCACAATTTTCGATAATTGCTCTTGCTCTTTCTCTAGGCGATTTACCTCTGAGGTCGGCCAAACCTTGCTCAGTGACAATTACTTGGACATCATGTTCTGTATGATCCACATGAGATGCCATTGGCACTATAGAAGATATATCCCCATTTTTGGCAGTTGAAACAGTTGTAAAGATAGAGATATACGCATTTCTAGTGTAATCGCCTGAACCGCCAAGTCCGTTCATCATTCTAGAGCCCATAATATTGGTTGAATTTACATGTCCATAAATATCAACTTCAATTGCTGTATTCATCGAAATAACGCCCAGTCTTCTGGCAACTTCAGGGTTATTGCTAATTTCCATCGGTCTTAAGACACAGTATTTTGCATAGTGTTCCATGTTGTCATTAAGTCTTTTAAGACCTTCTTCTGAAGGCGTAAACGAAGTCCCTGACGCCACAGTAACTTTACCGGCATCAATTAAGTCAAACATTGAATCCTGAATAACTTCAGTGTAGCAAGTAAGATCTGTAAATCTTGAATCTACAAGACCACCTAAAACTGCATTTGCCACAGACCCAACACCTGATTGAAGCGGCAATAAATTCTCTGGAAGTCTCCCAGCTGCAACTTCGTTTTCAAAGAATTTGATGATATGTTGAGAAATCATTTTAGAATCCTCATCAATAGCACCCAGCGGTCTAACTTTATCAGTAATATCTGTTTCTACAATAGCGACAATTTTGTCTGGGTCACATGGAATATAAGTCGTCCCAACTCTATCGCCTGAATGTGTAATTGGAATTGGTTGTCTGAAAGGTGGTTTCTCAGTCATGTAGATATCATGGATACCTTCAAGGTGCATTGACTGAGATGTGTTGATTTCAACAATAACTTTTTTTGCATTTCTAACTGCCTGTGGTGAAACACCAACAGAAGTTGAAGGCACGATTCCACCATCTTCATTGATTGCAATTGCCTCTACAATCGCAACATCTATATCACCAAAGAAGCCATAGTCTATATATTGAGGAACGTGGCTCAAATGCATGTCTGCATACTTAATATCACCACTGTTTATTGCATTTCTCATACTGCTGTTTGTCTGATATGGAAATCTTCTTTTAACCACACCACATTCAGCTAAAATACCATCTAATTCTGGGCCAACAGATGCACCTGTAATCAGCGTTATTTCAATTTTTTCTCCATTTTTTGCTCTATCAGCAAGCGCAAGTGGGACTGCTTTAGGATAACCTGACGGTGTAAATCCGCTCGTTGCGACTGTATCTCCATCTTTGATTAATTTAGCTGCGTCTTCAGCCGATGTCAATTTTGTAAGTAACGCCTCACCTCTAATACGTTCCTTAATCATAACTATGCCTCCTAAGCTCATTATCATTTTAAATTTATATCCGTTTTTTTCTATATGATTGATTGACAATCTTTTTATGGGCTTTTTCCATTTTCATTGTATCCTCTTGATCCTGTCGAAAAACAAAAAAGCCAAATAACCATCTTTTTTTATAAAAGATTGGCTATTTGGCTCATACACTACTAATGGACAGGATAAAAGGTTTTTTTATCCCTCTTAGTAAAATGGTTCAATACCCTCTTACCTTCAATTATTTAATTTTAACTTACATTTCAAACTTTTAACTCTTGTTTTGCCTTATGATTAATCCTCGTTGTAATCTTCTCCGACTTCGCAAATCTGCTTGTATTTTTCAGCACATGTTTTGACTGCAGAGATGATTGCCTTACGCGCACTACCATAATAATACTTTTTGAATTTCTTTTCAATAGCTTCTACGTCATTTAAATTTGTTCCCACCAAAATTCTTCCTACGAAGTCTTTGGCAAGCGCGGTCGCTAATGAACAATCTGAATTGATGATTACACCTGAGTTTTTCTCTACAATTAAGCCAACTGCTATCACCGAATACAGTTCCTTTGCAGTTATCCCTTGTGGAAGTTTGGCGTAACCTGTAATCAGAATTTCATTCGTCTCCATGAAAGACCTCCTATATTCGACACTTTTATGCATATTATATCACATACTCACTGTCTTACATAGGGAGTGAATGAAGAATAATCGTAAAGATTACCATTCCCAGCAATGCAAATGGATATGTTGCACCATAACCTGCTGCTGGATCATCAGAGCCAACTGCTTCAACTGCTGCTCCAAGACCTGGAGTAGAAGTCATACCACCACAAATTGCGCCTGAAAGCATAATCCAGTTAATTTTGAACACATAACGTCCAATGATGTACCCAATCATCATTGCAACAACACCAACAACCAATGAAACAATCGCTAAATTAACACCAGGACCTGCTAAAGCGTCAACAACTGCAAAACCATATCGGAGACCAACGATTGCCAAGAAGAATGCCAATGAAAGTTCTCTGATAACACCAAGTATTTTACCGTTCATTCTAAAGTTGATAAATCCAATTTTACCAATGTAACCAAGAATCAACGATCCAATAAGTGCTCCACCTGTTGCGCCTAAGCTGAACTTGCCAAGGTGAATAAAACTGAGGTCTAAAGTCACAAGACCAATGGTATACCCAAAGAAACAAGCGAATGCAAACGCAATGATATCAAATGTAACTTCAGGAATTTCTTTTCCTGTTTTACCTGCTCTTGCTTCAGACATTTCCTTTGCAAAAATTTGTTTTTCTTGTTCAACATTTATCCTAAAGATTTTAGGGAAAAAGTTCATGGCGATAATAACGATTAATACGCCAAATGGATAACCGATAGCATGACCGACACCAATCCCTGCTTCTGCATTTTTAATGAACTGAGTTTTTTGATCTTCAGTCAATGCAGTTGTTGTTGCAGGATCTAAATCTTCTCCTAAAATGTCAAAAAATTTCTCTTTTTCTTCAACTGTCATGGTGTCAAATTTTGCAACTTGTCCAGTCGCATGCTTTCTTGCAGTTTCAATTGCCGCTGCAAGTCCAGGAGAACTTGTTAAAGCACCTGTGTAAACACCTGAGATTTCGTAAGGGTTTTGTCCTTTAAATACAAATGTCATACCGTAAGTTGCGCCAGCTCCAAGCAAAGTGATGATGAAGCCCATAACAATAAATTTTGCGCCGTACTTCTTAAGAACAACATTGATGTCTTTTGCTGCTAATAAACCAACTGCAACAACGAATAATACCAAAAATAATGTAAAAAAACCTTTGTCAACTACGCCAGCTTTTATCAGTGAAGATGCCGACTTATATGCCGATGCATTGTCTTCTCCGATTTTCTTAGCGAAGTTCATCATAAACCACCCAATTGGTAAGCCAGTAAATAGCGCGCCGGATGTACCAAAATTAAACTTACCAAATTTGATCTTACCGAATAACAAACCCGTTACAACAGTTATAAACATAAGAATAAACGGATCCATTAGCCACTTCATGTAATCAAAACTCATAACTTAATACCCCTTCTCATTCAATATATTAGTTAACGAATCTTGAATTGCCCCTAGTGCTCCTCACAGGTAAAAAGGCGGAAAACCCTTCGCTACGGAGAGCATGCAGACAATAAAAAAGCACAGCAAAATTGTACCGAATTAATCGTACAGTTCGCTATGCCGTGATATCAATACGTGTCGATGACGGGAAATCACCGTATATTGGTTTGGCGCAGTTTGTTAACTTAATAACATTATACCATAAGTTGTCTGAAATTTAAAACACTTTTATTACTTAATTTTAATTTTTTTTTGCAATTATTTTATTTCGTTTTTGTAATATATAGGTTCGATACCCGTTTCGTTACGGTTTGTTAATATTTTCGCTTCAAAATAACGTTTAACCAATAATGACCTTTTTTATTTGGCCTCGCATCCTCGGTTTTCCACATTTCCGATATGTTAAACTTTTCACAACCACTAATCATTTCACTGAACTTAACTTCGTTGTAATCGTTGAAATACCTGCCGTGACGATACTTTTCTGTGTCTCCATACTTGAAAGAAACATATAGACTTCCCTTCATTTTTAGTGCCTCTGCACAATTTTCAAACGCCTTTAACATCTCTTCTTCTGTTAAATGTAAGAAAACAGCACTTGCCCATATTGCATGAAACTCATCTTTATATTGCATATCTCTTACATCAACCAACAGCACTTCATTACTAAGTAATATCTTACCCCTCGAGACAATTTCCTCAGCAAAATCTATAGAAACGACTTCATAGCCCTTTTTATCAAAATGCAAACTGTCTCTACCTGATCCGAAACCGACATCGAGAATTTTCTGACCTTTCTTCAAATAAGGTTCAAATCGCTCATATATCGGTTTCAAATCGACATTTAGAGTGTTATTTATAAACTCCTTTGCGTGCTTGTTATAGTATTGTTGAATCAATCTAAAGCACCTCCATTTATAAACATTTTAATCAAGTTAAACTGTTTTATATTTTTCTCTTTCAGTTTGATAGAGGTTGTTCCCCTCTGCATCAATAACGACAATTGCCGGCAGGTCTTCAACCGTTAATTTTCGGATTGCTTCTGTTCCAAGATCTTCATAGGCAATCACTTCACTTGTTTTAACGGCATTTGCTATTAATGCCCCTGCACCACCTATTGCAGCAAAGTAAACCGCTCTGTGTTTCTTCATTCCCTCGACGACCACTTCATTTCTCATACCTTTTCCAATCATGCCCTTTAGTCCAAGTTCAAGCAGTGGAACAGTGAGATCATCCATCCGATAACTGGTTGTAGGTCCACACGAACCAATTACTTCTCCCGGCTTTGCCGGCGCTGGTCCTACATAGTAGATAATTTGACCCTTAAGATCAAAAGGCAAGGATGCACCCTTTTTTATGGCGTCCACCAATCTAAGGTGCGCTGCATCTCTTCCTGTATAAACAATTCCAGATATCAAAACTTGATCGCCTGACTTCAATGCGTTTACAGCTTCTTCACTTAAAGGTGTTTTCAGTTTAATTTTATCCATGTGCACCTCCTAAATGGTCACTTCAAGATGCCTTGACGCATGACAGTTGATGTTTACGACAACAGGCAGTCCCGCTATATGAGTGGGATATACTTCGACATTGACACCAAGTGCTGTTGTGGAACCACCAAGCCCTTGCGGCCCAATGCCAAGTGCATTTATTTGCTTTAGCAATCTGATTTCAAGATCCCTGATATGCTCAAATTCACTTTGAGATTCCAGGTCTCTCATGAGGGCTTTTTTAGCAATCTGTGCTGCTTTATCAATCGTTCCGCCTATCCCAACGCCCACAACTATAGGCGGACATGGGTTTGGCCCTGCCATAGAAACAGTTTCCACAACAAACGCCTCCACACCTTTAATCCCATCAGAGGGTTTGAGCATCTTAGACCTTGACATGTTTTCACTGCCGAATCCCTTAGCTGCCAATTTAATCTTAATCTGGTCGCCTTCTACGATATCGTAGTAGATAATTCCTGGCGTATTGTCCTTCGTGTTCTGACGAATCAGCGGATCGCCAACCACCGATTTTCTGAGATAGCCATCTCCATAGCCCTCTCTAATCCCCTGATTGATGGCATCTGTGATATTGCCATCAATCAGGGTTACCTCTTGACCAACTTCCACAAACGCAACAATCATCCCTGTATCCTGACAGAGGGGAACTTCTTTATTAGCTGCAATTTTAGAGTTTTCTACTAAATCAAGAAGAATTGCCTTCCCAATAGGTGACACTTCCTTTTCCAGATTTTCTTCAAAAGATTTCTTGATATCATCTCCAATAAAGTAGTTCATATCCATGCACATTTGCTTGACGGCTTCCCTGATTTTCGACACGCTTATTTCTCTCATAAACCCTCCTGTCAACTACTTTTCATTGACTCGTTTCAGGAACTTTTCTGAATCAATCACATATCTTCCATGTGTCCCTTCACCGATTTTTTCCTTTTCATCAAACGCAACCACTTCAAATGTCAGCTTTTTCCCATCAATTTCAATCAGTGTTGCAGTTGCAGTCACTTTCATATTCATTGGCGTTGCCGACATGTGCTTGACGTTGACAAAAGTCCCAACAGTGGATTGGCCCTCAGGAAGTCCCGTTTCTGCACATTTTAACGCAGCATTTTCCATTAGACCAATCATCATCGGTGTTGAAAAAACAAAAATACTGCCGCTTCCAAACGCCGCTGCGGTATGTTTTTCTTCAACGACCAATTCAGAAGTAAACTTATCTCCAACTTTTAGTGTCATTTTCTCACCTCCTTCACCTTTATTCTATCATAAACGCAACTTCACGCTTATGCAAATTATTTTGGCACTTCACGCCTTTCTCCGTTATAAAAAAAATGAAGTTCACTTTTAAAGGAACTTCATCTTTGTCTCTCCGTCTTTGCTTAAACGGTCTATTGGATACTTTTCTCTTTGATTTAATTGATTACTTTTTTTCCTCGTCTTCAGGTTTATCATCAGACAGGGAAATTTCCTCATTTTTAATGGCATCAAATGCCTTTTGAGGTGTTTCATCGCTCATTTCCTTGAATTTTTCGTTGAGCTTTTCATAAGCCGCTCTTTCACGTTCTTCAAGTTCTTTAGCTAAGCGTTTTTCCTCTTCGATTTTTGATCTTTCAGAGGTAATTTTTTCACTTAGGGCTTCAATGCCGTTTTCAAAAGCCAGCTTGAATTCCTCACCACTGATTGTCTCATATTTGAGAAGCGCTTCAGCAATGACGTGAAGTTTGTCTATGTTTTCTTCAAGAAGCGAATACGCCTTATCATAAGATTTATCGACAATATTTCTGACTTCTCGGTCGATTTCAGCTGCAACATGTTCAGAGTAGTTCTTCATGGAAGTGAAATCCCTTCCCAAAAAGACTTCGTCTTCTGTATCATAACTCATCGATCCTAAGTTTTCACTCATTGCATATTTAGTTACCATAGCCCTTGCAATTTTCGTTACCCTTGAGAGGTCATTTTGAGCGCCTGTACTGATGTCGCCAAGAATAAGACTTTCAGCAACACGACCTCCGAGCAAGATAATCAATTCTTTTTCCATGCTCTTCTTAGTGGCGTAACTTCTGTCCTCTTCTGGAAGCTGCATTGTAAATCCACCAGCTCTACCCCTTGGGATAATCGTCACTTGATGAACTGGATCTGTCTCTGGCAATACTTGAGCCAATATGGCATGACCCGCCTCATGATAAGCTGTGAGCTTTCTTTCTTTTGGACTCACCAAACGGCTTTTCTTTTCAACACCTGCGATAACTTTTGTTATCGCCTCTTTAATCGTTTCCATGCGGATGATTTTGTCATCTTTTCTAGCAGACAAAAGTGCTGCTTCGTTCATGACATTTTCGAGGTCTGCCGGTGTGAACCCTGGTGTACTCTGCGCGAGTACTTGATAATTTACATCTTCAGAAGTCGGTTTATTCTTAGAGTGAACTTTTAAGATTTGCTCACGTTCTCTGATATCAGGAACGCCAACCATAACTTGTCTGTCAAATCGACCTGGTCTCAAAAGAGCTGGGTCCAATATATCAGGTCTATTGGTTGCAGCGATGACAATGATGCCTTGATTATCGCCAAATCCATCCATTTCAACGAGCAATTGATTCAGAGTTTGCTCTCTTTCATCATGACCGCCGCCAAGTCCAGCCCCTCTTTTTCGTCCTACTGCATCAATTTCGTCAATAAAGACGATACAAGGGGAATTCTTTTTTGCTTCCTCAAATAAGTCTCTAACTCTAGATGCCCCAACGCCGACAAACATTTCGACGAAGTCAGAACCTGATATGGTGTAAAATGGCACGCCAGCCTCACCAGCACATGCTTTTGACAAGTATGTCTTACCAGTTCCCGGAGGGCCTACCATGAGAATTCCCTTTGGAATCCTAGCACCAAGCGCCAGATATTTTCTCGGATTCTTCAAGAAATCAACGATTTCTTGCATTTCTTCTTTTTCCTCTTTTAAGCCAGCAACATCGGCAAATGTGATTTTCTTGCCGCTATCCTTAACCATCTTAGCCCTGCTCTTCCCAAATGACATGACTCTTGAGCCTCCACCTTGGGAATTTTGCATGAACACAAACCAGAAGACAATTATCAAAAGGAACATAATCACCGTCGGTAATATTTCGATAAAGAAAGGTGTGTTAGCTGGGGGAATGCCTGTTACTTTTAAATTTTCAATTTTACTGATATTTTCACCGGTAATTGGCGAAAGCATACTCGGAACATACGTTTCGAAAAGGGTTTGATCTGTTAACTCCCCAGTGATCTTGTTCCCATCAATTCGAAGTTCCTTAACCAAGTCGCTGCTGAGTTTTTCGTTGAACTCATCATAAGACAATTCAACTGATTTCACAACGCTGTTCTTGGTCATCATAACGAGTATTAAAATCCCTATGAATATAGCAATATATATTGATGCATTTTTCAAATTTTTATTCATAGCACCCTCCTTACGCATCTTATAATTTTAGCACAATTCTAATACTTCAACAATATCTATAAAGCTAATTAACAGAATGTTTTCAGTTTCTTCAGTGATTTTACAACTTTCACACATTCTGAGTGGATGCACCCATAATATTTTGTGCTCATCGCATACAATCCACAATTTATCTCGCTGACTCTGTGGAATTTTTTCATCAATTAGGAAATCCTTGAGTTTCTTATGACCTCTCATTCCCAAAGGATTAAAAACATCTCCATTTTTTCGATGTCTCAGGGACACGCTGCCCTCAACACTCTCTACATCCAGTGCAACTGTGTTTTGAAAGTCCAGCCTTCCCCTTATCTTGAGGTACTGGTCTTTGGAAATCTGCTTTGTGTAGAGTTCTGGAATTGGGTCTGGCTTGTCCTTTTCATTGATTTTCTCCACGAAGAGTTCATCATAGGTCATGCGCACTTGGTGCAGTACATCTAAATAGACCACGGTTCCAGTTTGTCTTAAGGTACAGGCTCTCCTCACTAAATCAAGCGAGATGTTTTTTAGATTTCCCTTTACATGTGAAATACTGAGACGCATCAACTGTAGTCTTTCAGCTTCTTGAAGTGCATCAAATTTATTTTTATCAATCCTCACACTGTTATTTTCCCGTTTACAACAGTCATTAAACAATTTCTCTGTGTGAACCTGCCAAAATTCCTTGTCATTTTTCATCAGTTGTATTGTTTTGTAGAGTGTCGCGTCCAGTCCCGGATTATAGGATTGCCTCAAAGATGGCAGAAGTTCATTTCTGATTCTGTTTCGCAGGTAATTGTTTTCATCGTTTGTATGATCTCGTCTCGGACTTAGTTCATTTTCCATACAATAAGACTCGATCTCCTCTCTGGACACATCCAGTAGAGGTCTTATGTAGACGTCATCACGCTTGTAGTCAATTGACGATAAGCCATCTATTCCAGAGCCCCTAAACAAGTTGATAAAGAATGTCTCAATCAAATCGTTCCGATTGTGAGCCACTGCAATCTTTTGCGCATTTTCAGCTACTTTTACCTTTTGAAAATACTGATATCGAATGCGTCTACCCGCGTCTTCAAAAGAGGTTCCCACTTCTTTTGCATATTCACTGACATCTATTCGATAGCTGAAAACAGGAATCTCATAACTTTTGCAAAATGCTTTCACGAAAGCCTCATCATCATTTGCAAATTTTCCCCTGAACATATGATTTATATGAACTGCAATCAATTCTATCTTCAACGTTTTTCTAAAATGGTATAGAGCATGAAGCATTGCCAGTGAGTCGGGCCCACCGGAAAGTCCCACGACGATTTTGTCGCCCTCATGGACCATTTGATGTTTATCAATTGTTTCAAGCATTTGTTTAATCACTGTGCACTCCTGATTCCTCCCTGAAATTAGCAGGTTTCACTGATGGGCAGGGTCTTTTATATTGTAACATTTTTTCGGGTAACAAACCATGAAAAATATAATATTGAAAAGAGCCGCCACGACGCAATTGTCGTAACAGCTCTTCTAAAAAATGATAACTTGGGGTCTATCCTTTGACACCACCCAGCGCCACACCTTCGATTATATACTTTGAAAGCAGGAAGTAGACGATAAAGATTGGCAATACCGTCAAAGCCAGTCCTAGATAGACTGCACCATACTCGGTCTTGTAGATATCGCCTCTGAGCAGACTCACCATAATCGGCATGGTGTATTTTTCGTTCTTTGTCAGCAAAATCAACGGTAAGAAGAGATTGTTCCAGCTTGAGACGAAGGTAAAAATCGCCTGTGTTGCCATTGCTGGTTTCATAATTGGCAACACAATTTTATTGAACGTATAAAACTCACCAGATCCATCTATTCTTGCAGATTCAACGAGTTCAAGGGGGAGTGAAGAAATCATGAACTGTCTCATAAAAAAGACGGCTGCCGGAGTTGCTATCGTTGGCAGTATTAATGCCAAGAAATTATTGGTCATGCCAATTTTATACATAAATTGATAAAACCCAATGCTGGAAACCTGTGCTGGAATCATCATAACCGCCATAATAAATGTAAAAAAGGGCTGTCTAAGCTTCCAATTGTAGGCCACTAGCGCATAGGCTGTCAGCGCTGAAAAGTAGATTGTGCAAAAAGTGGATGAAACTGATATGATCATGGAGTTGACAAGCCCCTTCATCGGATCAAATGTCTTTCCAAGCAAGATGCTTATATTTTCAAATAAGTGAGTAGAAGGAATGAGCGAAAGTGCATCTTGCTGAATTTCAATAGTACTTCGAGTCGCATTCACAAGCATAATCCAAAATGGCAAAATACTCAAGACAGCCAAAATTATACATACACTATAAGCGATTATCTTGAACGAGATGCTCTGTCTTTTCTTTAGTTTTGTCTTTTTCATCTTCACTGCACCTCCTGTCTCTTTTGAATTATCTTTCTCTCTCTAGCCAGTTTTTTAGCTTCTTTTCGTCTTGATAATTCGTCTTTATCCCTAAGAATATAGAAGAGAATTGCCGAGAAAACTGCAATAATTAAAAACATAATCATACTTGCTGCTGCAGCCCTGTTATATAGATAACTTCCACTAAAGGCTTGATTGTAAATAAAGACACTTGTGGTCAAAGTTGCATTGTCCGGCCCACCTTGCATGAATAATTTAGGAATATCAAACATGTTGAGCCCCCCAATCATACTGGTGACCAGTACATACAGCAAGATAGTCTTTAAATTCGGCAATGTGATATATAGGAACGACTGTAGCCCTGTGGTTCCATCTATTTCTGCCGCCTCATAAATCTCAGGATTTATTCCCAACACCCCTGATATGAGAATCAACATGGTATATCCATACCACATCCAGAACTGGATAAAGGCCACAATCCCACGCGCATTGCTCTTTTCGATGAGAAAATAAACAGGGCTATCTATGATGCCCATTTTCATCAGTAAGCTGTTCACAGGTCCCACCGGATACCCAAACAACGAGTAAAAGAGTATGGCAATACTGGCAGCAGTAATGATGTTCGGCAGGTAAAAAAGAACCTTAAAAACGCCTTGTCCCTTTAATTTATTTCGGCGCGATGTAAACCATGCCGTCAGCACCAGAGCCAATAAAATCTGAGGAATAAAATTTAAAGTCCAAATGATAAATGTATTTGAGAGAGCCTGCCTAAACGAACTGTTGTTTAACACTATTTGAAAATTCTGCAAGGGATTGTCGAGAAATTTCCAACTCGTTGCGGCTAGCCCTTTATAATCTGTAAAGCCAATGATAGCTGTATAGATTATTGGATACAGGGAAAAGATTAAAAAAACCGCTATGAAAGGGATGCTGAATATATATCCGTATTTTGCGTAACTAACGCTTTTCCGGCGTTTCAATAGTAGTCACCTCCTGAAAATAATTGGGATAGGTGACTGATTTATATCTTTCATCCTATCCCAACCCCTTATGCTATTGCTCTACAATGATGTCCAGATTGTCTGCAACCATTTGTTTAAAGTCCCTGATTGCCTCTTCTCTGGTTTTGGTTCCAGCACTATAGGCTCTTACTTGGTCACGCCAGTAAATATTAATGGTTTCATCGTATTGAGTCAGGTTTTTTCCATTTGCGTACTGATTTGCTGGAATAAAGACATCAAACATGTTCTGACCACCTAAAAAGTCCAGTTTCCCATCTGATAGGCTCATGACTTTACCAGATGCGACTGCATCCTTTGTTCCGCCTTCTCCATTGAGAGTTCCATTTGCCCACATGTATTGCAGGCCTTGTTCAGATGTGTCCAGTGTAATCCAGTTCAGTATTTCGCCAACTGCTTCTTTGTTGGGAGAAGAAGCTGAGCCAAATACCCAAGTTCCACCCCAGAAGAAACCTACAGGCGGCTCACAGACTGCCCAATCTCCATAAGTATCGCCGCTGTTGCCAGCAATAACATAATTAATCATCCAAGCTGGTCCAAAATATCCAAGTATTTTCTTTTCGCCAGCGTCTTTCATATCCGCAAACCACGCATCTTGCCAATCTTGCGTATCGTTGTGGAAGTTGTTGTCTTTCAGTTTTTTAGAGAGGTCTAAGAATTCTTCACGTTTAGGATCAATGTACAATTTTCCATCGACAACCCATCCCTTTTCAGAGCTGTTCTCAACAGGATGCCAAACGTCGCCATCACCAGAGACAATGCCGTAGCCCTTTGCCTTTAAATCAGCCGCTGCTTGATAAAATTTATCCCAGCCCGGTCCAATGATCTTGGCAATTTCAGCGGGGTCATCCGTTCCCCAAACATCTTTTGCAATTGATCTTCTGTAGATAAATGCACCACCTGTTGCCTGATATCCGAGGCCTACAACATCACCATCTTTGTTGCTGCCAATATCAATTGTGTACTGAGCAATGTCTGCATCCTCAACAGCCTTATCCACATCTATGCCTAAGTCCTTATAAGGTGCTGCAAATTGAGCTGCATCGCCTTGAGCATATTTGAGAACAAAAGCCGCTTCCGCAGTGTAGATATCTGGTGCGTCTTTGCCTCCTGATGCAAGCGCTTGATCGAGTGCTGGCTGGTATGCGCCTTCAGTTGTTGCAATAATAGTCGTACTCACTTCGTATTTTGCCGCAAAGTCTGGATGCATTTCCATATACTTGTCAATCATCTTTGGCACTTCATCTGTGAACGACCAGACATTCAACACTGTTTTATCAGTGGCTCCTGTACTTGCCGCAGGTTCGCTTGCAGGCTCATTTGCCGGTGGCGCTGTTTGATCGCCGCCAGAGCTTCCACATGCGACTAAACTCACCATCATCATCGCAACCAAAATTAAACTCAATAGTTTTCTCATTAGGTCCCCCTTTATCATTTGATAAATTTATTTATGTCAACTTACTGGCTTACGCTATAGCCCTTTTCAGATTTGCAACACTGCAAATTCCGATTTCGCTATCCTGACAACAAGGCCTGCAAGTCTCCAACCATATAGCTCTATTGCTTCTTACAGATGCACCCTACATGAGACACTTTCGCTTCCAGTCAATTTATGACTTAGTTCATCAGGCTGACTAATACCTGCAAAGAGCGTGAAGACTTTGCCATCCACAAATCGCCTGCCGTCCTGATCCACCACTTCAAATGCCCTTTTATCCAGCTTGAAGTCAAGTTCAATATGTGAACCGCTTTTGAGATGCACTCTCTTAAACCCACACAAATTGTAGTTCGCCACAGCCCATTTTGAGGTCTCATCTTTGATATATAGCTGTATGACTTCATCGGTATCTCTTTGTCCTATGTTTTCAACTTTCACTTTGACGTTTTGGTTTTCTGAATTGTATTCTATCTCTCGGCAAATCACTTTCGAGTAAGTGAGCCCATATCCAAATGGATAGAGAATATTTCCCTGTGCATATCTATAGGTTCTATTCCGCATACTATAGTCTTCAAACTCAGGGAGCGCCTCAGCTGTTTCATAAAATGTAACTGGGAGTTTGCCCGATGGTGATACCTTTCCAAAGAGTATCTTTGCCAGAGCACGCCCACCCATTTGTCCTGGATAAAACGCCTGTAAAATTGCGTCTGCCCGTTCTCCCTTAACGTTAATCGCACTGCCTGACATATTTATGATAATTGTAGGTTTTCCAACACCCAAGACCTTTTCAACTAATTTTTGCTGTGTCTTCGGCAAGTGTAAATCCCTTTTATCTCCTGACGCAAACGCATTTCCAGTGTCTCCTTCTTCACCTTCTATCGTTGCATCCAGGCCGACACATAAAACCACGATATCTGCATGTTCTGCCACTGTCATGGCCTCAGCATAGCCATCCCCTGGCTCTGCCAGCGGCTGCAAGACACCGCTGAATAGATGACTCCCTTCTGAATAAAACACTCTACCATCAAAAGAATCCCTTATACCCTCTAAAACGGTCTTATATTCATCGGCCGTTCCATAGTAATTGCCTCTCAGCGCATCTATGCTAGCAGCATTGGGCCCGATGACACCTATGCTTTTAATCCTCGATTGATTCAGTGGCAAAATGCCATTATTTTTCAGCAGTACGATGGATTTTTCAGCACATTGAAGCGAAAATTGCTTATGTGCCTCTGAACTTACCAGTTCATATCCTATGGTGTTAAATTCAGAATTTTCATCAAACAAGCCCAATTTAATCCGAGTCTTCATCAATCTAATCGCAGATTGAGTGATGGTCTCCTCGTCTATTAGCCCCTGTTTGATAGCCTCCATAATATGCTGATAGGTGTTCCCACAGTTGCAGTCACAGCCTGCTTTCAAAGCCATTGCCGCTGACTCCGCAGCGGTTTCAGTTATTTTGTGTTCCGTGTGAAAGTCCCTAATTGCCCAGCAATCTGAGACGAAGTGTCCATCGAATCCCCATGATTTAAGTTTGCCCATCAGATAGTCACTGGCACATGCAGGTTCGCCATTGAGCCGATTATACGCCCCCATAACGCTCTCCACACCAGCTTCTCTAACCGCAGCCTCAAAAGCAGGCAGATAAGTTTCATTTAAATCTTTCTCGTTGATAACTGCATCAAATTTGTGCCTGATGCCTTCTGGTCCACTGTGTCCCGCAAAATGCTTTGCACAAGATGCCGTTTTTAGAATCTCTCCTTCACCTTGAAGCCCCTTTATGAATGCGACTCCGAGTCGCGCCGTAAGATATGGACATTCACCATAAGTCTCTTGCCCACGCCCCCATCTGGGATCTCTAAATATATTGATATTGGGCGACCACATTGTCAATCCCTTGTAGATGCCTCTATCTCCCTGTTTAACACTGGCGTTGTATTTAGCGCGCGCCTCTGTGGCACAGACATCTGCAACTGCTTTTATAACGTCCTCATCAAAGATTGCAGCAAGACCGATTGCCTGTGGAAACATCGTCGCAGTTCCCGCTCTGGCGATTCCATGCAAGCTCTCATTCCACCAATTATACGCTGGCACATCCAATCTCTCCACTGGAAATGCATCGTACCTAAGCTGACTTGCCCTTTCTTCCAGTGTCATCCTTGAAACAAGATCTTCCGCACGTTCCCTTGCAGAATAGTTTTTATCTTTGTATCTCTCCATCATCTGTTCCCCTTTATTTGCTGAGATGGATTGCCCAACTGCCAACGATGGCCTCTTCATTCGTCATCAAAAGGGGAGCTGTCTTATTTACTCATATTCTAGGCTTTTGACAAGTTCCTCCGACCACAAGTTCCAATCCAACCGTTGTTTTGGTTCGCTCGATCTCTTTATTTTCTATTAAATTAATACACTCTAGAGCAGCACCTCTTCCAAGTCCATTTGTATCTTGTTTTACTGTTGTGAGTCTAGGATGAGTCATCTCCCCCAGCTCCACACCATCAAATCCAGCCACAGATATATCTTCTGGAACTCTTATGCCTGCTTCTCTAAGCGTCTTGATGCCCCATAGCGCATCGTAATCATCAGGATAGATAATTGCCGTCGGTAAGTCCTTCGAATCAATGAGTTCTTGAGTTGCCTTCACAGTGGCACTTCTATCATAATATCTCGAACTGATAATTCTCTCCGTAAGCGAGGCCCTTTTCATCGCTTCTTTATATCCATTGATCCGCTCTGTCGTTACGGCCGTCATATGCCCATGTAAATAGACGATTTCTCTATGCCCCAGCTCAATGAGATAATGCGTCAGCCTATTGAGTCCCTTGAAGTTATCTGATACGATACTGCTGACTTCAGCAGAGGAAAAATCAATTGTCACCACAGGAATTTCACTTTCCATCAGCTCGTGTACCTCTGGTGAATTGAAGTCGATGCAAGCAATAATAACACCATCCGTTTTTTTCATGCGACAATGCTCTAAGTACGTGGTCTCTTTAAGGCCCAGCTTTTTAGAGATAAAAGTCAGATCATATCCTGAAGCCTCTGCCTGTGCCTTTACCGCCTCCAAAATCTGCGCGAAAAAATAATGCGTCAGCCCACTGTTGCTTTCATCTTGAAATAGGACGCCAATCGTCCATGTTTTTTTCGTACTCAATGCCCTTGCTTGAGTATTTGGAGTAAACCCCATTTCGGCTGCGGTTTTGAGGATACGTTCTTTTGTCTTTGAATTAATATCCGAATAATTGTTCAATGCTTTTGAAACAGTGGCGCTTGAACAACCGCATGCTTTCGCTATGTCGTAAATTGTGACCATGGATACCTCTCTTCAATATATTTTTTTATGAATTTTACCATAATTATGTTGAAAAGAAAATGTATGCCCTTTTCCGAAACCGCTTTCGTAATTTGCTAAAAAAAATTAAAGATTGCTTGGAAATTCTTTTACATCAAGATTTTCTCTTCTCGAAACCGCTTTCGTTTTAAAAATTATACAATTTATTTGCACCTTAGTCAACAGATTATTCACATTTTATTCATATTTTTCTGATTTTTCCGACTTATTTAAAACGAAACATCCCACTAAAAAAGCAGCAAACGGTCTTAAAAACACCTATTTTAGCGTCTTCGAACCATTCACTGCTCTATTTAACCATTTCTCTACTTGCTTCTTACTTGAGCCTTATGGACTCTCCATAAAGTCTTTTTATTCTCCCGATATTGAAAGTGCTCTTATTTTCACAGTTGGTGTTCCCATATATCCCGATCCCATAATCGTAAACGTCAAGTCGTTTGCAATCATTTCAATCTCTTGAATCATTTCAAAATAATTTCCTGCAACTGTAATTTGACTCACAGGTCTATCTAGCTTTCCGTTTACAATTTTATAACCATAACACTGAAGCGAAAAGTCACCGGAAATGGCGTTCACTCCAGCATGGAGACCTTGGAGTCCAGTAAGATAATATCCATCTTTTACACTTCCAATGATATTTTCTGCTGTGTCATCCCCTGCTTTGAGATAGATATTGGTCGGAGATATACCAAGCGTTCCCTTGTAAGAGCCCTTGCTGGCATTTCCAGTAGAGGCAACGCCATCTTTAGTCGCCGTCTTTAGGTTATGGAGATATGTCAGCAGTTTGCCGTCTTCCACAATTGCCTTGCAATAGGTCGCAACACCCTCCGCATCAAAGGAAGAGGAACCTATGCCATCTGGCATATGAGGATCGTCTATCAATGTAAAAGACTCTGACGCAATTTTTTCGCCAATCTTACCTTTTAATTTTGACAGATTCTTGTGGACGCTCTCAGCAGAATAGACACCATTATACGTGCTCATGAGCTCTGCAAAGGTATCATTTTTAAAGACCACTGGACAGGTCTTGGAAATGTCTGTTTTAGCGCCTAGCATGTTCAGGGCTTCTCTTGAGGCATCATCAGCGATTTTGTCACAGCTTAATTTTTCAAATCCACTTCCAAATTGATACCCCATCCCCGTTCTCGTATCACCATTTTCCTTTGCAGAAGCCACTGCATAGGCAAAACAATAATTATTCCTGTCTTCAACGTTCAGTCCCTTCGTATTGACAATTCTAATATAGACTTCAGATTCCTGGTAGGTGTTTGCTGTTACTTGATGTATTCTGCTATCCTTCGCCTCCACCATCTTTTCAAGTTCCATGAGGAAGTCTATTTTTTTGGGAATTTCGACTTTTTCAAGTTCAGGGTTATACATATCTATAGTCTTATAGTCACCGCTTCCATCATGCATCACCACAAGGTCATCGTTTTCATTGACCAATGCGTTTTCATATGCAGAATCAATCAAGAATGGAATTGAATCCTCTGTCAGCTTCTCAGTATAAGCATATCCAACCTTTCCTTTTACCAAAGCTCTATATGACATGCCCCCATTTTCAGAGAGGCTGTACTTGTCAATTGCCTGTTTATATACTGAAACTGAGAAATTCTTGGCAGTTTGATAATAGACTTCTTGATCTTCAAACCCCTTTTCCTCACCTGCTTCAAACAGTTTCTTTATAAATTGTTCCATTGCTTATGCCTCCTTTCTTCCGCCAACTGTAATTTCGGAGACCTTTAGCGCTGGTTGCCCAAGCCCTGCGGGAATCGAACCACTTACTGAACCACACATGCCTTCATCAGGTTCAAAATTGTCAGAAATCATCTCGATCTTATTTAGAACTTCAAGTCCTGTTCCAATCAGCGAGGCACCTTTAACTGGAGTGGTAATCCTGCCATTTTCAATTAGATATCCTTCCGTAACGGCAAAATTAAACTCTCCTGTTGTGGTGTTTACTGATCCCCCACCAAGATTTTTGGCGTAAATACCATAGTCGATGGATTCAACCATATCTTCAAACCGACTGTTGCCATTTAAGATATAGGTGTTGGTCATCCTCGATGTCGGTGCAAATTTGTACGATTGTCTTCTGGAAGACCCTGTAATTGGCATGTTCATTCTTCTGGCATTGAGCTTATCTATCATGTATCCCTTCAAAACGCCATTTTCAATGAGCACGTTGCGCCTTGTCGGCGTACCCTCATCGTCAAAACTAGCTGACCCCCACTCGTTGAGAACCGTTCCATCATCCACAGCGTTGACAATATCAGATGCGATTTTCTCTCCCAGTTTTCCAGCAAAGACGCTGTTGCCCTTTGCAACTGAAGTCGCTTCAAGTCCATGACCACAGGCTTCATGAAAAATGACACCGCCAAATCGGTTGTCTAAAATAACTGGGAATTTTCCACTTGGAGCAGGTTTTGCTTCCAGCATGGTCAACGCCATTTCAGAAGCATTTCTTCCAAACGACTCCACATCTACTTCATCGTATAGTTCGTATCCCTTGCCTGAACCTTTGCCGGCTCTACCTGTTTGCATGACATTTTCAAATTCCGCAACAGAGCTAATGGTATAGCGTGTTCTCGTTCTCTTATCACTTGCAAAAGTGCCTTCTGTATTGGCAATTAGAACATTTTGTTCATAGTCCATATAGTTTACCACCACTTGTTTGATTTTGTCGCTAACCGCCTGTGCACTGTTAAACCCTCGTCTCATCAATTCCACTTTTTCAGTTTTAGAAATAAGCGCAGGTGATTTCAGAATTGGATGAATAATTTCCGGTTCTCTTATGTGGAGTTCAAAGTTTAACCCCGCAGGCACTTCATTGATTGCCTGAGCCGCTTTTTGGGCAACTCGAATCAAGTTGTCTCTATCTGCGTTACAAGTATACGTATACACGCTGTTGTGTTCTTTAAAAATTCTGATGCCCACGCCAAAATCTCTACCAGATATGGCCTTTTCGACTTTTCCCAGTGTCATCTCGATGGCATTGTTAAGCCTATCTTCAACAAATAACTCTGCAAAGTCGCCTCCAGTTGAAAGGGCTGCCGTCAAAACATCATGAACCACTTTCTTCTCTATCATAATAAAGCCTCCAGTCTCTTAACCAATATAAATTTTTTTATATGATATTTCTATTGTACCTATTTCTTTTTCGATGGGCAATCCCAAATTAAGAATCCACCGTTCATAAAAATCTAAAACTGCCACTTCTGCTATTTAAAAAGAGCCGTTAAATTAACGACTCTCTCATAAAATATCATTTCGATAGATTTATCCGATGTTTAGTTGATGGTGCAAATAGCCTTCCAAATTGTCAAAGTCGCTGATTGTCATCTGCTCTTTGTTAAGGGCATTCAAAATAAATTCCAAAATTGTGCCCCCTGCACAAATAATGTCCGCACGTTTAGGGTCTAACCCTGGAACTTTTTTTCGACTTTCCACATCCAGTTGTTTTAGCAATTTATCTAGGCTAGTAATTTCGTGCTGAGTAATGTTCTGATTGTGAATTGCCTGCCTGTTGTACACATCAAGTCTCTTCTTCATAGCCATAAAAGTGGTCGCTGTGCCACCAATTCCGATGACCTCACCGATTGTTAATTGCTTGATTTTACCAATAACTTCTGCCGATTTCTCTTCAATAAACGCATTCATCTTTTCATAATCATCTGAGAAGAGGTTGGTCAGTCTGACTGCACCAACATTGATGCTAACTGAAAGTACATTTTCCTCGGCGTTTCCAACCATGAATTCAGTTGAACCGCCTCCGATATCAATAACGAGTTTGGTCTCTAAGCGATTTTCAGCACCTGACATAACCCCCTTAAAGCCAAGTTCTGCTTCAAGTTCGCCCGATATCACTTCTATCTCAATACCGGTTCTCGCTTTGACGCCTTCCAAGAAGACAGACCTGTTTTCAGCATCTCTAACGGCACTGGTCGCCATGGCAAATATCTGCTCTGCACCAAAATCTCTGGCTTTTGAGACAAATTTTTCGATGGCGTCAATACTGCTGTCTATTCGATCTTTCTTTAAAAGATGCGTATCGTTGACGCCCTCGCCAATTCGTGTCATTTCAAGTGTTTTTTCGGAACTGATAAATTGACCATTGTCGATTTCTGTCAACAGACACCGAATAGAATTGGTTCCAACATCTATAGTCGCGTACTTATGTCTCATATCGCTACTCACTTTCATCTTCAAGCCCCTTGATCATATAGATGATTTCATTGGGCTTTACCATTTTGAGCTTCTCTCTGGCAATTTTCTCGATTGCCTCAGTGGTTTGCGCATATTCAAGATCATCGTTTAGCTTGTCTATATCATCTTCTAAATCACCGATTTGCGCATTCAACTCCACCTGAGTTGCTTGATACTCTTTTAGCTTAATATCTGTAATGTACATGCTGTACACAAAATAGGCGACAAAGATTAAAAGAACGACAATTAAAAGACTATTTCGTTTAAAAAATTTCTTAGCCATGACAAACACCTTACTCTCAAGATCAATTGTTCACTCAAAACATCTGTCGAATCATTAGCTCCTCAAATAAGCAGAGCTAAACCGCTTCAATTTTCTCTTCTGAAAGAATTTCGTATAATTCCTTTGCCTCTTCTTTTTTAACATGTTCCTCAAGAGCTGTTATCTTAAGTGTGATCTTTCTATTTCCAAACGAGATGATGACTTCATCTCCAACGAATACTTCTGTGCCGGGTTTAGCAACCTTTGAGTTTACGGTTATTCTGCCTTGATCACAGGCTTCCTTCGCCACAGTTCGTCGCTTAATCAGCCTTGCGTTTTTTAAGTATTTATCAATTCTCATGGTTACCTCCGGTTTAAAATCAATCCATAGCATTTGACTAAAGGGAGCGTCGCACGCCCCTTTAATAAAACCTTGGGACATTAAAGCCTCTGTTTTTTTCGATTAATTTGAATAAGCAATGGCATAAATCAAGAAAAAGCAGCTAGGCTGCCTTTTTCAAGTTATATTATGCATTTACCATTTCTTTCAATGCTTTACCAGCTTTAAATACAGGTGCTTTAGATGCTGGGATTTCAATTGTTTGTTTAGGGTCTCTAGGGTTTCTACCAGTTCTTTCTTTTCTTTCTCTAACATCAAAAGTACCGAATCCAACTAATTGAACTTTACCGTTTCTTGCAAGTTCTTCTTCAACGCTTTTCATAAATGCGTTTAATGCCAATTCAGCATCTTTTTTAGTTAATCCCGATTTTTCAGCCATGCTAGCGACTAATTCAGCTTTATTCACAATAAAACCTCCTCTAAATTATAAAGTTGTAATAACTATAAATAGTATACGTTGAAATTTCAAGTTTTACAAGAGTTTTTGAATTTTTTTTTATAATTTATGGTAGGATTTCGCTTCTCCCCATAATTTATCCATTTTATCCAGCAAATCGCTACTCGGCTTTAGATTTTCAGCCTCTAATTTTTGCTCAACATATTGAAATCTAGAGACAAATTTGTCAATTGCCTTTGCAAGTGCAATTTCCGAATCAATTTTTAGATGTCTTGAAACATTCGAGAGAATCAAAAGTAAATCACCAAGTTCTTCTTCTGCCCGTATGAGGTCACCTTTGTCAATCTCAGTTTTCAACTCCAATAGTTCTTCATCTACTTTTTCCATCGCCTGCTGAACATTTTGCCAGTCAAAGCCCACATTCGATGCAATTTTCTGAACTTTTTGGCTTCTAATTAAAGATGGAATGCTCTGAGACAGCGCTGTCATTGCCTGATATTGATACTGATTGTTTTTTTCCTCCGCTTTGATGGCCTGCCAATTTACAAGAACCTCGTCACTGTTCTCAACACTGACATCTGAAAAAACATGCGGATGTCTTCTAACCATCTTCTCACAAACAGCATTGGTAATATCATCTATACTGAAATAGCCATCTTCATTGGCAATAGTTGCATGGAAAACCACTTGAAGTAAAACATCTCCCAACTCATCAACCAACGATTCATCATCCTGACGATCCACAGCCTCCAAGACTTCATAGGCTTCTTCAACCAAGTACCGAGTCAAACTTTCATGTGTTTGTTCCCTATCCCACGGACAGCCGTGTTCCGATCTCAAAGTTGCCATAATTCGATTTAAATCGTCAAAAGAGTACTTCCCGTCTGTCATTGCAGGGACGAAGAGACTCGTCAGATGATCAAAGTGCTCTGCATATCTGTCTAGTTCAAAGAGCGGCGTCTCCAAAATTGTCTGCATGCCTTCTATCCCTGCGGCTCTCACAATTTTTACAGTGTGTTCATCTCTGTACTTTTCCATGAGATGAAGTTTCACATCAGATGCCACCGTTTGATTATAAACTTGTATAATCAATTTGTCTTTTTTGCAGTTGATGGCTTCTTCATGAATCTGAAGCCCATCTATAACTTCAAGTCCCTTTACAGGGTCATAGTGAAGCGCTGTTATGATTGCATCTAAAAAGCTGACGCCGTGGACGATCTTCAAAAGTTCAGAGTTACATCCTTCCATAATGAGCTGGACGGTCTTTTCCGCCACAAACGGATTTCCTGGCACTGCATAAATCACGGGCGCTTCTGCCGCACGTTTTAGAACATCTGTTGCAATTTTTTCATATGTTTCGTCAAAAGTCTCAGCGGTATCATAAACACTGTCAAAAGTCTCGTAATTCATCCCCTTTTCAGCAAGATATGAAACCACTGGATGTTTCTCCGTTCTAAGCAGTATTGTTTCACCACCTGTTAAAAGCTCCAGCGCTTCCAATGTCAAATAAGACTTATCTCCCGGCCCCATGCCAACGATTGTAATTTGTTTCATCTGTATCATCCCTTTACCTGAATATCTAGTGTGTTATCTCATCTCGATCTATCCACTGTATTTTAAAAAGTCAGATGAAGCATCATCTGACTTTTATCTTTTACTCTGCTTCTTTGTCTGCAACCTTGTCCATAAAGGTTTCGATTGTAGCCGCAGTTTTTAATTCGTCCATTTTTTGTGTAAAGAATTCATCTGAAATTTCTTTTTTCAGATTATCTTTGTATAAATTGATGGTTTCTTCATCTTCACCATTGGCAACCATGTCGTCAATAGTTTGAATATCATCAACTCGAATAATGTGATATCCAAAGCTCGATTTAACAGGTGCGCTGATTTCGCCAACACCTAAGCTAAACGCCACTTCTTCAAATTCAGGTACCATGACACCACGTGCAAAGTAACCAAGGCTTCCACCATTTGATGCAGAACCTGGGTCTTTTGAATACTCTTTTGCAAGCTCTGCGAAGTCTTCACCTGCGCTGAGTTTTTCTTTGACAACCGCAGCAGTTGCATCATCATCTACCAAAATATGGCTCGCGCTCACTTGAATTGGCTCTGTTGCATAGAGTTCTTTGAGTTTTGTCTCATCTTCATCAATACTTGCATTTATCAGTCTATCGAATTCACTTGCCAAAAGACTGCTCTCAACTTGTTCTTTCAAGAAAGCATCATCTATGCCCAGTGTTTCGTAAAGTGCTTTTGCATCTTCATTTCCATCCAATTGAGTTTTTAGCTCATTGAATTTTTCATCAAGGGTTGCTGTATCGGCAACATATCCTGTTCCAAGCACATACTCGCGCATGAGTTTTTCTGAAACCAGCATATCGACGATATCCTTTTTAAGCAATTCTTTAAATTTTACACCATCAACATCTCTATCGAGAACATCATCTCCATAATTTTGCTTGTATGCAGATTCATACATGCCGTAAAACTTGTTAAACGTGTCTATATCTATTACTTGATTATTTACAACTGCCACTGCATTTGTCGTATCCACTTTTACCGCTTTGTCGCCATCGCCTGCACTACTGGAACCACAACCTGTCATTACCAGCATCACCATAACCAACATGGCTGCCAGCATTTTCTTTAAATTTGTCATCATACCCTCTCCTTGATTTTATATGAATATCACTATTCCATCATACTATACTCACAATAAAAACTATATATTTTTTCAATGAATTTTTCAAGCATTATTAATTGTTCTTCTTTTTTTCTTAATCTGTTTGTAATTTTGAGTTTCATCATCATGGGATTCCCAGCATAGAAATTCAAATTTTTAGGTTCTACTTCTACGATTTGTCCTATGAACAGAGGATTAATTTTGGCATCAGCTTGGAACTTCATAATAAAATGAGTTCCATCTTCTGTAATTTCTTCAATCCACATTTTTTCCACCATGGATTTTATGAAGGCAATTTTTATGAGGTTATCCACAGAAGATGGCACCGTGCCAAATCTATCTTCCACTTCTTCATAGACCGTATCGTACTGAGCTCTCGTCTCAATAGATGCAATTTTTTTGTAGATTTCGATCTTCATCTGATGATTTTTTATATAGTCCTCTGGAATATAGGCATTGATGGCAATATCCATTTTAGCTTGAGGTATTTCTGTTACAATCTCACCTTTTTTACGGAGGATACTCTCCTCAAGGAGTTTGCAGAAGAGATCATATCCAATAGCTTCCATATGCCCGTGCTGCTGAGTTCCAAGGACATTGCCCGCCCCTCTAATTTCAAGGTCTCTCATGGCAATTTTAAAGCCTGCACCAAGTTCCGTGAACTCCTTAATCGCCTTGAGTCTCTTTTCTGCCACTTCGTTGAGCACTTTGTTGGTTTGATAGAAAATATAGCAGTATGCCAGACGGTTGCTACGCCCAACACGCCCTCTAAGCTGATAGAGCTGTGAAAGACCAAACCGATCCCCGTCATTGATGATGATCGTGTTCACATTGGAGATATCAAGTCCAGTCTCTATGATTGTGGTACACACAAGAACATTGAATTCATTGTTCATAAAACTAATCATGATTTTTTCAAGCTTGTGTTCATTCATCTGCCCGTGGGCAAAGTCAACCTTTGCATCGGGCACCAATTGACTGATTTTTGCCGCCACTTGGTCTATATCCGCCACTCGATTGTGCACAAAAAATACTTGACCGCCCCGTTCAAGCTCTCTGATAATGGCTTCTTTTACGAGGAACTCATCAAACTCAACCACATATGTCTGAATTGGGTATCTGTCCTCAGGTGGATCCTCAATAACACTCATGTCCCGTATGCCAATCATGGACATGTGAAGTGTCCTCGGAATTGGCGTCGCCGAAAGCGTCAGAACGTCGATGCTCTCTTTAAACATCTTAATCTTTTCCTTATGTTTGACTCCAAACCGTTGTTCTTCGTCGATGACCAACAGTCCCAAGTCCTTGAATCGAATATCATTTGATAAAATTCTATGCGTTCCCACGATAACATCCACGCTGCCGGTTCTGATGTCTTCGATAATCTTGTCCTGTTCAGCCTTGCTCCTAAATCTAGATAGCATCTCAATCTTTGCTGGATACTTGGAGAATCGCTCCACGACATTGGTATAATGTTGTTGAGCCAATATGGTTGTCGGGACGAGTATAGCCACTTGCTTTGAATCCAGCACAGCTTTAAAAGCCGCCCTGAGAGCCACTTCTGTCTTCCCATAGCCCACGTCGCCGCAAAGCAATCGCTCCATTGGGCTATCCTGTTCCATGTCTCGCTTAATTTCATCAATACACTTTAGCTGATCTCTTGTCTCCTGATAGGGAAACATGTTTTCAAACTCCCTCTGCCAATCGCTATCTTTAGAAAAAGCATATCCCTTACGTGCTGTTCTCTCAGCATAGAGTTCGATGAGCTCATCTGTCATTTCCTCTATGGATCTCTGGGCACGCTGTTTGGTTTTTTTCCACTCGCTTCCACCCAACCGATTGAGCTTTAGTTTCTCGTGGTCAGTCCCAATGTACTTCTGTATCATATCTGAACTTTCCACTGGAATGTAGAGGTAATCATCCTGAGCGTACTGAATCTTTAAAAAATCCTTCCGTGTGGTGTCTATTTTCATTTGTTCCACACCCACATAACGACCGATTCCGTGATTTTCATGAACAATGTAGTCCCCTACTGAAAGCTCTGAAAATGCCTTAATGACCTTCCCAGAAGAGGCTTTCTTACGAACGACTTTTCTACCTTCTCCATACAGCTCGTTTTCAGTGAGCACAATGGCCTTAAACGTATCAAAGTAAAATCCCTGGCTAATATGCTGCGACACCATAATTGCTTGACTGCTGAGTACCGTTTCATAGTTCATTTCACCATCTATGGGAATGTCATAAGAATCCATCAGTTCCACGAATTTCTGCCGTCTCTGCTCATCCCCTATAGCCACAATTAGATGATATCCGCTGAGTTTCCATTTTCTCATGTCCAAAGCTATCTGTTCGAACTTACCGTAGTATTTATTCAGTTCTCTAGAATTGACCTTTAATATCTGTTCAGGATTGAAGTGTTCCACTTTCTTTATGAGAAGTTCACACAGAATCAAGGTGCTGCTTGAAATCATAGAGAGAATTTCTTCATACTCAAAAATTCTGCCATATTGTTCTCTGATGACCTCCCCTCGTTCTAGAAAATCGGTGAACTGCCTTGAGTACTCGCCAATGTATTGCTTTAGCCTCGCCAAACTCTGATTATTGCTAATAATAAACACCATTGGCGATTTAAGGTATTCGAGTAGGGAGTCTGCCCTTTCAAAGAGTAGTGAAAAGTAAGGGTCCAGATCATCGGAAATAATTCCCTCACGAAGATGCTCCATTATGGAGAGGACTTTTTCCCTCTTTTGCGCCCGATATCCCTTCTGGATGCGAGAGAGTTCTTCAAGCGCACGATTGACACTGCTCTCGTCCAAAATCATTTCACGACAAGGGTAAATCACGATTTCCTCAAATTTATCAATTGACTTTTGTGACTCTATATCAAAGAGTCTGATGGAATCTATCTCGTCGCCGAAGAACTCCATCCGAATTGGACTTTCATACATAGTGGAGAACACATCTACAATTCCCCCGCGGATGCTGTACTGTCCTTTTGCCTCGACGATTTCAACCCGCTCGTATCCATACTCAAATAAAACTTGAGTCAATCGTTCTATTTCCAGCTGAGTCTCCATGTGGATTTCCAGCTTTCTCTCTTTAAACTTTTCATACTGAGGGTATTTGACCGCCAAATTGTTGATAGAAGTGAACACCACACCTTGCTTTTGCTCTTGAATCCTTATCAATGTTTCGATCCGGTCATGTGTCAACTGATTGGAATGCGCAAATGTGTCAAACCAAATCATTTCCCTTCCTGGAAGATAGAAAAACGCTTCTGAATCCTCCGAAGCGGTTTTGGCTTTAAAATCATCGTCAAATAAAACAAGGGCATCACGCCCCATTTCCTCAGACAGCCTCAAAATCATCCACTTTAGTGAGTTGATCTCTGAGCCGTGTATGAGAATCGGGCTAATGCCTTGACCAACACTTTTCTTGAGTTCCAAATATTCTTTTGAATGTTCAAATAAATTAGTGATCAACTTCATGGTATTTTCCTTCCTAATTCTCATCAGCCATTGAATTGATTCATGGCTTTATCTGCACCCTCTTCTATAATACTCAAAACTGATTGTGCAGCACGCTCAAGGCAATCGGATATGATGTCCGACTCTTCCTTTCCAAATCTTCTGAGGACAAAGTCCTTTAAGTCCCCTCTCTCTGGCTTCCCAATCCCAATTCTCACTCTTGGGAAATCGTCTTTTTGCAGCAGATAAATGATATTTCTCATGCCATTATGCGTACCTGCACTTCCCTTTTTACGGATTCTCAATTTTCCGAAGTCAGTGTCTATATCATCATAAATGACAATTAGATTTTCCATTTTTAGGTTGTAATAATTGCAGATTTTCATAACGGATTCGCCGCTTAAATTCATGTAAGTTTGAGGCTTTACAAGCATGATCTTTTCACCCTTATAATTGCCCTCTCCAATGACGGCTTTGTATTTTATCTTATCAACTCGAATACTCAATTTATCACTTAAAATGTCAATGGCGTCAAACCCGACATTATGTCTTGTATGCTGATATTGTCTGCCTGGATTTCCAAGCCCAACGATGACGTACATATTCTAACCTCACCTTCCGATTTTTTAGCACATCAATTATACCATAAAAAACGCTTGACAATTATTAAATCGTCAAGCGTTTTAAAACTTTGTATTTCCCTTTAAATTTTAAATTTAGATATTTCCTCGTTGAGAAGTGCTGCCAGTTCATTCAATTTCTCAGCTGACTTCGCAACTTCTTCAATTGCAAATACCTGTTGATCCATAGTGGCATTCATCTGCTGTGATGCTGCCGCAGTCTCTTCACTGACCGCCGAGATGCTCTCGATTGATTCGACGATATTGTTTTTATCGTGATTCAGCTCATCCACAGAAACAGAAATGCGCTTGATGTTCTTATTGATTTCTTCAATAGCTACTGAGATGTCATCAAATTGATCATTGACCTCATAGACAGCCTGTGTCTGCTCTTTTGAAATGGTTTGAACTTCATTCATACTTGTAACGGTTTTATTGCTATCACTTTGAATATTGACGATAATATCACGGATTTCCTCAGTTGATTTCGCCGACTCTTCCGCCAATTTTCGAATTTCTTCTGCAACGACGGCAAAGCCTCTTCCAAACTCACCAGCCCTTGCAGCTTCTATGGAAGCATTGAGCGCGAGGAGATTGGTCTGCTCAGAAATTGATGAAATCGTATTTAATATATTTCCAATTGATTGTGTCTTTTCGTTCAGTGCCAAAATAGCCTCGCTGATTTTGGCGTTTGCTTCATCATTGCGCTGGGTCTTTTCTCTCAGTTGGTGAATTGAATTTAGACCCTTTTCATTTGCCTCAAGAACTTTTGAAGATGAATCCAGCATTTCACTGGTATTGGCGTTAAGTGCTTCGAACTTTTGTGCCAGTTCGTTAACATACATAGCACCCTTTTCAGCATCGCCTGCTTGTTCTTGCGCACCTTTAGATATATCTGCTACGCTTCTTGAAATCTCATCAACAGATGCACTTGTCTGTTCAGAAGTTGCCGCTAAATTGCCAGCAGCTTCACTGACTTCGAGCGTAACGCCTTGAACATTCTTAATCATACTGCCTATGGTTTCAAAAGTCGTTGCCATATAGTCTGCAAGGTGATGAATTTCGTCGTTTGAATGTACAGTAGCCGCCACTGTCAAGTCACCCTTTTGGGCCTGTTCCATAACGCCCACAATCTTCTTGATGTTGTTTGCAATTTTAGATGTGGCTGCAAAGATGATAATCAGGGAAATGACCAATATGCCAATTCCATAGAACACAATGGTCCATGTAATGAGGTTGATATCGTCCAAAATTTCACTTTCATTGAAAGTTGCGACGATATACCAGTTTACTTTCTCAATTGGTTCAATCAGAGCTATCTTCTTGGTCTTTTCGCCATTGGCGTCCGCAGTGTACTTGATGAGTTCTTTGCTTCCAGATTTTAGAGCTTCGTTAATTTCAGCAACTGGCACTTCTTTGCCAATTAAATCTGGATCTGGTGATGTCATGGTCATCAGATTGCCATCCACCAGTGAAGGATATCCAGTTTCACCTATTTCGATTGAATTCACGAGTTCAGATAGTTTTTCAAGGGTTAAATCAACCCCCACTACTCCGAGCAATCGATTGTGACTGTCTGTGACCTTCGCAGTACAAGTGACCATTAGAGCTTCTGTAGTAGCATCCACATACGGCTGTGTCCATACAATTCCATCGGCACCAAGAGCATCTGAATACCAAGGACGCACTCTTGGGTCATAACCTTCCGGCAATTCATCTGCTGGACGCATAATCATCTCGCCGCTTTCTGTTCCGAGGTACATGTACTTTATCCCCGGATAGTTCTCCAAGATTGAATCAATATAGCTCTCAAGATTTTTCAAATCCGTCGGCGATCCACTGTATTCGGAAAATTCACTGGATCTGATGGCAGCCCCAACAATACCCTCGTACTCAGATAAAAATCCCTCAATCGCCATTTCTGTGGATTTTGAAAGGCCCCTTGCATTTGATTCAAAATTATTCGTCAGGACGTTTTTTGAAATCATAAAAACAGTGACATTTAATGTGGCGATTCCCACAATTAAAATAAGTGTCATGATCATGACGAATTTGAACTTGATGGAATTTCTTCCGCCTGTTCCCTTTCTCTTTTCTTTTTTGTTCATTAGAAACCCTCCTGTATTTTGACATCCCCTAGTAAGAATAACCTATCCCGAAGTTATCTTTACATTTTTATTATATCATTGATATTGATTTTTTTGTTTATTTATATTACATAAACGTAACAAAAGGGCGAAACTTTTTTAGTCTCGCCCTTTTGTTAAATTTATCTTTGTAAAATTACAACTGATTTAATCAAACAATTTACTGACAGAATCGTTGTTGAAGATTCTTCTAATCGCCTCTGCGAAAATTGGCGCTACAGATAAAAGTGTGATGTTATCAAGTGATCTGAGTTCATCATTGAGATTGATTGTATCGAGAACAACCAATTCCTTAATAACGGATTCTCTGATTCTATCCAGTGCAGGGCCAGAAAAGACACCATGTGTACAGCATGCATAAATATCTTTTGCACCCATGTCTTTAAGAGCCTTGGCAGCATTTACGATCGTTCCTGCTGTATCAATCATATCATCTATCAAAATGACATTTTTGCCCTTGATTTCGCCGATGACATTCATGATTTCAGATACATTGGCCTCTGGACGTCTTTTGTCTACAATTGCAATTGGGGCATCCAGTTTATATGAGAAGTCTCTAGTTCTCGTAACACTTCCTAAATCTGGTGAAACGACAACTAAATTGTCTATATCTTTTGTTTTAAAGTACTCAGCAAGAATTGGAACGCCTCTGAGGTGATCCAGTGGAATGTCAAAGTAGCCTTGAATCTGTGACGCATGCAAGTCCATGGTTAAAACTCTGTCTGCACCTGCTGCCACGATGAGATTGGCAACGAGTTTAGCTGAAATCGGATCTCTCGCTTTTGCCTTTCTATCTTGTCTTGCATATCCATAATAAGGAATCACCGCTGTGATTCTTCCTGCTGATGCACGTTTTAACGCATCAATGGTAATTAAAAGCTCCATTAGATAGTCATTTACATGCGGAATTGAAAACGATTGTACCACGTAAACGTCCACGCCTCTAACCGTTTCGTTGATGTTGACAGAGATTTCACCGTCGCTGAAAGTTTTGACGACGCTATCTCCTAAAGGCAATCCCAGTTCCCCGCAAATGGCTTTTGCTAATTCTTGGTTTGCGTTACCGGAAAACACCTTGATTTTTCTGCCCCTTGTATGCATTGCTTCCTCCTATAGCTTCTTTTGATATTTACTAGACCAATTGGTCTTAATCACTTGTCTTCCTCTCGCAATCGCCATCGTTCCATCCGGCACATCTTCCGTGATGGTCGATCCCGCTGCCACATAAGCACCTTTGCCGACTTTAACAGGTGCAACTAAATTTGCATTGCACCCCACAAACGCATTGTCCTCTATTTGAGTTAAATGCTTGTTCTGTCCATCGTAATTAACAAATACAACGCCACAACCTACATTGACATTTGTCCCGATGCTTCCATCTCCTATATATGAAAGATGAGAGACCTTTGAATGATTTCCAACAGTGCTATTTTTCACTTCCACAAAATCGCCGATTTTCACATGCTTTCCAATATTTGACTTTGGTCTCAAATAAGCATATGGCCCAATTGCAGAGGCTTCATCCACTTTGGAATCCATCATCGTCGAATGCTTGACGCTGACACCATCTGCCACGGTACAATTCAAAATATCGGCACTTGGTCCTATGATACAATCGCACCCAATAACGGTTTTGCCCTGTAGCACGCTATTGGGATAGATAATCGTGTCAGAACCAATGAGAACGTCTTTTTCTATATAAATGCTATCGGGCGAAATCATCGTTACCCCTTCAAACATCCATGCCTTCTTAATCCTTTTTTGCATATAATCATCTGCAAGCGACAAATTATAGCGATCATTGATGCCCATGACTTCAAATTCATCTTCTGCCACCATAGCACCTACTTTTCCATCTGCACTTCGAATCAATTCAAAGACATCTGTCAAGTAATACTCATTTTGTTCATTGTTATTATTCAACTGTTTTAAAAGCCCTTTCAAGAGATTGGCCTTTATAATGATAATTCCAGAGTTGATCTCCTGAATCTCACGTTCCGTTTCCGTTGCATCCTTGTGTTCTACAATTTTCTCAACCCCAGTTCCCGATCTGACAATTCTGCCATATCCCGTTGGATCTTTTGCAATGGTAGACAGCACCGACGCATCGTTCTCTTCCTTTCGATGCACATTTACAAACGCGGTCAGCGTTTCAGAAGTCAAAAGCGGCACATCGCCAAATAAGACGAGTACATCACCTTCATCAATATAGTCATCTGCCATCATAACGGCATGCCCCGTCCCCAGCTGAACAGTTTGTTCAACAAATGACACAGGGGTTGATTTCAAATGTTCAGTAACTTGTTCTTTCCCATGCCCTACGACACAGACGATTTGATCGCTGTTCACAGTCTGTGCAATGTCGATAACATGCTCGACCATCGCCTTGCCGCAAATTTTGTGCAACACTTTGGGCAGCTTGGATTTCATACGTTTTCCATGACCTGCCGCAAGTATAATTGTCGTCAGTTTTCTCATTTTGATCAACTCCAGTATGATTTGATTTTACCACGCAAGATTATATCACTTTTAACCATAAAACAAAACATCTATTAAGAAATTTTGAAAAAAAGTTCGTAAAATTCAAAATAATAATCTTACATCCACAAAAAAAAGACCTTGTATAAGTACGGTCTTTTTTAACATCCCCACATGATAAGGCATTGCAGTTATTCTGTGTAATAATCCGATTCTTCTTCGTCACTCACCAATTTTGCCTTTTCATACTCTGCAAAAATGATATCTTGAATCATCGATCGCGTTTCCTGATTAATTGGATGTGCTATGTCCCTGTAGTCCGATTCCCCAACTTTTCGACTCGGCATTGCAACAAACAGCCCATTTTGCCCTTCAATTACTTTGATGTCATGCACAACGAATGCATCATCAAATGTCAGAGAAACAACCGCTTTCATTTTGCCTTCTTCTCTTAACTTGCGAATTCTTACATCTGTAATATTCATTGATTAATTCCCCCTAAATTTTGCTGTGTATCTTTTTTGTATTCGATACGAATCCATAAACTCCTTCTTTTTTTGATAAATTTATTAATTTTTTTTAATTATTTGGACTTTTTTTAGAGTCTTTCGTAATTTGGATGGACGATAATCCCATTTTCGTCATCAATTCCCTCAAACTTAATCAAAGAGATATAATTTTTCACCAGCTTTTGAGAGGGCGAAATGGTATCCATCAAAACGCAAACACCTGCCACTTTGCAATCTAATTCTTCAACCAATTGCATCATCCCTTTAGCTGACCCCCCAGCCTTCATAAAGTCGTCCACAATGAGTACTTTTGAATCCTTTTTGATTGCATTTTTAGAAATATACATGGTCTGAAGTTTCCCAGTTGACCCAGAGATGAAATTAATGCTGATCTTAGACCCTTCTGTCACTTTATTCTCATGTCTTGCAATGACCAGTGGCACATTGAGTCCACGGGCAGTCATCATTGCAATGGGAATACCCTTAGTCTCAACTGTAAGCACATAATCAACTTGATTAAAATCATCAGAGAACTTTTCAGCAAATATGTCACCGATTCCCTTTGTATATGTAGGATTGTATAAAATATCAGCCATATACAGATATTTCCCCGGCATGATTCGTTCGGGTTTCTGAATATCCTCACAGATTTTTTCAATTAGTGCAGACTTCTCAGCTTTCCCCATCATTGGTACGTATTTAGCCCCTCCAGCAGCACCAGCCAAAGTAACGACCTTTCCAAGAGATAGCTCCTCCATGATCTTCTTAACAATTACCAAATCCTCGCTAATTGTAGATTTAGCTGAATTAAACATGCTCGTAAAATAGTTAAGTGTAAAAACCTTATTGGGTGAATCGCATAGAATTTTAACGATTGCTCCGATTCTCTCATTCCTTTTTAACTTGCTCACAACATCACACTCCGAATATTAATAATCTTTATCTATAATTTTATTCGTTTTTTCCCCTTTCTTCAATCCCTTTTTATTTTTTTCTTTCATGTTTTTTTAAATGTGGTATAATCTATATGTCTTTCTTACGAGAAAGCGGACTAAATAATTGAGGTGACTTATGATTGATATGAGCTCAATCCGCCGTGTTCACTTTATTGGAATTGGTGGTGTCAGTGTCAGCGCAATTGCTGAAATACTCCACACCAAAGGCTATGAAATCAGCGGATCGGACATGGCATCATCAGCAACTACAGATTCTCTAAAAACCAAGGGATTTGACATATATATAGGCCATGCGTCAGAAAACATAAAAGGTGCTGATTTAATTGTCTACACAGCCGCTGCCTCTGACGACAACCCTGAACTGACAGAGGCTTCCAAACTGGGAATTCCGTGTCTTAGCCGTGCTGAGATGTTAGGACAACTCATGCTTGATTATCCCTTTAGCATTGCCATTTCAGGAACTCACGGCAAGACCTCGACAACGTCCATGGTCACACGCCTATTTAACGACAGCCTTCACGACCCAACTGCTCTTGTGGGTGGATTTTTTAAGGACATTCAAAGCAATGTCAAAATTGGAAGTTCCGATTACTTTATCACCGAAGCCTGTGAATACAAAGAGAGTTTCCTCTCCTTCTACCCGCAGATTGGCGTTATTCTGAACATAGATGAAGATCACCTCGATTACTATCGAGATTTAGACCATATCATCAGCGCATTTGTCAAGTTCACTGAGAATATCCATGAGTCCGGCCTGCTCATTATAAACGGCGATGACTATAACAGCAAAAAGATAAAACCCTACTACAAGGGGAATTTGATGACCTTTGGTTTGAGCGACAGTTGCGACATCAACGCAAGGGGCATCGTGTACAACCGCATGGGACATCCGTCTTTTGACGTCTATTTAAAAGACAAGAAATTGACATCGCTATCCCTGAGTATTCCAGGTCAACACAACATCTACAATGCATTAGCTGCCTTTACGGTTGCAATTCAATATATTGACGATTATGAACTGATTGCCGACCGTCTGAACTCATTTCAAAATGCAAACAGACGCTTTGAGTTGATCGGCGAGAGTCAAGGCATAACCGTTATAGATGATTATGCGCATCACCCCAATGCCATCAGAGTTGCAATAGAAGCTGCAAAACGCATTGAATCCGTGAATCATCTTTACTGCATTTTTCAGCCACACACTTATTCTAGAACCAAAGAACTTCTACACGAGTTTGCTAGTGCTTTCAATCAAGCTGATACAGTGCTCTTAACAGATATTTATGCGGCACGTGAAGTTGACAACGGTGAAATCCACTCCACTGATTTACTCAGGGAGATGGAATCTGAACCCGTCAATTCTCTTTACTACAGCAGTTTCGATGAAATTGTGGACTATCTCTCAAAAAACTGCCAAAGTGGCGATCTCGTCATGACTGTCGGCGCAGGTGATGTGTACAAGATAGGCAAAAAACTCATCGAGCAGCTCAATCAAGTCTAAAGTTAACTTTAAATAAAAAAATATAAACGCATCACTGGAATCCCAGTGATGCGTTTATTATTTTAGACCTCTTAGGTCAATTAATTCGACGTGTCTTTCTTATCTGTATCATTCTTCTCTGCGTCTTTTGCCTTATCTGTATCTGCCGCATCATCTGTTTTCTCTTCACTGACATCAGCGCCATAGATGGTCAAAAGTGTTCTTTCAAGTGCTTCTGGATCGTGAATCCAGTAATCCAGTTTCCCGATTCTCTCATCATGACCCTCCACTGTATAGAAGGTTATGTCGTCTGACTGCATTGAAGCTGCCTTCACAGCATATCCAAGTGCTGTCTCGATGGTCATATCCGTTTTGACATAGTTGCTGTTGATAATGGTGTTGATAACAGATGGCAATTGAGAACTCAGCGCCTTCTCAATCATGGATTTCACAAAAGTCTGCTGCCGAGGAATTCTCTGAATATCCCCTTCGCTGATGCTACCGCTGTTGTTCTTTCTAAACCTTAAGAACTTCACTGTATCAGCACCACTCAACGTCTGCTGTCCCGCCTTAAAATGGATGTGCAATGCTGGTTTTGCCCAGTTGTCATCGTAATCCATATCAAAAGGCACTTTTACAGAGTAACCCCCTAATACATCGACCACGGATTCAACTGCTTTGAAATCCACTTTCACATAATAATCCACTGGAATTCCCAAAAATTCTGATATATATTTCTTCATACCGTTTACGCCACCGACTTCTTTCATGCCGTAAACCGCGTTCATTTTCTTGTAACCTGGAGCATCAAAGCCTTTTACGTGATGATAGGTGTCCCTAGGAATTGAAAGGATATCCATATGTTGACTGTCTGGGTCAAAGCTGATAAGCATCATCGTATCGGCCAACATATCGTTTAAGCCAAATGCAATTACATTGACTCTGTTCGAACTATCTGCCAATTTCTCCAGTTCTGTCCGCGTATCCACAACTTCCGGTTCTGTTTCATTAGGTTCTGCTGTGATATCCGGAATATTTGTTTCCGATTCAGAAGCCCCTGGAGCCTTCGACTGCCCTTTTTCTATTGCAAAAAAGACACCCGCAATTATCGTCATAAATGCAATAAACGATATAACAAATAGTTTGATGTAAAACTTCATAACCAATTTCCTTTCATGATAGAATCTATTTTATTGTAACATAATCCGAAAGGCAACCGTTTTACATTTATGTTACATCCAGAATCAATCGCTTTGCGCTTGACCTGATTAATACTTGTAGAAACCTTCTCCCGTTTTTCTGCCCAATCTTCCTGCTCTTACCATTTTTCTGAGAAGCGGATGAGCTCTATATTTTGAATCGCCGAATTCAGTGTATAGAACTTCCATAATTGCGAGGTTTACATCGTTACCAATAAGGTCTGCTAAAGCTAAAGGCCCAATTGGATGATTTGCGCCCAGCATCATCGCCTTGTCGATATCCTCTGCTGTTGCAACACCATCTGCCAAAATGCCAACTGCTTCGTTGATCATTGGGATCAAGATTCTATTGACGACAAAACCCGGTGCTTCTTCTACTTTTACAGGCTCTTTGCCTACTTTAGTAGATAACTCATAGACAGTATTGTAAGTTTCATCTGATGTAGCAATGCCCTTAATAACTTCAACCAGTTTCATTACTGGAACTGGATTAAAGAAGTGCATTCCGATGATTTTATCAGGTCTCTTAGTCACTGCTGCAATTTCAGTTATTGAAAGCGAAGAAGTGTTTGTTGCCAAAATAGCGTCCGCTTTGACCACTTGATCCAATTCTTCGAATATTTTCTTTTTGATGTTCATGTTTTCAGTAGCTGCTTCAATGACAAAATCGCAATCAGCAAGAGCTGTTACTTCAGTAGTGGCAATAATCTTACTCATATTTGCCGCTTTGTCTTCAGCAGTGATTTTTTCTTTTGCCACCATTTTATCAAATGCTTTTTCGATAGATTTAACGCCTTTTTTAAGTGCGTCTTCGTTTAAATCTCTCATAACAACTTCATAGCCCTTTTGAGCAAACACTTGGACAATCCCAGCGCCCATAGTACCTGCACCTAAAATACCGATTTTCATAGTCATTCCCTCCTACTTGTTTTTAAATTCAGCTTTTTCCTTGTTCATAAATGCCTTCATGCCAGCTTTTTGATCTTCTGTTGCAAAGCAAAGACCAAAAAGAGAAGCCTCAACGTCATTGCCTTCTTCGATGGAGACATTTGTACCAATGTCAATGGCTTTCTTGGAATACTTCACTGCAAGTGGTGCTTGAGATGAAATTGATTCAGCTGTTTCAAGTGCTACTTCCAAGACATCATCTGAAGTGATACCATTGATAAGACCGATTTTTTCTGCGTGTTCTGCATCTATCATCCGTCCAGTGTAGATCAATTCCTTCGCTTTGGAAACGCCAACGATTCTTGGCAATCTCTGAGTTCCCGCAAATCCTGGTGTGATTCCAAGTGAAACTTCTGGTTGGCCAAACTTAGCTTTTACATGACCATATCGAAGATCACAACTCATTGCAAACTCTAGGCCACCGCCCAGCGCAAAGCCGTTAACCGCAGCAATTGTGATTTTTTCCATTTTCTCAACTGCCCTAAAAACGGATTGACCAAGTCTGCCAAAACGCCTTCCCTCTTCGGCGTTGAGTGATGACATTTCCTTGATGTCAGCACCTGCGATAAACGCCTTGCCAGCACCAGTGAACACGACGACAGTGATTTCTGGATCGCTTTCAATCTCAACAATCATCTGTTTCAGTTCGAGGAGTGTTTCTTCGTTAAGTGCATTGAGAGCACTCGGCCTGTTAAAAGTAACAATGCCAATTTGTTCCCTCTTTTCGAACAATAAATTTGCCATTTTTCTCACCTTCCCTATGATTTTATGACTTTTCACAACCCACTTTGAAGCTGTGATTCTATTATCAATAAAACGCCTAGTGCAAAAGCGCTTCGATGATAAACCCTATGATGAGCATTTCTACGGCGATAATGGTCGGATACAGTCCACCAGACTCCATCCCTTTATTTTGGGCATTATCGTCTTCTTTAGAAGTTGGTTCTTTTTTACGATATCTATCTTGAGTGAAAAACGAAAATCTCTTCTTTGGTGATCCTATAAATCCCCACGCGGCAACCAACATCGCAATGCAAGACGCAGCTAAAACGGCAATATAAGCACCTGTCACAAATCCCTTTTGTGTCAAGAGGCCAGCTAGGCCGCCGATAAGGGCAAATCCCGCAGCGTATAGTCCCCCTCTGACCAATGCCTTCACAACCGTTTCAACGATTTCCTTCATATCCCGTGCCCCCTAAAACTCATATTTCATGAAAATTGCCGCATATCCCAAAAGGATCACTCCGCAGACCACAAAGATATCTGCGACGTTGAAAATTGGAAAGTTCATGAACTTAAACTCAAAAAAATCAACCACATAGTTGAGTCTAGCTCTGTCTATGAAGTTCCCAATTGCGCCTGCTATTATCAACATATAAGACAGCTTCACAACCACAGGATCTCCAGCTCTCACTGCCTTGGTCATCATCCCCAGCAAGAGAACTATGATTAGCAGTGTCACCAGTATCAGCAAAAGCTGTTTATCTCTCAAAATGCTAAATGCCGCCCCAGTATTTTCTGTATAGTGAAATCCCAAAAATCCAGGTATAAACTCCATGCTCCTCACTGGAAGCAGTTGATGAACTGCCCAGTATTTCGTCAGTTGATCCAAGATGACCGCAGCCACAATCATGACGTAGTATACCATGTAACCTCCTATTGCAGTGGTGATACCAACCTTCCCAATGCCTCTAAAAATTTATTTTTTAATCTTCTCTCTTTAAATGTTTCAAGGACGTACTCATTGCACTCTTCAAGGTCTTTTACGAAATCCTCTTCCAGTCTTATAATCGTTGGCACGTCATAGATAAACGCATTGACTTCAAAATTAATTTCAAGCGACCTTATGTCTAAGTTTGTCGTTCCAACTGTGGCCGATAATCTGTCCACAATGATGATTTTGGAGTGAATAAATCCGTTTTTATACTGATAAATCTTCACACCCGCCTCTAGGAGTGTCTCAATATTGGACTGTGAAGCCCAGTACACAAAGAAGTGATCGGGTTGTGACGGAATGATAATTCGAACATCAATACCGCTTAGCGCCGCTGTTTTGAGTCCCATCATCAAACTGTCCTCTGGGACTAGATATGGTGTTGTCACCCAAATTTTATCAGTTGCCGATGCCATCATCTTATAAATTGCCTGCAGAATAGACTGCCACTCTGAATCTGGCCCTGATGCAACCACTTGCATGAGGGACTGCCGGTCAACTTCGTGCTCAGGAAAATAGTCGGCACCTTCAATCACCTGTTTTGAGACGAAATTCCAGTCGTTTAAAAAGATCGTTTGAAGCGCATAGACCGCCTCTCCCTTAATTTCAAGATGGGTGTCTCGCCAGAAGTGAAACCGATCTGACTTTCCGAGGTACTCATCGCCAATGTTGAGGCCTCCCACAAAGCCAACGACACCGTCGACCACCACAATTTTCCGATGATTCCGATAATTCAAATCCCGTGAGAACAGTGGAAATACAACTGGGAAGAACGGATATACCTCAACCCCAGCTTTCTTCAAACTGTCTATATAATAATTTGAGAGTCTAAAAGATCCCACGGCATCATAGATAATCCTCACTTTAACGCCTTGTCTGGCCTTTTCAATGAGGAGCCTTCTAATTTCATTGCCTATTTGATCGTCCTTTATGATAAAGTACTCAAAGTGAATATGCTCTTTTGCCCTCTGAATGCATCCAATTAGGCGATTGAACTTACTGAGTCCATTTGTCAAGACGTTGATTTCATTGTTCAGCGAAAATGGTGCTTTTGCATTGTTAAGCAACAACTGCATCAGCCTTTTATTATGCGGATTATCGCTATTAGGCAGTTCAAGATAGTCCAACAATCCAGATTGAACCTTTGCGGCGTGAGAGAGTCTGTCTGAATCCTTCAGGTGCTTGTTCTCTGCAAAGGACTTCTTTCGATAGCTCCTGCCAAAGAGGATGTAGCACAAGAAACCAAGTAATGGTATAAGGGTCAAAATCAGAAGCCACGCGACAGTTCTTGACGGGTTCTTGTTTTCAAGAAATATGACAATTGCAATCCAAAGGATATTGATTCGAAATAGCCAGTACACCACATTGAAGGCTGAAGCCAGATAGACATTCTGTTCAACATGCTGAGAAAGCCAAAAATATCCCCACCATACAAAAACCGTCCCTATGAGTGTCGCTATGATGATAAATACACGTTTGAAAATGCGCTCCATAGTCCTCTCCTTTCAAAAAGGGGATGCCCTATCTAAACTTGGCTTCGACTCTATAGATGTGAAATCCCTTTTTAGAGAATTTCTCTTCATATTCTGTCATGACATTATCAGGATCTTCTTTATCGTGTAAATCCAAAGTAATATTCTTCATAATCATATCGAGTTCACAGAACTCGTTTAATGAAAACTCAAAGAGCGACTGGTTGTCCGTTTTAAAATTAATCCATCCATCTTCCTTTAGAACGTTCTGATACTTCTTCATAAAATCTCTATAAGTCAGTCTTCTCTTATAATGTCTCTTCTTTGGCCAAGGGTCACTAAAGTTCAAGTAGATGCGAGTCAATTCATTCTCTTCAAAATAATCATTGACCTCATTTAAGTCAATCATAATCATTCTCAGGTTTGGAAGTGCCTCTTTAGCAGCACGCTGTGCGGCTTTCAAAATCACTTCTGTAATCACATCTACCATGATAAAATTCACATCAGGATATTTCTTTGCCATTTCTATGATAAAACGGCCTTTTCCACCGCCAAATTCAGCATGAATTGGATTTTCATTGCCAAAGACTTCTTTCCAGTTTCCCCTATGTGCTTCTGGCTTTTCAACGAAGACATTATCATAAGTCACAAGTTCCTCATAGGCTCCTTTAATCTTTCTTACTCTCACATTAACACCTCTTATCATTCTCTATTATAGCAAATTGAAATCAAAAGAACATCCTTTTAAAAAAGATGTTCTCGAGTTCTTATCTAACGGTTTTGTATTAAATATTACGATTCTGTAAACATTTTGGGGTTGTCACTCCATTTCAGAAGTGTCTCAAGGCTGGCTTCATCCACATACTTCTTCTCAACGGCAATCGGGAGAAGTGTCTTATAATCGCTCAACGTCTCATACGGAATTTGTTTCTCACTGAAAATTTCATCTACTTGAGCAAAGTTATAACTGAAGATTGCCATCACAGCCATAACCTTAGCCCCTTCTTCAATAAGCGCTTCACACGCCTTCATGGAGCTGCCTCCAGTGGAGAGCAAGTCCTCAATCAATACGACTTTGCTACCCGGCTTCATGTAGCCTTCAATTTGTTTGCCCTTGCCATGACCCTTTGGATTGCTCCTGACATAAATCATAGGCAAGTCAAGAATCTGCGCCACCCACGCTGCGTGTGGGATACCTGCTGTAGCTGTCCCCGCAATCACTTCAACATCGGGATAAAGACTTAAAATCTTATCTGCAAATCCCTTTGCAATTAAATTTCTCACATCGGGAAAACTAATTGTCATTCGATTATCACAATAAACAGGTGACTTAATTCCAGACACCCATGTGAACAATTGATCTTCTCCCACAATTGAAACCGCTTTAATCTCCAGTAGCGCCTTTGCAACTTGCCTTGATAACATTTCATCCTCCTATTTAAACCCTAATCATCACATTCAATTCAAAATATTATAACACACTCTATCAGTCAACAGCACCCTCATGGTAATTATTCTTGGCATTCCAAAGTAAAAATTCATGAATCCCATTGTCTTCAAGTGCCTTTATTTGTGCTTCTACCTCAGGTACACCATAGGAGATATGTCCCTTCACCCATCCAGCTGTAAAATCTTGTATCCAAGGTCGGATTCGAGCTGGCGTCAATACATTTGAGTTTCTCTCAAAGGCATCTTTAAGCGATCTGTCTATGGTCTCATACGGATACGCATCCGGTACGGAGAGACCAAAGTTGTTAGGACCGTAATGGCTTGGATACATCATCGGACAAATATAGTCAACAACATTGGTTAAGGCCTCCCAGTGCTGTCCAATACCCACATCGTTAATTGCTGTTGCAGCCCAGCCAAACACGTCTGCCGCCACATAAACATTATATGGACTCAGTTCCTCATACGCCTTTGTCAAATATTTTTGGATGGTTGCCGCTTGAGATTCGTTGTCCGGATTTCTAAAATCCATTTTGTCTTTATTGGAAATCGCCGGGAATCTCACATAGTCAAATTGAATTTCGTTGAAGCCCCACTTTGCCGCTTCTTTTGCAACACCTATGTTGTAATCCCAGAGTTCTCTGTTGTGAGCAGATGCCCAGATGAGTCCATCAGCATCGCTGTATAAATTTGAAGTTCCCTTATACACAATTGCCTTATCGGGGTTTGCCTTTGCATAGATTGGTGATTTAAAAGTGACGATTCTGGCGATTAAGTAGATGTCATGTTCTTTTAGCTTATCTACAAATGCCTGCATGTCCTTAATATAGACTCTATCATTTGCCTTTGGGTTCATTTTCTCAGCAGTCTCTGAGTAAAAGAGCAAAAATCCATTGTCGTCTTTGACATCAATAACCATTGCGTTCAGTTGAGTTCTATCAAGCAAGTCAATCAGCGCATCCAATTTATCCGTTGCAGCTGAGTTGCCAGTTACGTAGATTCCTTTTACTTCCACAGGAGGATTGTCCTCAAATGATTCATTTCGCTGAAAAGCACTGTAGTCCACATCTTCATATGGCCTCGCAATTAGATCCATCGGTTGCTTTATCAAATTTGAATACTCGGTATAACCAAGCGTCTCACCTTGGAATTTGTCTTGTAACTCCACAAAAGAAATTTGACCTTCCGCATCTTGGATGTATGTTGAAACATAAACTTTATGTCTGGAGTCCAGCTTTCCGACTTCTACCTTTCCCTCTTCGTACTTATCGTAGAGAGTTGCTCCCTTTTTACCTGTGTAAAAAGTATTTGACTCGATTAATTCACGGTTTTCTTCTTCCGCTTTTATACGAGCCTCTTCCTCTGCTTTTTTTCTAGCTTCTTCTTCTGCAATTCTCCTTGCTTCCTCCGCAGCTCGCTGTTCCTCTTCTAACCTGATTTTTTCCTGTTCTTCCGCCACTTTTTTGTTCTCTACATAAATAGTGTATTGATTGATGCTAAATGCACCAACCAATACAGCTACTATGAGAACCACAGCGAAGACCATAATTTTCTTATGCTTCATCCACGTCTCCTATATGCTTTGATGTCCTTTTAAGTTCCCATTCCCCGCTTTTAATCCACGACGATAATCATCGCTTCATTGAGTACGATCCAGTTATAGAGAAACTCTGCATGTGAGGTTGGATTTCTAACGCACTTATGCGAGAGAGGAATCGTCCCCAGCGTATACGAGTACTCTATAAGACCTGGATCAATTGGTGATCCCACACGTTTTTCCTCGTAAACCGCTTCTTGAAGTAAAACGCCTTGTTCATCATATTCAGCTTCTTTCACAAGTTCCTGTACGGTGTTCCATTTATAATTTACAGGGAATCCATGCAGATAAGCGCCGCCATTAAATCGAATCGCATAGGGTGCATAACCGTCTAGTTCCTTTGTGACATCATCCAGATAGAGGAACTTGTCCTTTTTCTGAATTGCCGCATATGTGCCCGGTACAGTAGGCTCTTTAAATTCAGCCTCCATACCAGTTGTTGCATATGAAAGTGATTTCAGATGCCATAAATCATCAGCATATTCATAACTGCTGATATTTTGATTCTTGATATCTACAAAAATCACTTGCTTTAAGTCCTTCACTTGGTTTTGAAATGAGAGGTACTTTTTAGGAATATAGCCATTTGCCTCGTGGTCAAATACATGAACCTTGTACATGCCATTTTCTGCTCCTAAAACGTCTACGATCATGCCATCGGGAAGGTATCTAAACTCACCTTTTCCATCAGAAGTTTCATAGAGTGGTGCAGACTGATCTCTCTGATTGCCAAGTGCATCGAATTTTTGCCCTTTATAAGAAGGCGCCCATCCGTTTGCATTTTTGTAGTTGCTGATTTTCGCCATATTATCATGATCTTTTAAATAGTCGTCCAATTGATTGATTTGATCCATTGCCATTCCCAATCGGAATGTTCTAAATCTAACGACTTTCGAATAAATATAGCCTGTTTTAATCTGATCTTTCTCATACCAGTAAACTCGGTACCATTCATCGCTATCAGACTTCTTGATATACTGCCCTTTGACTTTTTCAAAAGCATTCATCTTGCTGTAAAAGCCAAGTTGTCTGACCACAGCACTATCAACAGTTGGCTCTTGCCTGATGTTGACTGCACTGTTTACAGCCACAACATAAAAGTATCCAATATTGTATTGATTGTACTCGATGTTGTCCACATCAATTCCGTCTGGTTTTTCAAATGAGTAGGATTCAATTAACTCATGTCCTTCATTGTTGTATCGAATGGCCTCTTGACCTTCTGTGTTGCTTTCAGCCGCTGTTTCTCCAGTGGCCTCTTCTTCGGTGACAGCCGTTTCATCTGCTTCACCAATATTTTCCACAGTGCCCTCAACCGCTTCAGTTATCCCTGCGGTTGTCATGTGTAAATCTGCGATTTTCATGTCGCTGTCAACAATCTCTCCGGCAAATACCGAACTGATATTTATCGTCATCAGCAACATCAAAACCAATGCAATACGTCTTATTTTTTTTACCGTCATACAATCCCCTTCTTTATAGTTGCTAAACTATTTTCTATATATACATTTTGATGTTTTCCTACCTCTATTTTAGCAAATTTAAGGGTTAAAAACCATCACGGAACCTTTACTTTTTCATTACAACTCGGTTGCACAACGTTCCTAGACGCTCTATCTCGCACTTCACCACATCGTTATCCTTCAGGTATCTCGGCGGATTAAATCCCATGCCGACACCTGACGGCGTTCCCGTTATCATAATATCACCTGGGAGAAGTGTCAGTCCTTTGGAAAAATCCTCTAAAAGCGTTGGCAAAGAGAAAATCAAGTTATCAGTAACCCCTTCTTGTCTCAATTCCTCGTTGACATAACTCTTGATTTTTAAGCTCGGGGGAAAATCAATTTCATCCGCGGTTATAATAAATGATCCCATAGCTGTAAAACCATCAAGAGATTTTCCTCGATGCCACTGAATATGCCGGGTTTGCAAATCGCGTGCAGAATAGTCGTTAAAAACTGCATATCCAAAGACGACATCTGCTGCATCGGCGGCCTTGACGTCCTTGCATTCTCTTTTGATAATGAGCCCCAGCTCAACTTCATAGTCTACTTGAGTTGTCACAGAAGAATCCACAACAAGTGGTTTTCCATCCCCTAAAATTTCGCCTACCAGTTTTGAAAAATAGATGGGTTCACTTGGAATTCCCGTTAAATTAGCAGTTTTACCTTCAAGTTCTCTGGCGTGATCCAAATAGTTTTTGCCAACACAGATTAGATTTCTCACTGGCCTTTTTATGGGGGCTATAAATTCGACATCTTTCATCTCAATCCCTTTTGCTTCAGTGAGCTTTCTATGGATTTCCCTTGAAATGTCATCCCAATTTTCTACGAGTTCCTGAAAAGATTCCAAGTGTATGCCCAGTATTTTATCTATGGGATACACCTTCTCTTCCTTCACGATGCAATATCCAATATCCACATGGTTCTTTAAACACTTTGCTATTTTCATATGCCCTCCTAAATCACAATATCATTATCCTATTTGTCCGATAAAATTACAAGATAAATCCGCTAACTCCACAAATTTAGGGTACAATAAATACTAAGACACAACAATTCTATGAAGCAAGACAGGAGGCCATCATGAAAATAAAATTTCTCGGAGCTGCCGGTCATGTAACCGGCTCCATGTATCTCGTTGAAACGGAAACCCTAAAGTTCCTAATTGACTGCGGTCAATTCCAAGGAACACTTGAAGAAGAACAACTTAATTATAAAAACTGGGAATTCGAGGCCAGTCATCTGGACTTTATTATCTTGACACATGCCCATGTAGATCATTCGGGAAGAATCCCCCTTCTTGTCAAAAAGGGTTTTAACGGCAAAATCTACTGCACCTATCCTACGATGCAACTGGCAGACATCCTCCTCAGGGATTCCGGCAAAATACATGAAGCCGAAACCGATTGGGAGAATAAAAAAAGAGAACGTGCTGGACTGGACAAGGTTTCACCGCTCTTTACAGAAGATGATGCGATTGACGCGATTCAATATTTATACCCATTGGACTATCATCAAAACATTTCAGTTTCCAACCACTTTTCATTTGAACTTGTAAATGCTGGCCATTTACTGGGATCTGCTTCTGTTATAATCACCTTTTCAGAAAATGGAGAGTCTAAGAAACTTGTCTTTTCAGGCGATCTCGGCAATAGCACAAATTTCTTGCAGGAAAATCCTGAAAAAATCACGGCTGCCAACTACTTGGTGATGGAATCCACCTATGGAAACCGCCTGCATCAAGACATCGAAACTAGAACCGATAAACTGGTGGATATCATTGTCGATGCCTACAAAGACGGCGGAACAGTTATTATTCCCTCCTTTGCCGTGGGGAGAACACAGGAAATTATCTTCGAACTCAATCACTATATCCGCACACATGAAACTGAAAAATCTGAGATTTTAGATCGAATTCCAATTTATGTGGATTCTCCATTGGCACTTGACGCAACTTCCATCTACTCTCACAATAGTCAGTATATGAGTGAACTGATTAAAAGCTATGGAGAAAGTCCATTTAAACTCAAGAATCTACATCTGGTCAACTCAAATGAAGCCTCCATTGCCTTGAACAGAGACAGTTCTCCAAAAGTAATCATCTCTGCAAGCGGCATGTGTGAGGCTGGGCGAGTTAAACATCATCTCAAACACAATCTTTGGAAAAGCAGTACACATGTTATTTTCATCGGTTATCAAGCAGAAGAAACCCTTGGCCGTGCCATTAAAGACGGCGCCAAAAAAGTCCGAATTCTCGATGAAGATATCGCCATAAAAGCTCATATTCACGCCATCTCTGGATTTTCAGGACATGCAGACATGAACCACCTCCTAGAGTGGGCCAAGTCCATCGAGGGACTTGAAAAAATCTTTATCACCCACGGAGAGGAAGATGCTTCACATTTCTTCAAAGAAAAGCTTTCTGAAATCAAATCCTGTGACATTGAAATTCCCAACCTAAATGACTGTTTCGAAATTCTCTAGGCATATTAAAAGCCTGCCCACTGCATTTCATGCGGCTGGACAGGCTTTATGCATATCTGATTTATTTTTTCTTCTTGCCAATGGTCAAAAGCAATCCCAACGCCATAGATAAAAAAGCTGCTGCCAAAACCCTATACTCTCCTGGGAGCAAAAAGGTAATCGTATGCGCAGGTACCCAAAAAAGGGGAACTGTCTTAAATATTACAAACGAGATAAATCCCTTCCAGTCAATTCTGTCAACAACTTGAGCAGAAGTGGGCTTCACAATTCCCTCGCCATATTTTAGATCTAAATAAGTGTCTGTATATCTGTGAAAAGCCATCATTGTCGGTCCAAAAGTCATATTCATCAGCAAACTTGTAAAAAATGCAAATGCAAGGGGCATGCCCTTTCCAAAGAGATATCCCTTTTCAATTGCCGCAGTGGTTCCCGCTGCAAAGATTTGAAAAATCAATGTAATCACACATCCTAGAAATCCCCAAATGAGAACTCTGTAAACAAATCCTGGCGCTTTTTTAAAGCCGCCTGAATTCAATCTGGTTACAAGCATTTCACCCATTGTGGCTAGCAGTGCAAACTTCAAAAATCCACCAAGATAAGGATGTGCAGACGTTACGCTGATGAATATCTCATGAGTTGGATTCACCGTAATAAATGCAACAAACAACAGCAAAATTGCCCCCCAAATAAAATCACCTTTTTTCAAATTAACCCTCCTATAACTCTAATCTATTCGCCAGTTCAATAAATGGCACATATGATATCACTTTCTATTATAGTGGGATTTGCCTTGGGTTTCAACAAAATTAATAAAGATTAAAATTTATGTTGAAGTCAATCGTTTGAATCTCTTATATGCTCATCTTTTAGGAAGTACTTCGACGCCAGTTCGTTGGTAGCCGACAATTTAAAGTTGAGCTTATCAATGAGCATCAGCAAGAATTTATTGCCGAGTATCGGATTTTCCTGAATCATTCTTTCAAGCTCAGATTGCTTCATCTCCAAAACCTCAGTATATTCTTCTGCAATTGCATCCACATAGTGATGGTCATTGACCAGTGTCGTTTCACCAAGCAACCCTTGAGTTGCCACATGGCCTAAGATGACTTCTTCATTGCTCTCATCTCTCTTGGAAATTCGAATACATCCCTTCAGTACAATATAAAATGCCTCATTCACATCCCCTTGTCTAAACAGCACTTGATTTTCACGATATCGCTTTGTGGAGACAATATCAATGATTCTTTCAAGTTCTCTGCTGTCAAACGTATGGAAGAAGGATATTTCCTCAAGTGATTTTTTGATTTCCAATCTGTCCACAGTTACAATTTTATCAATTTCCTGAGCGGCCTTTTGCCTTGTCAGATTGTTGAGTTCCATCTCATTTCGGATGATGGTTCTGTGGATACCTGTGAGATCAATGACTTTTATCCACATCTTTTGCGCCTCTCTATAAGTCTCAAATGTATCAAACTTAGGAATTGCCTCGTATTTGCTGAGATAGACGTTTTCGATTGCACCCCTGCAATCGTCAATCTTGCCCTCTGCCAAGTAGTCAAGCGCAAGCAGAATATTGGTTTTAAAAATCTTATCTTCCAAATCATCGGTTAAGAAATCCCCCGGATATGGCATAAAGTCCTCAGCGGATATCCGCCTCATGTTGCTGTGCTCCACTTGATTGTCTATCTTTGATTTTTCGTAGAGAAATCTGTAGATATCCTCCCTAGTCCTCTTCCAGATAGGGTGGTGTTTTGGTGGTGGCAAATGCTTGATATTCAACTTGTTGTCAAGGAAGAAATCAAAGCCGTACATCTTGGCGTTGATTAAGTAGTCAATATCCTCACCACGGGTTACCTTTGGATCAAATGGAACAATCCTGAACATGTTTTTATGAATAACCATGAGCCCACCAAAGGCAAATGGCGTTATCTTTATTCTCGGCCCAGATGAGATGATTTTATCAAAGGCCTTTGCCTTAGATCCGAATCGATCCCAATAAGTCATCCATGCCTGCATCTCCACATCATCGTAGTACTCATCTTTCTTGTTCAGATAGTACCCTGCAACCCCGTATATGATAGACCCGAATTTACGCTTGCCGATAAATTCAACTGACATGTCCACAAAGTCAGGTTTCTCAAAGACCTCATCATCATCTATCAAAATAACTGAATCCGCACCCAATATCTGTCCAACATACAGACAGATATTTCTCACATTGGAATATCCCTTGATGTTCAAAAGATCCAATTCCTCATTTAACCCTTCATTTTTGAGAATCTGTTTTATATTCTCGAGGTTCTTCGGTGTAAAGATATAAGACTCCACGCTCAAGTTGGCCTTTTCCACAATCTCCTTTGTCTTTCGAGATGCCTCCTCAGCAATTTCGTCTGATGTTGGACAGACTGGAATTACCAGCTTAAAGTTCTTGTTGTTCAAAATTTTAATGCTTTCAAGTGTTCTACCAAGCGTTCCCTCTTCATCAATTGGCGTTGGATGATCGTAAACAGCATCTCCAGGTTTCCACCCTTCCGAACGAGCTCTTTGCCAATAAGTTGGAATCACCATTACTATCCTCATAATCTGCCTCCTCTATTCTCTCCCCTTCACCATTACAGGGCTATGATTTCTTCGTATAACTTCGCCACTTTCTCAATTGATATTTCTCTCGAAAAATTAGATTTTGCATACTCGTGACACACATCACACATTTGATGCTCTGAATTGTCACGCAGGGTTTGCAAGATAGCCTCTGAAAGCGCCTTTGAGTCCTCCACTGGCACGAGTTTTCCGACTGACTCCACAATAAAGTCAGGTAACCCGCCTTGATTTGTTCCCACGACAGGTGCACCACATGCCAGCGCCTCTATGGCCACCAGTCCAAAGGGTTCAGTACGTGATGGCACACAGCTCACATGGGCGATGTTGTATAAATCCACCAATTCCTCTTGATAGATATGTCCCAAAAAGTGCGTTTTTTGAAGGTTCAAACGATTTTTTTGATGAATCAAATCATCGTAGAGTTCACCGTTTCCAGCCACTACAGTGAGAACCTCCTCACCAAGCTGATCTTCATTTTCTCTGGTGGCATCTAAAAGGACATCCACCCCTTTAAAGTGAGCCAGTTTTCCAGCGAAGAACACAATTTTCTCACCTAAATATTCTATTCCATATCGCTTTAGCACCTGTGCTGGCATTAGAGCCTTTCTGTGGAACAACTCCGGATTGTACCCATTTAAAATCAGCTCTCGCTTCTCCTTAGGCACTCCTAGAAGGGATTCTACCTCAGCATCCACTTGCTTGGAAATCGTAATGACCTTCATGGCCTTTGCAGCCCCTTCAAGTGCATATTTGTGATATCGCTCATCTTTTACAAACCCTTTTAAATCTGTTCCATGAGCCGTTATAACATAGGGAATATCAAATTTGCTGGCAACATAAGGCGTCAGCCAAAGATGTTGAGCATGTATGATATCTGGTTTAAACACCTCTATCGCCGCCTTTGTGGCACTTTCAAAAGCCTGAATGTATAATTCTATTTCAGATTCTGTCAAATTGTAAAAGGTGTTGATGCTCCTTGGATGTGATGTGAAACACGGAAAATCAAACGGAAGTTCTGGCGTCGCCTGTCGATTATAGGCATCGCTTTTAAAAATGATTGGCACTGACTTAAAACCAGCGTATTCCACGTCATCGTGTTCCGGGTAGATAACGCAAACTTCATGCCCAAAATTCACAAGCTCTTCTGCTAAATTTCTCGTGTAAATGCCGCTTCCTGATCCTTCCAGCGGGAAGTGATTTATGAGTAGTATCTTCATCTATTTCTCCCTTCTCTATTTTTTAGACGGCCTTCATGATTTTTCCCCATGCTTCGGTAACCTGATGGTATCTTTCGAGCATAGCAGGCAAATTGTCCACGGCACAGTCAACAGCCGTTGGCAACAATAAAAATCTGGAGTCCCCTGTGTACTCTGAAAGGGCCTTGGCGCCAATTTCAAGATGCGTCTTTTGATTCTCTGCCATTTGCTCATAATCCTTTCCAAGAAGATAATTCAAGAAAGGATTTCTGCCAATCCAGCCCATGCTGGCATAGAATAATCTGTTTTGAATGGATTTGTCATGTACTAAATCGGGAATTTTAGGATATGTACCAAAGGTGTCGTGAACGATTTTTACGTCTATGTCTATAACTTTTAACTGATTTTGTTCGAAGAAAATTCCCATGGTAGTGTCCTCTCCACGGGTCAGGTAATACTGATCCCCAACACGATAGAAAAAGGAAAAGAACGGTGGAATATCTCGCAAGTACTTGGTCATGATGGCGAGATTACCTCCCAGCATCTTGTTGGTAAAAAAGGGCTCTCTGTACGGTGCATGAAGCCCTAGTTTCAAGCAATTATGCTTATCCGAAGTGGCCATATACGGAATTGCTCCTTCTTTCTGAATGCCCATGAGGTACGCTTCAATTCCCTCAAATTTCATTGGCGGCAATATAAAATAACCAGAATAATCACTGGTTGTAGCCGCCACATTTTTAAACGCAAGGTACTTTAAATGCTCGCCAATAAAATCTATTTCCTCACAAGTTTCCTCGTGATATAAAACACATGGATGCACATCACTGTCTATAAAATAGACCACATCCATTTCATCTAAAATGGCTTGAAGCAAGACCAGGTTTCGCTTCTTCGAATAAGTGACAAGTCCCGTTTTTTCGAAGTCATTCATATCGAGAATTCTCTCAATGTAAGTTTCTAAGATACCTCTTTGTCGCAGTGTTTCATATAAAGTCTCCAGACGGTTTACATGAATCAACACTATCTTTGCAAAGGTCCTTGCATTTTCCAGATAGCCCCTGTCAATTTCCTGCGAATAAATGACGATGACCTCATCTACCTGATGGCCAAAACGCCGGGCGTTTATTAAAAAATCCATTAGGGTAACCTGATCGTCCAAGCGGTTGACTATAAGACCAAAACATTTTTTCATATTAACCCTACTTTCATCCTACTGTTACGATGATTTTACCCTAATTGTCAGATAATTATTCAACAAAGTCCGAACGCAAAAAAAAGAGCGATTTCTCATCGCTCTTTAAACTTGTTCTATTATTCTATTCTCACTCCGAAAAATAATTGCTTGCAACCTTTAAGCTCTCTATAATCTCAATGTGTTGTGGACATTTAGGTTCACATGCGCCGCAAGCGACACACGCAGCCGCCTGAGCTTCCGGTTTCAAAAAAGCCTTGTACATGCCCTTTGCACTTTCATGGCTGTTGTACATGTGCCCTCTGTTGTAATAAGAAAACACTTTTGGAATTTCAACACCTTGAGGACATGGCATGCAGTATTTGCAATCCGTACAAGGAATTTGAACCTTATTGAGATAAGCCTCCCTCACTGCTTTGATATGGCTGTTGTCCTCATCGGTCAGCACATTGGCCTCCAAGGACTCAGCAATGCTTAGATTGTCCTTAATTTGTTCAAGCGTTGACATCCCGCTTAAGACCACTTTGACATTTTCAAAATTTGCCACATACTGAAGCGCCCAGTGAACTGGCGACCACTCCCGCTTTGACTGATTCCAGAGCTGAATAATATCTTCTGAAGGGGTTGCCAAAGTTCCACCTTTGAGCGGTTCCATGACAATCATCGGAATCCCCAGTGAGTCTGCCAATTCAACCCCTTTAAGGCCTGCCTGTTCCTCCACGTCCATGTAGTTGAACTGAATCATGCAGACATCCCATGAGTAGGCCTTGATAATCTCCTCAAATAGAGAGAATTCGTCATGAAAAGAGAACCCTATTTGCTTGATCTTGCCCTTTGCCTTCATCTTTTCAATTTCATTGAATATGTCGATTTTCTTGTAGTTTTCCCAGTAGTTTTTATTTATTGCATGCAGAAGATAGATATCCAAATACGGAACATTTAACTTCTCAAGTTGCTCATCCAAATGCTTTTCAAAATCACTTGGCTCTTTATGGAGCCAGCTTGGCGACTTCGTCACGAGCGTTACACGCTCCCTGTACCCATCTTGAAGCGCCTTGCCAACCAGTCGTTCACTATTTCCGCCATGATAGTTATACGCTGTGTCAATATACGTCACGCCGTGGTCAATTGCATACCGAATCATTTCAACGGCCTTTTCCTCATCAATTGATTCAGACTGACCATTGATAACTGGCAGTCTCATGCACCCCATACCCAAAACTGAAGTGGTGATACCAGTTTTCCCAATTTTTCTGAACTTCATAAACCCTCCTCATTATTTCGTCATTCGAAACGTCTATTTCTATTTTACGCTCACTTTAATATACACGTCAATTCCAAACTTTGCAGCCATCTAAAATGAGCCTCTTAAAACGGAAGCATTTAAATCTGAATCCAGTATGACCCAATCCTTGTTGTAACGCTCTCTGATCCTCTCTAGAATCATTTCACCAACTAAGTTAAGACTAGCCTCTTCACAGGTTTCATCTTTAGGTTCTATCATAAGATGAACCTCTGTGCAGTATTCTGTCTTCTGCGTGCAGTTCATCCTATAAAAACTCAGCTTGCACATTTGTTCCACAGCTAAATTTCCTTCTTCATTCAGTATAATTTTACCAGACCAAATCACTGGCATCACACTTTCATTTAAATCACCATACGCTTCAATCTGGGCAATCAAAGAACCTGATTCCGACTTGATTTCAAAGCCATCTTCCATAAACGCAGCTCCCCACTTCTCCATCTTATCTTTTCGGGTCAAGCTCCGGTAGGCTTCAAACAAGTCACAGTTGAGCCTCGTCTTCATTTTTACAAATTGCTTTATCATCCGCTATCCTCCCACACTCCATTGGCATATTTACTTCATTATATCACCCCATACACCATACAACAAACTTTGGAAATTAGGCGCTATTTAAGGCTAGGGACGTTTCACTTGGAATTCTTGAATCTCCTGGGCAATTTTGCTTCAATGGCAATAAAAAAACGCAGGACATTGAGTCCTCCGCTTTTTGCCAGATTGCTCGTGCAATGGCGTAAATGAAAAAAAGCGGGAAACTAATTCCCGCTCTAATCTTTATTATAATTGTGATTAATACTCCATTTTAGCCATTCTCACATAACCTGCATATCTATCTTTTGCTTGTTCTTCAGCAGTTTTGAAGAGCTCAGATGCGATTTCAGGGAATTGAGTTTTAAGTGAAGTATAGCGTGTTTCAGCAAGGATGAAATCTTGGAAGCTAGAAGTTGGTTCTTTTGAATCCAAGAAGAATGGGTTTTTGCCTTCTTCTTTAACTCTTGGATCAAATCTCCATAAATGCCAGTATCCTGACTCAACAGCTTCTTTCATTCTTCTTTGAGCTGTTCCCATACCTGTTTTGATACCATGGTTAATACATGGTGCATAGCAGATGATGAGTGATGGACCGTCATAGCTTTCCGCTTCTTGTAATACTTTTAAGAAGTGAGCTTGATTTGCACCCATAGATGCTTGTGCAACATATACATATCCGTAAGTTGTTGCAATCATACCAAGGTCTTTCTTCTTAACTTTCATACCTGATGCAGCAAATTTTGCAACAGCAGCAACTGGAGTTGATTTAGAAGCCTGTCCACCTGTATTTGAGTAAACTTCTGTATCAAATACGAGAACGTTTACGTTTTCACCGCTAGCAAGTACGTGGTCAAGTCCGCCGTAACCGATGTCATAAGCCCATCCGTCACCACCGACGATCCATACAGAACGCTTAACAAGATAATCTTTATTATCAGCAACATAGCCTAAGATTTCTTTAGCAGCAGCATCAGTAACACTGTTGTTCGCAAGAACTTTTAAGATATCAGCAGTAGCAACTTTAGAAGCGTCAGCATCATTCATGCCTTCAAGCCAAGCTTTAAATGGCGCTTTTACAGATTCATCAATTGACAATGCCAATAAAGATTCAACTTTTTCTTTGATTGTATTTCTGATTGTCTTAACAGCAATCGCCATACCATAACCATACTCAGCATTGTCTTCAAATAAAGAGTTTGCCCAAGCTGGCCCTTTGCCTTCTGCATTTTTAGTATATGGTGTTGATGGTGCAGAACCACCCCAGATTGAAGAACAACCTGTAGCATTTGCAATCATCATTCTATCGCCATAAAGTTGAGTAACAGCTTTCATATAAGGTGTTTCGCCACAGCCTGCACACGCGCCTGAGAATTCAAACAACGGTTGAGCAAATTGTGATCCCTTAACTGTAGAAAGCGGCATTTTATCAGATTTAACTGGTAATGAAACAGCGTAGTTCCAGTTTGGAGATTGAACTTCAACTTGAGTTTCAATTGGTTTCATAACAAGTGCTTTGTTCTTAGAAGGACAAACGTCGGCACAGTTACCACAACCTGTACAGTCATAAGGAGAAACTTGAATTTTGTAAGTTAAGCCTTCAAGACCTTTACCCATTGCATTTTTGCCTACGAAAGTCTCAGGTGCAGCAGCCATTTCTTCTTCAGTCATGAGGAAAGGTCTGATTGCAGCATGCGGACAAACGTAAGAACATTGGTTACATTGGATACAGTTGTCGATTTGCCATTCAGGTACATTTACAGCGATACCACGTTTTTCAAATGCAGCTGTACCGTGGTCAAACGATCCATCTTCAATTCCTTTAAAAGTGCTAACTGGAAGGTCATCACCTTTTTGAGCATTGATAGGTCTAAGGATATTTTGAATAAATGAAGGTTCGCCTTTTGCTTCAACAGCAACGCCTTCTTCAGCAGTTTCCCAGTTTGCTGGAACAGCCACTTTTTTAAGGCTTTCGATACCTGCATCAACAGCTTTATTATTGAGGTCAACAATTTTTTGACCTTTTTTACCATATGATTTTTCAATTGCTTCTTTGAGGTATTCAACTGCTTTGTCAAGTTCAATAACTTTAGCAAGTTTGAAGAACGCAGCTTGCATAATCATATTGATTCTGTTGCCAAGACCAATTTCTTCTGCAATTGATGTTGCGTTGATTGTATAGAAAGCAATTTCATTTTTAGCAATGTAGCGTTTCATAGCTGCTGGGAGAAGTGCTTCAACTTCTTCGTCACTCCATTTGCAGTTAAGAACGAATGTGCCACCTTTTTTGAGGCCTTTTAAAAGATCATATTGGAATACATATGATTGATTGTGACATGCTACATAGTCAGCTTCGTCAATCAAATAAGTCGATCTGATTGGATTATGACCAAATCTTAAGTGAGATACAGTAATCCCGCCAGATTTTTTAGAGTCATATGAGAAGTATCCTTGAGCATACATGTCAGTTTTGTCACCAATGATTTTGATGGCATTTTTGTTTGCGCCGACAGTACCGTCAGAGCCAAGACCCCAGAATTTACATCTGATTGTACCTTCAGTTTCAGCGACGATGTTTTCTTCAACAGTTAAAGAAAGGTTTGTGACATCATCATTGATACCAAGTGTAAATCCATTTGCTGGCTTGTCGTTTTTGAGTTCGTCAAACACTCTCTTAACTTGAGAAGGTGTTGTATCTTTTGATCCTAAACCGTAGCGTCCGCCAACGATTACAGGTGCATTTTCAACATCAAAGAACATTGATCTGATATCTTTGTAAAGTGGTTCTCCATCAGCTCCCGGTTCTTTTGTTCTATCTAAAACGGCTATTTTCTTAACGCTTGCAGGCAATACATCAAAGAAGTATTTAGGTGCCCATGGTCTGTAAAGTCTAACTTTAATCATACCAACTTTTTCACCTTTAGCCATCAAGTAGTCAATTGTCTCTTCAGCAGCTTCAACAACAGAACCCATTGCAATGATGATTCTATCTGCGTCAGCAGCTCCATAGTAATTGAATAATTTATAGTCTCTGCCTGTTGCTTTGCTGATTTCGTTCATGTAACCTTCTACGATTGCAGGTACTGCATTGTAGAATGAGTTAGATGCTTCTCTAGCTTGGAAGAAGATATCAGGGTTTTGAGCAGTTCCTCTAGTAACAGGATGCTCTGGACTTAAAGCAGCATTTCTGAATGCTTTAATCGCTTCATGATCAACTAATTTGTCAAATACATCATAGTCGATAACTTCAATTTTTTGAACTTCATGTGACGTTCTGAAACCGTCAAAGAAATGTAAGAAAGGCACTCTTGCTTTGATTGCTGAAAGATGAGCAACCCCGCCAAGATCCATTACTTCTTGAACAGAACCAGATGAAAGCATTGCAAAGCCTGTTTGTCTAGTTGCCATTACGTCAGAGTGATCGCCGAAGATAGAGAGTGCATGTGATGCAACAGCTCTTGCACTAACATGGAATACACCTGGTAATAATTCACCAGCGATTTTGTACATGTTAGGAATCATCAGCAAAAGACCTTGAGAAGCAGTGAAGGTTGTTGTTAAAGCACCAGCTTGTAACGAACCATGAACCGCACCAGCAGCACCCGCTTCTGATTGAAGCTCAGATACTAAAACTGGTTGTCCAAAAATGTTTTTCTTACCATTTGCAGCCCATTCATCTACAAACTCAGCCATGTTTGAAGATGGTGTGATAGGGTAGATTGCAGCAACATCAGTAAATGCATAGGATACCCATGCAGCAGCTGTGTTACCATCCATGGTTTTCATAACTTTTTTACCCATTGAAAAATAGCCTCCTTTAATCAATATTGATTACAAAAACAGTATAGTATACAAAATACATGACTGTCAATTCACTAGAGCATTCAATATTACAACATTTCGTTAATCAATTATCAAAATGTACAAAACCATTATATAAGAGTTTCAATACATTGTAAACCTTTGAAAATAAGGAAAACCGAACATATACTTACATTAATTATCCCTACAAATTTACTCGGATATTTCTACCCGACATTACAACTCATTTCGATGATTTTTGCACATTTGAAAAAAATATACCGCAATACAATTATACCACTTTTGTATTTTGTATACAATGTTCAAATTATTAATTTTTATTTTTTCTTTCTACACCGCTGCTGTCACCACAAAATTCCACAAAGGGGTTTAATTTTAGCAAATTTATTTTATAATAGAAGAAACTGACGCATGTTTGATTCACAAAGTGGATATAAATACTGTGAACAATTGACTCAGAAAACTTTGGGCTTTTAGGGTCCTCTGTTTCTTACCAGATGACTTGGGGTAATGGCATACTTCAATACATGGTGTAAATAAAATTTATGAGGTGGAAAAATGGAATGCAGATTAAACATTAAGGACAAGATTCATTGGATCGGTGTCAATGACAGAGAGACAGCTCTGTTTGAGAACTACTGGCCACTTGAAAAAGGCGTTGCCTATAACTCCTACATCATCAACGATGAAAAAGTCGCTGTCCTTGATACCGTCAAGTTCAACAAGACGACAGAATACCTAGAAAAAATAAGAGAAATCATCGGCGATAAACCCGTGGACTATTTAATTGTAAATCATATGGAACCAGATCACTCAGGTTCTATGCTGGCTTTAATAAATGCCTATCCAGATATGAAAATCGTCGGAAATAAGAAGACCTTTCCATTTATAGAGGGCTTTTATGGCATCACTAAAAACTTCCATGAAGTTGGCGATGGCGATACACTTGACTTGGGTCAACACAAATTGACATTTTATTTGACACCTATGGTTCACTGGCCTGAAACGATGATGACCTATGACAACACTTCCAAAGTACTCTTTTCCATGGATGCGTTTGGTGGATTCGGCTCACTTGACGGCGGCATCTTCGACGATGAAATCAACTACGAATTCTATGAAGACGAAACCCGCAGATACTATTCAAATATCGTTGCCAAGTACAGTCCAATGGTTCAAAGGGCGCTAAAAAAACTCGGCGGACTCGATATACAAATCATCGCACCTACACATGGTCCTGTCTGGAGAACCAATCCTGGGGAAATTATCTCTCTTTATGACAAGTGGAGCCGCTTTGAAGCGGAAGAAGGTGCTGTCATCATCTATGGCTCCATGTACGGAAACACTGCGAAGATGGCTGATTACCTCGCTCGAGTTATTGCAGAGCAAGGCATCAAAAACGTAAAGGTATTTGATGCTTCTAAAACTCACAATTCTTATATTCTAAGTGAAATCTGGCGATATAAAGCGGTGGTTATTGGCTCTTGTGCCTATAACACAAAAGTGTTTTCATCTGTGGAAACCGTCCTTGAAAAGCTTAGAAATTCAGGCTTGAAAGACCGATATATTTCTGTCTTTGGAAATAAATCTTGGTCTGGTGGTGGTGTCTCTGGCATCGAATCCTTCGTCGAAGAAATCGGCTGGGAAAAAATCGGCGCTTCTGTGGAGGCAACTTACTCGCCAAAAGAAACTGAATTCGTTGCACTTCAGGAAATGGGTAAAGAAATTGCCGCAAGACTCAAATCTGATTTTGAAACAGCATAAACAGGGCATTTCCAGTCCAATCATAAAAAAATGCATTGAAGCCATTGGCATCTCAATGCATTTCTTTTTTTGAATTATTAAATAACACTCTCGTTTCAGACTCTAATCTCCTAAATTCATTTCATCAACTACCATAGCTTCAATCTCTCAGCCTCTTCTCGCAACCATATTCTAAAATCTGGATGCGCAATTTGAATAAGCCTTTCCACTCTATCTCTGATAGAAGTTCCCCTTAACGCCGCCACACCATATTCTGTCACCACATAGTCAACATCATTTCGAGAAAGGGAAACCACAGCTCCTGATGCGAGTATTGGAACGATTTTAGATTTCTCAGTCCACTCACCTGTCTCACCTTCTTTTACCATTGCAGTTGAGTAGAGAGCAATAAAGGATTTACCACCTTCGCTGTTCTGCGCACCAATTGCCGTATCCGCCTGTCCACCTGTTCCACTTATCTGTTTGACCCCTATGGACTCCGAGCAACACTGGCCAGTGAGATCTATCTCTATGGAGGTGTTGATGGAAATCATCTTGTGATTGAGTCCAATCACATGTGGGTCATTGACATACGCCCCACTGAGGATTTCCACTGCTGGGTTGTCATTTATAAACCGATAGAGTTTCTCACTGCCAAGGGCAAAGGCCGCCACCATCTTACCCCTGTGGAGACTTTTTTGAGTGCCATCCACCACACCCGACTCCACTAAGTCTACCATGCCGTCAGTGAACATCTCCGTATGGATTCCCAGATGCTTTTTTCCCTTCAATGCCTCTGCCACAGCATTGGGAATTCCGCCAATCCCCAATTGGATGGTTGACCCATCCTCTATGTACTCTGCAATGAGCCTTCCAATTGCTCGATCCTTCTCGTTTGGCTCAGTCACTGGAAGCTCTGGCATTTTGTATTCCGCTTTGATAAAGTAATCCACCTGAGAGATGTGAAGGGTTGTGTCACCAAAGGTCCTCGGCACATTTCGATTCATTTCCAGTATGACCAAATCCGCAGCTTCTATCATTTCTCTTTCATAAACTGCACTGAGTCCCAGTGAAACATACCCGTGTTCATCCACCCATGAACAATTGCCGATGTAGAGATTCGGCTTCCTAAAGTCAAGTCTCTTTTTAGCTGAAAAATGTAAGTGATTCGGTATAAACGTCACTGTTTTTATCTCGTGTAGTTTCCGCATAGGCCCACTGTAAAACCAGCCTTCCATCAAGAAACTTTTCCCATATTCTTCCTTGCTGTAAAAGTCATAAACTCCCATTGGCAAACAGGTCATCACATGAACATCTTGTACCTCTTTAGCAATTTCATGTAACCTGGACAACATGAGCACAGGTTCGGCACCAGCCAGTCCAGAGACAATATGATCTCCTGATTTAATCAGCCCCAGAGCTTCTTCAACCGTAATTTGCCTCATCTGCTCTCACCTTCTCCCCATTTGATAACATTGGCCGCCCATGCATAGCCAATTCCTGCCGCTATCATGGAAACCACAGCCCCCTCCCTTAATTTCCCAGATTCTTCTGCCAAATGCAGTGAAAGAATTTGATCCACCTGACCAATATGACCATATTCACTGAGATAAATTGACTGTTCCTCTTTTAATCCTAAAAGGTCAAGCATGTGCCGATGCATAGATGACTTAAAGTGCAAAACTGCCAAGTAATCAAGTTCTTCCTTTGCCACTTTTGATTTCTGAAAGGCAAGGTCTATACAGTTCATCCAGTTTGTCATTGAGACATCATTTAATCGCTTTTTCATGTGTTCTGCATCCATTAACCGCAGAGAATGGTAGGCCTCTTCATAGTTATCTACTGAAATTGGCCTTTCGATGCCACCTATTTCCACCCCCGCATCTCTGGCCATGCTTCCATCTGACATAATGTGAGATTCCAAGAGATGATTCTTGTGATAATCTGCTTTGAGCAATATCGCACCAGCCCCTGCTCCTAGGTTAAACATCATGCTCATATCCCTGTCTGTATAATCCACAAAATCACCATTTCTATAGCCCCCACAGATCAATACCGTTTGGATGCTCTCATCTGCCACCATCATATCCTTTGCCATCTTCATAGCCGTCACAGTGGTACAGCATCTATTCTGTATATCAATTCCCCATGCGTTTCTCGCCCCTATTTGTTCCTGAATATAAATGGCTGACGTGGTCAGAGGATATTCTTTCCACTCTTCTCCCATGCATAAAATCACGTCAATTTCCAGTGGGTCTATTCCAGTTCTCTCTAGACAGTTCAGTGCCGCTTTAACCCCCATCTCCTGTGTGCCATCGCCCTTCCCCGGGATTGGCTTTTTGCTAAATCCCAGCTTTTCAACAATGGCCTGTTCCGTCCATGCGCCTCCTGTGGCCTCCGAGATTTCTCCAGCTGTGATAAACGTCTGTGGTATGTAAATGCCAGTCCCCACAATTCCTACTCTTCTCTTTGACATAGCCGCCTCCTAATTCTTTTGTCGATAATCTAAATCGCAAAAGACGTGCCAAATCATTTTGAGAAATTTCCATTAAAAGCACCTGAATTTTGTATAGATTTCTGTACAAAAAAAGAACAGTGTTCAAATACTGCACAACAAAGTGACTTACAGTATGCTTCCTGTTCTCTACTAAATCTACTATCCAATCCGATATTTTTCGATTTTCTCATATAAACTGGTTCTGCTGATGCCAAGGAGCTTTGCAGCCTTAAATTTGTTATTCTGAACAGAAATCAAGCAATTGGTAATGGTGGTCTTCTCGACTTCCTCAACAGCCTCCTTCAAATTTTGAATTTGAGGCATTTCTGGCATGGCATTTTGCGCCTTGATAAAAATGTATTGCGGCAGATGAAAGACTTCTATCGTCTCATTATCCGTCATATTGATGGCTCTTTCTATGATATTTTCCAGTTCTCTGATGTTGCCCGGCCAATTGTATTGCTTAAGGCATTCAAGCGCTTCCACAGTTACATTGTTCACATGATGTCCCAACGTCTCTGAAAGTTTTTCCATGAGCTTCAAAGCCAAGAGCTCAATATCCTCTTTTCGCTCTCTCAGTGGCGGCACTTCTATGTTGATGACATTGAGCCGATAGAACAAATCTTCTCGGAATTCATTCTCCTTAATTCGCTCTCTCAGATTTCGATTGGTCGCCGCAATAATCCTGCAATCAACAGGAATCGTTCTGTTGCCTCCAATACGCTCAATTTCACGCTCTTGGAGCACTCTCAGAATTTTTACCTGCATTTCCATGGGCATGTCCCCAATCTCATCTAAAAAAATCGTTCCACCATTGGCCAGCTCGAACTTCCCAACCTTCCCCTGTTTTTTAGCCCCAGTAAAAGCCCCTTCCTCGTATCCAAAAAGTTCTGACTCCAACAAATCTTTGGGAATTGCTGCGCAGTTGATTTTGACAAAGGGTCCATCAAATCGCTTTGAGTCATTGTGAATTGCATGTGCAAAAAGCTCTTTACCCGTTCCACTCTCCCCAATAATCAAAACATTTGAATCCGTCTTGGCCGCCTTTGAAGAAATGCCCTTTACCTTTTGAATCGTCAATGAATTTCCAATAATCGTTTCCCATGAATATTTGGCGCCCCTTATACTCTTCAGCTCCTCTTGGTAAATGGACAGCTTTCCCTCAAGGAGTTTGTTGCGTTCAAGAACTTCCTGAAGTTTTTTTAAATCGTCAAAGATGACCATTCCAAATCCATAGAGCACTTCACTTTGATCGTCCAATACTGGAATTCTATGAACCAGTGCCGTATGTCCATTGGAAAACTTATGCTTGTAGGCAATCTCAGGTCGTTTCGACTTAAAAACATAGGGAAATCTTGTATTGGGATCAATGGTCTTGACTTTCTGGCCGATTAGTTCAGCTCTCGTATGGCCCAAATAGTCTGCAAAGGCTTCATTGATCATAATGATTTCGGTGTTTTTGTTGACCAGAATAATCGGTACGGGTACCGGATCGAAAATTCTGTGCATATTCTGAACAAAATACGCATCCATTAGTGGACTTTCATTATTATTCATATCATCACTTCCATCCCAACTACTTTAATAATATTATAACTAAATCCTCAAAAAATTGAAACATGATAATCTCATAACGCTTCACTATTAAACGTTGCAAGTTTGATACCAACAAGCCTTTGCGTGTTATTCTCCACCCTGGGAAGTCCCTCTTTAAAATGCCTCAAAACTGCCACAAACTTTCGTTGAAGTCAAATGAAACTTTCCCCGATGATGGTTATGTGACCAATACTTATCGAAAGGAGGAGAAATATTATGAGAATTACCAGCTTGAATCAAAGCTATAGCTACAGTGTGCAAAACACACAATCAAATGGGCAGTCTAATGCAGCTGCCATTGGTCAGCAAGCCTCTTGGTTTTCTAATTCGAATTCAACATTTTCAGGAGCTTCTTACTCGGGAAGTTCTGTGGATTCAATTCAATCTCAAATGATGAGCGATCCAAAAGTTCAGATGATGAGACAAAAAATTGAAATGTCCGAAGACATGGATGAGAGAATGGAGAACATCCAAAGTACTATGGATGAACTCGTAAATGCTGACTTGAGCAGTATGTCAACAGAGGATAAACAAGCGCTCTTGAGCGAAATCGAAGCTGCTAGATCTGACTCTGAGGAATCTGCCCTAGATGTGGAAAGCCTTACTGAAGAAGAACTGAACAGCATCTTGGAAGACATGCAGACTCGAATGGAAGAAATGGCATCATCACAGGGACAGGGAACACCCCCAGCAGGTGGAATGCCTCCAGGTGGTAAACCTCCAGGAGGGATGCCTCCAGGTGGCGCAGGCGGCGTTAGCGGCACTGAAGAAGATGATGACGACGAGGATTCAACAACCCTTCAAGCACTTCTTGATGCACTTAGCGAAGCTGAGGATGAAGATGAAGACGGCACATATGAAATCACTGAACAGCAAAAGGCTGCCATTGAAAAGTATTTGTCTGCTTATGACAGTCTGAATTCCTACTCTGTAAACTTTGACAGCCTCTTCAACAGCGGTTTAGAAGTCTAACAAGCAAAAGGAGATATCTCTACCTCTATGGGCGGTGATATCTCCTTTTGCTTTATGTCTAGTTCCCTATTATTCTTTCACAGCAACGCCTTCTGTTACATATTCCTTCCCAAGTGTTACCACTTTGTCCCCTTCGTTGAGGCCGCTTATGAGCTGAACATGTTCACCATTGACGATGCCAACTTGAATTTCTACTTTTTTTACTGTATTGTCATCGTTTATTTTATAAACATAGACCTTGTCGCCTTCATAAATTAGAGCCTTTTTAGCAATCAACATGGCATCCTTAACCGAATCCACCGATATCTCTATTTCCGAGTAAAGTCCCGACATGAGGTTATCATCCCCAGCTATACTGATTTCAACTGGATATGACCCATTTTTGCCGACAGATGAGACTGAGAGAACTTCTCCTGTATATTGCTTATCTATTGTGTTGACGTAGATGGACGCCTTTTGTCCCTTTGCAATAGACTTCACGTATTTTGAAGAAATGGTGGCATTTACAACAAAAGCATCCTCAGTAATAATTGAATAGCCGTTTTGTGTGCTAGCATAAATATCCTTGCTGATATTCTTCGAGACAATTACGCCTGAAACTGGACTTTTTTGAACGTAGTTGTCCAGTTGGTCACTGTAGTTTGCAGCTTGGCTATTGTAACTTGATGCCGCATTGTTATAGGCGATAACCGCATTATCCAGCGCAATTTTGGCACTGTCAAGTGACGATTGAGATGCCGCTCCAGTTTCAAATAGTTGAAGTTCTTTATCATAGTCATCCTGCGCTTTGTCTCTGGACGTTCTAGCTTGTTCAAGTGAGTTTTTCAGTTGAGAGAGTGACGCATCTCTTGTCGTCTCGAAGTTTGCCTTGTCTATTGTGAAAAGTACATCGTCCTTGTTCACATGGTCTCCCACTTCGAAATTGGCTTTGAGAACCGTTCCCGAAACCTTTGCATTAACATCAAAAATTTCAACTGGGTCAATGGTTCCTATGGTGAAAACCGTGTTTTCAATTTCGCCTTTTTTCACTGCGTCTGAATCAATTGATACAACTTTCTTATCATCAAGTGCCATTTCTGGTGCTGTCTGTTCAGGTGCTTTGCCGCCTTTTGGCAACAGGATAAAGACAATCGCAACCAATATCACGCCGATTATAAATAAGAATTTCTTATTTTTCATTTTGTTCACCTCTCGTATGTTTTTCAAATCTCTTTTCAATGCTGTAGTAGAGCATTGGAATAATAAGCAGTGTCAGTATCGTAGAGGCAAACAGCCCAAAGATTAAAGCAAATCCCAACTGACTGAAAGTGTCGTTGTATAATGCCAGCGGCAAGACGCCACCAATTGTGGTGAGGGATGTTGCAAGCACTGGTTGGAATCTATCCTTAACTGCTTCTGGAACGGCTGTTTTCAGCGAAATGCCTTCGCCCCTCAGGAAGTTTGTATGGTCAATCAGCACGATGGCGTCATTTACCGCAATCCCCGCCAGAGCTACAACACCAAACATAGCATAAAATCCGAGGTTATTGCCAGTGACCACGAGTCCAAAGACCACCCCGATAATTGCAAATGGAATTGAAATCAGAATAATCATCGGCTGAATCAATGAGTTGAACTGCAATACCAGTATCAAATAGACAATCAAGAGCGCAACACCGAAATTTACAAGCATGTTGTGAACTTGCTCATTTAGATCCGCCATTTCCCCGCCAACAGCTGGTGTGATGCCACTAGGAAGCTGGATGTCCTTTACAGCCATTTGAAATGCTCTGTTTACTTCCACAGAGTTGTATCCATCGAGGACATCTGATTCCACATAAATGATTATGTCGCCATTGTCCTTTTCAATTGTCCCCAGTCCTGTTTGTTCCTTTATATCTGCAACTTCACTAAAAGCAATAGATTCACCAGAGTTGCTGACGAAGAATATCTTGTCGAAATCCTTCACGCTCAAGATGAAATCGTCAGAATAGTAGACACTGATATCGTACTCTTCAGAATCCTCTAAATAAGTCCCCACAGTAACACCCGAAATATATCGTCTCAACTCAGAGGCAATTTGCGTAACGGTAAGCCCATAATGAGAGGCCCTATTTTCATCTATATCAATATAAATTTCTTTCTTGCCGTTATCAGTGGACAGCTTTGCCTCCACAACCCCTGGCACTTGAACCAGTTGATCATAATAGAGGTTTGCATACCGTGTGAGTTCTTCTAAGTTTTCGCCTTTAAGTCCAAGACTTACAGCAGACCCACCTGAGACTCTTCCCATTGCTCCCTGTTGGCTGATTTCAAATTTAGCCCCTGGAATATTGGAGACGAGATTTCTGATTTGGCTTTGAATTTCATTTCCTGATAAAATCCGATCTTCCTTATCCACCAGCTCCACGATGACACTGGCCTCATTACTGCTGTTTGAACCGACTTTAGATGTGAAGGATTCAATGTCTTTGATACCATACAGCTTGTCTTCAACTTGGTAGACAATTGCATCTGTATCATCAAGTGGTGTTCCAATTGGTGCTTCAATTCCAATTTTGATTGAAGAAGGTTCTTCATACGGAAAGAGTTCCATCTTCAAGATTCCCAGTGGAATTGTTGCACAGGCTCCTATAAAGACAATAATAGACAGCGCCACAATCCCCAGTTTCTTAAGACGTGATTCTAGGATTGTGCTCAGCCAGTTTTTATACCTTGCAATCATCCCCACATGGTTTTCATCTCTACTTCTCTCAGAGGCATAGGCCTTGATGGCATAAATCAATGTAAAGCCAATGGCAGTGATGATTGTTGCATTTGTTATAACCCACTGATTGGTAAATGCAAGTAGTGAGAGTCCCATGATAAAAACACCTGATATGATGTGGCGTTTTCTATCTGAAATTCGATGTGCCTTGTGCTTTTTCTTATAAGTTGTTAGAAACTTAGAAGAAAGTGCTGGCGTCACAACAATTGAGACAAATAACGACGAGGCGATGATGATGATAATTGTCTTTGGCATGATTCCGAGGAATTTACCCATGATGCCACCAGTCATTGCCACAGGTGCAAATGCGCCAATAGTTGTCAATGTTGCCGCTAAAATAGCCATTGCCACTTGGTTTGTACCCACTTTAGCTGCACGGGTTCTATCCATTCCCTCATCTCTATACTTATCAATGTTTTCCATGACCACAATGGCATTGTCAACCAAAAGACCGAGTGCAATGATAAATCCAGCTAGAGAAATGGTATTAAAGGTAATACCCACGCTTCTCATGACAATAAATGAAATGAGTAGTGAGATCGGAATCACCGTTGCAACAATAAGCGCCTCATTTAATCCAATAAAGATATAGAGAACGATAATAACGCAGATTAGACCACCCAATGCATTGTTGATTACAGTGCCTAAATCCTTCACAACATCCACACTCATATCATTTGTCACAATAAATTCCACATCTGACGGCACTGAATTATGACCATGCGTTTCAATAATCTGACGGAGTGTCTCCGCTGGTTTGACGATGTCATATCCGTCCTCTCTGTACACTGTGAGGTAAATCGCAGGTGTTGACATTTGAACTGCATCTGGTTCGTTTACAAACACTCTTGAATAATTGCTCGGCGTCTTGTGCAAATCCCTGACTACTGCAACATCATAGAGGAATATCGTACCTGAATCCGAGGCCTTCACGATGATATTTCGAACATCGTCAATATTCGTGATTCTCTCATCAATTCTGACGTTTACAGACACACCATCAATAGTTTGCTCCCCTGCGGGAAGATTTAAGTTTGTGCTTTGAAGTGCTTGAGAGATGGATTGAAACGTCAACCCGTATTCACTCAGTCTGACTGGATCGACGATCACTTGAATCTCACGTTCATATCCACCAGAGACATCCACTTCTCGAATTCCTGATACAGACTCCATTTGAGACTGAATTTCATCTCCAAATCGCTTTAATTCAGTCAAATCGTAATTTCCCGTCAAAGTAACGTTGAACACAGGTATATCTCCAGTCTCAAAGACACCAATAACTGGGTCCATAGCTCCATCTGGGAAAGATATCTTGTCCACTTCATTTCTAACTTCTTGCTCAGCATCATCCATATTTGCTGAGTCCTCATATTCAACCACAACTTGGGCATATCCGTTGCCCACTGTCGAGCTGATATCCTTAACGTCATCCATGCCCTTAAGTGCATCCTCAATTGGCTCACTTACAAGTACATCCACGTCATTGACTGATGCTCCTGGATAACTCATCATTACATAAAGCATGTTCGCAGAAATATCTGGAACGGTTTCTTTAGGCAACATGAAATAAGAATATGATCCTGACAACAGAATTGACAAAATCAAAATAAAGACCATCTTGTAGCGATCAACACACAGTGCAGCAATTCGCCCCAGTATATTCTGGTCTTTCATGAGTTCCCTATTTTCTTTCATATCTAGACCTCCACTTTTTCTTAATTACTACCATAGCAGATACCTCTTAATTTAGCTCTTAATATTTATTAAAACTTTCCTAATTATATGCTTTTAGCTTATTTTTCTCGTAAAAATACCATAATACGATTGATATCCCATTAAAGCTGTCTCCAATCACTGGACTTCAAATTGTCCAAAACAAAAAAGGATTCAAGATACACTCTTGAAATCCTCTTTTATGTAAGCTGAGTCCTATCTTTCGATATCTCGAACAATAAACCCGAAACTCCTGATGGTTTCAATGTTTATGCTTGCATCGTTTTGAATCAGCTTCTTTCTTATGCGCTTGATCGTGTCGTCTGTTGCGCGAGTTTCCAATGGATCGGTGATCTTCCAAATATCTCTGAGCAATTGTTCCCTGCTCACAGCACAGTTTTTATTATGAAATAGATAAAGCAGTACTTTAAACTCCTGCCGCGTCAAGTGAACCACGTTTCCATCAATATACACAGAAAGTGACTTTAAGTCAATTACCACATTGCCCATGGCAACACTTTCCCCTTGACTCTTAGTCAAAACCGAAATCATATTGTCTCTCATCCCATCTCCCCTTTTATCAGATGGCATCCCTTCCTAAATTATTGAATCCTTCTTTTTCAACAGTTTAGCAATCAATCCTTAAATAATCTCAAGGTAGTTCTTAATTTTTTATAAAGAAAAGCACTGAAACCAAACGGGGATCAGTGCTTTTTTGATAAATGCCTTTTTTAAGGCCAAAATCTCATTAATTATTGACAATTAAAGTTCCTGTTTTGCCTTCTATACCTTCTTTTGCCTTTTCAAGCGAAGTAATAAGTGCCTTTCTGCCTGGTTTTGACTCTGCAAATTTCAGGGCCGCTTGAACTTTTGGAAGCATGCTGCCCGGTGCAAAGTGTCCTTCTCCAATATACTGATTTGCCTCTTCTGAAGAGAGTGTTGAGAGCCATTTTTCCTCTGGTTTTCCAAAGTTGATTGCAACTTTTTCCACAGCAGTGAGGATAATCAAGTAGTCAGCATCCAAAATCTCTGCAATTTTTTCAGATGCAAAATCCTTGTCAATGACAGCTGGAATTCCAATAAGTGAATTTCCATCTTGATAGACAGGGATTCCGCCACCACCTACAGTGATGACAACATGCCCCTTTTCAATCAACGCCACAACTGTTTCCTTCTCGGCAACGTCAATTGGAAGTGGTGAAGCTACAACTCTTCTATAGCCCCTGCCAGCATCTTCTACCATGACATAGCCCTTTTCAGAGACCATTTGATCCGCTTCCTCTTTTGAGTAGAAAGCACCAATTGGTTTTGTTGGCTTAGAGAAAGCCGGATCGTTTTTATCCACAATCACCTGTGTAATAACCGTGGCAACAGGCGTCTTCATATTTCTATTTAAGAGTTCTTCTCTAATTGCATTTTGGAGATGGAAGCCAATGTATCCTTGGCTCATTGCGCCGCATTCGGGAAACGGCATTTCAGGTGTCTTTGCTTCTGATTGCGATGCAGTTGACATGGCGAGGTTAATCATCCCCACTTGTGGCCCGTTACCATGCGCCAAAATAACTTCGTGCCCTGCTTCAATGAGGTCTACAATCGGTTTAGCAGTATGCTTAACGAGTTCGAGCTGTTCTTCTGGGCTTTTTCCAAGTGCGTTCCCACCTAGAGCGACAACGATTTTGTCCTTCATCTTCATTTTAATTGACCTCCATAAACTTCTATAATGTGCGAGCGCCTCAATAAGAGGCGCACTTTAATCATACAAGCTGTATCTATAGGTTGCAATGTTAACGGATTACAAATTTCCGATAGTCGCTACCATAATCGCTTTGATTGTATGCATTCTATTTTCAGCTTCATCAAATACCACCGAATGTCTGCTTCTGAACACTTCATCAGTTACTTCCATCTCTGCAATACCATGATCTTTTTTAACTTGTACTGCCACATCTGTCATTTCATCATGGAAAGCAGGGAGACAGTGCATGAAAATCACATCTGGATTTTCAGTTTTCTTAATCATGTCCATATTGACTTGATAAGGTTTTAATTGAGCGATTCTCTCAGCGAACATATGCTCTTCACCCATTGATACCCATACATCAGTGTAGATGACATCAGCGCCTTTGACAGCGTCAACAGATTCGCTAAATTCAATAACAGCACCTGTTTCTTTGGCAACTGCTTGCATTTCAGCAACGAGTTCTTCTTGTGGCCACAATTCTTTTGGTGCAAGTGCCACAAAGTGCATGCCCATCTTAGCTGCGCCAATCATCAAAGAATTGCCCATATTGTTTCTTGCATCACCAGCATAAACAAATTTTACTTTATTAAGCGGTTTTGCCACATGCTCTGTAATTGTAAGGAAATCCGCTAAGATTTGAGTTGGATGATAAAGATCAGTCAACCCATTCCAAATAGGCACACCAGCATGTTTTGCCAGCGACTCAACTGTCTCTTGCTTAAAGCCTCTGTATTCGATTCCATCGTAATATCTGCCTAAAACTTTAGCCGTATCTTCGATACTTTCCTTTTTACCCATTTGACTGTTTGTCAGGAATGTCACTTGTGCACCTTCATCAAAACAAGCCACTTCAAACGCACATCTTGTTCTAGTGGAAGTTTTATCAAATAATAAAACGACATTTTTACCGTCCAGAAGATTTCCTCTGATCCCAGCGCGTTTTTTAGCTTTTAAATCACTTGATAAATTTAATAGATATCTAATTTCTTCAGATGTAAAATCTTTTAGAGTTAATAAATGTCTTCCTTTCAAATTCACAGGCATGAGCTGTTCCTCCTTAAATGTTATAGATGATATATCCTTAAAGCACATAGCTTAAGTGACGATTACACAGTCATTTTATCTCAAATGACCTAAAATTGCATCCCATGTTTGATAAATTCTTTTGAACTTTCTTGAGCCCCTCTCAAAAGCTATTATAGGGTCTCTCTATAGAGCGGCATGGACATACACCTAGGGCCGCCACGGCCTCTTGATAGTTCCGACGATGGGATAATATGCAGTTTGATGCCCTCTTCTTCCAAAAGTCTGTTGGTAACGTGATTTCTAGAATAGACGATTACTTCCCCCGGTGCAATTGCCAGTGTGTTTGAGCCGTCATTCCACTGTTCTCTTCCAGCATCTATTCCACGTTTTCCGCCACAGCGAATCAACTTTACTCTGTCGCCATCTAAATACTTGGTCAGAATATCTTCCAGTTCGCTGGTCTCTTTTTCTATGACGTATTCACCTTTGCCATCTCCCCTTTGAATTGAATAGACTGTAAGAGGGCCTTCAATTTCAGGATGAATGGTGAACTTATTGTGATCTACCATGGTAAAAACCGTATCGAGATGCATAAAAGCACGCTCTTTTGGAATGTCAAATGCCAATATGGTCTCAAAAGGCTGACCATCTGCAAATACACGCTTGGCAATTGTGTCGATTGCTGCGGCATCTGTTCTTTGTGACACGCCAATCGCAATCACTTTATCACTCAAAACGAGCTCATCGCCACCTTCAATTGCATATGGCTGCTCTCTGTCGTACCAGTATGGAATCTCAACTTTTTTAAACTCAGGATGATGCCCGAAAATATACTTAGCAAAAATGGTCTCTCTTCTCCTTGTGACAGTTCGCATCTTGTTGAGTGATATACCTGTGCCAATTGTCGCAAATGGGTCTCTTGTAAAATAGAGATTCGGCATTGGATCAACCACAAATGGGTAATCCGATTCAATCATATCTGCCAAAGAATATGACAACCCCACTTTAAACTCTTCACGCCTTATTCCAGCCATCATCTTATCCACCATAGCTTGATTGTCAGAAAAGCTTTCAAAATATTCTCTGACTTGTTTCATTCTATTTTTATTGATGATACCTGCCTCTTTTACAAATTCTTCGATAAAGGCCTGTTTGACGCCTGAATCCACTAAAGTTTCAGCCATGAGCTTTTCCAGATACAGAACTTCCACGCCATTTGCCTTGAAAACATCTGCAAAGGCATCGTGTTCCTCTCTAGCCACTTTCAAATATGGAATATCATCAAACAATAACCGCTCCATTAAATCAGGCGTTAGGTTCTCAATTTCTTCACCAGGTCTGTGTAGTAGTACTTTTTTAAGTTTTCCGATTTCCGAATAGACTTGTAATCCATTATGATTCATAGTTAACCCCTCTTTCAGCTTGCCACTACCAGAATATGGTATTTTATTCACTTGTTCTAACTTCCACACCTAGTATAACACTTTTGTTTTATTTTTATCAACCCTAGTTTTTCAATGGTTCTAAGCATTTTGTTGCATTTTTATACCATGTTGCATATTCATTCCTTGAATAATATCCCTTTATTTTACATTTACAATTCTATTTCTGTCCCACCTCGTTCTTATAGCTCACTTAGTGTTTAAGGAATATTTTTCTAATTTGTATAAAGATAAATTAGAATTCATAAATTTTTTTGACACTTTTTTAAATTTTCTAACAATTTCGGTATCATATAGAGTCGCCGTGCTCAAATTTAGGCAAAAAAAAATAAGGTTCCCAGCCTTATTTTCATGATACCATTATTTTATCTGACGTTCCCAAGAGTGTTACTTCAACCGATTCAGTTAAAATATCCGAATAACTGAACGATACTGTTCTTTCCGAATCTCTACCTTCGTCAACACGAACCGTAAAGACACACGGAAATGCATCTTGGATTATACCTTCTCTTACTTTTGCTTTTCGTTTCCCCTTATTAGTTCTCAGGATGACCTTTTTCCCCAAACAGTCTTGCACATTTCTTTTGATATCGTCTAATGTCTGTCGAGTTGCCAATCATACCACCATCCTTATACTATAGCTAAAATTATTGTAACATCACCAAGAAAAAAAGTCAAATATTATACAGCGTCTTAGAGTCGTTGTCAATACTCAATTACGTCATATTCTTGACTTTTTTGACAAGTTGTTAACAATTATTTAACATTTTTTAGGTATGATGCAACCTTCACAATCCCATTTTGATAGTACTTTTCTCCTAGATATAGGGGCGTAGCCTCTATAATAAGTGGCTTTGAGGTGTCTTTTAAAATATCCAAAACCGTTTTCGAGTCAAAAGCCCATCCATCTTCCTTCATCTGTTCTGGATGAATCGCCACATGATTATTTTTTAGATAAAATTCATTTTCTCGGTAAGCATATTGGCCTTTTGTAGTCCAAAGATGAAAAGCCTCCGCATGATCTGACAACATTTTCAGCACTGAAATAAAGTCAAAATCCCAAATGACAGAGGCAAAATACAAGTGCCCAGTATCAATCAATAGCCCCAAGTGTCTATATGGCCTCAGCTTTTCAATCCACTGCTCAGGTCTATAAAAGTTCACGTTTGATCCAAAATACTCGAGCAAAATGCTACAGTTATATTGCCGACTCAACACCTCAAGCCTCTCCAGACTCTCATCCAGTCTCTCTTCAAAGAGCTCTTGCACCTCTTTTTCTAAGATGACCCCAGGAAAGTGAAGCACGTAGTATTCTACCTCATAGGATTCAAGTAATTTTAGATTTAGGGCCACCATTTCAAAGGATAACTCCCGTTGTGCTTCATCAGGTTCCAAGAACATCGCATCCAAATAATCTCTTTTATAATCTGGCGGCAAGAAAATAGGAAGGTGTACTGATACGGGAATTCCAAGCTCATTTGCAAGTTTAATCTCATCTATGGCCTTCTTCTGCCTGCTCGAAAGCGTTCCCTCTCTCCCCATGCATACTTCAGCTCTGGCAAGTTCATACTGCTCCAGCATTTCCACACTAAAGTGCACTGTATTGGCTCCTAAGTTAACCATCATGCTTTTGCCTCCGAATCTTAATTCTTTTTTAATAACTTATACCATGTGATTTGATAAAATAGTCTTACAAGATATAGACCGATGAAAGGAGCGATCCATCATGATTAAAAATCTGAGCATCACCTTTGCAGCCATTATGGCGTGTATTATATTTACTGCCATTCTCACCGCATTTTTCCCGTCACAGCACCTATTAGTTATCGCTATTAATCTGGGCGCTGTCGGTCTCGTTATATGTGGAATTATATTAATTGTCGCCCTAATTGTAGATCGCTATAAAGATTATAAAAAAGAAGGCGATGACTATAAAAAATATTAGGAAAAAATATTAATTTAAATGGAGGGCCCTATGCTACTTGTAAATACTCCCGACATACCCGGTCAGAAAATCGTCAAAACAGTTGGCCTCGTCAGAGGCAGCACAATCCGTGCCAAACACATTGGCAAAGACATCGCCTCCGCCTTCAGACATCTCGTGGGAGGTGAGATGAAAGAGTATAGCGAAATGCTAAACGAAGCAAGACAAATCGCCACCAAACTCATGGTGGACGAAGCGGCCTCTAGAGGCGCAAATGCCGTTGTAAACGTCAGATTTACAACTTCCAGCGTTATACAAGGTGCAGCTGAAATACTGGCTTATGGGACTGCTGTCATCACAGAATCATCTGAAGAAATTCATTAATCAAATAGCGAAAGCTGCATGGTTGGCTCCAGATTCTCAACAGATAAATCTGGAGTCTTTCTTTTGATGATTTCATTTAAGAGCACCTTTCGCCTAAGCCCATCAAACCAGCTTTCAAAATCATTCGGTTCTAAAATCACAGGCATTCTATCGTGAACCCAAGCAAGTTCATCTGAGGCAGGCATCGTGAGAATGCACACGGTTTGAGTTTCTGGATTCCAAAGCCCTGCAAACGTCATCATCCCATTTGCAGATTCAATTTTACATTTCCCCTTATGTCGTCGTTCCCATTCATAATATCCTGTTGCAGGTACTAAACAAGGCTCAAGCCGTTGATATTCCTGGGATTTAAAAAAAGTTTCCACTCTGGCGTTAATCAGCGTTCGTCCATACAGTCCTTTGAGTCCCCAAGTCAGCCAAATTGCTTGCTTTAAACTGTTAATAACCAGTATTTCAGTTCCTGGAAATACTTCATCTCGTTTGTCACAGAGACTTTCCATCCCTTCAAGGGCCGTTTCTATATCTACAAAAATGTCATAACGCTCAATCAATACTTCGCAGTCCGCATCTAATAAAAATCTACCGCACATGGTGCCTCCATTGTTTTTAAATAAAAGCCTATCTTTATTATAACCTGAAATAATCACACTCAATATACTAAACAATATTTTTTTTACCAAATTTAAGGAAATCTAAAATCCCCACTGTTTCTAAATATCAAAATGGGATATAATAGGGATAGGTTGTTTGCTATACCACTCGGAGGTGGAATATGAGGAAATTATTATCAATTATGCTGGTTATAATGCTTGTGGGCAGCTTGTTTATTGGCTGTGCTAAAAAAGAAGAGCCAGTTACAGAACCAACTGAAGCAACATCAGCTGAATCAACTGAAGCAACAGCTGAAAACACAGAGGCAAATGCAGACACACAAGAGTCTGGCTATGCTGATGGTATCTATTTTGCTACTGAAGACAACTTCAACGACCAAACTGGTTGGAAATCAACTGTTACAGTTACCGTTGAAGGTGGCAAAATTACAAAAGTAGACTGGAATGCAGCCAACAAAGCGGCTGGAAAAGATAAGAAAACAGCGTCAGCAGATGGCGATTACGGTTTAGTTGCTAAAGGTGGCGCTCAAGCTGAATGGCATGAACAAGCAGCAGTTGTGGAACAATATCTTGTTGACAATCAAAGCGTTGACGGCATCAATTTATTAGACGAAGAAGGTCACACTGATTCGATTACAGGCGTTTCAATTCACGTTGGTGACTTTGCAGCACTTGTTGAAAAAGCGTTGGCACAAGGTCCTGTGGGCAAAGGCCCTTACACTGACGGCGTTCATTACGCTGAGGCTTCTGACTTTGGAAGTTCTGGATGGAAAGACAATGTAACTATAACCGTCATCAACGGCAATATTCTTGCGGTTAATTGGAATGGTACAAGCAAAGACGGTGGAAAAGATAAAAAAACCGCTTCAATTGACGGCGATTATGGCATGAAAAACGGCGGCGCTCAAAGCGAGTGGCACGAGCAAGCAGCAGCTATGGAAGCCTACCTTCTTGAAACACAATCTCCTGACCAAATTACTATGACAGCTGAGGGTACTACAGATGCTGTAACAGGTGTTTCTATTCATGTCGGTGACTTCGTAACATTATGTCAAGAAGCACTATCTAAATAAATCTTGAAATAATACGCAAATAAGCAAACAACAAAACCAAGCCTTTCGGCTTGGTTTATTTTATGGCTCTAATGGCCTCAATCTCCTCCAAATAATCGAAGAATAAATCCGTAAGCTCAGGGTCAAACTGTATGCCTCTGAACTTAATCAATTCTGCTAAAACTGCCTCCCGTGGCAAGGCCTTACGGTATGGTCTGTCATTTGTCATAGCATCGTAAGCATCTGCAATGGATAAAATCCTGCACTCTATTGGAATTTCTTCTCCCTTTAGACCAAGCGGATACCCACTTCCATCCCATCTCTCATGATGCATCAAAATCAAATTGGCAATATGAGCAAGCTCCGTTGACGCACTGGCAATTCGTTGACCAATCTCGCAATGTGTCTTCATGATGGTCATTTCCTCATCCGTAAGCGGGCCGGGTTTCATCAGAATACTATCTGGAATTCCAACCTTTCCAAAATCGTGAAACTTGGCAAGCAACTGAATGCTTCCCAATTGATGACGCGGAAGCTCCAGCTTTTCACCTATGAAGAGAGCCACATTCTCAATTCTCTCTGCATGTCCCTCTGTGATATAGTCTCTCGCTTCAAGTGCGCTCATCATCGCTGTGACAATTTCATTTCTCACACTGCCACTCTTTAAGAGTTTCTTACGATACATCATCTGATCGGCACTTGCCATTACAAGGTGCATCTCGTTGAGCTGTTCTGAAAACATGGCATACCCCATGCTCACACTTATTTTAATCTTCTGCTCTGGTGTGTAGAGATGTCCAAATCGCATTTCTAGATCATGCGTCATGCGATCGAGTATTTTTTCATTGACATGGCTTATGATAACGCCAAATTCGTCTCCTCCAAGTCTTCCAATAACCCCTCTCCCTCTAAAATAACCCTTCACGGCATCGGAGAACGTGGTAATCATCTTGTCACCTGCAAGGTGTCCAAAGGCATCGTTTATCAGTTTCAAACCATCTATGTCAAACAGCATAATTCCAACATTATCTTCACCTGATTCAACAAGGCGCTGAACTTCTCTTTCAAAGTAACTTCGATTGTATAAGTCCGTCAAATAATCTCTTGTAGCCATGTATTCCAGCTTGTCATAAAAAGCCCTTAACTCTGTGACATCTCTTATAATCAGCAAGATTTCACCTTTATCCGTCGGCACAATTCTCAGTTCAAAACAAAATGATTCAATTTCAAAATCAAATGTTTCAACATTTCCATGCGTCTCCACTTCTGTTATAGCCGCCTCAATTCGATCTGCCCACTCTGAGTCAAAAAGAGCTTCAACAACCATTCGCTTTTCCGAACTCTTGATAGGTGTCTCAAGGTCAATTTGTTCACCATAGTACTCGTAGTAACGGCCTTGTTGATCTCTCAAAATCAAAAGGTCTGGAATGGCCTTTAACATAGCATCGTTTCTTGCATTTATCTTTTCAAGTTCCCTTATCTTCCCCATCAACTCCGGATAGTAGTTCTTCCGATTCGAGCTTTCTCCCAGCCCGATAATCCTCTTCCTCAATTCATCTCTATTCTCACGAGTCATAACGTCAAAACCCTTTCATAAAGTTCTATGATTTCCAATTTATCATATTGAACTGGATTAGTGACCATACATGGATCGGCAAGTGCAAATTCGGCCAGCTTTTCAACATCCTTCGCCTGAATTTTCATCTCTATCTTGCCCCCGATTCCCAAAGTCTTGCGCATCTCTGAAATTGCACTCACTAAATTCTCACGACTTGGCTCTGCAAGGCCAAACGCCCTTCCGATTTCATCATATCTCTCACTTGCAAATGGGTAATTCCGATGTATTACATGTTCAAGTAAAATACTATTGCACTCTCCATGTGCCAAGTCGAAAATCCCCCCCAAGCTGTGTGCCATGGCATGAACTGCCCCTAGGCTAGCATTTGAAAAAGCAATGCCCGCATGTAGACTTGCCATCATCATATCTCTCAGCGCCGATTCATCTCGTCGATTTTCATATAGGGGAATCAAACTCTTTCTTATGAGCCTGACGCTTTCCAGTGCATGCAAATCTGTAATTGGCGATGACGCATTGGACACATATGCCTCAATGGCATGTGTAAGCGCATCCATCCCTGTACATGCAGTGAGGTAATCACCCATAGTTGTCAAAAGAACAGGATCGATTAACGAAAGGTCTGGAACTACCTTCTTGGAGATAATGGCTATCTTCACCAGCCTCATGGTATCAGACACAATTGCAAATTGAGAAACATCAGCAGATGTCCCCGCAGTACTTGGAATACAAATGAGGGGAGGTCCTGGCAAGGGCACTAAATCAACGCCCTCGTAATCCAACACACTGCCTCCATTTGAAACCACTATTGCAATTCCCTTTGCACAATCCATTGGACTTCCGCCCCCCACTGCAATGATAAAATTGCATTTTTCTGTTTCAAAGACATCTGCTCCCAGCATGACATCACATTCTCTAGGGTTTGGAAACACGTCCCTATAGACAATATATTCTATTTCATGTTCCGATAGGCTCTGAACGATGTCTTCCAGCCACCCGGCATTGATAATTCCATCATCTGTGACGATAAGAACTTTTTCGGCTCCCAAATTTTTAGCGTAACTGCCAATTAGAAGTCTCGAATTAAATCCGAAAATAAATTCGGGAATCACTATCTTTCTAAGCTCTTCGTACATAAAAACACCTCCGGATGATATATATACCCCCCGGAGGTGTCATTCAAAATATTTAATTCTTATAATTTTGAAATGATTTCAAAATCAATAACCCATAGATTTCACTTCATAACTGGCATTTGTAAGAGTAAACACATCTTGCAATCCAGGCGTCATATAGACGATATTTTCATCAGTTATGAAGAGCGCCTCCACTTGATCTAGGCTCTCTACATATTTATAGCCTTCTTCAAGTCCCATGACAAACACTGTTGTGGAGAGTCCATCACCAGTTGCCGACTTTTCAGAGATGATCGACACTGATTGTAGGTGGTTTTCCTCTGGATATCCTGTTTTAGGGTTCAAAATATGATGATATCTGGTATCTCCAACGAAGAAATATCGCTCGTAGATTCCAGATGAGACAATTGAATTGCCTTTGAGCTTCATACTCCCTACGATTTTATGCTCATCTTGAGGGTCTCTCACACCGATGTTCCACGCTTCGCTGTTTGGCTTATGACCAACTGTCAAAACGTTTCCACCCAAGTTGATAATCGCACTGGTATAGCCTTCATCTGTGATAATCGCCTTCACTTTATCTGCAATATAGCCCTTGGCAATTGCTCCCAAATCCAGTTCCATCCCTTTTTTCTTTAAAAAAACAGTTCTATTGGCATCGTCGAGTTCAATATCCTGATAATTTATCAGAGCAATAGTCTCATCAATCTCCGACTGCTCTGGCACATGGGCAGACTCCGTTCCAATGCCCCATAAGTCCACCAATGGCCCCACTGAAATGTCAAATCCACCACTTGACACGTTGGAAAACTCAAGCCCTAATTTTATCAGTTCATAGACCTCTTCACCCACTGGCACAGGAGCAATCCCTGCATTTTTGTTGATTTGCGCCACCTCAGAAGTTTCAATACTCTTGGAAATGAGATCTTCAAGTCTTTCTATTTCATTGAAAATTCTATCAAAATCCTCATTTGGCGCTTCACCGTCAGCGTAGAGATTAATCGTTATAAAAGTGCCAAGTTGAAAGCTCTCTTGGGTTGTAATGGTACTCTTAGTTTTTTTATCTTTGACAACTTTCGACTCTGTTCTCACAAATTTTTGCTCGCTGACATCAGAACTTTCATTTGTCTGCAAATTTTCAGGCTCTGCTTCTGGATCAGGCAGTTGCTTCTGACAACCTGATAAAAGCAAGATGAGAATCAAGCCAGCCAACAGTCCTATTTTTATATTTTTCATGTTTCCTCCTATTTCAATTCCTCGCTCTATTATAACATGCCCTCTCACGATTGTTGATACTTAATCTCGTTGATTGGCACCATCCAGATGGAGAAATCACCTGAGGAAATCGAAGCTTTCCTTTTGATTTATTTTTTATCGTACAGTATTTTACCTGAAACCGTTGTGGCTTTGACCCATCTTTCCTCTGATCTATTGACGACATTGACCCGCCTCTTGCCGCTTATATCCTTGTCAACAACTGCAAACCCACTTGGATCAAGTGTTCCAGACATAGAATCCATTGTCAGATTGTACAGTTCAGGGGTTTCAACCTTGATGTCTATTTTACCTGATACCGTTGAAAATTCAGCTGTTTTAAGTTCATCGCCTCCATCGAATTCGATACTGCCGGAAACCGTTTTTCCGACAACTGAGATGTGATGTCCTGTGACTTTAAGTCTTCCAGAAGTGGATTTATACTGTCCTTTAGCACATTTTATATCTTCTGAAATAACGGTGCCAGAAGTGGATTTTCCCTGTAATATCTGAGCTTTAATACCCGTTAAGTACACCTTTCCACTGACTGATTTAAACGTCAAATCAATCCCGTTGATGCCAATGGCAGAAATGCTTCCTGAAACACTTGAGAACTTGCCTTGATCCACTACAGTGCCCATGGGCAATTTGACATTGATAAACACCGATTTAAAGGGATTCTCACCATTGTCTTTGAAGAAGTCGATCAGATCACCAAAACCACCGCTTCTCTTTTCCTTAATGGCGATGTAGTTTTCCTCTTCATAAAATTGAAGCCAGTCTGGTTTTTCAACCAATTCTCTTGTCTTTGGGTCCATGAGTTCAATGATGATATCATCCACATTGGATCGCTCTATATTTAATTTGCACGATACCAAAGCGATATCAAAGTTTTTAAGCTCTTCTCTTGCAGTCTCTTCAAACGAATACCTCTCTTCATCGTCTCTTGTCTCACTCTCTATAAGTTCAGCTTGTTCAGCCGCCTCAATCAATTCAAGGCCCTCTTCCACCGTGATTTTTCCAGCTTCAATCATTTTTAAAATTTCAAGTTTGCTATTCATCTCATTCACCTCTTATTCAACACTAATGATGACCCTGTGTCCATCATCTGTGGTTATATTCATCAGTTCACCAATTTCACCCGATTTAATGGCTTCAAGTACGCCCGAAATATCTATATCGCTGTCTATATCCTTGATGTATTTCACACCAAAGAATTTAAAAATTCCCGCTGGTAAGGTAATATCAACTTTTTTCTCCCGTCGCGGATCATAGACATTTATTCGGACGCCCTTTATTGCCTTTTGAATCTCTTCTTCCGTGCTCTCATGCCGACTTTCGGAGGACTCGACTGCTTTGAGCAACTTCATCCCATCTTCGGCAGTAATCGTTCCATTTTCAATCATTTTCAAAATCTTCATTCTGTCTTCGCTCATCATGATTCTCCTTTCAGCCGTTTCAGCGCTTCATCTGACGTTATCTCACCGCTGCTGAGTTTTTCTAAAATCTCCTTTTTGTCCATTTCTTCTTTTGAAGGACTCACACTATATCCCAAGGCCGCAATCACCTGATCCAAATTTCTTCTGACCGTTGGATACGATATTCCCAAATCCTTCTCAATTTCTTTGATATTTCCACGGTTTTTAATAAATACTTCAATAAAGAGCTTTTCCTCTTTTGTCAAATAGCTGAACTTATCCAGTTCAAATTGTCCTTCTATTGAAGTCTTACAGTGGTCACAGTGAAGTTTCACCACTTTCAATTTGGACTGACAGACCGGGCAGGTTCCCAAAACAGGTCTTTTCATCTACGTTTCACCTCCTACAGGATTAATCTATCGCCTCATGGCATTCTAAAGAGCCAACGTCGGCAAATTAAAGTTTATCATTTCCCATGATGACAATGCACCGTGATTACCAGTATGCCTTGATCTCCTTATCTCTTAAAAATACAAAAGATACTAAAATGGATAAGACTCCGCATATCATAAAGAGTAACCATGAGGGTACCTTATCTGATAAGATTCCGATTAAAATAAAACCAACTGGTGTTGCCGCCTGAGAAAGTGTACTAATCATGGCGAACACACGTCCTCTAAAATCGTCTTCAACCCTCGACTGTAAAATCGTAAACAGAGGGATGTTCAAAAGGGCATTTATAATTGCGAATACAACGCCAAGTGCAGACCACATCCAAAGGACTTGAATACCGCTAAACCTATCTAGAACTACAGGCATAATCGGAATCCCAAATACCAAGAATATCAGACACTGAGCCACTAATGTCTTTGCAAACACTGTATATCCAGATTTTTTTACCGGCATTTTCGAGACGACTATCATCCCCATAATAGCCCCTACGGAAAAAATCGCTTCAAAGATGCCAAGTTCTTTTGCCGTGAGCATCAAATCAAATTTCACGACTTTAGGAAACACAATCATGTACAGAGGGTTGACGATTAAATTCAGCACCGTAAAGAACATAACCGTTTTCAGCAGCGCTCCATGTCCCTTTATATAGTCGATTCCCTCCCTCATATCTGTGAGAATGTGCTTAAAATTTATTTTCTCTTGCTTCTGTTTTTCGAAGTGAATGAACATCTCTGAGATACCAGAGAGAATAAACGAGATCGAATTAATGGCAAGGACGCCGACGAATCCTATGTAATAATATAGAAATCCAGCCACTGCCGAGCCAACAATCAAAGTTAACTGCCTTGATATGCCATTATATGAATTGGCTTTGTTCAAGTCGCTTTCGCCTACAATATTGGGAATACTGGCATCAATTGAAGCATTGAAAAACGTGCTCAATCCATTGCTCAAAACAGTGACGGCAAAGATGCTGACAATTGGCATGATGTCAAAGTAAATAAGACCTGTCAATACAACGAATAGAGCACCTCTAATCAAGTCTGTCATGTAGATGATTTTGCGACGGTCAAACCGATCTACAAAGGCGCCTCCTATTGGGCCAACCAGAACATAGGGTAAAATCATGCAAATGCTGAATCCAGACATAATTAGTCCAACATTTTCCTCAGTCCCCTGCGTCATCAGATACCATATAACTGCGATTGAGAAAAGGGCATTCCCCACATTTGAGACAATCTGACCAAATAAAATTAAAACGAAATTTCGATTTCCAAAGAGATTTTCCCCAACTACATTCTTTTCATCGTCCATAACATTCATCGGTTTAATATACTCCGATTCCTCCTTTGCTATTTATAAATGTTCTGTAAGTTTAAAATACGCCTTTATATTCACAAAGTCAATCTCATTTTTGATTTTCTAACCTCATTTTAACTTTTAAATTAATAAAATTAATATCAAAATTAAATATATTGATATAAAAAGACCCCCTTTGGAATCTGCTAAAATGTGCAGATACGCCAAAAGGGGCCTTTGAATTCCACTTTATTTTTTTGCAATTTCAGTAATACTTGTCACCATATTTGCCACACCTGCTAAGTCAGATGGAACGATGATTTTTGTCGCCTGACCATCTGCAACTTTTTCAAGTGCTTCAAAGCTCTTGAGTGTCAGTACAGCTTGATCTGCTTGTGCCGCTTTAATCATCTCAATCCCTTGTGCAGTAGCTTGTTGAACTTTCAAGATTGCTTCTGCCTGTCCTTCTGCCTCTCTAATTTGAGCTTCTCTCTTTGCTTCCGCTCTTAAGATTGCAGATTGTTTTTCTGCCTCTGCATCGAGGATGACAGATTCTTTTTTACCTTCAGCAACAAGGATTGCTGAGCGTTTTTCACCTTCTGCTCTCAAGATGGATTCACGTCTTTCACGTTCTGCTCTCATCTGTTTTTCCATTGCCTCTTGGATGTCCTTCGGTGGCAAAATGTTTTTTACTTCCACACGATTGACCTTGATCCCCCACGGATCTGTGGCTTCGTCCAGTATACTTCGCATTTGAGTGTTGATTAAATCTCTCGATGTCAGGGTTTCATCCAGTTCCAACTGACCAATGATATTTCTCAGTGTTGTAGCCGTTAAGTTTTCAATGGCAACAATTGGTTGAGCCACACCATAAGTGTACAGTTTTGGATCTGTAATCTGATAGTACACAACTGTGTCGATTTTCATGGTAACGTTATCTTTTGTGATAACTGGTTGAGGTGGAAAATCCACCACCATTTCCTTCAAAGTCACTTTTTTTGCCACTCTGTCAATCAGTGGTATCTTAAAGTGCAATCCAGTTTCCCAAGTGCTGTGATATGCGCCCAGTCTTTCCAGAACATAAGCACTTGCCTGAGGAACAATTCGGATATTGGTGACTATAAGTAAAAATGCAAGGACAATTAGTATCGTCCCGAGTATAAAACCACCCATAATGACCTCCTAATATAATTAGTAAATAATGTATCTGAAAAACCATCTCACCCACTGAGCTGCCTTTCCAATAGGCAGTGGAGCGAAAATTGGCTAATCATACTTTTGCAGTTGACCTCTCACATGTTATTTCACTCTCTGAACAATTAATTTAACACCTTCCACTGCCAAAATCTCAACTTCAACGTCGACACCGATTGACTTGTGGTCTGGACATTTAGCTGTCCAAATTTGTCCATTTACCTTTACAAGACCCGTTTCATTGATTTTAATTTCCTTTGTGACATAGCCCGTTTGACCGATAATTGCATCTACATTGGTCTTGGTCTGCCCCACTTTCAAAAAGTTTTTGGCAATTGGTCGCGTATAAACCAAGAGCACACTGGCCACAATTACAAATACCACCACTTGAACCATGATGTTAAAGCCCATAATCGAGGCGATCAATGCCACCAGTGATCCTACAGCAAACCAAATTGAAGTGAGCCCCAGCGTTGAGGCTTCTATTACTGTGAAAACAACAATTAAAATTGCCCACATGATTGTATAATAGCTTAAATCCATAATCATTTCCTCACCTTCTGTCCCCTTTATTCTTTAAATCGTCACCTGTATTCTCTTATTTTAATTATATCCCTTTTTCCATCTCAATATATTAAGAAAGGCTTAAATTTGACTTAGTTTTCCAACGAAATAGGTTATGATAGCCCACGAATTGAGTTTACCATATTTTACTATGTTTTACTATATTTTTATATATTTTTTTCACCATGATTCTCCACACTCCTCACGAAATTTGTCGCCATGCTTATGATTCGTCATTTTCACTGGTTGCTTATTGAAAACTGAGCCTCTCAGACAGAGCATAACGTGGTATAATTAAATGAGACGCCACCCCGAGGTCTATGGGGGCGTTCTATGAAAATTCATTGGGAGGTGCCATTTGAAATCTATAAAAACCCATATTCTCATGCATTTTATTTTTATTGTTTTCTTTAGCTTGATAACCGTCTGGTTGATTATAAGGCTTTCAAATATTAGTGTGCTCCTCTCAGTTCTCGTGTTCGTCACCATGCTCTTTTCAGCTTATCTTCTTATGGCACGTCGATACTTTCAGCTACAAGGACTTCTCACTAAGGCCATGAACGAGCTATATGAAGACAATCACTTCAAGGACTATCTAGACTCTGCTCATCCAGATTTGAACATAGAAGGTCATCTAAAACCCTTCCATAAAACAACCCAGGACTTCGAGACAAAACTTCTCTCCGCTATGGATTTCATCAAGAAAAGCCATCTCGCTATTGAAGACTTAAATCGCATAAATATGTGCAAAAGCAGTACGCTTGATACGATTTTAGCGGTCAGCCACCACATTTTAGATCGTGATAACGATGCTGATTTCTATAGCATGATTCTAAATGCAGCCATCGACGTACTCGACAATGCCAGCAAAGGAAGCATTCTCCTCCTAAATCCCAATACCAATCGCTATGAATATCAAACTGCCGTCGGGTATAAAATAAAAGAACTCAAAAAAGTGACCTTTTCCCTTGAGGAGACATTTCTCTATCAAAATACGCAAGGAGACTTATCGAGGTCCATGGTCGTCTCCAGCGTGAAAAATTTCAACTATTCAACACTGTCTTCCGAAACCTTCGAATGGATAAAAAAAGCCGATGGCCTTGACATTGCCGAGGCCCTTTCAACCCCTATTGTTATTGACGGAAAAGTCTATGCCATTTTGAATATCGACAGTTTGGAGGAAAACGCCTTCACCGAAGTGGACATACAGCTCATTCAATTTTTTAGCACCCAAATATCCATTGCTATAAAAAACCGTCTCTTGGTGGAGGAGACCATTAAACTCTCAAAATTTGACAAACTCACTGGTGCCTATAATCGAAACTATTTCGAAAAGATCTTTGAAAGCCACAGTGAGACGACCCTTGAGAATTTAGAACCCTTTGCGCTGATTCTTTGCGATCTCAACTTCTTAAAAATCATCAACGATACCTATGGTCACACTGCTGGCGATTTGGTGCTCTCAGAGTTCTCCGCCAACATCCAAAACGCCATAAGAGATACTGATGTGTTTTCAAGAGTTGGCGGCGATGAATTTGTAATTCTTCTCAAAAACATTCCCGCGGTTGCAGCAGAGAAAAAAATGAGTGATATCTTCTCAAAATTTGAAAATCTAAAAGTCTATTTTGGCGGACATAGACTTCCAGTTAGTTTCAGTTATGGCATCGCCACTTCCCCAGATGATTCCATGATCTATGACGTACTGGTGAAGATTGCCGACATCCGCATGTACGAATTTAAAAAGGCCTATAAGGAGATGCATCCAGATATTATCTCACAATTGAAGAACGGCATTTAGGTGCGAATTTAAAATAAAAACAAGCACAAAAGCTGTGGTTTTCTTGTTAAAGCCGCAGCTTTTTTCACACTTCCATATAAATTAATTTATATGATATAATAGAATTAATTCGAGAACCTAAATGACGTTTCTCAGACAGAGGTTTACTTCTGTCCTCACATTACGGACCATTTAGAGATTTTAACAGGAGGCCTATATGAACTATCATTGGAGTTTAAACGAATTATATGAAGGCTTTGACTCTGAAGCATTTTTAAGTGATTTAAAAAAAGCGGATGCCCTGCTCAAGACTTTGGACGAGAGCTCAAAATCACTTAAAGACACATTCAGCATGGAGCAGTACTTCAAAGCCACAGAATCATTTGAAGCCACCATCCAAAAGCTCTACAGCTTTTGCAATCTGACTTTTTCAACAGACACCAAACACGAAGATGCACTCAAGTACATGGACAAAGTCATGACACTCTATCAAAATGCATCTGTTCTAAGAACTAGATTGACAGCTTTTTTAAGCACTGTGGCAGATCTAGATGTACTTATCAGTCCATCTGAATATCTGAAATCAATTGAGTTTATCATCCTTGAAGAAAAAGAGCAGTCTGCACATATCTTGTCAGAAGCCGAAGAAAGGATTGCCTCTAAACTCTCTTTGACGGGTTCATATGCTTGGGAGACACTTCAAAGCAAGCTCACGTCCACACTGACAGCTGATGTTAAACGAAATGGAACCACTGAGACCCTCCCTATTGCATCAGTCCGAAACATGGCCTATGATGCAGACGCCACTGTGAGAAAATCAGCTTACGAAGCTGAGATAAAAGCCTATGAAAAAATAGATGAAGCCGTTGCCCTCTCTCTGAACAGCATCAAAGGCGAGGTCATCACGATGAGTGCGTTAAGGGGATACGACTCTCCACTTGCCAGAACGCTTTCAGCCTCTCGCATGACTGAAAAAACGTTAAATGCCATGTTAAATGCCATGAAAAATTACCTGCCTGATTTTCACAGATACCTTCAGACAAAGGCAAAGCTGATGGGACATGAAAATGGACTTCCATTTTACGACTTGTTTGCGCCAGTTGGTACAGCTAGCCGAAAGTACAGCTACGAAGAGGGCTGTGACTTTGTCCTTAAAAATTTCCGAACTTTCTCGGATAAACTCTATCAATCTGCTAAAGACGCTATGGATAAATCATGGATAGACGTAAAACCGAGAGAAGGCAAAGTCAATGGTGCTTTCTGCTCAGATCAACACAGCATTGGCGAATTCAGAGTCATGCTCAACTACACAGGGAATTTAAGTGATGTCACAACCCTCGCCCATGAGCTAGGACACGGTTATCATGCCATGTGCGCAATGCAAGAAAATATATTGATGATCAATGCACCCATGCCGCTTGCTGAAACAGCTTCAACTTTCTGTGAAACTATCGTCAACAATGCCGTTCTAAAAGAGGCCACTACATCTGAAAAAATGACTATTTTAGAAAACTCGCTTCAAGATGCAACGCAAGTCATTTGCGACATTTATTCAAGGTATTTATTTGAGAGCCAGCTGTTTGAGAACAGAGGAGACCATCCACTATCTGTGGACGAACTAAAGAACATCATGTTGGATGCTCAAATGACAGCCTATGGAGATGGCCTCGACCCAGAGATAAGACATCCTTACATGTGGCTTATTAAGCCGCACTATTATTCTGCCGGACTTAATTTCTACAACTTCCCATATGCCTTTGGCCTCTTATTTGCCAAGGGATTATATGCCAAGTATCTTGACAGTCCTGAGTATTTTGTCAAACACTACGATACTCTCCTTGCCGCCGCTGGTAAAATGAAAGTCATAGACGTTTGCAAAATTATGGACATAGACGTTGAAAGCGAAGCCTTTTGGAATACCTCACTTGAAATCATCAAAGAAGACATTGAGACTTTCATCGCACTTGCAGAAGACACCTTAAACCACTAGAGAAAGGATACCTCATGAATTCAACTTGGCAACTCGACAGTTTATACACTGGATTTGACGCTCCTGAACTCATCGCCGACTTAAAAAAAGCTGAATCAATCCACGAAAAATACCGCCCTTTACTGGATGCTCTGGAGGCTGCTTCCATTGATCCTCAAAAGGGCATCGAGACTTACCTGTCATATTTGATAGAGGACTCAAAGCTACTAAGAACCCTGAGCGCTTATGGTCATCTGAATTTTAGTGTCAACTCAAAATCTCAAGAAGCACTGACTTTGGTTGACAAAACCCAGACTGCAAGCAACCACCTTACAGAGTTTCAGGTCCGATTTAAAAAGTGGTTCAGTACAGGTGATATTTCATCTAAACTCAGTGAAATGGCAGAAGCGTCAGCTCTAATTGATGCACACCACTTTTATCTTGAAGACATGAAAGCACAGTCGAGATATTTGCTCAGCGCAAATGAAGAAGTCTTAATTGCACACCTTAAAACCACTGGTTCTGATGCCTTTGAGACTCTACAGAGGAAGGCATCCTCTCAGCTAATGGTGGACATCCATCTCCATGGCGAAACCAAAAAACTCCCGATTATGGCAGTTAGAAATCTCGCCTATGAAGCCGATCCCGCACTTCGCAAATTAGGCTATGAAGCTGAGTTAAACGCCTACCGGCAACATGAAGAAATCTCTGCTGCTGCACTGAACGGAATCAAAGGGGAAGTCCTAACCCTTTCAAAACTGAGGGGCTTTGATTCCCCTCTTGACGAGACGCTTTTCAACGCACGTCTTTCCAAAAAAACACTGGATGCCATGATTGGGACTATGGAAGATTACCTGCCCATGTTCCATCGTTACCTTAAGCTGAAAGCCAAAGCGCTTGGACATGAAAAGGGCATGCCCTTTTATGACATCGCCGCACCACTTGAAGGCAGCTCCAAATCCTACACCATTGAAGAAGCCAAGTTGTTTGTCGTGAAGAACTTTGGCAAGTTCAGTTCCGATCTGGCAACTTTTGCCCAAAGGGCCTTTGATAACAGATGGGTGGATTTTGAGCCAAGGGAAGGCAAAGTGGGTGGCGCGTTCTGCTCCAATATTCAAAGCATTGGTGAAAGCCGTGTTCTCCTGAATTTCAACGGCAACTTTAAAAACGTCCTCACCATTGCTCACGAGTTGGGACACGCCTTTCACGGTGACAGACTTCGCTGTGAAAGTATCTTAAACACCGGGTATCCCATGCCTTTAGCTGAAACAGCCTCTATTTTCTGTGAAACCATCGTCCGAAAGGCCGCAATGGAAGAAGCCGATGATGACTTTAAGTGCCTCATACTCGAAAACAGACTTCAAGGCGCTATGCAAGTGGTTGTGGATATCCTGTCAAGATACTACTTTGAATCAAAAGTGTTTGAGGTTAGAGAAGATCATCCGCTGTCTGTGAATGAGTTTAAAAGCCTCATGGAGGAAGCTCAATTAAAGGCCTACGGAGATTGTGTGGATCCAGAGCTGCTCCACCCATATATGTGGCTCAACAAACCACATTATTACTATGCAGCCCGGAATTTTTACAACTTCCCATATGCCTTTGGACTGCTGTTCGCCACAGGCCTCTATGCAATCTACCTCGAACGGGGAGATGCCTTCTTAAACGACTACGATACTTTGCTCAAAGCAACCGGCAAAATGTCTGTTGAGTCTGTCTGTGCCGTTGTAGGGGTCGATCCAACCACTAAGGATTTCTGGGAGACATCTCTAAAATTAATCGAAAAAGACGTGGATTTACTGGAGTCAATTCTGTCCCAGAAATCCGATATTATGTGAAACAAACAGACGTTTGTCAACAGTATCCACAGACTTATCCACAATCCTTCAAATTACCTGTTGAAATCCTGTTAATTTTAACCGTTAACAGTGTGGATAATGTCAAAAGCATCAAGTGACAAGCAATCAAAAGCGCCATCCATTGGCATCTACATTTTTTGAAAACTTCTATGATTTTCACAACAAAATACGCCCCAGATGGCTTCTCATCTGGGGCGTTGTTTATGCATAGTGTTTTAAAAGCTGTTCAAGCAGCTCAGGTATATTGACTTCCAAATCTGGTTTGTAGACGCGTTCGGTCTTTTGGTGCAAATCTTTTCCCCAAGGGCCTATAATGGCACATGGGATATCCAATTGGCTCAGTGATTTGAAATCGATATCATATCGTCTTCCCATGAGCGGCATGTTGTCAGCCACTGAATCATAGCGGCCCTCACATCCTCTTAGATAGCTCATATCACATATTTTCATGAAGAAAGGCTCATTTCTGTATGCCAATTCTCTCTTGGAGCACCACGTCTCAATCACTTCATTCATCTGCTCTTTGTGAAATTCAGTGAAGTCCACAGCCGGATAAAAAGGCGTCAGCAATGCGATGACAATAAGCGGTGTCTCTATTTCGAGAAATTCAATCATACTCTTAATCAGCATCTCTGTGATCTTGCGATCATCTAAGTCCTTATTTTCACTTAGAAAGTCATCTATAAACCCATCTGCATCCGTTTTTTCCTGAACCCTTGCCTTTAGTTCATCAAAGAGCAAGACATCTGGACTGAATTCCTTAACACATTCAAACCAGCGATGTCCTTGTTTTCTAAGAAATTCGTTGTGCGAATAGTTAAACTGATTTATCGCATCTTCCATGGACCACACACAGAGTTCCTTCAATTGGTTTAACTTCTGATCTAAACTGTCTTTTAGGAACATCCAGTTGAAATATGCCACTGCAAATTCTGGTGTCGTCACGTCATAGCCGCTTTTTAAATCCCGCATGCAAAGAAAAGTTGGCGGCGGTGTCATTCTCTTATAGAGAACATCCGCCATCTCGGTGTTCATCTCCACTGCTTTGACCGCTTCTGTTAAGATGCCAATCGGATTGAGTCCTTTAAAAACCTCACCTGTGTGAACTGGAATCCCCTTTGCCACGAGCATGGGCATCATCTTGCCAGCAGAGCCTGAATAGGTTACAAACTCGTTATTTTGACTTCTCTCATGCGGCTCTGTCAGAAAAGCACAGTGATAGTTCAAGCCAAATTTAGATTTTAACACCTGAAGTAGTGTCACTGCATGTCTCATGCCTGCCGACATGTTTTCCTCATCAGGGACTGCCAAAAACAAGACATTCGGATAATTGGGATTTTCAACGGCCCTTTTCAGCATCTCCAAATTAATGGCGATTCCCGCCTTCATATCGCAACTGCCTCGCCCAAATATCCAGTTCTCTGAATCAGTCTCCAGATGACCGAGTTTTTCCATGAGTTTCTCAGCATCATATGCAATTGATTTCAAGTCGCCGTATTGCTCAATTCCCACGATGTCAAAGTGACCAAATACAATCACAGTCTTTTCAGCATGGTTGTCCGCAAAAGCCCAAACGCAGTTTCGACCCAGTTCATCACCATCGAGTTGTGATTTCCCAAAATTCGACGGATTCTGCTTAAAGTAGTCTATTGATTTAATCATGTCTATGAGAAGTGATTCAAACTCAACTTCATGCTTGGTTTCCGAATCACTTCGCTTGCTCATTAATTTATAAAAATTTTCAAGTATTTGCATTTGCTTCTCATCCTCAATTATTCAGTCTAAATACTCTCTTATTTTATCATACTTATTCGTTATATTCTAACATAACTGAGGTCAAACACCATTAAATCTCAAATTTCTCCACATGTTCTTTTAAAATATCAGCTGCCTCACTGACGCCTTTGGTCTCTTCATTGAGGGCATTTGAAACCTCCATGATTTCAGCAATATTCGAGGCCACTTCGCTGATGCCCTCTGTGCTCTCTCCGATGTTATCTGCAATACTTGAAATGGCATTGTTCACTTCATCGACAGCATCCTTCATGTACTGCATCCTGTCCGCAAATTTGTCAAACAAGGTTTCCAAAGTCTCCGCATCCTGATTGTACTGCTCGCCAATTTCAAGGAGAAACTCGTAATCTTCCATAACCTTTTCCTCTATAAAGCTCACCAGTGCATTGGCACTCTGGCTAAGCTCCGTCACTGAATCCACAACGATCTTAATCACTGTCTGAATTTCAGTGGCTGATGCCTGACTCGTCCCAGCCAGTTTTCTAATTTCATCTGCCACCACGGCAAACCCCTTGCCAGCTTCTCCCGCCCTTGCCGCTTCTATTGCAGCATTTAGTGCCAATAGGTTAGTCTGATCCGAAATTTGCATAATCGCCTGTGTCAACACTTTTATACGCTCTACATCTCTGGCCTTTTCAAGTGCTATGTTGAGGGAATGTCTAGCGCTTTCATAGAGATCATTAGCCTTAACTCTAGCCGCCATTGATTGCGATTTGATGCCCTGACTTCTATGCTGAATATCTCTAGCAAATACCAATCCCGACTGGGTTTCCTCCACCGCCTGTTTGATGCCTGTATCTATGGATTCCGTTGTTGCCGCAATTTCTTCTGTGGCTGCATTGGTCTCCTCCATGTTGGCTGTTAGAGCCTCTATACTGGCTGAAATTTCTTCTATATATTCATTTAATGCAATTACCCTGGAAGCAGCTTGATCCGCTCTTTCGCCAAGAACACCAGCGTTTTCATCTACATCAATTAGCACTTCGTGAAGGATTTCGTTGTATTGATTAAAAGCCTGAGCCAGTTCTCTAAACTCATCTCTGTTCTTTAACACAATTCTGCGCTTTAATTCCCGATTGCCAGCAGCTGCAACCAACTCATCCTTTACTCGATTTAACGGACTGATAACGGATTTTAAATTGACATATGCAATTAAAAGCCCCATAATCAAGGCAATTGCAAGAACTGTAAAAGATTTTGCAACAGCTTCTTCCCTCAACCGTTCAATAAGCGCTGTCTGTTTTTTGGAAGCGTTGTTAATACTGCTTCTAATAAAAGTCTCCGCTGCATCCAACGATCCTTGCCTAAGTCCCAAATCACTGTTGATGCTCATGAGTTCTTTGAGTTGCTTTTCATAATCTGGAAGTTTGTTCTGAAGCCCTTCAATTGACTTTGCCTCTGTATGCTCTCGTGTCAATTCACTTAACAGTTGAGACAAGGCTTCTATCTCTGGAAAAATTAAATCCGCCGTCTTCTTTTTCCCCGTATACAGATAGCTTGCCTCAAGGCGTCTGACTTTTTCGAGCTTCTTTTCGACCTCACTTATTTTCAGGGCAGGATGCGTCTGAGCATTTGTGGTCATTTCTCCTGTGTCCTCTGTTCCCTCTGCTGATAGAATCCCTTCTTTAAGCGCTCCCATGTTTTGGTCAAATTCACTGCTAATTGCTTCCAATTGTTCAATACGGCTTGCTCTTTCAAGTGTCAATCTTGAAAATTCTTCAAATTCATTTTCATACTTTTTTGTGCCCGTTCCAATGTTGCTCAAATCAGCAGATGTCTTGGAATCTGTATTCACCGTCTTGAGCCCTGATGTGATCTTATCTATCTCTGCTAGTTTATTAACAATTCCCCGACTCTGTTCTTCATCAGCCGAGCCTCTAAAAGCCTGTTGTTCCTGCAACAAGTCACCAAGTAAAATCTCAATTTCCCTCACTTGGTCATAAAAGACCACATGCTGGTTCATTTCACGGAGCTGTGTGATGGCAAACCCCACCGAAATCGCAATCAGCACTACCAACATAGCTGAAGACAGCACGAGTTTGTACTTGACTTTCAAATTCATTGAAAAACCAAATTTTGGTTTTCTTTTTTGTGAGTTATTTACAACTCCACTATATTGTTCTACTTCTGTTTTTCGTCTTGCGCTTCGATTTTTTCTGCCATTTGCCCTCACGAATCCCACAAGTCCATCCCTGAGCTTCGTCAATTTGTCCTTAACAGCCATTCAAGACCCCTTTCTCCGATTTTAAACACTTCATTTACCAAACACTATCATTATCACATCCCTTATTTCAAGATTCAATCACAATAGTCTTTTTTTGTTGCGTTTTAACAATCATTTAACAGGTATCTAATAATGACACTGGACTTTCAATAAAAAAACCTGTAGCCCTTGACGGATTACAGGTTGAATTGCTGTTTTGTTATAAATCATAATACATCTTATATTCTCTCGGAGATGGGACAACGCTCTCTTCAAGCGCTTCTCTTTTAAGATATGCAATTTGGTCATCAATCAGTCCCTTCGTGAAAATGCCCCCTTCAATCAAATAATCATAATCTGACTCAATGGCTTCTATGACCTCGAATAAGTTTTTAGGAAGTGCTTTTATGCGCTTTCTCTGCTCATCAGACAGATGAAAGACATTGACATCCAGCGGCCCATATCCCTCTTTTACAGGATCTATCTTATGCTTGATTCCATCTATTGCCGCCATCACAAGTGCAGAATAGGCCAAATACGGATTTGCTGTTGCATCGGATGGTCTGAATTCGAATCTCTTTTTATCTGGCTGAGTTGCGTAGCCGGGGATTCTGATAACTGAACTTCTATTGGCGGTCCCATAGCAAATACTGACAGGGGCTTCATACCCTGGAACCAGTCGCTTATAGGAATTGGTGCTCGGGTTTGTGAACGCCATCAGCGAAGCGGCGTGTTTTAAAATACCACCGATGGCATATAAGCCAACATCACTGAGGTCAGAATAGCCGCCCTTTTCATAAAAGAGATTCTCGTCCCCTTCAAAGAGCTGAATGTGAACATGCATGCCGCTTCCCGCCTCACCGAGAATCGGTTTTGGCATAAAAGTCGCCGTCCGGTTGTGCTTTACTGCGATATTTCTAACGACGTATTTAACAATCATGGATCTATCTGCCATACAGATTGTATTGCCAAATGCCAGTTCTATTTCCTGTTGTCCCGGACCGCCAACTTCTGGATGCTGATACTTAACTGGTACATTTAGAGCTTCTAGTTTTAGAGTCATTTCATTTCTCATGTCAAAATTGATATCAAATGGGATGTCCACATGATAGCCGCCTTTATGCTTGACAATATAGCCATTGTTATTTTCTTCTGTATTTGAACGCCAAACAGCTTGTTTGGTATCAATTCTGTACCCGTAATTTTCTGGTGTTAAACTGTAGTGACATGAATCAAATGTATAAAACTCGAATTCCGGGCCCAACAGCGCATGAGATGCAATTTTTTCGTCTTTTAAGTATGCTTCCACCTTTTCAGCAACATACCTTGGGTCGCTGGCAAAGCGTTGGTTGTTCTCACCAGTGTGATATATCTTTGTAAAAAAGACCAACGTCTTAACTTCAGTAAACGGGTCGATAAAATACTGTTCCAAATCGGGTTTAAATACCATATCTGATTTTTCAACCGTTAAAAAACCATAACTGGAACCATCAAACCCAATTCCGTCTGTTATGGTTGCTTTGGTAAATCTGGAAACTGGAATGGTTAAGTGATGCCATCTTCCAGCCAAATCCAGCAGTTTAAAATCAATTAACTCAATTTGATGCTCTTCACAAAATGCCTGTACTTCCATGTGATTACTAAACATCTTTAGTCCCCCTTAAATGAACTTTTGGGCTTCAAGGACACTGTCCGCGATTTCAGCCTTGATTCTATAATATCAAATTTTTGTGTAATTGTGCAAATTTTCCGATAATTGTTTCTTTAATGTAATGATTCGCTTTCACTTGTCTTTGTCAATGTCCACATGTCATATCAACACTTTTATGATATACTAATTTAGAGATTTAATAATGGGAGGACTAGATGAAAATCGTTGAAATATATTGTGATGGCGCTTGTTCAGGAAATGGCAAAGAGACCAATGTCGGCGGCTGGGGGGCTGTTCTCGTATACAATGAACAGACCAAAGAACTGTGTGGTGGCGCACCCGCCACAACAAATAACATCATGGAATTAACGGCTGCTATAGAGGCACTTAAATCTCTAAAGAGCAAAACGCTGGATGTGAAAATTTTCTCGGATAGTGCTTATGTGGTGAATTGTTTTAGAGAAGGTTGGTATCACAAGTGGAAGATAAATGGCTGGATCAACTCCAAGAAAGAACCCGTTGAAAACCAAGCCCTTTGGAAGTCTCTAATTGAACTTGTTGAGTCCTTTCATTCCGTTATTTTTTATAAAGTAAAAGGACATCTCAACTTAAATGCCACAGCAGAAGTCAACAAATGGTATAAAAAGTTTAACTCCGCCAATGGCTTAAATTATTCGATGGATGAGTTTATTAGAGCCAGTCAATTCAATCACGTTGCAGACGAACTTGCGAATAAGGGCATGGAACCCTTTAAATAATGTAGTCTAATAAAAAAACGCTTGCCCCCAACGAGTTGGATGACAAGCGTTTTTTATTAGATTAATTAATAATTAGTTTCTTTTAACTCGAAATGAGCTTTTGGATGCAGACAAGTTGGGCATACTTCCGGCGCTTCTGGACCTTCATGTACATAACCACATTTTCCACATTTCCATCTAACTGGTTCGTCTTTTTTGAAAACAGTTCCGTTTTCAATATTTTCAGCCAGTTTGTTATATCTGTTTTCATGCTCAACTTCTGCTTTTGCAATGAATTCAAATGCAACAGCAACTTTTGGGAATCCCTCTTCTTTTGCAACTTTTGCAAACTCAGGGTAGAGGACTGTCCACTCTTCATTTTCGCCCATAGCAGCTGCTTTGAGGTTTTCAAGAGTAGTTCCAACTTTGCCAGCAGGGTAAGTTGCAGTGATTTCCAAATCGCCACCTTCTAAGAAGCTGAAAAATCTTGCAGCATGAACTCTTTCGTTATCAGCAGTTTCTAAGAAAAGTGCTGCAATTTGCTTGTAGCCTTCCTTATCAGCTTGTTTTGCGAACATTTGATATCTGTTTCTCGCTTGTGATTCACCTGCAAATGCTTTAAGTAAGTTTTTTTCCGTTTGCGTACCTTTAATTGACATCTCAATACCTCCATTTATAATTTAATGCCTCACTATGAGTGCATAACACTCGCCATTATACAACAAGGTTGTGCCCTGGTTCTTAAGGGCTTACATCACCTTCTAGATTACAGGTGGTGTAAACGTTCTTGTTCCCAGCTCCCTGTCCAACATCAACATTCCATGACCTTCGCCGTTGATCATTTTCAGTTCGTTGATAATTTTTTCGGCAGAATTTTCTTCTTCAACTTGTTCATCTATAAACCAAACCATTAAGTTTTTAGTTGGTCTGTCACGTTCAGTTTCCGCAACATCGGCTATATTGTTAAGTAGAGCTGTTACGTGTCTTTCGTGAGTCAAAGTCTCTTCGAATACATCAATGACATTTGCCCATTCAGTTTTAGGTTTTTCAATTGCTTCTAGTACAACTCTGCCGCCTCTTTCATGCACATAGTTAAAAAATCTCATTGCATGAAACTGCTCTTCTTCAAACTGAACGCGCATCCAGTTTGCGAACCCCGGTAAATTGATACTTTCAAAATAGGCAGACATTGATAGGTACAAGTAAGCCGAGTATAATTCTGCATTGATTTGTTCATTAATTACTTTTTCAAGTTTTTCGTTAATCATAACATCCCTCCTTTAAAATTTGTTTCTAATCATAGGGTTTAACATGTGCATGCGCCCATCGAGATGGAGTTATCATGCAACGAGAGTTTAGTACATGTACTAAACTCTCTGAATTTTATCAACTTTATTCAGTCGATATTCTTATAATTCATTTTTCCAAAGTCCATGAAGATTGCAATATTCTCTTGCCTTAATTGCCTTTTCGTCTGTTTTAAAAATAGCAACAGGCTCATCTCCAGGATTTAGGAAAGTAATTAAAGATTCAGTTTCAGTTACAAGTTCAATCCACTCAATATAGTGTTCTTCCTTCATAGGATGAAGGGTTGAACCAACAGTAACCTTGTATCCGCCTTCAATCGCTTCTACTACAGGAACGTGTTTTTCAGTTGCAGAATCAGCAGATTTTTCTTCGAGTAAATTCATTTCTTGATTACAGCATACCAATTGTCCGCCGCCAACATGTTGAACTTCAACGATATTGCCGCAAACACCGCATTTATAGACGTCTAATCTCTTCATTTAAAATACCTCCTAGGATCCTTGCTTACAATTTTTACAGATTCCATAGTAGAACATTTGCTTTTCTTTAATCTCAAAACCTTCTAGAGTCTCTTGATCTTCTTCGCGAACATCGACTTCAAAGTCATACACCCTGTGACAGGACAGGCATTTGAAATGACCATGCAAACCAGTGTCAGCATCAAATCGGGTCTCATTTTCATCAATGGTTATCACCATTGCAATTTCCTTCTCTATAAAAGTTTTGAGTGTGTTGTAAACGGTTGTTTTTGATAGAGTTGGAATTTCGCCGCTTAGGGCATTGTAAATATTATCAACGGTAGGATGTTCCATGGTACCCATCAAGTATTCATATATTTTTACTCTCTGATAAGAAGGCTTAATACCATGCGCCTTTAAAAACTCTCCTACATTTTCAACATACATACGATCACCAACTTCTCCAATCTAACCAAAATTATTTTACAGGTTCAAACATGTCTTTGCCTACGCCGCAAAGTGGGCAAACCCAATCTTCAGGGATGTCTTCGAATGCTGTTCCCGGTGCAATGCCACCATCTGGATCGCCAACTTCTGGATCATAAATATAACCACATGCTACACATTCATATTTCATAATTTTCTCCTCCAAATAATTTATTATTTTACTGAGTAAAAGCATCTTTTAGGAGAGTAAATCTCCTCAGTTTTTTTCAGAGCTTTTATAGCCTTGTCCACTTCGTCTTTGGACACGCCCAGCTTTTCAGCTATTTCACCGGGTCTTAAAGGTTCATTCTCTTTTAAGAGCGCGACAACTTGTGCTTCTAAAGACATCCGATCACCTCTCTAATTTGTAATGATTACAAACTGATAATATCACACCTTGAATTTCCTGTCAATAAGTAATGATATCTGTATAAGCAAATTTCCACAAGGAACTTAATCCAGTCCAATTATACCCCACATGGGTATACTCTTAAACTATATATTCCAAAATAATTAATATTTTTTAGAATTATTTATCGAGCCAGGGAAATCATTTGGACTAGAATTCCCAAAACGGCCAGTACGATTATTAAGATGACTGACTTCTTGATGGTAAAAGACTCAATAATGGACAGGGCTATGGCCATTAGAGCAAGCCTCCAAAGATTGAAGACTTCTATTGAAGACAAAATAATAAATAGGGGATTTTTAACCTGAGTGGGATCCATTAAAATTGCAGGTGAAAAGCTGTTTATGTTAATGGGCAGAACCAAGCTCAGTAATGCCGCAAGTGCACTCCCCAGCATTGTGACGATGGCAATGTATAAAGAGGCACTAAAGACCTTTTTAAAAGTGCCCTCTCCACTTATAAAAGTGGCAATCCCATGCGTAATCAACGCGACAATTGCCATAACTGCCACTGCACCAACTCCCGCAATGGCAACTGTCATCTTTGCAATGTTTTTGCTCAGGCTCTCAAAGCCGTCAAGCGGCACTTGGTTTCCCATGGCAATTGATTGCTCCATCATCGCTTGACGCTGCACCTCAATGATGGCATCCATATTAATCAACATAATGGCTGAAAGTAAAATTGCCATAACAAACATGGGAATCAAAACCCTTGGATGATCGGAAATATCTTCCAGCACTTCTCGAGGTTTGACAATAACCCCGATATAGCGTTGCAAATGATTGAACTTTGGCGTTTTACCCGTGCTTTCAAGTTCCAGTTCATCTCTGTTTATCTCACTCATTTCATGCCTCCTTCACATTTATCGTTTATAAATCATACTCTTTTTTGACATTTCAGATCAGCGTTATTCGTATCGAAGTGCATCAATTGGGTCTAGTTTGGCCGCTTGATTTGCTGGATAGAGACCAAAGAAAATGCCCACACCTGCGGAAAAAATCCACGCTATCATAACGGCGTTCATCGGCACAATCGGTGGCAAACTCAATTTTGACGCCACCAGCATGGCAATTCCTGAACCAATAAGCGTCCCGACGACGCCACCGATTAAGGAGATGATAACCGCCTCCACTAGAAATTGCATCAATATGTCTTTGCGTCTCGCGCCCAGAGCCTTTCTGATTCCGATTTCCCTTGTTCTCTCTGTCACAGACACCAACATGATGTTCATAACGCCAATTCCACCTACCAAGAGGGAAATGGCAGCTATAGCACTGATAATCCCCGTTAGAACACCTGTTACATTATTTACTGCCGCCATTTCACTTTCCGCACTGTAAGTTCTATAGTAATCTGCGCTGTTTCGATGTCTTTGCGAGAGTAGTTTTTTTATGTCCTCTTGGAGTTTTTCTTTGTTTGCCGTCTCAGATGCGTTTATTTCAGCTGAATACACGATGTCACCTATACCGTTGATTCTACCCAGTGTGGAATAGGGCACATAAATTTCTGAAGTTGAATTGGAGCCTGAAAACAGTGAACTCTTCGGCTCTTCTTGAACGCCGACAATAACAAATGTCAGCCTCTGATTGTAATAACTAAGAGATAGTTTCTCTCCAAGTACATCCGTCTTTCCAAAAATATCTCGCGCTAACTGAGCGTCTATTATAGTGACATATCTTGAGGAAATCATATCATTTTTAATGATAAATCGACCTTCCTCCAATTCAATTTTCTGAATGTCATTGTACTGTTCGTTTACACCGTTGACATTGACTTTGAGCCCTTTATCGTTTTTCTTTTGCGTCTTTTGGATAACGGACATGCTCTCTGAATATGAAGGCGAAATGCTCTCAATGTCATCTCCAAAAACCTTTTGCAAAGCGTCTAAGTCGTCTATTGTCATAAGGTCTCGCCATCCAAGTTCTTCATTCCAGTTGTGATAAAGTCCCATCCGATTGACGCCAAAGGCCTCAAATTCTTTTTTTATAGCGGCTTCTCCACCGTTTCCAATGGCAAATACCGCAATAACCGATGCAATTCCTATGATAATTCCAAGCATAGTCAATATAGATCTCATCTTATTGACCCGAATGGCATTTAATGCGATTCGCACACTTTCTATAAAATTCATGCGCTCTCTCCATTTCTGACATCGTTTATAATCTGTCCGTCCTTAAAGGTCACAACGCGTTTTGCCTGAGCCGCAATATCCGATTCATGTGTTACCAGAATAATGGTTGCCCCCTCTTGATTCAAATCTTTGAAAATCGCCATGATTTCCTCTGTGGAATGTGAGTCAAGGTTTCCAGTTGGCTCATCTGCCAATATGATAGCCGGGCTGTTCACAAGTGCTCTGGCAATTGCAACTCTCTGTTTCTGACCGCCTGAAAGCTCATTTGGCTTGTGATCCATTCGCTCCCCAAGTCCGACTCTCTGCAAGGCCTTTTCGGCTTTTTCAAGTCTTTCCTTTCTCGGCTGTTTTGCATAGATCATCGGCAGTTCCACGTTGTGAAGTGCAGACGTTCTGGGAATCAAATTAAATGATTGGAATACAAAACCAATTTTAAGGTTCCTGACTTCTGCCAGCTTCTCAGGATGCATGCTCTCCGTTTGAACGCCATCCAACGTATATGAACCCGATGTTGGTTTATCCAGACAGCCGATAATGTTCATCAAGGTGGACTTTCCCGACCCAGATGCTCCAATAATAGCCACAAAGTCACCTTTTTTCACTTCGAGACTCACGTTGTTTAATGCCTTTACCTGAACAGCGCCAGTGTCATAGATTTTAGATAAATCTCTAATGGTAATCATTACTTACCAGCTCCTATCTCATTAATCTGCACACCATCTTCAATTTCAACGGATGGATTCAGGACAATGGTGTCTCCCTCAGCAATTTCAGGAGAGATAACTTCCAACTGAAGGTCTCCTTGCACCCCTATTTCCACAGGAATTCTCTTTGTTTTTCCATCTATTATCTTGATGACAAAGTTGTCTTTGTCTATGTTTAAAATTCCTTCGTACGGAATGACCGTAGCACCATCAGAAACTGCATAGACAATGTCCAAATCCGCTGTGAAGTTAGGTTTAAATTTCGTTTTATCATTGAATTCAACTTTGACCAGAACACTTTTTTCAGTGGTCTGTCCCGCTTGTTGAACTTCTGCAGAACTGCCGACAGAGGCAACCTTACCTTCGTACTCGTTATCTCCGACGCCATATCCTGTGATTTTCACAGACATTCCCGGCTCAACTTTGTTGACATCGTATTCACCAATATAGGTGTCAATCTCAAGGTCACCAGTGGTCTCAATTAGAACCAGCTCAGCCCCTACAGTGGTCATATCATACTTTTTGACATCAATTCTCGTAACTGTTCCAGACATCGGTGCTTTGATGCTTGCCTTTTCCTTTTGGTCGAGCAAATCCTTATAAGCATTCTGAGCATTTTCAAGATTTAGAGCATAAACTTTGAGACTGCCCGATCTTTCATCCTTCTCATTAACAGCCTCCATATACTCATCATATGTAGTATCCACACGTTGCCTAGCTGTGTCTAGTTCATTTTGACTCATGGCACCTGATTCAAAGAGTGCCTTTGCATCTCCATAGCTCTTTTCCGCGTTGTCATAAGCCGTCTTTGCACTTGTTATTGCCGCATTTAAACTAGTCTCACTCTGTGCATTTGTATAGTTCAGTTGAGAGATGTCAACTTGCAATTTAGCATCCCTAATCTTTCTATCCAGTTCATCTGTATCCATTTGAACCAATATCTGATCTGTTTCCACCACATCACCTACATCAACGAGCACATCCGAGACCAGACCTGCCACCTCTGAATAGACTTTTGCACTTTCCTTTGCCTGAACGGTTCCCTTAGTAGTTATGGTAGACTCTAAATCCTGTACGCCAACCGAAGCCGTTTCCACATAGATTGCACCCTCTGCTGATTCACTTGAACTTGATTTTGACTTAACCACTGCTGCGCCAACCACCATGACGATTGCAACTATGCCAAGAATCACAAGTATCTTCTTCTTGCCCCTCATTCTTAAGCTCCTTCCAAATTGTTTACATGAACACAATTATTTACTCTTTCTTAATTTTATATTAAATAAAATAAAAA
>DKFC01000070.1 GCA_002452745.1 Firmicutes bacterium UBA6806
TCTATTTCCCGACAGCCCCTTTATTTTTTATTCAGGGTTACAGTTCTTAAATTTATTAGATTTTCAGTGCCCTCCAGGACAGCGAGGGCTTTTCTATTTAAACATTGAACTGAAATTTTGGTAGAGCTAGAAGAGAGTCTAGAGTTTGTGCTTTAAAATTCTAGTTGAGTTTAACACTGCTAAGAGTGCCACGCCCACATCTCCGAAGATTGCCATCCACATGGAAGCGTATCCGAGAACTCCGAGGAGCATGATGAGAATTTTAATCCCCAGTGCAAATACGATGTTTTCAGTGACAATGCGTTTAGTGACTTTAGATATGGAGATAGCAGTTATGAGTTTGGACGGTTCATCTGTCATAAAGACCACATCTGAGGCTTCAATAGCCGCATCGCTTCCGATGGAGCCCATGGAGATTCCCACATCGGCAAGGGTTAAAACAGGGGCATCGTTTATGCCGTCGCCCAAGAATGCAATACGCTTGCCCTCAGCTTTGAGTTGGTTGACTTTTTCAAACTTATCCTCAGGCATGAGACCACTGAGGACGTTTTTAATATTTAGTGAATTGGCAACTGCGTTTGCTTGTTCCTTTCGATCCCCTGTGAGCATCCAAACTTCTTTGCCAAGTGCATTTAAAGCGGAGATTGCATCATGACTGTCAGGTTTTATGCCATCGTTTAGAACGATATGTCCCAAAAGGGCATGGTTTTTATAAAGGTAGATTACAGTTCCCTCTGTGTTGACTTCAGGAGCGCTCAAGAGATTGATTTGGCCAAGTGCGGCGTTTCCTGCAAGGTACAAGTTCCCACCAACTGATAAGCGGATGCCCTTGCCGCTGATTTCTTCTATCTTTGCATTTTCAAGGGTTGCATGTGTAAGCTCAGGGGCAACTTCTCTAATATATCTGACTACGGATTTTGCAATTGGATGGTCTGAATTTTTTTCGCATAAGTACGCGGCCTCTAAGAGGGCACTTTCAGTAATGCCGTCAGCTGGCACTGCTGATGTGACTTCAAATTTTCCCTTGGTTAAAGTACCTGTTTTATCGAAGACAACGGTGTCTATCTGATTTAGAGCTTCCAAGTAATTACTGCCTTTGACGAGAATGCCGTTTTTAGAGGCAGTTCCGATGCCGCTGAAGAATCCCAGAGGTACTGAGAGTACCAAGGCACAAGGACAAGAGATAACGAGGAAAATGAGGCTTCTATAGAGCCAGTCATGGAAACTTGCACCTGTGACCAACGGAGGAACAACACAAATTAAAACGGCAATGCCCACGACAATTGGTGTGTAAATACGGGCAAATTTGGTGATAAAATGTTCTGTCTTAGCCTTTTGTCCACTTGCGTTTTCAACGAGTTCCAAGATTCGTGAAACAGTGGAATCCTTATATGATTTTGAAACTTTTAGCTTGATGAGTCCGTTCATGACCACAGTTCCGCTTAATACAGTATCCCCTTCAGTATAGCTCACCGGAATGGATTCGCCAGTGAGGGCAGAGGTATCAATCATAGTCTTGCCATCAGTGATTTCACCGTCAAGTGGAATTCGCATCCCCGGTCTCACAACGATGATATCGCCTACGTTCACCTCTTCTGGGGAGACCGTGGTTTCTCTCCCATCTTTAAGGAGAATGGCTGTGTCAGGACGAATATTTATAAGGGATTTGATGGCTTTTCGAGAGTGATTGACTGCTAAATCCTCGAAGAATTCACCAATTTCGTAAAATATCATAACGGCAACGGCTTCTGGATATTCGCCAATTGCAATTGCGCCGAAAGTCGCAAGAGACATCAAGAAGTTTTCGTCAAAGACTTGACCGCGAAGAATATTTCTAAATGACTTGTAGAGGACTTTGTAACCTGAAATGATATAGGCTGCAAATAAGACGACAAGTCTTGCACCGCCAAGATCAAGCAGAATCGTACTAAAGAAAAGTGTCAAGCTGATACCTAGTCTAAAGAGCTCACGTTTACTCGTGCTTTCACCATGTGAATGATCGTGATTTTCATGAGATTCAGCCGCTTTTCGATCTGGCTCTGAGATAACTTTCACATCGGGTTCCAGTGATTTTACGATTTTGGAAATCTCAGTTATCTTGCTTTCTTTATCTTCTGCTGACATGGACAACTCATCGTACTCAAATGAGAGTTTAGATTGAGAAAAGTCCAGAACCACACTTTCCAAACCACTTATGTTCTTGGTCCTATTTTCTATTTTAGCAGCACAGTTGGCGCATCCAAGCCCTTCCAAATACAGATTTACTTTTGTCATTTTCATCACCTGCCTATAACCTATTTATGGATGACATGATCGATTCCCTGGGTGAGAATAGTCAAGACATGATCATCGTCTAATGAGTAATATACAACTTTTCCTTCTTTTCTGTTTTTTACAAGTCTAGCTTGCTTTAGAACACGAAGTTGATGAGAAATAGCTGACTGACTCATCTCCAGTGCTGTTGAAATATCACAGACACACATTTCCGAAATCGTCAGCAGATGTAAAATCTTTACGCGGGTGGGGTCGCCAAACACCTTGAACGTGTCTGCAACGGCATCGGCGATATCGCTTTTAATCATATCTCTATTGTCATTTGCCATGATTTCTTGAATGACAGCTCGACATTTACATAATTCCATAATGGCCTCCTATATAATCGTTCACCAATCCAGTTGTGAATGCATTAAAATCAGCAAATCAAAGAATCTATTAAATGCTGATAAATGTTGATTGAAAATTAACAGTTTAAATAGTGCATATGAATGAAGTTAAAAGCAAATCTGAGCATATAAACATATGAACAACTATTCATATGTAGTTTAGTCCTTTCACCTGAAATTGTCAAGTCTGATAATAAAAAAAATCCCCCTCGTGGGAACGGATAATTGACCACGAAGGGGAGAGTACCTCTGTTAAATAGAATCGTCATCAAATGAATGAGTCTTCTCTTCAAGTGATTTATGGTGATTTAAGTCCTCTTGAAGCCGTTTTATCTTTTTGTTTCTGCTCACAATCACTAGGAGTGATATGAAGACGATCAGAGTCAGGAGCAGTAAAACACCGATGAGTAAAGTTGATATGGCGTTTGAAGACTCAGGGGATGTGTTAGCAGTTTCTGTTTCTGTCTCTGTTGTGGCAGTCTCTTGCTTAGCAAAATAGTTTTTATACGCATGTTCAATTTGGGCTTCAGAGTAGAGAATTTTTTGCATTGGATGTTTGTCATAGTAGCCTAAATCGGACAGCGTCTTGTCCATTTCATCCAAAAGGCTGTCAAAATGGTCAAAGAGAGGCTGATAAAAATTTGCACTGTTGAGGTCGATTTCAAGATCCTTCATTTGTTCTGTAGGCGATTTTGATGCACCACTCTTGAGAAATTCAATATATTTTGCCGTATAGGCATCTCCTTCAGAAACGATATGGTCTTTGATGGCTGTTGAAGCCGCTAAACTCATGGCATATGAATAAACGTAGAATGTTTGATAAAAATGAGGAATTTGCATCCAAAGGTACTTATAAGAGTCATCTAAAGTGACATTTTCACCGAAGTATGACTTCGCTGTATCCATCCAGAGTGTATTCAAAACATCTAAAGATAGAGGGTCTCCAGCTTCGGCCATGTCATAGACCTGCATTTCGAAGTCTGCTAGTATGGCCTGCATGAAAAAAGTCTCATAGTAGAGTTCAATTTCTTGTTCTAGGAAAAAGACGCTGAGTTCCTCATCTTCGGATTTTGACTTTAGAGATTCCAGCAAAAGGAGTTCGTTTAAGGTTGAAGTTGCCTCTGCTGGAAACGAGCCTACATTGGTGTCAAAGTAGTTTTGTGATTCACTTGTATAAAGTTGATGGATTGCATGACCCAACTCATGAGACAGAGTGGACTCGCTGTTGAAATCGTCGTTGAAATTTAGGAGCACGTATGTCGGTGATGTATAAGTTCCCCAAGTGTATTGTGAGGTGGTTTTAAAATCTGATGGATAGGCGTCTATTGTGCCGCCTTCCAAGAAGGATTCGAGTTTGTTGAGATACTCTGATCCAAGTGGTGTCAGTGCTTCTAAAATATTGGAGATACTGTCTTCATATGTCGTATCCATATAATAGGATGTTGCATATGGCAAGTGGAAATCCGAAGTGTGAAGTGTATCAAATCCGAGTGAGCGCCGTTTGATATCGTTAAACTTTTGAAGCAGTGACGCATGTTCACGGGTTGATTTTATGAGGTTTCTATACTGATCGGGCTCGATGACACCATCTACTGCATAGGCGAGAACGGAGTCGTAGCCTCTGGATTTCGCCAGAAAGATGTTTTTTTGAACTTCGGCAATAAAAACGCTGGCAAGGGTATTGGCATGCATGCTATACGGTGTTGTAAAGGCATCCGAGATCTTTTGTCTGTCCTCGGCAACTGTGCTGTAGAAATAAATGGTATCCATATCCATGTCAAGTGGATGAACAGGGCCTATTGGCGCCTTAAAATAATCGTAATGCGCATCGGAAATCGTCAATTGATCGTAGATTTCTTTGGGCATCTCAGAAAACTCTGTCGCAAAGGCCAATATGTTCTCAGACTCTTCTGAGAGAATATGGGATCGACTGTCCACAAGTTGAGTCAAGTAGCTTTTAAAGTCTTTGAACTCAGGTTGATTGGACAGTTTAAGAAGTGTTGCATCACTTTGCTTGAGGAGTTCAGGCCTGACAAATGCAGTTGCCTCTTCCAAATTGGCATAGGTGTCAATTGCTTTGGAGATATACTCTTGATACTTGGATTCTGCTGTATTTGTGTCTTTCATCAGCGATGCGTATAAATAGACCTTATCGGCGATGATAGATGCCTCCAAATAAGTGTCTAGGAAGTTGCGCAATGAGGTGGCATCAGAGAGTTTGGACTGATAGGTTTTCAGCTCGGGAATCAGGGTTTTATTAACCTGCTCACTGGCCCCTAGAAAGGCTTCCTCTGAGATAAATATTTTAGTCAAATCCCATGTGGTTGGATAATCTGTTGCATATACCAATGAATTGAAAATCAGCATCAGTGTCAGCAACAAGGGCAGTACGCGCTTGGCTTTTATAGATGTCATTTGAACCTCCGGTTAATTGAATTGTGATATTTTTATGGCTTTGATATAATGTGGTATAGAATATAGAGACAACTGTTAAAATCTACAATTCAATTATAACAGGTTTTTGTGTTCGTCTAGTGTCTAATCAAAATTATAAAGTGAGGCAATTATGAAGAAATTACTTTCAAAATGGATCATTGCGGCAGTTTCCATATATCTAGCGGGACAAATTATAAATGGGTTCAATGTTTTAGGATGGAAAGCTGCCTTTGGTGCTGCCGTTCTATTTGGATTACTAAATTTTGCTATCAAGCCGATTTTAAGCATTTTGGCACTGCCAGTAACCTTTATCACTTTAGGACTTTTTCTGTTTGTAATCAATGGACTGATGGTGTATTTGCTAGGGATGATTTCCTCGGGAATAGAAGTGGCAGATATGTTGAGTGCTATTTTGGCTTCAATTGTCATCTCAGTGGTAACAATGGTTCTAAACAGCATTTTTGGTGTTAAAGGAAAATCAGAAAAGTAAATTTATGGGGTTAGATGTGGAGACTTATCTCCGCAGTCAACGCTTTGAGGCAGGCCAAGGTCTAAAGACTGTTGAAAGTGAGGGAAAAGCGGAGGGCAATAGGTGAAGTTAGAGCGAAAAAGACGGTATTATAAATAGGGTGCTGTGGTTTTGAGCAAGAAGAGCTTTGGATATAATGATAATAGAAAGAAAAACCTCTAAATTAATTTTTAGAGGTTTTTTTGTCGATTAATTGCTGCGGTTAAGTAATGTGTCTGACAATGCGGAATTCAAATTAGCAAAAGATTCGTCAAGACGATCCAGCTCACGAGCGTCTAAGTCAGCCAATTGCACGGACATATCACTAGAGAAGCGATCTAATGTCTGTTCTACGATAGCTTTGCCCTTTTCACTTAATGAAATGTAATAGATACGTTTATCCAATGCATCAATGTCCTTGGTTAAATACCCTTCATTGATAGCCGTTTTTACATATCGACTGCAATTCGGCAGTGAAATGTCTAAGAGTTCTGAAATCTCGGATATCATGAGTCTTTGGTGTCTATACACGGTTTGAAGCATTTTGAATTCCAGCTTGCTAACATCTTGGTGTTTATTCTTCTTAAAGCTAGAATGGATAACTTCTTCGTAAATATCATTAAAAATAATGACTTGCTTTAATATGCTGTTAATCTTGTTATCATTCATATTATCACTCCCTATAATGATTATAAATTTTTGGGGACTTAAATGCAAGCATAGATTCTTAAAAAAATATAATTTTGACAAAACAATCACAGCTAATCTCGAGTCTGTCCATTCCCGTAAATCACGTATTTTATAGTGGTTAGAGCCTCTAGTCCCATAGGCCCACGCGCATGTAATTTTTGGGTGCTAATTCCAATTTCTGCTCCAAATCCAAATTGATTTCCATCTGTGAATCGAGTCGAAGCGTTTACATAAACAGCGGCAGAATCCACATGATCTAGGAAGTATTCAGAGTGGCTGTATGTTTCTGTGAGAATGGCCTCGGAGTGATGTGTGCTATATGCTTCTATATGGTCAATAGCCTCTTTTATATCTGCTACAGATTTAATTGCAAGTTTATAGTCAAGGTACTCTGTTTCCCAGTCATACTCTGTTGCAAGGTACATTTTATCGGTGAGTTTATTGTGATTGTTCAATTGTGCATGGCATTTTTCACATAGAGCCATGGTCACGTTATGTGATGCAAGTGCTTCTGAAAGGGGTAAGAGAAGTGCCGACAAGGATTTTTCGTGAATCAAGACGGTTTCCACAGCATTGCATGCACCAGGCTTTTGAACTTTTGAGTTTACGATGATGTCAATGGCATTGTCAATTGGATACGCTTCATCCACAAAGATGTGACAGTTGCCTGTTCCTGTTTCAATAACAGGAACTTGTGCGTTTTCAACTACAAATTGAATTAAGCCTGCACCACCTCTTGGGATGACACAATCCAGTGCTTTTGAAGCCAGTAGGCTTTTGAGAAGCTCTCTGTCAGAACTGGAAATAAACGAAACGCATGCAGTAGGGAGAGCCTGTGATTTAAGGGCTTCTTGAATGGCTTCAACGAGAACTGCATTTGTATACACGGCTTCCTTTCCACCTTTTAAAATACAGGCATTACCTGTTTTCAAGCAGAGTGTCGCCGCATCTACAGTGACATTTGGTCTCGACTCATAGATGATGCCAATGACGCCCAGTGGCACTCGCTTTGCTCCAATTTTTAGCTCGGCATCATTGACCCACATGCCATCGACTGTTCCCACAGGATCTTTTAAAGCGATTGTCTGATGGATGCCGTCAATCATGCCTTGGATTCTGCCAGAATCCAGCTTTAACCGATCCAGCATGGCTTCACTTGTGCCTTTTTCCTTGGCGTTTGACATGTCCTTTTGGTTGGCATCTAAAATAGCGGCTTCAAAATTTTTGAGTTGTTGCCCAATTGCCAGTAGTAATCTATTTTTAGCTTTTGTGCTCATTGTTCTTAAAATAACGGCAGATTCTTTTGTCTCAAATGCCATTTGCTCTAGCATCTTATTATAATCTTTCATATCAAACCTCCAATAAGTGTATTGACCGTTCAAAATCTATATTTGAACTATCTGAAATTGAAAAAAGTGCCAAGGTTTTCACCAGCCAAAACTCGATTTAAAATATTGTCCACCTGACTGTTGACAATAATGAGATTGATTTGGCTCTCGGCAAGAAGCCTAGCCGCGTTGAATTTTGTAATCATGCCCCCAGTTCCCACTGATGAGATTGAATCCGTTGCATCTATGGCATCAAGCTCACTGAGGTCAGTGATGTTGTAGAGTTGGATCGCATCTTCGTGGTGTCTTGGGTCCTTGTTATAAACGCCGTTTATGTCGGAGAGGATGATAAGCGATTGGAAATTTATCATCTTGCATACTTCCGCAGAGAGTGTGTCATTGTCGCCCACTTTAATTTCATCTATGGCGACTACGTCATTTTCATTTACAATTGGAATAATTCTATGGTTAATCAGCGCATTTAGCGCATTTTTACAGTGTTCTCGACGGGATTCTTCGTACATATCTTCTTTTGTCAATAGGATTTGCGCAACCGTAATACCATATTCTGAAAAAAACTTTTCGTACATGTGCATGAGGGTGCTCTGTCCCACTGCTGCGGCCGCCTGCTTTTCGGGGATCGTCTTGGGGCGTTCGCTCAGGTGCATCTTGCCCATGCCAGCAGCAATTGCGCCGGATGAAACGATGATGACTTTTTTTCCGCTGTTGTGAATATTGGCGATTTGTCGTACCAAGGATTCCATTTTCCATAGGTCAATCATACCACTTGTATGAGTGAGCGAAGAGGAACCAATCTTGATCACGATGTCTGTTAATTCTGTTACTTTTTGTCGCATAGTGACCCCCTGTTAAAAATTGTATTAAGAAATTGTAATATTCGTGTCGAAGCATTATATCAAAAAATGAGAGGGAAGTAAACCGAGTTACTGAAAAACTCTCAAAAAATCAAGGATTCAGGAAATTGGAATTGAAAGGATTTTCTAAATGGGCCATATTTTGTTCCAAATAAGCCAATTTCGGATTTTACTTATTTCAAGTGATATAATCTTATTGCGATTAAGTATTGAGACAGCATTGGTAGTTGCAAACTAATGTCGTTACGTTTAAGTATATTCACGCATACTAAATTAGTACGTGGAGGAAATTGCTGTGCAAAACATATTATTGTTAGGGAAGAATCTGCAGACACAATCAAAAATTTTAAATATCATACAGGAAATCAATAAAAAAGTGAATTGCTTGACTACCTGTTGTGATGAAAAAGCAATTGAATGTATAAAAAATAGGGAAGTGGACATCGTAATTGTGGATTTTCAACTAAATGAGGATCATTCGCTCAATCTTGTGAAAAGTGTTAGAGAAATAGATGGACATAAGCTTACGTATATCGTTTGTATTAATGTGGATTTATCAGTTAAGACACTGATTTATGACGAATTTCATTGTTTTTCTTGCCATTCTACGCCTATTAGTTTGAGCCGTTTAAAAGATGATTTAATTACATTGATAAAATATGATCAGCCAATTCACAAAAAAAATATTGAAATTGTATTAAAAGACTCACATTACTTTATAGACGAGGAACTTATACAGTATGTTGAAGCAAGAAATAAAAAAGTATATATCGTAACGAATGAAGATATGATTGAAATGACTAAAAAGACGCTAACTGAAATTCAAGTGAAGTTATCATCACAGTTTATTAGGGTTCATAGGGCATTTATAGTCAACTCGAACAAAATATATTGTATTAATAAGTCTGATAAGTCAATACTACTTAATAATTCAAAGACTATAATTCCTATTGGTAGAACTTATTATAAAGAAGTTGTGGTAGAAAGATTTTGAATTCAAGAGTGAGGTTTATAAACATTAACATTTTCATTTATCTCCCTTTGGCATACATATATCCCAAAAACTAGATTCTCATAATTGAAGTGTGATAGAATACTCTTGGTTCTAAATAAGAATTTTAAGCGAAATTGATAATTAATGCAATGTTTACAATTTTATTGAAAATTTTGGCAGTCAGCAGAGATTTTGTTTTATCTGAAAGGAGAGGTTGAAATGAAAAAATCATTGGCGGTTATAATGGCGGTATTAGTTTCTATTAGTACAATAAATAGTTTGTCCATAGCAACTAATGAGGAAAAATTAAAACCAGAGGAAGCAATATTTGAAAGAGTAGCTGTTTTGCAAATTGGAAGTGGAGAACATGAAGTAGCCTATACACCTGATATAGAGGGTATAGCAAACGATGGACCAGCATCATTTGCTATTGATAATCAAGGTGATATTTATATTTTAGATACTTTAAATAAAAAAGTTCTAATTCTCAAAGATGGCAAATGGGATAAAAATATTGATATATCATTTACCAATTATGCAAGAGATATTTTAATTGAGGAAAAAAGATTGTTTGTTCTGGATGAATCCAATTTTATTTATGAACTTGATATAAATGGAAGCTTAGAGAATTCAATAAAGCTACCAGATGGCTTAGAGGCCTATCAAATAGTAAGAACATATATAAATAAAAATAAAAATATAGTTATAAGTGATGGCAATTCAGAATATGAGTTTTTTGGTAAATGGAATCAAAATTCACCAAATATAACATTTGAATACAAAAATAACGGAAAATCAGTATGTATAGATAAAGATGGGAAATATTTGTCTAATATTTCGTTTGAAGAAGAAACTGGTGGAGTAAATATAATCAATAATGACAGTCAAGAGAATGTATACCTAGAGGTTATTGAAGATGTTCCAAATAGTTCTTTGGTTTTATTAGAATCAACTTTAAGAATGATTGATAAAAATGGAAAACAAGTTGGTATTGCACGAATTCCTTTAGAAGAGTACTATAATTATCCACTTAAATTTTATAATGTAACTGATAAGGGTGAAGTTTATATCATGGCGTTAAAAAAAGATTGCGTAGAAATAGATAGAATAATATTGGGAAAATCCTATCAATCAAAAATGAAAGATTTGAAAATTAGAGCAAGCCAAGAAAACGAAAAGTTTCAGAATGCGACTGATGAAACCGCTCAATTAGCTCTTAGATCAGATCCAGGGATTCCGACAAGAAGCCTTGTCCAAAGCAGAGCAAATGCAATGATAGATTATAATTGGACATACAATTCAACTAATACGATTAAACCGTCTACAGATGTGACAACACCAGATTATTTGAGCATAGTAACATCGATCCCTCAAAATTTTACTGGAATTCCATATTGCTGGGGTGGCTTTGATGGAGTCGATAGGTCTTCAAATAGCGGACAATGGTCAAATTATCAAGATGCAATGAGCAAAGGAAAGTTTGCTGGCAATGTTTACTGTTCTGGTGGATGGAAGTCCGGAACCGCTGGATTGGATTGCTCTGGATTTGCTTCAGCCGCTTATGGATTTACAATAAAATATGGAACTAGTTCATTTGCGAGTATGGGGACATTAAAAACGACTCCTTTATACATGGATTATTATGTTAAAGCTGGAGAGCATATATTGTTGTTCAAAAGTAATAAAGATACAACAACAATTAATTCTCAAGAAGCTACAACCAGCGGAGACGACAAAACAAAGAATTATACAAGAACAAAGTTGTGGCTTTCTACGAATGGATATAGTCTAAGGTCGTTTTGGTAATGATAAATATAATAAATCTGGGTGATGGCTCAGATTTATTATATTTAATGAATATCCTTTAAGGAGGAAAGTAAAGATGGCAACGAAGAAAAATATTGTAATTGTCTTTTTTATACTTTTTATATTTACAGGATGTGC
>DKFC01000027.1 GCA_002452745.1 Firmicutes bacterium UBA6806
CATATTTTTTACACAAAATAAACCCGATTTATTCAAGAAATCAATCAAATTTGATCTGATTCAAAATAAACCGGGCATCTTCGTTTATAAACTCATCAATTGCCCACTAAGTAGACGAACATAAAGGAAAAGACCACGACAATTCCAAAGAGATAGATGGAATTTGTGATGCCTGTTATTCTAGAATGCCCCCCCACAATTAACTCCTTGAGCTTAGACGTCTTGACAGTAATCTTCTCCGAAGCTCCAAACTCAGTATTTAAGTCCAGCTTCATCTCTGAGACTGCCCTCTTTCCAGAATCTAGACGATTTGAGACAAATTGTGCCTTCTCTGCCACTTCTCTTTTAACTTCCGTTTCAAGCGCTGTGACAATATCCACATTTGACAATTTTACAAATCCATCTGCCATGAGCTTTGCCGAAGACAACAGCCAGGTGTCTATAAAGCTAAAGAACACACTGAAGAGCTTAAATGCCATTTTAAAAACGGGCATGTAAATATGTTCTTCAATGGAAAGCCAGTTGAGAGATGGATTTACATAGATTTTGCCGCCTGACTCGTTCTCATTGGCGACAAAGAGCACTTTTCGGATAATCACAAGGTAAATCAACAATCCAATTACCAAAGATGCCACCGCATAGAGAAGGGCTTCCAAACTGTAAATATGGAGATGTTCAGGTGTATGAAGCCCTAGCTGTCTTGCATAATCTGCAAGCGGATCCAATATTGCACTCGGAAAGACACCCACTGTCACGATCAAAATACCCAAAATACCCATTGGAATCAATGCGCGTTTGCTAATGCGCTCTTTGTACTGTCCATAGTACTCCGGGTTCTTCTCAACAAACACCGCATTGAAGAGCTTTAGCATGTAGGCCACTGTGAGTCCGCCTCCTATTACAAATAGAATTTCTGTCCCTTTAAAAAACATCCAATGGGTTCCATGATAGGCTTCGAGAATAGCCTCATGAACCAATGTCTTAGAGACAAATCCGTTAAATCCAGGCATGGCAGTCACGCCCAATACCCCTATTAGAAACAGCAGTTTCAGCTTTTTCTTGTTCCTGCCAAATCCACTGATTTTATTGATACTGAGTTCTCCAAGAACCATGTAAATCATCCCAGTTCCCATGAAGAGAAGCAGTTTGAAGAAGGCGTGATTGACCATATAGAGAATCGTTCCAATAAGCGCCACGCCACTCTCCTTGCCTAAAATGCCCAAAAGGCCAATCCCCATGAGCATGAAGCCCGTCTGGCTCATACTGCTGTAGGCAATAATCCGTTTGATATTTCTCTGCATAATTGCGAGAATCCCACCTAAAAAGATATTGATAATTCCCAGACAATAAAGCGTCATTGCAATGAGAACATCATAATCCATCATTTCCACTAGGACGATTATAATGCCGAATAGACCTGTTTTCAGCAAGATACCACTCAAAAGTGCACTTGATGGTGTCGGTGCTGCTGTATAGGCCTTTGGCAACCATGTATGAAGCGGAAATACGCTGGCTTTAATCATAAATCCAAACATGATAAGCACTGCTGCAATGTACTTTTCATCTCCCACCGTCGGCAGTATTAGACCAATATCTCCAATATCCAAAGTGCCTGTAAAATCAAATACGGCGAAGATGCCAAATAGCATCACAAGCCCTCCGGCAATTGCCATAGATAGATAGGAAACCCCTGCATCATGGCTGTACCTGTCCTCATCGTGAATCACCAGCGCATATGACGTCAGCGACATCCCCTCGAAGAAGGTAAACAAGTTCAAAATATTCTCCGACATGAAAACGCCAATGGTCATGGCATATGTCAACATGAAGAAAAAATAGTAGCGATTTCGCTTTTTCTTTTTAATTAGATATTGAGTGGAATACATCGTCGTCAAGAACCAAGCCAGTGCTGAAATAAACAGCATGGCATATCTGAACATATCCACTTTTAGGTGAAGACCTGTCCCCATGACATTGGGCATGACAAATTCAAGTGTCTGTTCTCTGACTTCTTGAAACAAGGTAATCACCAGTAAAAATTCAACGGCCGTTAAAATGACATTGAAAACATCTCTCTTTCTCTCATTTCTTATGCCGATTAGATACCCTGCAAAAGCGCCCAAAAGCGGTAAAACTAAAATAATAACCAAGATGCTCATCTACGCCTCCCCTCCTAAAACGCATCGGCGATTACGCCTTGTAGAAAATCAATGACAACATTTGGGAAAATGCCGATACTCACAACGACAACCGTCAAAATCAAAATTGGGTAGAGCATAAATGCAGGCGGGTCTAGCTTTTCCACTGTCGATTCATGTGACTTTTTCTCTATTTCAGTCAAGTTCTCGCCCGACGCTTCCCTCTTTTCGCTTAAAAAGAATGTAGCCACTGTCACTGGAAATAAGTATGCCGCTGTCAAAAATGCACTTAAAAGCAGTATGAAGATATAGAACCAATTGCCAGCACTGAGTGCTCCTAGCCCTAAAAACCACTTGCTGACAAACCCATTGGTAGGCGGAATTCCCACAAGAGAAACCGAAGCAATGGTAAAACAAACTAGGGTGATGGGCATCTGCTTGCCAAGCCCTCTAATCTCATGAATATATTTTTTATGTGTCATATGGGTGATTGCCCCCACAGAAAAGAACAGAGTGATCTTAATGACCGCATGGTTTATCATGTGAAGCATTGCCCCCAAAAGGCCATTGGGATTTAACATTAAAATTCCCAGTAGAATATAGCCAAGCTGAGAAATAGTCGAATAGGCAAGCCTCTTTTTGAGATGGTCCTGATGCAGTGCCAATAAAGAGCCCATCACAACTGTCACCACCACAAATGGAATCAAAAACCGAGCCGCTCCAATCTCTTTCACAACTTCTGCGCCAAAAATAAAATAAGTAATTCGAATCAGCGAAAAGACACCACTTTTGACAACTGCCACTGCATGAAGCAATGCGCTCACTGGCGTCGGCGCCACCATTGCATTTGGAAGCCATGAATGAAAGGGAACAAGAGCCGCCTTGACGCCAAATCCCAAAAACATGGCAATGTAGCTAAACCGAATTAACTGCTGATCCACAGTTCTCAGCGCACCGAAAATGCCCCTTGGAACAAAGGTCATCGTCCCTGTTATGGCATATAATATCATCATGCCAAGCACCACCAATGATGCCCCTGCAAATGAGTAAATGATATATTTCTTTCCGCTGGCAAGCGCTTCTTCAGTGCCAGCGTGGATTACAAGCGGCAAGGTGCATAATGTCAGCAATTCATAGTAGGCATATAGTGTAAACAAGTTGCCCGAATACGAAACGCCCAGTATGACCGCAAGTGTTAAGGTAAAAAATGTGTAGAACTGACGCGTCCGCTGTTCATGCTCCATGTATTCAAAAGCATAAAAGGCAGTTAATATCCAAAGGATAGACGCCATCAACGCAAAGACTCTGGTCAATTGATCAATTCTAAAAAAGACATCTAGAAATGCATTGACTTTTAAAACATGCAGATTCGTGAGCGTATTTCCAAAGAGAGAATAGAGCACCAAGAGAAAATTAATGGTCAATACCATCGCAACTGTCTTCTTAACCCATTCGTCCCTTACTATTTTTTTATTCGCTATGCCTAACGTCCCCAATATTGGCAATATCAGCGGCAAGAGCAACATGACTTTGTTCATAAATACACTCCAATAATATCCATCAGCTCACGGGCTGTCTCTATAATAGTTTCTATAATAATCTCTATAACAATCAAAATCTCCATAACAATTCTTGTATCAACCTACATGTAAATGCCCCGACCAATGAAATCAATGAGCGACCCTGAGAAAAATCCAGCCAGCACCATCATCACTGATAGAACAATGAGAGGTAGAAGCGTCTTAATTGGCTTGCTCTTAGATTTAAAGGTCTTTCCATCGAGATTATCCTCACCGAAATAGCCATTTATGATAATTGGGAAATAATAACTTGCGTTGAGTAAACTGCTCACAATTAGGAACAGAAGTAACAGAATCTTGTCTGCCGCTATGGAGGCCATAGCCAAGTTCCACTTGCTGATGAATCCCGGCAAAATGGGAATTCCGATCATGGACAGTGCACTCAGGGTAAATATCCCGAGGGTTACTGGCATTTCCTTCCCGATTCCTCTAAATTCATCTATGGTTTTATAGCCCGTCTGTTCAATAAACGATCCTGCCGCCAAGAATAGACAGGACTTTGTCAATGCATGAGCAACAATGTGATAGACTGCCATAATCAAGCCCAATTTGTTCCCAAGGCCTATTCCCAAGAAGATATAGCCCATCTGAGCCACACTTGAATAGGCAATCATACGCTTTAATCCCTTCTGAGATCTTGCAAACAGAGAACCAAAAATCATCCCCGCCACGCCAAAGAACAGAACCAGATGCAATACCACCGTCTGTGATAGAATCGCCGTTCCATAAACAAGATAATAAACTTTAATCAAAAAGATAATTGGCGCTTTAATGACAAGTGCCGATAAGATGGCGCTCGATGGACTTGGTGCCGAAGAATGCGCATCGGGCAGCCAAATGTGAAGTGGAAACATGGCACCTTTTATGCCCAGACCCACTGTGAAGAGAATCAAGCTGATGAGGATTAGATTGTGTTTTCCATCGGCGTTTTGAATCAACGCTTCATGGATAAACGCCATACTGAGATGACCTGAAATAGAGTAGACAAAGGCAATTCCCATCAAGACAAGGCCTGACCCCAGAGAACTGAGTATCAGGTATTTCATAGCCGCTTTGATGTTGTCCTTTTTATCCTTGACCACGATAATTCCGCAAGCCGCCAATGTGCTCACTTCCAAAAAGACGAATCCGTTGAAAATATCATAGGTAAATACAATCCCAAGAAGAGATGCTAAAAGCAGATGATTTAATGTCAAGAAAAAGCCAATCCGATTGGACTTAATTTCCTTTTCAAGACTGTAATAAGAGTACCAGAGTATCATGAGATTTATAAAACAGAATAGAAGACCGATGAGGCTCTCCACCTCTCCGATTCTCAAAACGATGCCAAATGGCGCTGGGAAATGTCCAATGTCAAAGAGATAACCTCCATTTTGAGCGACAAATACGACGTTGATTAACTGTAAAATCATAGCTGTTGACATCACCGCAATGGACAGGAAAAACACACTTCTTTTTTTCCTGAGCATCGGAATCACAAAAGCACTGATCATGAGTAGCATTACTGAAACAAGTGGTATTAACTTTACTGTATTTTGCATCCTATCTAATCACCTCTCATTTTTTGTATTTCATCGAGTTCTAAAGTTCCATATTTTTCATAGAGCTTGATGGTCAGTGCCAGCATAAAGGCAGTAACACTTACAGCCACCACAATCCCGGTGAGCATAAGTCCTGTTGGAATTGGATTCACGTATCCATTTGAATGCACTATGCCATCCACAATAATAGGCGCTTCCTTCCCCTTAATGTATCCCAGACTCACGAACAAGAGAAAAATAGAAGTGTCCATAATATTCATCCCTATGATCTTTTTAATCATGTTGTTGTTCAAAAGTAAAATCATAAAGCCTATCCCAAATAAAAAGATCGACCCCACAATCATATAATTATTCAGCAATATCTGCATGTTCCAGCTCACCCTCTTCAAAAAGTACTGCTATAAAATAGAACGTAATGGCCACAACAAGCCCTACTAAAACGTTCAGCGGCATGATAAATCCACCACTGAGAAGCGTTCCCGGCTGACCCGTGCCGATGAGGGCATGATGTCCCATAGCCGCAGAAACAAAAACATAGCCTTTGATGAGTCCGTATAAAATCAATGCCGAACAGGCAATTTTCAGAAGGTAGTTATACTTGAACTTCTCATCGGCAACCTGTCCGCCATTTACAAATCTGTATAAAATAAGGCTTGCTCCGAGGATACTGCCCCCGGCAAATCCACCGCCGGGAGAGATGTGTCCAAACAGAATGACGTAGATTCCAAAGACTTGAATAAACGGCAACATAAGTTGAGTGATGTTTTTTATAATACTACTCTTCATAGTTGGTTCCTCCTCTTTTAAGTACAATCATAATGCAGATTAGCCCTGTGAAGATCACAGATGCCTCCACAAACGTGTCAAAAGCCCTATAATCGAGAATCATGGCAGCCACAACATTGACTGCTCCAGTATCTGATATTGAATCTTCTATATATTTCGCCATCACTTCATTGTGTATTGGCGATGCCTCCACACCTTCCAGCGGCATATCCATAGCTGCCAGCAACAAGAAGGCAATGAAGAAAAGCGTCAGCACAGCAGCAGTTATCCTTTTTCCCCATAACTTCATCTCTGCATCACCCGTATCTTCCTCAAAGCGATGATGAAAAAGACTGACGTTATACCCGCACCAACCGCTGCTTCAGTGATTGCAAGGTCTGGAGCGTTCATTCTCTGCCACAAAATCGCCATCATAAGGGAATAGACCATAAAAATAATAACCGATCCAAGTAAATTTCTCGTAACCGCTGCGGCAATTGCCCCAGCTATCATGATGACCATAACGATCACGTTGAATATATCCATCTCACTTACACCTCATCTCGTCTGTCTAAATCCACTTTGGAATCTCTGTAGATTGCCTTGGCAATCATATGCGTTGCAGTGGGATTTGTCGTCCATAAAAACAAAATGACGACAATTAATTTTATAGATACTGCATCAATGCCCGATTGCAATATCAATCCTCCGATGCAGAGGACAGCCCCTAGCGTATCGCACTTGGCAGCGCCATGCGCTCTCGTCAGCGCATCGGGGAATCTGAGTACCCCTATGGTGCCAACGAGGAAAAAGAATAGTCCGATGCCCATAATCCCCATGGATATGAAATCAATCATCTTCCTTTCCACCTCCAATCTCTCTTGCCACCGCAAATGAACCAATAAAGGCAATCAGCGCATAAACAAGCACAACATCTATAAAATAGGATTCCTTTAGTAAAAACGAAACGGTGACAATAATCACAATCGTCTTCGTTGAAATGATGTTGATGCCAATAATCCGGTCACCTCTCGTTGGGCCTTTAATTACCCTTAGCATGCATAGGGCAATTGTGATGCCCAAGAATATAACCATAAAATAATAAAATTTATCCATTTAGGCTCTCCTCAATATCATAGAGCAGTTTTTCAAGCGACATATCTGACAGACTCTCAGAATAGTGTCGATTCAAACAGTGAATGGTCAATTGACTTTTCTCAATATCAACAGTCATCGTTCCCGGAGTCAGCGTTATGGAATTTGCCAAAATCGTCAAAAGCCATGTATCACTAAGTCTGCTGGTGTATGAAACCACCATCGGCTCCACATCCATCTTTCTCGAAAGCGTTATAGAAGCCACTTGAATATTGGCCTTCACCACTTCCACAAAGAGAACAGCTCCATACTTTATCCATTTTAAACACAGTTTGGGACTCAAATACCTTAAGCTATTCTCTTTCAGTCCAAATACGGCATACACCAAAGCCGCTATTAAAACACCAGTCACTATATTGATTAACGTTATGTGCTCACATAATATTAGAAAAAAAGCAACCAAGGCCATCATTTTTATGATGTCGTTTTTCATGTTGACACCTCCATCTAATTGCTCACCCTTTGTATAAAGCAAGTAGCGTGCCAACTTCCAGATTCCATTCATTCGAATAGCTTTCCAACTTTCTGGACATACTGGAATTTCAGTCTTTCGTCTTTCTAAATATTATTTTGAGATGCCCGCTTTTAAGTGCCTTCCTTCACAACTTTTTATAGTTTTATATAAAAAAACGACCAATTGAATCAAAATGATACAATTGGTCGTTAAATTCGCATATATTGTTGCACCATTTTGAATCACATGTTTCTTTTTGATACACATGATTCGTAATGGTACATTTGTTTTTCTTATAGCAATCCGTATTTTTCCATTTTGCGGTAGAGGGTGCTTCTTCCTATTTCAAGCATCTTCGCCGTTTGTACAATGTTGTTATCAGAGGCCTTCAGCGCACAAATAATCGCTTCCTTTTCCAGAAGATGAAGCGGTCTGACATAACTGTGTTCTGCCTTTGCGTCGACAAATTCAGATTCAACTGTAACTTCCTTTATATAATCCGGGAGGTGCTTACTCGACAGGTTTTCATTTTCACCTACGATGTTTGTCACCATTTGCATGACATTCTGAAGTTCTCTGACGTTTCCCGGCCAATTATATTGTTTCATTGTCATATAAAAGCTCTCGTCTATGGCTGGCTTGCGATTGTCCAGTTTGGTAAACTGTGCATAAAAGAAATCCACCAATTTTCGAATATCATCTCGTCGCTCTCTAAGGGATGGGGTCTTAATCGGCATGACGTTTAGTCGGTAAAACAGGTCATCCCTGAAATTACCTTTTTTCACCTCTTCAGCCAAGTCTTTATGAGTCGCTGCAATAACCCGTACATCTACTGGAATCACTTCGTTTCCGCCAACTCTCACAACTTGCTTTGTCTCAAGAACTCTAAGCAAGTTGGCCTGTGTGTCAAGGGGCATATCCCCAATTTCATCTAAAAACAGCGTTCCACCGTCAGCCAGTTCAAACTTCCCTGGATTTCCGCCCTTTCTCGCACTGGTAAAAGCCCCTTCCACATAGCCGAACAACTCGCTTGCCACCAAATCTCTCGGAATTGCACCACAATTGATGAACACAAATGAATTGTTTTTCCGCTGGGATTCATTGTGAATTCCCTGTGCAAACATCTCTTTGCCCGTGCCGCTTTCACCATGAAGCAGTATGGTGGCATCTGTTGAGGCAACCAGTTTTGCAAGGCGTATAGAATCGTTTATTTCACGGCTGTCTCCCAAGATGTCATCAAAAGTGTAAATCGCTTTTGAACCAAATAGTTTATTGACCTGTGAATAGACTTTTTTTGTTTCTCTGATGATAATGAGGTATTCCTTGATGCTTTTATCTCTCGTGTAGATGGGTTTAAAAGATATGAGGACTGTTCTCTTTCTTCCATTTGAATAGAACTGTAACTCTTTTTCGTCATTCGATGCCCGTTCGCTCTTAATCATCTCCAAGATGGGTTTATCATAAGTTGCCACTTGTTCACGCTTGAGCATATTTAAAACAGGTCTGCTGATAATTTCGTCTATATGAGCACCTATGAGTTCTTCATAACTCTTCTTAAATAGTTTCTTAGTAAAGTAATTAATATCTGTGATGATGCCGTCATGTGTGATGGTCATAATCCCTTCTGAAATGGTCTGCATTATAGCATCTAAATGCTCGTTTGCCTGCCTGAGCTCATCGTTAATCCGATTGAGATTAAGTTCATGTTCGATTGCCAGAGACGATGCAATCACCATCCCAAGCGTATGCGGGTGCACTTTACTACATTCTCCCGACATGCTGAGAACTGCCAAAATGTTGCCGTTTTCATCTTTAATCGGGGCAGCAGAAGTGGTCTTATTGTGATACATTTGCCTGTAGTGCTCTGCCCCCAAAACCTGTAGGGCAATCCCACGTTTCAACGTAATTCCAACTGCATTTGTACCGACATTTTCCTCAGACACATTCTTACCCGAATAAATCTGTAATTCTGTCGCTACTCGATTGTCGCCAAGGCTCATCATGACATAGCCATTTGCATCGGTAAAACTCACAATCATGCCAATTTCACCCACCGCCTCATATATCTTTTCCATAAAGGGAAGTGCTATGCTCAAAATTGGATCAAAATCCCTCTTAATCTGTTCCAGTTCATCCGGTTTAAGCGCAATCTTAATTTCAGTAAAATACGGGTCTACACCATAGTCTCTGCTCCTATGCCACGACTCTATAATCTCTCGTCGCATAACGGTGTCATCCACTTCACCGCCAGTCATGAAGCGCTCCCATTCCACTATATAGTTTGAACTTCCCTGTAGTAATTTTTCAGACGGCAACCTGCCACCTCCCAATCTTGCTTTATAGAAATCTTTGGGTTTAATTATACCACATGTCTTTCGTCAGAAATACCAATATGAAAACAAGTCCATCTGGAAAATTCATTTTTTGAAATATGTGAGAAAAATCATTTTTTTGAAATGTGTCATAAATAATCATTTTTTTCAAATGTGTTATTGACATATGACGAATATAATGTTAATCTTTATTTGTAATCATTACAACTTGAGAATGATTAACAAATATACTTATACTTATGATGAAGGAGGAACAATAATGGAAACCGCAAAATTACCGCTTTTAGGAGACAAATTCCCGTCAATGCAAGTCAAAACAACTCATGGTGTAAAAAACCTCCCTGAAGATTACAGTGGAAAATGGTTTGTTCTATTTAGTCATCCAGGGGACTTCACACCTGTCTGTACAACCGAATTTGTAGCTTTTGCCAAGAAGAACGAAGACTTTCAAAAACTCAATACAGAGTTAATTGGTCTTTCTGTCGATCAAGTATTCTCTCATATTAAATGGGTTGACTGGATTAACGAAAATACAGATACCACGATTCCCTTCCCAGTAATTGCAGACGAACTTGGAACAGCTGCCATGACGCTTGGCATGTTGCATCCTGGAAAGGGAACAAATACAGTTCGCGCAGTGTTTATTGTAGATCCTAAAGGAATGCTTCGCCTGATGATGTATTACCCACAAGAGATTGGCAGAAGTGTCAATGAAGTATTACGTGCTTTGAACGCACTTCAAGTTACCGATGCAAATGGAGTGGCTGCACCTGAAAACTACCCTAATAACGAATGGCTTGGCTCAGATGTTATCGTCCCACCTGCTGGAACAGAAGCACTTAAAGCAGAGCGCCTTGCCGATGCCCAAGCTGGCAAATTCACCTGTAAAGACTGGTGGCTGTGTCACAAGTCACTATAAAAAAAGGCTGTCACGCAGTTAAGCGTGGCAGCCTTTTTAGTGTAATTTACAAAGTTATTTAAAGCATATTCTGCTCATGTATTCTCTTGCCTAATTAAAGCCAAAATTCTATTTGGCGATTTTTTTAAACGCCTCCGTTTGATTTTTAATGCCCTTTTCAGCTGCAAATCGCTCAATACTTGAAGCACCAAAGAATCCATCTATCCCCTCAGTTTTTTCGATTACGTAGGCAGCATCCTCTGGCTCTGCAATTGGTCCACCGTGGCATATAACCAATATATCTGGGTTTATTGCTCTGCCAGCTTTGATAATTTCTTCGATTTTGACGACACACTCATCTAATGTCAGAGCCGTTTGAGCGCCAATTGTTCCCTTAGTTGTAAGGCCCATATGTGCCACTAAAATATCCGCTCCAGCCTCTGCCATGGCCTTTGCCTGTTCAGGATCGAATACATATGGCGTAGTGAGCAAATCCAACTCATGTGCTTTCCGAATCATATCTACTTCAAGGTTGTATCCCATCCCTGTTTCCTCTAAGTTTTGTCTGAAAACACCATCTATAAGTCCCACTGTTGGAAAGTTTTGAACGCCGCTGAATCCCATGTCCTTAATTTGCTTTAAAAACACATCCATAACTCTAAAGGGGTCTGTTCCACAAACACCCGCAAGCACAGGTGTATGCTCTACAACGGGCAGTACTTCTGATGCCATTTCCACGACGATTGCATTGGCATCGCCATAGGCCATAAGTCCAGCCAAAGACCCTCTTCCCGCCATTCTATATCTACCTGAGTTATAGATAATCAGCATGTCGGCGCCGCCTTTTTCACTGCTTTTTGCAGTGATTCCAGTACCCGCTCCAACACCTACCAATATCTGTCCTTCGGCAATTTGTCTCTTATACATTTCCATTATTTCCGCTCTGGTCATCTTATTCATGTCAATCCTCCTCAAGAATTTAGACTTTTAAAACTTTGATTTATTTCATGATTTCGTTTTTAACGTAAATTCTTTATTCATACTGAAATTCTAATTTTGACTTTCCATCATATCTATCAATTTTTGAGCTGCCGCTTCTGCAAATGCCTTGTCGTTGATGTGGTTTGGCATTTCCTCCAGAATAACATGTTCTCTATTTAGATTTTTTCTAATCGCTTCGAATAGAGCCTCATCTTCTTCTGGTCCATAAAACGCCTGCTCTGGGGCGTCAATCATAGACACACCTTTTAACGGCAGCATCACCACTGTGTTTCCAGAGGCCATGTTCAGTTTCTCTGCAATTTTTTCACCGACCATTTTATTCTCTTCAGCTGTGGTTCTCATAAGCGTTACTGTTGGGTTGTGTTTGTAGAGATTTCTACCTTCAAACTGTTTTGGAACAGAGTCAAAAGGACCAAAGTTAACCATGTCCACTGCTCCAACTGATACCACTTGTGGAATTCCTTTTTTACCAGCTGCTTCCAACCGGTTGGGCCCTGCATTTAAAACACCGCCCATCAACTCGTCGCACCATTCAGTGGTTGTCAAGTCCAAAACGCCTTCTATAAAGCCACCTTCAATCAGCGCCTCCATCGACTGTCCGCCTGTTCCTGTTGCATGGAAAATAAGCACTTCATAGCCTCTATCCTCCATGTACTTCCTAGCGAAATCCACACAAGGTGTTGTCACACCAAACATAGTTGCCGCAACCAGCGGTTTCTTTTCGATTTCTGTGTTATTTTCAAACTTTACCATCCCTGCAATTGCAAAGGCAGCATTTGAAAATATCTTAGCTGAGATAGAGTTAATGCCCGATACATCCACAACAGAAGGCATCATGACGATATCACTCGTTCCCACATAAGGAGCTGTATTACCAGATGCAACTGTTGAAACCATCAATTTGGGCACGCCAATTGGAAGCGCTCTCATGGCTGGTGTCACAAGTGCTGTTCCACCTGTTCCGCCAAAAGAGATAATCGCATCAAATTTACCAGCCTCATATAGATTTGGAACGAGTTTTTCCATGCCTTTTGACAGGGTTTCAGTGGCGTGTGCTCTGTCTTTCTTTGCGGCGATTTCAGAAATATCTGCCCCTGCGGCTTTTGCCACCTCTTCATTTGAAACATCTGGCTCAAATGCTGGTTCAAACACCCCGGTGTGAATTGTAAATGTCTTTAGTCCAAGTTCTTCGATTAGCTTCTTTACATAAGAATACTCCTGCCCCTTTGAGTCAAAGGTTCCTGCAATAGCAACGGTCTTCATCACTCTACCTCCTATAATGGACTCAAGATTGATTAGATCTAAAGTCAAAGGTTGTTTTTGTACATACAAAAACAACAATACGATTATCGACACTTTAATCATATCGTTGCCTCTGTTCAAAGTAAATGTGTTTATGTCTATTAAGCTAGTGATTATGTCCATTTCTATACTGGGTTGGTGTTTGACCCGTATACTTTTTAAAGAGTTTGCTAAACTGCGCATAATCTGGATAGCCAACCAGTCTAGCCACCTCTGTTAGGCTGACATCCCCTGCTGATCCAATCAGTTCTTTGGCTTTTGCCAATCTATATTTCACAAGGTATTCAGGGAAACTGCATCCCACTTCACTTTTAAACAAGTTGCTGAGATGACTTCTCGACACATAGGCGACTTTTGCCAAATCCAGAAACGAAATCTTTTGCATGTAATGTTCAGCAACGTATTTTTTGACAAACTGGACATAGTCATAGTGCTTTGTAATCCCTTCGAGCATTTTAACCATCAAATCTTCTTCGCTGAAATCACCAGTGGTTTTAAAGGCCTTGGTGATATTCGTTATGGACTTTTCCGATGGAATCCGCTCAAATGATGAACCGCCTACATAGCCCATCAAATCTGTGTTGCTGTACATGTACTGCACATCTACCGGCGTCTTCACTGGGCCGCCATAGATGAGTTTGAACACCTCTGGCCTTATTTCATCGCAGACGCTGAAAATCTTTTGAATTTGTCTTTTGGCGGCTTCAAGCGACAACACCTTTTTCGCTCCTAACATCCCCCCTGCTGTAAATCCAAGGTGGGCGCAAATAACGTCTGCTCCCGCTAAAAGCATTTGTCTTGTCTGTTTTTCATCGAAGACAAATGCCACTGTAAAGAGGTCGCATTCATGCGCCTTTTGAATCGCCCTCACTTCCAGTTCGTAAGTATGACCAGCCTCTTCAAGGGCCTCTCTGTACTTGCCGTCTATAAGGCCCACTGTCGGAAAGTTGTTGATTCCTTCAAACCCCATGTCCTTGATTTTATTTATATATCGCTCTATATCTATCGTTGGGTCTGTTGCATTTAATCCAAAGAAAACCGGAATTTTAGTGATAACCGGTTTGATTTCTCTTGAGCCAAATTCCATGACCATTTCATTGCTGTTTCCAAATGGCAAAAACGCAGCAGCAGAACTTCGTCCCATCTGTCTGAATTTACCAGCATTTAAGGCCAAGAGAAAATCTGCACCCCCTTGCTCTGCATATCTGGCAGTTATTCCCGCACCAGATGCAACCCCTATTATATGGTGTCCCAGTTTAACCTGTCTTTGAAATTTGTCTATGATTTCCAAACGATTCATTTCGCATCCTCTCCATCATATCAAAATTTTATTTTATCAGCTCTTTAAATATTGCACTCAGTTCTTCTGGAGTCTCCTTCATGCCTCTATCAATCCACTTTTTGACAATGGCAGATAATACATTTGCATACACCGTATTTGCATATACTTGAGTGATTCCATCTATCTCACAGTTCTCATAAATGAGCCCTTCAATTTCCAGAAGTCCAAATTGCCCTTCCATCTTATTTAGCAAGTAGAGACCATCACTTTGCGCTAGGTGGGACAGAAACGCTTGATTCTCCCAGCACAGTTCAAAATAGAGCTTGACAAGGTTTATCTCCTCATGGAAATGCTCTGTTTTGCCAAGCTGAATCTTTTGAGCAAACAGATCAAACAGGTGATACACAAGCACATCCTCCAGTGTTGTGAAATGGGCATAAAATGTATTGCGAACCACCCCAGCATGTTTGCTGAGCTCCGAGACTGTAATAGACTTATATGATCTAGATTTCATCAGCTCTAAAAGAGACTGGGTCAGCAAACTGATTGAACGCTTTGAATTCATGTTACTGGGATTTTGTCTCAGCATCCTTTTATTTTCCTCCGATTTTAACTTAAAATTTGAGCAATTAATGACTTTTGTGTAAATCTTCAATTTTAGATTGACGCTTTGTCCTCATGTGATTATACTACAAATATAAAATTTGAGCAAATGTGTAAAAAAACACATTTGCTCATTAATAGGAGTTTATATGACTACAGATATTTTTTATTTTTCGGGAACTGGCAATAGCTTTCATATTGCAAAGTCTATACAAAGTCATCTACAAGATTATGAAAATGAAACAGTCACTTTATTCCCGATTACGGCAGCTGCACTGAAGGCGCGTCCGAACAGCTCAGCAAATAGAATTGGCTTCATCTATCCCACTTATGATCTAGATGCCCCTAAAATTGTTAAAAGATTCGTAGAAGCCTTTTCATTTCTCGGTGTCACTGAAAGTCACGTGTTCGTCTATGTGAATTCTGGCGGCATGCCAGGAAATGCCATTTCTTCTATCAAAAAAATTTTGGATGCAAAGGGAATTTCACTTAAAAGTACCTTTGATGTCATCTACCCTGACAACAGTGTCCTCTATCCAATTGAACTAGGTGAAAAACTGTCAATCGCAGATAAGAAGCACCGCATAGATGCTGAAAAAATACGTACAATGGATTCAAATGCAATCTCACCTTATTCTAAGTTTAGCTTCAAATATAGACTTATGGGAACGGTCTTCGATTTGGTGACGCATCATTATTTTGGATTCAAGGATATCAGGGTAAACAGTACGTGCATCGGCTGCAATACTTGCGAAAAAGTGTGTCCAGCAGATAACATTGTCATGATTGATGAAAGGCCTTCTTTTAAAAGCAACTGCGAAATGTGCTTTGCCTGTATTCACGCCTGTCCAAAGCAGTCCCTTAAATATAAACGCATGCCTAAACGGGACGGATTTCAATACCGACATCCCGAAGTTCCTTTAAAGGCTTTGTATCGTAATGAGTCATCTTAAATTGATTTTACGATGTACCTTATCTTTGATGTTTAAGGACAAATACTACAGCACACTGATGGGCTCTTTCGGGAATTTCAGGAAATAAACCCTAAAGGCTGATAAAAAAACCCTATGCTCTATCAAACGCTTAAGGCATTTGATAGCTATAGGGTTATTTTAGCTCTGAGTTTACTTCATAATCAATTTGAATTCAATTTTCTATTCTGTCAATTGACACTTCAATACTTTATTTTCTGTAATAACAGCAGATTCTAAGTTCTGTGGGTCTTCATTATCACCTGTTAATAAAATACCTGTTGAAATAAGTGAGAAATTAGGCACTTCTTTGAAGTCAGCCCCTGATAATGCATTGACTTTTTCAAGCACTTTGTTTTCAGTTGTATTTAAAAGATCACTCAGTGTTAAGATGTTTCCTTTTTTTAAATCTATATTGACTGCTTTATCCCTGTAATCAGTCTCGCCATCTGCCTTCGTGTAATTGATATAGATATAGATGGTTGCAAAATCACCATATTGATAAGATTTACGCATATCGATTTGATAATTTGAAGTTGTATCCGATTCCTTAATCAAGTCTTCTGTTGCTGAATCAAGGATGTTGTTAACTTTCTCTGCGCCCTCTCCAACATAAATCAACTTGTTTAATACGATGCCATCTTCTTCACTCACTTGATTTTGCCAGTGATGTTCTCCATAAGGGTTGTCCATCCTGTAAGAATCAACTATGTTTATCAAATGATTAAAATCTCTGGTTTCCTCAGTCATCATTACATTGGCAGTCTTTGCAAATCCACTGATGGAGACATCCTCTGCTATGGCTTTTTCCATTTTTTTATAATAATCATCGTCCTTATCCCCTAATCTATAGAGGTAAGATCCTTCTGGTCCTGCCAATAATTTGCTGACATATGTGCTATAGAGCTCCGTTAATTGAGCTTTTGCAAAGCCGTCTTGTAAATTGGGAAGTGCTACTTCCATCATATAAGTCCGTTGAACCAAGGCATCCACATTTTCTTCTCGGAATAAATTGTTGTAATCGTGAAAATCTACCACCAGTTGAAATGCTTCAGTGAAAGTTGCCCCATATGATCCAATTTTATTCCAGTCGGTTTCTAAAACAGGTGTCTCTTCATAGCGAACCATTGTTAAATCACTGTCCACGACTGCTTGAAAAAAAGCTCTTACTGTTTCATTTTCAATTTCATGCACTTTATCAGGCGCTAAGACACCGCCCATGGTCTTATTTAGAGCTTCTAGATATTCAGGTTCATATAAAAGGCCTTCATGAGCCTTTTGAATAAGCTCAGTCTGCATTTGGAGCAAAATTTCGACCATCTGATCAGCTTCTTCTGGTGTGGCATTATTAATATTCCCCCTTATATAGGCGGCTACCGAAACACTGTCCCCATCATTTAATACGAGCTTTTTTAAGTCCTGAATAATCTGACTGTCTGACTGTTGCTGGCTTTCATCGTTGCCTTCATTCGGGTCATCAGTTGTTTCTTCTTCAACAACTTCCTGTGATGCATTGTTCGCATCTGAAATATCTGGCGAAATGTTCGCACACCCGCCTAGAAATACCAATAAAAGCGTGAAAATCCCTATTTTAACTAAATTATATTTCAAAATAACCTCCTTGTGTGCAATTCTAAAGTTGCTGTTGTATAAATGTGTCCTTACTTCTATTAGACGATGCACACGGTCAAAAAGTTCCATCCGATTTATTAAAATTATATCATCCTATCATTGGCTATTCTAATTTATACTATCCTACGTCCATAAAAAAACACGTTGAAAATTAATCCAACGTGCTCTTTCAGTCTCATTTAGATAAACCTATTTGCATCCAAACTAAAATTTATGCTCTACTTGAGAACTTCAAGCAATTGTTTTAACCGCTCTAAGGCAAGGTTATCATTTTCTTTTAATTGCTGAATCTGAGTCACAGTCCTTTTTCTCACATCTTTTCGTGCAAATTGTCGCATTTGCTGTTCGCCTCGTTCCCAACCTCCGGCGATTTCAAACAACTGCTTGTGACTTTCGAATACGGACATAAAGTGATTTGAAACCTGTTCAAAAAGGGTTTTATGATCTGGATGCTTTACAGCCTCTTTCTTAAAAAAGACTGCGGCGTTATATCTTCCATCAGCAATACAATCAATTGCGTCATCATGCGTTAACAGTCTTTCCGCCAAAAGAGGTAAAATCATCCCCTCTGGAAATTCACTGTCGTTGTTGACGGCCTTTATCCACGAATCATAAGCCATCATCCCCTTGGCGTAATTGCCTTCTTTTCTTCCAGTCATCACTTCAATAGCACTTTCCAAAATCACTTGCAAATCCAACAATTCGCCATTTGATGGTTCTAAAGACATAACAGCTAAGGTGTCTGGATTTTCCCACCACTTCTCTGTCATAAAATACCCTGACTCATCAAACGTTCCCCCTGCATTGAATTCAGGATTGTCTTGAAAGAAATTCCAACCCAAAAGGGTTTCGCCGCTATTTCGATAACCGGTAATAATACAGGCTTCTGGTGGCCCTATGATACCCAGTGCAATCACGGGATTTCCCTTATCTATCTGACCCTTTATAAATGCAATAAAATCTGCTTTTGATGCACCTCTTCCTCTGCTCAATAGCTCAAATTTGCAGCCAATAGCCTCAATTCCCTGTCTGTATATTCGCTCGGGAACACTGTAAGTAAAAATAGTATCCACATTCCCCAAGTTCCAATTTGTTTCATCCCATGTTAATCGAAAGGCAGCTCCACTTGCCACCATTGTATAATCATAACTCACATCAATCCCCAAGTAGTTGGCACAGGCGCTTAAACAATAGGGAAATGGTGTTAATCCTTCTGGACCATACTGCACCCTAGGAACGCCCAATAAAATTGCTTGTTCTTGATTACTTTGTTGTTTTTCCATGTTATGTGTCACCTTTCTTCATCATGCTTCAATGGTTTTTATCACGTTTACTGTTCTTCAATTTGTCTTTTACAACAGGAAGCTCAATACCATAAACGCCTGCACAGAGCTTCTTCCTTTTTATGCTTATATCCATTTTTCGAAATTCTGATGGCGTAACCCCTATGATTCTTTTAAATGCCCTTGTAAAAGCATCTGCGTTATTAAACCCATAGCTCATTGCGATGCTTAGCAGGCTTTTATCAGTGTACCTACATTCAAAAGCTGCATTGGCAATCTTACGCTCGAGGATATACCGGTAGAGTGATTTATTCATCTGACTTTCAAAGAGTTCTCGAGTATACGGAATTGAAAAACCAGTCTCACGTGCCAATTCAGCATAGTCGATTTTTCGCTTTATCCGCGTTTCAATAAACGTAATCATTGAATTAATAAACAAAAATCTATCCATAATGATCCTCTAATTTCTGTGACCTTTCACTTCATGAAGTAAATTTATTTTACCCTATTCAAGAGGATGCGTCTCGACATTTTTGAGGATTTATTTTTGAGAATTTATTTTTAAAAAAGAATTCTCTGGTTTTATTTTACGCTTTAATTAGTCAGAATATTCGTTAAACGTCTTCCCTTTTGACTTCCAATTTGATACAGTAATTTATAGAAAGGTGGTGAAATGATGAGCAGCGAAATTAAATATTCCGTATTTCCTAGTTCTAAGTTTGAGGCTTTGGCACTCCTGTACGTTGAGAAGAACGCTACCAGTGATATGACGCCAGCCGGATATGTTGAGCTTTATACCAAAGCACTTGAAGAAATGAAAAAACATCACCAGAACTCAAATAATTATTTTGGTGATAGAGAACTTTAACCATTGCTCTGAGAAATTCTCAGGGCTTTTTTTATTGAATTCTACTTATTTAAATGTATTTGATCTTTAAATGGACTTAAATCTATTATCTAATCCTTAAATATTATTTCACTTCTTACTTCTTTTTTTATGATTTCTCATGGTGCTTTAATTTTTTCTTAATCATTTAAGCCGAAACTGGCCTTGTCTTTAAGATGTGCCTTTTTATTCAAGACCTCCTTTTTCCAATTATAGTCGTTTTGTTGTTCTGTTTTTATTTTTTCTTTTTTCAATTTTAGGGATATATAGGCCGTTATTAAGATTCTATCATTATACTTTTTTCATACTTTCTTCACACTATCTTTATGTGCCAATCCATTGAAATCAAAGGGTTTCCATGCTACTATTCTATTGCCGGATAAATTTAAGGCGTTGCCAAATACGATTTCTATCTTATGTAACTTTTGATTGTCCTGAAATCAATTTTGCATCTAACTAGCCGCTGATACCTGCTTCAATTTTCAAAATGTAATTGCACATTTTGATATCATCGGTATAACCGTTTGATATAAATAAAATTCTAAAGGAGACTACATACACATGGAAAACACAAAAGTAAAAAAGCCAATTTATAAACGATGGTGGTTTATTTTAATCGTTGCTGTCGTCGTGATTTCTGCAATTGGAACAGCTGGGAAAGGAAATGATAAAACGGCTGCCAATACACCAGCCTCACAAGAGGCCTCCGAGGCCTCTGAACCCACTAGCACTGAAAACGACTCCACTGACACAAGCGCTGATTCGAAAGCCCCAGATGTCGTACAATATGCTGCTGGCGTTTATAAAGTCGGTTCTGAGATTCCCGCAGGGCTCTATAAAGTTGAAACAGATACGTTTATGAATCTCGCTTACTTTGAAAGATTAAAAGATTCCAATATGAATTTCGAATCTATTATTGCAAATATTACATTTAATAACAATGGGTATGTACGAATCTCAGATACCGATGCCTACTTTAAGATTCAAGGCGCAACAATTTACCCATTTGACATTCAATCTGCTGAACCTAATTATTCAGACGAATATGGAGATGGTATTTTCTTAGTTGGAGTTGATATCGCACCTGGAGAATACAAGGTCTCTGTTTCAGACTCTACCACTGGAATCGGATACCTTGAACGACTTAAAGATGTAACGGGCGAATTCAGTTCAATCATCGCCAATTCAGTCTTTGAAAATCAAGCATATGTAACAGTTGATGCCTCTGACTTTGCAATCAAAATACAAGGTTGTACATTGGTCAAATCAAACTAGCAACAGTGATTTTCATTCTAACAAGAACCCGTTTTGAGTTTTGATATACTATTCACAAAATCATGATATTTATCTTAATAAAATAGAGTAGGGGTTTCAGAAGTCCCTACTCTATTTTTATTTTTTAAAGCTTAATTTATGAATGTTTAATTTCTTACAGTACTTTTTTTGACAATTTGATCCATCAATTTGGTCAACTCTCCTGAGCAAATTGAACGAGCATTTTCCCTGAGTGCTCAATCCCTTTTAAAACCTCATCAATAGCTTTGCTGTTGGAATACTGTTTAGATGTGAAATGCGTGATTTTTTCAATTTGAGTTACAATATCACCTGTGTTTCCAAAAATGACTTGGTACTGTAACAAATTTAGTGTAAAAACAAGAAATCTTCCACGCGAGCAGTTTATGGTATAAACTTAAACTACAGAGTGGAGGATTTTTTTATGAGACAGAAGAAGAACACCAAAATTGCAGAACTCACAAAGGCCCTGATGAAAGATAAGGACATTACAGATGTCGCTGATCTTCAAAGTGTACTCAAGGAAATGTTGAAGTCTGGTGTTGAAACACTGCTAGAAGCCGAACTTGATGACGAGCTTGGTTATGATCGATATGACCGCAATAGCGAAAAGAACAATTACCGTAATGGAAAGTCAGCAAAGCGTGTTAAAACAGACCTTGGAGAAATTAATCTCGAAGTTCCTCGTGACCGTAATGGTGATTTTGAGCCACAGATAGTCCCTAAACATTCAACAGATATTTCAGCTATAGAAGATAAAGTGATATCAATGTATGGACGCGGCATGTCTCAACGGGACATTTCTAATCATATTGAAGATATCTATGGAATGCCGTTGTCTGCGCAGTCTATTTCACGTATGACAGATAAAATCATCCCTCTCGTCGAAGAATGGCAAAATCGACCTCTCGAAATCGCATACCCATTTGTATTCATGGACGCTATACACTATAAAGTGAAACAAAACAATCGCATTGTCTCAAAAGCGGCATATGTTGTTGTCGGCATAAACATGGATGGCATGAAGGATGTATTAGGCATCTGGATTGGAGAGAATGAAACAAGCAAATTCTGGTTAAAAGTATTGACTGACCTCAAAAATAGAGGCGTTCAGCAAGTGACAATATTTAGCATCGATGGCCTTTCTGGTTTTGAGCAAGCCATTAAAGCAACGTTCCCAGAATCGGTCGTACAAAGATGTATAATCCATCAAATACGTTCTTCTACGCGTTATGTAAGCTATAAGTATATCAAAGAGCTAACGAGAGATTTAAAGTCTGTTTACCAGTCTCCAAACGAAGAATCTGGTTATCAAATGCTGTTGGAATTTGAAGAAAAATGGGGATTACAATATCCGCAATGCATAAAATCCTGGAAGGACAACTGGCCAGTGCTCTCACCATTTTTTGAATACTCATCAAATATACGAAAGATCATGTACACCACAAATATTATTGAGAATTTAAACCGACAATATCGGAAAGTTACAAAAGGAAAGGCCATATTTCCAACCGATACATCACTTATAAAGGCTCTGTATCTAGCGACTGAAAACGCTACTCAAAAATGGAGCCAACGTCAACGTAATTGGGATCAAATAATTAACGAGCTATCAATCATTCATAATTGATAACTCGCTAAAAATTTCATATATGCTGCTTTCGTGGCAGATTATTTACACAGAATTTGATACAGTCTCAATGACTTGAATTATCTTGTCTATATCACCAACTTGTTGCTGACTATCCACTGCCAGCTTTCTGATCTCTGATGCCACTACTGAAAACCCACTGCCAAATTGACCACTTCTCGATGCCTCAATTGCCGCATTGAGACCAAGCAGATTGATTTGCTTCGAAATTTTTTCAATAACACGTATCAGGCTGTCCATTGTCTGCATTTTATCTTTAAAATCCAATACCTTTTGATTTGTTTCACTACTAATGCTCTTCAAATCTGTCGCCAGTTTTATATTTTCACTTAATACTTGCTCCGAATTATTAAGATGTTTTTGTAGCTGATGGAATTGTTCAACCACCCTCTCATTCTTTTCTCGTTCTAATAAGGCCTGTTTCTTTTTTAGTTCTACAAGTCGTCTTGCTTGTTCAATAGCTTCCTTAATTGCATCATCACCTGTGGTCAATGCAATCCCTTTCAGTCCCATGTTCTTCGCCGTTTCAACTGCATTTCGTGATCCCACGATAGCCTGTATCTGATTGCGCTTTAAGTCTTCTATACGCGCAACGACATTTTTTTCATTATATGTGTTTTCAAAAAGTGTAACACCTCCGATTCGAAATACTTGCTGACCAATTTTACTCTCTCCCTTCTCATAATTTAGAATACCGATTCTATCTATGCCCATTTTATGGCATTGTTCAAGTGATGCTAGATAATCCGTTGCAGAGGGAACTATTGTTACCACCTCTCCCAATAGATTTGACTCAATGGTTTGAGCTGTTCCCCCACGGCTGATAAATACAGACGCCTTTTGAAATTCTGATAAATCTTTGGCAACGGACTGCATGTTGCTCACTATTATGGGCATATTTATGCCCAGTTTATTCATCACCTTATTTGCCTCTTGCCGCATCGTCTCACTCACTGCCACAAATACAATCTCATCTTCAACTGATCTTCTATTCATTCATAACCGCCTCTCTTTGCCATTTTACTCTGCTATCAAATTTACTGCATTTCCGCTACACTCTTTATCATATCAATTTGCAGCTTTACTCGTAAAATGCCCATTTTGCCATGATTCCTATGATTTTAAACTCATCTTAACCAAAATAGTGACTTGCAGTTGACCACTTACTCATTTCACCTTATAATGGATTTAATAACATTATAAGGATGGATAGGTAATTGACATGAAAAGACTTCAAGGCTTTTTCCTTGGTTTCATAGTATCACTATTAGTTTTTAGTGGAATCCCAAACTTTGCTGACTCATTGAGCGTTGTGCTTAACTCAATCAACCTCCGAGTAAACGGAATTAACGTTACTGGAATCAATGAAGACATGTACCTCGAAAACGGTACGAGTATCCCATACAGCATTAATTACAATGGAAATATTTATTTACCTCTGAAAAAAATCTCTGAGTTGCTTAATCAAACTGTAACTTGGGATGCCACCACCAAAACAGCAATCATAGGTGATAACGACACATTAAATAATCAATCTCAATCAATCACTGATAATAGTCGTTCAAATCCCGCAAAACTCAACCAAACTGTCACTTATCAAACGTTAAACTTTGAAGGAAAAGACTTTACATTGAAGATTACAATGACTGATTTGATTAGGGGACATGAGGCATGGCGTTTAATGGAAGATGCCGACCCGTTTAATCCACTTCCACCAGATGACATGGAATTGATTTTAGCTAAATTTAAAGTTGACGTAATCGACGCTACTGTTGTTGATACGCAATATGGCTTGTGGGACTTTGATTTTACGCTAGTTTCAACCGATGGAAAAGATTACAATTATTACACCGCTAAATCACCAGAACCACAACTTGAATCTAAACTTTATAAAGGTGCTTCCAATGAAGGATGGGTTGTATTTGGCGTAAACAAAGATGATCCAAATCCACTTATTGTGTTTTCAAAAAATTATGATGGTACAGGCGGAAAATGGTTTTACGGATACTAGGTATCATTTTTATTGGAAACACATGTCTAATTAAAAAAACAAGGAAAGCACGTGCCCTCTTCATATTCATCAGGCAAAGAGACTACAGTCATTGGTTTGAGGGGTTAATATGAATACAAATAAAAATGAAGAACAAATAATTAGAAAATATGCTAAAATTCAGAAACTCAATTCTATTTGCATAGTGAGCAGTATAATCATATTGCCCTTTCTTGTTATAGCAATACTGTTAACAGAAGACAATGCACTCTTGGGGTTTATCTTTCAAAGGCTTTTGATAGTCTTTGTTGTATGCATGCTATATTTTTATTACGTCATAAGGCGGTGTCCGAATTGTCATCGTCTGTTCAGTCGTTATGTCATTAATCCAAAGAATTGTCCATTTTGCAAAGTCCGATTAAGATGAGAGGGTAAGTCAACACATGAGTTTCAAGCTATGTATGATGAAATAAAATTCAGTCAGCTACTCTATTTGATATAGTTTACAAAATGGGTGTCACATTAAATTCTGATTGTACATATTTAAACAGTCAAGTTATATATGATTATTCATATTTCCTCAAAAAAGTTTTGTGTATCGTAACTTCATATATTCAAATGCTAGTTTGTATAATATTCTTGACGATACTTCCATATCGGGAAATTAGCAAGAATGCTCCTTGCCTAACAATGCAGGCTAACTTTAAAAAGCCTACGACAAAAGATTGATTCTAATGCCGAAGGCTCTTTGATATGATGGACATTCATTAATTCTATAAAATGCAATTAAATGGTTGTTTAGAAATCAGATTCCATTTTCCTAATTTGTGGTAAGGTTCAAAAAACATTATCCTAACCCATTATATCAAATTAGTTTTTTCTTGCCTTGATTACAAATATCAATCAAAACTAGTAAGATTTAATTCTGTGGTTTTCATAGATTTTGCCGTTCGCGAAAACCTATCTACAACATGTAGATTTAAATCATCAAATTCCCTTTCCATCACCAAGCAAAATGTGCTTTATATTCTCATTAATTTCACCTATCGACAACCCTTGTTGAACGAGTGGTTGAATGACTTCCCGACTTTCCCTTGTATGTGGAAGTTCTGATACTAATCTATTTGCTTTATCAATGTTTCCAGCTTTCAAGTATAAAAAACACAAAGTTGCACGCATAGTAGATTTCTGCTTTTCATTGATGGAAATAGGTAATCCTCTTTCCATAAGTTCGATCGCCTCATCTGTATTTTCTTTTAGTGCAAGCGTACTTGCAAGCCCTAAAATCATCCCAGGTTTATTGGGATAAATCAAGAGTGCATCACGATATGTTTTTTCAGCCGAATCATAATCTCCTTTTCTTTGATATTCAATAGCTTTTTTATGAATGTTAAACCGTGTTTTTTCAGCCCGAATTGCATCCATCCCTATTAACAAATCAATACTTGTTTCAAAAATATTCGCTAGTGCAGGTAAAAGCGTTATATCTGGATACGACTCGCCACGTTATAATGAACCCAAGGATTTAGACA
>DKFC01000071.1 GCA_002452745.1 Firmicutes bacterium UBA6806
ATGCTAAATCAGCGTCATCTTTAGAATTGTTAAGAAGGGGAACTTTTGGGCATATTTCGTCATTCTTCAATGATCCAAAGTGCAAGCCTAAAATATAACAAATTCACATGAGACAAAATGTATCTTGATTCGCAAAGCCTTTATCAAGGGGTTATTGCTGAGTGCCTCTTTCTAGTTTTCCGGGAAATAACCTTCGGCGGTTAGCCATATTGCTGAGAAGGGAGGTTTTCCACTTGCATAACTGAAAAAAACCCTTTTCTCACTGAGAAAAGGGTTTATAAAACAAATTTTATAGCAATCAGCTTTATATACACCACTCATCCGCGTGAGCTTTTTAGCGTTTAATAGCCGGCAGGTCTCCTGACTCGAACATTTGACATATCTCTCCCTTCCCATTTGCACAGTGGTTTGAGAAATACAGGTTCTTACAGTGGCGGGACCGTGTTGGATTTTCACCAATCTTCCCTTTTAAGCACGTCATACATGCACCTAACTACATCAATGATTTAATTGTTTACTCCACAAGCACAGTCTAGCACGATTGAAAGCAACTGTCAACCTCTACTCTACAAATTAGAGTGCCTATTCTCTAGTAGAGCTATCCAATTTTCTGCAATATTGGGAGCTATGTAAGTTCAGCTCGCCTTACAACGGCGTTCTCAATTTCAAACACCATTGACGAGCTTTAGAAATCGCTCTCCATAGAGCTCGAATTTCTTTTCGCCGATTCCCTTTATCTCTAAAAATGACTTCCTGTCACGAGGCAATGTCATGGCAATCTCCTCCAGAACTGAGTTGGCGCATATGATATAGAGGGGCACGCCCTTTTCTTCTGCAAGCTCACGTCTCAATTGAACCAGTGCCTCATAGAGTTCTCTGTTCTCACCAGAGTACCCCTTCTGACGCTTAGCTTTGGACTTTTCTCTCTTAGTGGACTCATATCGCTTGGACGCTTTCATCATCACAGATTGTCGACCTTTGAGAACCTCTTGTGAACGGGCGCTCAGTTTCAAAATTGGAAACTCATCAGTTGTTATATTGAGATACCCTTCTGCAATGCAGAACATGGCAAGTTCTTTAATTTCTGAAACGCTGTGTTCTTTCATGATTCCATAGGTTGAGACACCATCCAGTTTCCAGTCCAATACCTTCTGTGCCTTTGATCCTCTCAGGACATCTACCACTGTATTGAGTCCATATCGCTGTCCCACTCTGTAGACACAGGAAATGAGCTTTTGAGCTGCAACCGTATAGTCCACGAGTTCTGTCGTGTCCAGACAATTACCGCAATTACCACAGGTTTCCATTCCCACTTCTTCTCCAAAATACCTCATGATTTCAGCATTTAGGCAAGCACCCGTATGACAGTACTGAACCAGTGACTGCAAATTTGCAAGCATCATTTTATACCGCTTTGGATCACTCGTCCCTTGCGCAATTAGAAGTCTCTGTTTCACAATATCCGAAGCATCATACATGAGGAGACAGTCGCTTTCCAGTCCATCTCTTCCCGCACGCCCAGCCTCTTGATAGTAGGCTTCCATGTTCTTTGGCATGTTATAGTGAATCACAAATCTGACATCGGGTTTATCTATCCCCATGCCAAAAGCGTTTGTCGCCACCACAATTTGAAGTTTGTCCTGCATGAAGTCGTCTTGAACCTTGTTTCGCTGTTCTGTGGAAAGTCCTGCATGGTAAGCCCCCACGCTAAATCCGTCTTTCTCCAGTTTCTCACTCAAGCTCTCAACCGTCTTGCGGGTTGCCCCATAGACGATTCCAGTGTTCTCATCAGGGGCCTTTCCCAACCACTCTTTGAGGTACTGGTACTTGTTTACGGGTTTTATCACTTGATATAGCAGGTTTTCTCGCTTGACGCCAGTAATCTTCACATAAGGTGATTCTAGGTTCAAGATAGACAGGATATCCTCCCTGACTTCTCTGGTGGCAGTTGCTGTAAAAGCTGCTATTACAGGCCTTTTTTTAAGGGTGTCTATCCAAGCGGGAATGTCTCGATAGCTCGGTCTGAAATCATGTCCCCATTGGCTGATACAGTGTGCTTCATCCACTGCCACAAGGTCGATGTCCACATCGCTTGAGAGTGATGAAAAATAGCCTGCAAGCAACGCTTCTGGCGCAACATAAACCAGTTTATAACGGTTTTCCCTAATCTCGTACAGCCTCCTTGAAATCTCTGAAGATGATAGGGAGCTGTTTAAGAAAGTTGCCGCTATGCCGTTCTCACACAATCCTTCCACTTGATCTTTCATCAGTGCAATAAGTGGTGAAATCACAATTGTGACCCCCTCAAATTTAAGCGCTGGAATTTGAAAACAGATTGATTTACCCCCACCTGTGGGCATGATAATCAGAGCATCTCTCCCGGAAATTACCTGCTCGATAATCGCCTCTTGCCCTTCTCTAAAATGGTCATATCCAAAATATTTTTTTAAAAGTGCCTGCATCTATTGCTCCTTATTTGCGATTATTGCTATTTTGGGTCGCCGCAAATTTTTTCGTTTCTAAGTCCGATAATGCCCGCTATGGAAATCAAATAGAGAACCGCTGCAATAGCATATCGCCAGGCACTGGTTGTATTGGTTGTCAAAAATATAGCCGTCGGCCCGTCAGCACCACCTATGATGCCCACTGATGACGCCCCCGTCACTTGATGATTCATTTTGAGCCATAGAGTCAAAAGCCAGTCGAATGCCAGAAATATTGTGCCGAATATCCCTGAAACCACTGTGACAACTCTCAAAAATTGTTTCATCTACTCTCCTCCTTTCCCTGTTTGACCTTAATCCTAGCACTTTCTGAATTAATCGTCCATGCCTCTGAGGCAGATGTCATAGAATCGTAATGAGTCTGCTTATAGATAGCCACTAATGCTTAGGTCGAACGCAACCAAAGTCCCAACGCCAAGTACCGATTCTATTTCCAAACTGGAATTATGCGCTTCTAAAATAGACCCTGCTATAAAAAGACCCAGTCCATAGCCCTTTTGGTCGTTCCCCCTGCCTCTGTAGAACATCTCTTGAAGCCTTTTCAAATCCGCTTCTCTTATACCGCAACCGCGGTCTCTTATGGAGAGTCTAACCTTGGTCTCCGATACCACCGCTATCTCACAGTCTATTTGACTTTCCTCCGTTGAATACTTGACGGCATTACTCAAAATGTTTTGCCATACCCGCTTTATCTTGACCGAATCCACCTTGATTTCCTGGTTTTCTAAGACACCTGAAATCGCAACTACAGGACGTCTCTCCCGTTCTGTGCAGTACAGCTCAAAGGTGTCTGAAAGCTCATCTGAAAGCCCCTTTAGAGAGCGTGTCTCCAATCTTAGGTTGGGCACACACTGAGCCTCATAGGCGTTGTCCAAAATATCGCATGTGATCCATTCAATATCCTCAGCACTGGTGAGGATTCCATTTAGAAACTTCTGCCTCGCCTTAGCATCGTCAATAATGCCTAGATTGAGACCTTTTGCGTATCCCTTAATCAAAGTGACCGACGTCTTTAAATCATGGGATAGCGTCGCAATAAACCGAGCCGTATTATAGCTCATATCCGATACAGAATCCATAATCTGTTTAGATTCTGCTGTGAGTTTTTGACTTTCCCTCTCGAAAATCCCAGTGGCAGAGCTCAAATAATCCCGTGCCATATTCACTGCCGATCTCAAATTCCCAATTTCATCCGCTCTTTTCTCTGCTTCATAGGAGTCCGCATGGACGTCCACTCCCTGCGTCTCAATTCCATTGTCTTCTTCTCTTCGAATGCTCTCGACAGAGGTTCTTATGGCAGCTTCTATTCTGGCATTACTGACGGTGAGTCCTTTGAGCGTCTCCGTTACAGCCACAATGGGTTTTGAAATTTCACTGCCTGTATAATACCCGATTAGAACGGCTACAACAATTCCCACCGCCCCTGCGATAATCACATAGCTGAGTAACATCATGGACTGGCTGTAAAGCTCTCTTTCGGGTAGGGACGCAATTAAATACCAGCGATTGGAGTCAATGTACTCAATACACTGGAAGGCGTTTTTCTCGGGTTCAAATATGGAAGCCCCTTTGTAGACGGAAATTTCAGTGGAGAGGTAATCGCTGATTTGCCCTGCATGCTGATTGCTGATTTCCTTTGGAAGTTTTTTATAAATCAGAGATTTATCTGGATGTGCCAATATTCGGTTGTTGGAATCCACAATGCCGTAATAACCATCCTCTCCTATTTTTAAGTCTGAGACAATTTTGGAAAAGTACTCTGCCTTGATGGCAATCCCCGCATGTCCGAGCACGATTCCACCGCTATCGTAAATTGGCGTTACAGTATTGACAATCAAAGACCCATCAGAGCGAGCTATCAGCGCATCGCTTGTGATGGTCTCAAGCGTTCTTTGAGACTCCGCTAAATAGGCTCTGGAAGACAAGTCTATATCCTGTGCCTCTTCCATGGTGGTTGCCCGAATCACCCCGTCCAAATCCATGATAAAGAGATCTTTATAATAGCCATCGCCATCATCCATCAATGCCATCTTCTCAGTTAGATAGGTATTGAGTGCCCCAACGTCTAGTTTCCCTTGGCAGAATAGGACAACCTTTTCATCCAGCGATAACTTCTCCGTCTCCAGTTTGGTGATCTGAAGTCTCAAATCTATGTTTTCTTTGGCACGCTCTAACTGCGACTGCATCTGAAAAGCCGCAGAGCGATTGAGAATCCTAGCAGATTTTGTATAGATAAGACCACTTAAAATCAACATCATCAAAATAATCGTCGCGCAAATGACCAAAATAATCTTCTTCCTAAGGCTCAACCCATCACCCCCATTTGCCTACTATTTTACCAAACCGCCTCCACGACAGCAAGACAAGCCCGCCCCCTCAAGACGAGGTTGCAGACTTGTCTTTTAATGATTTTATCCGATGCCCTTTTTAAATCTTCGCCGCATCACATGGTTGCTCAAAAGAGCATGTATGCAACTGGCGCAGCTAAAATCAGTGTCAAAATGGTTCTCTCAATCCAAATCACGATAATCTCTGGCAAGGTAATCGGGATGTCCGTAGACAAAATACACGGAATCGACGCTGAGAAAAAGAGAATTGAAGAAATGGATATTACGGCAATAATAAATCTAGATGCCATTGGAGCTGCTGTCATGAGCAGTGCTGGCAAGAACATCTCAGCAATTTCCACTGACATGGCCTTTGCAGTCAGCAGTGGCTCAGGCACTCTCAAGAGAAGTGTAAACGGATAATAGATATAGCCTATCCAGTCAAACACTGGTGTGTACTTTGCAACCAAAAGACCTATAAGTCCCACTGATAGAATAGAGGGCAGAATGCCCATTGCCATAATTAAACCATCTTTGATGTTGACGGTGATATTTGACAGCAGTGACACTGAATTTTCAGCGGCTTTGAAGCCCTCTTTATAGGCATTTGCAAATATATTGCCCTCAAGTTTCACCTCAGGATCGCCCTCTCCTGTGATATAGCGGTCCTCCTTGCTGCTCAAAGGCTTAATTCTAACTGTAATCGCCGTTACGAGGAATGTAATCACCAGTGTTGACCAGAAAAACGGATTCCAGTAGTCCATAAGTTCCAGCGTCTTGGCTACGATAATCATAAAAGTGGCTGAAACAGTTGAAAAACCAGTGGCAATAATGGCCGCTTCCTTAATGGTATACTTGCCCTCTTTAAAAACTCTGTTGGTAATCAAAAGCCCGATGGAATAACTGCCCACAAAAGATGCCACTGCATCTATTGCAGAACGCCCAGGCGTCTTCCAAATCGGCTTCATGACAGGTTGCATGAGCACCCCTATAAATTCAAGCAATCCATATCCAACGAGAAAAGATAAAAATGCCGCACCAATTGGCACAATCATCCCAACAGGGATCACCAGTTTATCAAACAAAAAAGGCACCATATCCGCTTCAAATAGGAATGCTGGACCAATTTTGAAATAGGCCATGAAGGCCACTACAATTCCAATGAGTTTTAAGACTGAAAACACGGTTGTCACAGCATCCTTATTCCATGTCTTCTTGTAAAACGGATAGATACCGCCCATTATAATCACAATAAGTGCATACACCGGCACGACTCCCGGTATCACTGTTTTAATTCCAGTTACCAGATGGTCTAGGGGAATTGTGGATTTCCCCCCTATGGTAATTGGCACAAAAAACATAAAAATCCCCACTAAGCTGTAGACGACAAACTTGAACAATACCCCAGTTTTATTTGTCTTGTTTCGACTTACACCTTCCATTAAACCGCCCCTTTCTATTTTTTATAAACTGTATTACAATTTGATTATACGGTTTTAAACTGTCTATTCTGAAAATTCACGAAACTGCTATTGCAGTGACATAGAACTGACATAAAAGGAGTGTAATCCATGTACAAGATCATGATTGTGGATGATGAAAAGGATATCGTGTTCATGCTGAGTGAATTCATGAAGGTCAACGACATAGAAGTGGTTAAGGCATACAGCGGCTATGAGGCTTTAGTTAAGCTGGATGAGAGTATCCAACTCATGATTCTGGATATCAACATGAAAGAACTCAACGGACTGGAAACTTGCAAGCAAATTAGAGAAAGGTCTAATATTCCCATTCTATTTCTAACAGCCAACGCCAGTCAATACGACAAGGTCATCGGATTGGGCATCGGAGCAGATGACTACATCACAAAGCCATTTGACCCCGTTGAACTGGTGGCGAGGACAAAAGCACATCTAAGGCGATACGAGAACTACAACGCCTCTCATACACCCTCTGCAAAACCCATAGAATTCGGGGATATCAAAATCATCAGAAACGCTCGAAAAGTTTTAAAGGACAATCAGGAAATCTCCCTTTCGACGACGGAGTTCAATCTTCTACTTTACCTCATTGACAACGCTCAAACGGTGCTTTCTAGAAAGCAAATTCTCATGCAGGTCTGGGAAAATACCCAGTATGATGAAAATACAGTCAATACGTTTATAAAACGCATTCGATCCAAGATTGAGGACAGCAATGATGCCCCAGTCTACATCAAAAGCGTCAGGGGCATCGGGTATTTATTTGACTATGATTTTAAAAGTTGATTTCAGCTAAAGGAAGACATCTCAATCTAAAAATGCTCTCCAAAGACGCCATTGAGCACAGTCAATGCCACCTCTACAATTTCTGGACAAAACTGCGTTCCAGAGTGTTCCAGAAGTTCTCTCTTCACTTCTGTCATGGACATTCTACGTTTATAAGCTCGATTAGACGTCATGGCATCTATGGAGTCTGCGACGCCGATGATTTTTGCAAATCTAGGCATTTCCGCCATATTTTTCAGTTCTGATTCACTTGGTTGTGGATACCCTTTGAGATCCCATCTCAAATGATGATATAAAATGCCCTCTTTGACTTCCCTAGACAGGTCTATGGCCTCCAATATCCTCATGCCGATTGCAGGGTGTTGTTTTACTTGTTCATATTCCTCAGATGTCAACGTTCCCGGCTTTGACAAAATCGCATCGCTGACGCCAATCTTGCCAATATCGTGTAGAATAGCCGCAATTCTGATCTCATCAATTTCAGCAGTTGTAAACCCACGCTTTTTGGCAATTGCAACAGCAATTTCTGAAACCCTCACCGAATGCCCCTGAGTATAGGTATCCTTTGCCTCCATAGCTGCCACAAGTGTGGTGATGATCTTTAAGTAATACTCCCGCAGATTCTTATATAGATTTGATTTCTCTATGGCAAAAGCGATGTTGTTTGACATGGGGGTCAACATCATAACATTTTCGTCGTCGTACTCTGAATCCGTTGCCAACATCAGAGTCCCAAGGGGTTTGTCGTTGGCGATGAGCGGAAAGATGTGGACGCTCTTAACTTGGGGATGTTTATGCAGATAACTGAAATGGTCGTGTTCCATTGCCACATCGGCTGTTGTGAGCATGATGGGTTTTTTTGATTCAAATGCCCTCATGGTGAACGTATCTGTTTTCATTATTGGTGAGACATTGAGCAATGATTTCATGCGCCCGCCCATAGCTTTGACCCCTAAATCCCCATTTTCATCAATGAGCCTGATGCTACATAGGGGAATCTTCGTCTCCACCACGACATTGTTGCAGATATCATCCAATAGCTTGTCCAAGTTATTCAGCGAGAGATTCGTCGTGATTGCTGAACTAATGTGATTGAGCACCTCGAACTGGTTGTTTTTGCGCCTGATTCGCCTCTCTGTTTGAATCCTCTCAGTCACATCTCTTCCAACACCTTGAATTTCCATCAAAATACCGTCAAAATAAACGCGTTTGGTATTTGTCTCTAATATAATCCGCCTCTTTCCATCCTTATGTAACATCCAGAGAACCTCTCTTTTGAAGTCCCTTTCCAGCATACTCTCAATCAAGTCTTTGCAATCTCCAGTGTCGTATTGATGCAGTGGACACATAAATCTGTGAAGCTCTTGTCCAATCATTTCTTCTCTCGCATACCCCAGTACATCGCTGACAATTTCGTTTATGTAGGTAATCTTGCCCTCTCTGTTGCCAATCCAGACGATATCACTCATATTCTGTATCAACAGGGCATACTTTTCTTCAGTTTGATCCACTTGTTCACTCATGGCTATAAGTTGCTGATAAGAGGCCTCCAGTTCCTCAAAAATGGACTGTAAATCTGAAATACTATCATACTGAGATGATAATTTGTCCCTTAATTTTGAAATATTCATTTTTCCTCCCGTGCTTATCCACTAACGTGAGCTTTTCGACTGCTTTTTGGGTCTTCTCACGCCATGCAGTTCTCTCTATGCTTACAGTTATTTCCTACATTCTAACATATTGACTATTTTGTAACAAGGATTTGGACAAAAATAGACGTTTGTACTTTAATAATTTTATCTCGTACAAACGTCTCTATATTTTACTTCTCTTTATTCAGTTCGGGTTTATTCCAAATCCACCTGATCTTTTCGCTGTTTTGCCTTAAAGGTCTTCCATGCATGAAGTCCAAGAGACAAGCCGATGACACCATAGGCGATAAACGTCCTAAAGTACTCACCCACTTGCGCATTGCCAAAGAGGTTTTTACCTGCCATTGGAGAGACGATGAAGAGGGTATGAAATAAGATGACCCCCAAAAGCGCCTGTCCCACAGTGGCTCTGGTGACAGAAGCCCCTCCAATTAGTAACGCCGCAATGGCAAAGGTGCTAATCTGAACGTGAGATCCATATGTGTTCAGTGTTCCAAGATTCTGTAAAAATATAATTTGCCCCCATGCTGCCAAGATCGTGGAGATGACAATGGAGAGAATCCGTCTCTTTTCCACATTGATTCCCGACACGTGAGCAATGTGCTTATCTTGTCCAACCGTTCTAAAATCCTGTCCAACTTTCGTCTTAAAGATGACGATGTTGAAGAGGCCGATCAAAGCAATAAATAAAAAGGTCACCATTGGAATATCAAATTTCTTGTAGAAGTTGTTGGTTGCTGAAATGACAATTGCCAAGACAATCATAGACAGGCACATGCCCAAGTAGTAATAGGCCTTTACCTTACTCACCCGCAGTTCTTTGCGCCTGGTCAAATAAATTGAAAGAGCACCGCCTATGATGCCTAACAGTATCAGAAACACCGGGAGTTTCAAACTCCAAAGGCTATCAAGTGCGTACATGAGATTGCCCTTTAAATCAATTGTGTTAACAATTCCCACCCCTCCTGGAATCAAGTAATCCTCATTTCCAATTGGGATAACCGTTCCTACTAAAAACAGAAAGAGCAATTGATAGAGTCCATTTGCGAAGAACCCCATAATCATAGAGGTTATCATCTCCTGACCCACGGTCTTGTTCAAAACTTTTCCTGTTATATAGCCAAAGAGCGCCGCTATTGGTGTGGAAACAATAACGCAGATTAAAAATCCGCTGAATCCAGTCAATCCATAACTGATGCCAAATATCATGACAATTTGCGCCGCCATTGCACCAATAGTAATGCCAAAATTCAGTCCCATCCCCGCTATAACTGGGATGATGAGAGAGAGGACGAGAAAGGAGTTCCTGCCGATTCTCGTAATCAGCTCCTTGGCAATGAAGGGCAGTGGCTGTTTGGAGGCAACAATTCCAAATATACATAGAAAGACAAATACAATGGTCACTATATTTTGCGTTAAGAAATCCTTAATCCTGCGATTCATCACTGTCCACCCCCCGCTTTAGTCAATGCATATAAGATGATGCCATACTGTACGATGACCCGCATGACCTCTGAGAGATTTCCCTGAGGAAAGATGACATTTGCCACTGGCAATGCCACTAGCAACAGCCCTTGAAATATGAAAACGCCAAAAATAACATGCACAATTTTTGCATTATTGGCAGAAGCACCTCCTAAGAGTATCGCCGCAACGGCACCAAATCCCATCATCAAAGGTGCTGTATATAGCTGAAAGAATCCATAACTCTGTGCATAGACGATGATGCCGATTGCACCTAGCGATGTGGAGAGAATAGTTGCCGCAAGCCGGCTTCTGTCCACGTCAATCCCAGATGCCTTGGCAAATTTGTTATTGCTCCCAGTTGCCTTGATGGCCAATCCCACTTTACTTCTCAAAAATAGATGCACAATAAAGCACACGGCGAAGAAAAATAAAAGCAATCCAGTCGGAACAGACAAATCGCCCACTTTAAAGCTCAAAAAATTGTTGAGTACTTTGTCATAATAGTCAGTGAGCGCAATGGTTGTTCTAAGCCCTTGCCCAATGGGCCATCTGATAGAGTCTGATTTAAATGGCAGTATAAGCCAACCGATGCACATCAGCGATACCACTGAAAAGCCAACATATGTCCCCACCATCATCTCGGAACCTTTGACTCGATTGAGCAACTTTCCATAAAGATAACCTGCAATCATAGAAATCGGTATGGAGGCCAGCACGGCTACAATAAACCCAGCAATCCCAGTCAGTTTCAGCTCTATACTGATAAGGCCCCCTATAATCCCGCAGATAATCCCCAGGGGGAGACCAAAGTTGAGTCCAGTCCCTGCCAGAATTCCAGGCACCATAGCTAAGACTAAAATCCCATTCATGCCCATCCTCACCAAGTTATCCGATAAAAGCGATGGCACGTTTAATTTCAGCACATAGGCGGCAACGTAAATCACCACTAAAAGCGATACGATGATGATTCTGGGAATTCCTATGTTTTTAATCGCATGTCGCAATTTCTCTTTCATGCTCTTACCTCCTCTGAGACATCTGTCTTGCCTGACATGAGCAGTCCAAACTTGGCATCAGAGTCGTCTGGTTTCAAGATTCCCGCCAGTTTTCCCTCAGAAATAATGGCAATTCTATCACAAATAGCCCTGAGTTCACTGAGCTCGCTGGAAGTCATGATGATGGTTGTGTTCTTTTCTCGATTGAGCTTTACAAGAGCATCCAACACCAATTTTTTTGCACCGATGTCGATCCCCCTTGTGGGTTCCGATACCAAGAGAATCTCTGGTTCAAGAGTAAGCGCTCTCGCAAGGCAAACCTTCTGCTGGTTGCCACCGCTGAGACGTCTAGTGGTCTGATCTGCCCCAGTGCACCGAATATCAAACAGCTCAATCATGCTGTTGGCATGTTCTAAAATGGCCTCTTGATTCATTTGACTGAACAGCCCATAGGATTTTAAAAACTTGCCATTTACTTGAATAGAGGTAATGGCTATGTTTAAATCTATGGCATCGTCCAATAAGAGCCCCACGCCCTTTCTGTCCTCTGATACGAAGGCAAGCTTTTGTTTGAGCGACATCATCGGATGATTCAGAATCATGGTTTTCCCATTTAATAGCGCTTCACCAGAGGCTGGATAAAGTCCCATCAGGCCATTGGCGATTCCAACTTTACCCTGTCCAGCCAATCCGCCAATCCCTATGATTTCCCCTTTATAAATATCTAGGTCAATGCCCTTCACCAGTTCCCCAGGCATTCCCACTTTAAATTGCTTCAGCTCCAATATTCGGTCGCCCTCTTCAACTTTTCGAACAGTTTCATTGCTTCTAAGCTGTTCTATCTTCCTGCCCACCATCAGTTCCGCAAGCTCCAGAATATTGGTATCTCTCGTCGCCTTGGTTTCGACCAGCATCCCATCTCTGAGAATCGTCACCTGCTCTGTACAGGCCATGACTTCATCCAGTCTATGGGTGATAAAAATAATGGAGATTCCCTGTGACGCAATTTGCCTCATTGCCTTGATGAGGTTTTCAGCTTCACTTTCGGTCAAAACTGCCGTGGGTTCATCAAAAACCAGCACTCTGACATTCTCCTTGTCAATTTCTCTGGCAATTTCAATGAACTGCATGTATCCAACCGGAAGCCCTTCAACCTTAACGTATTCATCTATGTTGATCTCCAATAGGTCGAGTGCCTTCCTAGCATCTCGATTCATTGTTTTTACATCCAATGTTTCTAAGTCTTTCCCCAGAATTTTGCTGACAGGATTGCCCTTTGTCACTTCTCTATTTAGTTTTATGTTTTCAGCAACAGTATATCCCGGAATCAGCATAAATTCCTGATGAACCATGCCAATGCCAAGTTCCATAGCCCTTTCAGGCGAATGAATATCCACTTTCTCTCCATCGAGGTAGATTTCACCCTGATATCCACCAGTTGTATGAATCACTGGCATTCCAAATAAAATGTTCATAAGTGTGGATTTACCAGCACCATTCTCCCCCAGCAGTGAGACGATTTCCCCCTTTTTAACTGAAAACCCCACTTTATTCAGAACTTGATTTTCTCCATAAAATTTTGATATGTCCTTTAGTTCGAGTAGAACTTCTCCCAAAGATTTCACCCCTTAACTTCTATAAAAAAGGCTGTCGGCTTGGTAACAGACAACCTTTTTTGATGATTAGATTCTTTATTCTCTATGGATGTCACTAGAAAGTGATATAGTCAGACAACAGGAGAAGGAAATTGTCATAAGATGTTCCGCCTTCTTCAAGAGTGGTCAATTTGATTTGAACACCCGAATAGTCAGAGAACAGTTTTTCCATATACGCCTTGTCTACTTTGCCATTTGTCTTGCCTTGTCCATAAGCGATTGCATATTCCACGCCAGATTCTACGAACATCATGTTGACCGGCACAGGCCATGTTGAAAATCTGCCAGTTCCACCTTTTTCAGCTATTTTTGATGAAATTTGTTCGATAACATAGTCTACATCGCCTTGTTTTTCTTCAGGGATGCTAATTCCAAGTGCCCCTGGATATCCGTGATATGGAGATGGACAACACTGTTGCGCCAAGATGCCACCATTTTCCAGTGAGGATTTAATCAATGGCTCTTGCATAGAACAGTTCGTCGAGAAGAAACAAGTTTCTTCGCCATACTCAGCGATTTTTCTAGGAACGTCTTCCAAAATAAATTGTTGTGCGCCTGGAACACCTGCATCTCCAGTAGGGTCTGGTGCAGTGGCATCTATGAAGGTCATCCCTCTTGCCTCACACTCTTCTTTGAAGATTTCACGTCTTGCAGCCAACAGTGGATAAGACATATGTCTTGGGAAGGAGTAGTGAACAAATGTCGTTGCGCCTAATTTTTGAGCTTGTTCAATAATAGTCGTTCCCATGCCCAGCTCATCACCTTGAAGCACGATGTCTGCCTTAGGTGAAATCGTATCTGGTGCTTCTCCTGGTACAGCCGCTAAAATCAAGATGTCATCTCTAAATTCTCTGACTTTGTCTATAGCAGCTGATGTCCCTGGAACAGCTTGACAAATGACGATTGCCTTGACCTCAGGATCATTTGCAATACTTAAAATATTGGAAATTGTGGTTTCTTGTTCGTCCATAAATTTATCTGGGTACGTTTGTAGAATAACTTGTTCCCCATATTTTCTCTTGACAGCTTCTGCCGCACGGTATTCTTCTTCTCCCTGAGAAACCGTTCCTGTCACAACGCCGATTTTAAATCCAAGATCCACGCCTGAAGTCCCTAAATCCTTTGATGAAGCAGATTCCTGAGGTGCATTTGTTGCCTCCGAAGAATCTGATGGTGTTCCTGCCTCTTGACTTGGAGCACTTGAACACCCTGCAAGTGATAAAATCAACATCAGGGTCAACAGCATCGCTAAAACTCTTTTCATTTCGTAATCCCCCTTTTAGAATTGATAGATTTCCCTGAAACCCATGTCACGGATTATCTATTCACAAGGTATATTCTCTGAATATTCTGAAATTCCTCTATCCATAATTTAACTTTTACTGTATAAATTTATTTATGCGGTAGACATAATTTTGGCTTATTGTAAAATAAATACAACAAAAAAACGCCTATCCGAAGATAAACGTCTTTTGTTCATAAATTATTTAAATATTTTTAACAAAATTGTACTTTTTTCTATACTTGTTGTGGCAGCGTTTTGTCCCGCTATAAAATTTCTCTATACCCTTTAGATGAGACAATGCCCATTTTCATACCAGATACCGTCGCATACGTCTCAAATAATTGCTTTGCAAAGTGCAAATGTTCTTCCAACACTTCACTTTCGTTAAAGGAAATAATGTTCAAAATCATGTGCTGTGTCGTCTCAGTCACTGCTGTTCCCTTGGAATCGGCAGTTGTTGAGCCAAACGCCCCTTTTATATCTTTGAAAATCGGAAGACTTTCCAAATTCATCTCCTGATTGCCGATATTTAGATACTGCTCCCCCTCACTTCCATAGGTAAACGTCAACTCACCCTCTAAAAGTCCCAAATCATATGTCCCCACAGAATTCATACTCTTGACAGAAACCCAGTTGGATAGATCCACAACATTGTTAATCCAGTCGATTCCCTCTCCTTTGGTAACTCGCCTTAGTAGTTTCTCGCTGGATACTCTGTACCTAGTGGGATCTTTTCCAAGAACTCTGTAGGCCTTTCTAGATGCCATGATGTTTTCCTGTTTGCTGATATCTGCAGTGGGCAGATTAGAACGCATTTCATTCAAGAAGGCCAACATATCCTGTTTTAAAGCCTCGTTGCTTGCTTCCACTTTTACTTCTGCTTCAAGAACCCCCAATCGAATCCCCGAAACCTTATCTAAAAATGCCCTGTCAATTTTAACGTTCATTTCACTATCCTCGCTCTGCTGTTTCAATAAACTCGATAAATTGCTCGACGATTTCAGCATCAAACTGAATGCCTGAAACCCTTCGAAGTTCTGTAAACGCCTCGCCATATGTCATGGCCTTGCGATAAGTTCGATCACTGGTCATGGCATCGAATGCATCTATGACGGTTACAATTCTGGAAAGATAAGGAATCTGACGTCCTTTAAGCCCTTTGGGATATCCCGTTCCATCCCAGCTTTCATGATGCGCCAAAACATACTCGGCGATTTCCCCCATCTCGTTCACCGTGCTGAGTATTCGGTATCCAATGGCCGGGTGTTTTTGCATTTCAGCGTATTCTTCTGAACTGAGTTTGCCTTCCTTATTGAGAATCTTTTCTTCAATGGCAATTTTGCCAACATCGTGCAATAGCCCAATTGTCTTGAGCTCATTCACTTCTCTATCTGAGAGTTTCAACGCTTTTCCAAATCCATAGCCCAATTCGCTGACGCGCTTGCTGTGTTGTTCTTCTCGCTTGTTCTTTTCGTGAAGGGTGTTGACAATGGTGTAAATAGCCTTGCCCCTTACACTTGGCCCTTCTGACAGCTTTCGCTTGTTTAGGTAGTCCTCTGCCATTTTAAACGCCGATGCGTAGGTGTCCTCAGTGCTCTTTACAATGGCATATCCAATTGACACGGAAATCGCCACTTCGTCCACTCTAATTTGATTGCAACTTTCCACCAGTTTTTTAGAGTATTTTTCCATACACGCATCATCACAATTCACCATGAGTACAGAAAATTCATCACCGCCCATTCTTGCCAAGATATCTTGTTCAGATGAAATGGACTTCATCCTATCAGCAATTTCTCTGAGCAGGCCATCTCCCGCTTTATGTCCAAATGCGTCATTGACGAGTTTCAATCCATTTACGTCCAGCGTCAACAGCCCTATTGGGAGATTTTTCTTAATCTTGATGTCCTCCATCAACTGTTCAAAATGCCCTCTGTTATAAAGCCCGGTCAACTCGTCATGTGTACTGATGAACGCAAGGTGTTCCTCACGTTCTTTGCGCTCTGATATGTCGCTATAAATTCCATAGCCACCAATCATAACGCCTTGATGGGTCATTGGAACGCCTTGAACATTCACTTGTCTAGGGACGCCACCTTTTCCATAGCGAACAGCCTCAAATCGAATTAGTTCACCATCAAAGACCCTTGTTGTAATGGCCTCGGCTTCTTCACGATTTTGCGGACTTGTCACCACATGATCCAAATTAAGTCCCGCTATTTCCCTGAGTTCATATCCAAATAAAATCGTGAAGCTGTCGTTGATGTCCAAGACCCTATGATTCTGGTCGAACATTACAATAGCATCTTGTGCATTTCTGAAAAGTGCCTCGAAACTCTGTTTTTGTCTTGTCACTTCCTGCTCGGTGGCTACCAGCTGTCCATAAGTTGCCTCTAGTTCTTCATTGAGTGCCAAGAGTTCATCTCTGTCGTCGTTGAGCTCTCTGACCTGTTCAAAGATTCGCTCGAGCATATGATTGATTTTACCAGACAATTTTCCCAACGCTTGGTTTGAAGACAATTCAATCCGCTGATGATCGTGCTTGTTAAAATCTATCCTTTCAACTTGCTCTTCAAATTCCAAAAGGGGCTTTGTTATCACAGCTCTCATAATCATAACCAGTATGAAAAAAGCACCTGCCGTACCCGCGCTGAGCAACAACGAAAAGAGCTGAAGCCTCACCAGACCGTCACTGTAACTTTGAAGCGGAGTATAGGAGATCAACGTCCACCCTAAATCCATCAATTTATGATAGTGAAAATACCCCTTTGTCTTCCCGAATTTTTTTTCGGACATGCCATAGGCTTCGTCCCCTCTTGCCTCATACCATTTCATCATGGTTTCATAAGGGTCAGTCTGTGCCTCGAAGTGATTGAGTTCCAACATTTTTTCATCGTTTGAACTCATGAGATATGTGATGCTGTCCCCAAGCTCCTCGTTGTCATCCAGTATGCCCTTGAGGTCATCCAGCGACATCTCTCCAGAAACAACGCCTAAGAGTGTCCCATCATCGCTTTTGACGGGGAAGACAATGGCCACCATATAGTTTTCACCATCTTCTGATAAGAAGGGCGCTGTCACCTTAATATCATTTTCACCAGCTGCTTTTATAAGCTGACCTCTCTGCGCCACATCGTTTAAAGATTCCCCTTCTGCGCCGATAATTCGATTATCAGCCGTGACATAGTACAGCTTTTTGAAAATAGGATGCCGCTCCATTCTATACGTGAGCATCCAGGCGATATCATCTTCCACAAAGGGCGAGTTACTGATAAAATCCCGTGCTCCTGAAATAACAGCTTCATTTTCCTCGACCCATTTTTGAATTTTGAGATGCATTAAGTCCACTGAAAGTGTCGCACCGTGTTTCACTTCTTCGTTGAGAACCATCCCAGCATCTTTAAACTGAAGATTAAAAAACAGCAGGACGATTAAAAGCAATCCCACGTAAATAATATTCATCCCTCTAATTATGCGATTCATTCTTACTTTTCTCCATCAATCACTAAACAAACATCCCTTCAGCCGCCCTCAGTTGTATGTATAAAAGCGTATCCTCGATAGACGACTGAATGATTTTAACCCCACTATTTTATCTTATCACATCCTCAGGGGGAAGTATACGAAAAACGCTGTATTTCAATGTGTCAGACGAAAAAAAGCGGGGTTTTTCCCCGCCTTTAACCACATTCTTTATCTATTTGTTTGCACATTCCAAATCCAGAAAAGCCGCCACACATTTTGGTGAAAACTGACTGCCACTGTTTTTTATGAGCTCAAGACGAGCACTTTCCACAGACAAACTCTTTCGGTAAACCCGATCAGATCGCATGGCATCCCATGCATCTGCAATTGCAATGATTTGAGCCTCTAGTGGAATCTCGTCTCCCGACAGACCATCCGGGTATCCTGTTCCATCAAAATGCTCATGATGGTGCCTCACAATTTTGGAGATGCGTTTCAACGACTCTAGATTGCTGGTCATTTCGTATCCATATAGAGAGTGGTTTTTTATCTGCTCAAACTCATCTCTGGTCAAAGGAGTTTCCTTATTTAAAATGGCCTTGTCAACCCGTATCTTGCCAATGTCATGAACCATGCCGGCCCAGAATATTTCCTTTTGCCTTTCGAGATCTATCCCCACAGCTCTTGCCAGTGATTCAGAGATTTGGGCGACGTTTTCCGAATGCCCCTTTGTGTACTCGTCATAGTACTCCATAACCACCGTCAGAAGCATTGCAACTTCTCTGGTCATGCTCTTCTCTGTCTTTATGAGTTCACTGGTCTTGATCTCTACTAGGGATTCCAACATCTTCTTTTGATATTTGAGCTCGCTCTCAACCTGATACGTCTCCCCAGCCTGTCTATAGAGAAGCCAGTTGACATAGAGTGCTGTACAGATAAATAAGAAAAGTGACATCCATGTCAAAAAGACATCATCTGCCAAAGTGCGCTCAAACGGTGTCAAAAAATATAAATACGTCAATACAGCTATGTAATAAATTCCCCATCGGGTGATCTTTTGACGTATAATGACTCCTGTGATAAACAAGGCGATGACAAAGTCAAAGTAGGAGACTGCACTATGAGACTTATAGCCCAGCATAGAACTTCCCCATAGCAAAACTCCCGCTGTTGTCACCATCTGTAATGCCGCCATAATCCTGAATTTTGACGGAAAGTCAACGTCAGCAGTATCCACAATATTAATCGCCAAATAAATCAAAGTCGAGTAAATAAAGAACAGCCCGTTAATCCATTTGATCTCAGCTGCATCTCTCACGTAAAATGTAATTGCCAACATAGCCGCCTCTACAATTAACATAAAGGGAATCAGCATGGCAAGCCGCTCATGGCTCTCGTAAATTAGTGTCTCTTCAAACGAATGAAGCGTCATGTCGATATCATTGGACTTTGATTTTTCAATTTCTCTCACCAAATCACGCCCTCTCTGAATTCTATACCCCTATTTTATAGAATCCAAAACGTCGATTTCATGTAAAGTTAAAGAAACACATTAGAGAATATGCATTTTTTCCTTAAACTTGGACGTGTTGTTCCGACTGATTGGAATTTGAGTGCCAAATCCTTTAAGCGTCACCATATAAGTATTGTTAAACCAAGGTTCAATGGTGTCTACATAGTCCAAATTGACAATATAGGCCCTGTGACATCTGAAGAAGTTCCCCTGGAGGATTTCTTCAATTTCTGAAAGGTTCTTCTTGCAAGTGTAGTCCCCTTTTACCGTGATAAAGTGCGTGGTTCGATCTTCGAACACAATATAGGCGATTTCACTGTATCTAATGGGTTTTAAAACGCCATCCCTGTATAGGGACATGACTTTGAGCTGTCTCTTAATGGATTGTACAGCGAGTCTTGCCTCTGCATTTTTATCCACGTCTTCATTTGAACTGCTCTCCATTAGTCTTTGAATCGTCTTTTCAAACCGATCTTCCGAAACGGGTTTTAGCAGATAATCAACTGCATTGACTTCAAAGGCCTTTAGAGCGTACTCATCGTACGCCGTGACAAATATGATCTTTATGGGCAATTGATTTTTTAAAATGTAATCAGCCACCAAAATGCCCGAAACCTGAGGCATGTTGATGTCCAAAAAAACCACATCATACGCCCCCTTCCCAGCCGCTCCAATAAAGGATAGACCATCGTTAAAGGTGTCAATCACTTGAAGTTCAGGGTATTTTGAAATCAGATAGACAACTTCGTCCACTGCTGGTATCTCATCGTCCACAACGGCACATCTCATGAAAAAGTCCCTCCGCTCACTTTTGTTCTTTAATGGGCAGGAGAACCCTCACACGTGTTCCCGCTCCCGGTTTGCTATCTATGATAACTTGGCTTGCTACGCCATAGTGCTTCTCCACACGTTGCATGACGTTTACAAATCCGATGGAATCTGGCAGTTCTCCCGCCATAATGCGTTGAACCAAGTCTTCGCTCATACCAATGCCGTCATCTGTCACCTCTATGGATAGGTAACTTCCCCGATTAAGAGGGCATCTATCCAAGAGGCATTCATACTCGCTCTGTTCAGAAATTTCTGACTCAGAGGGCATCACCACCTTAAGCGACACTTTGATAAGGCCTCCCTGTGGTTTTTGCAAGATGCCATGAAGTACTGCGTTTTCAACAATTGGCTGGATCAGCAACGGCAAAATCAGCGTGGATTGATCCACGTCAACTTCATATTGAATTTTGACTTTATCGCCAAATCTAGCCCTGCTGACACTGATGTATTTGTCCACATGAACCAATTCATCTCGAATGGCAATTTCATCTTTTAACGACTGCATGTTTTTCCTAAAAAACTCACTTAAGTCCAGTAGCACTTCCCTTGCCTTTTGGGGATCAGTCCGTATGAGCGAAATCACCACATTGAGACTGTTGAATAGGAAGTGAGGGTTTATCTGTGCCTGCAATGCTTTTATTTCCGCATTGAGCGCCAATTTAGACTTTCGTTCGAGGTCAGAAATTCTAAGCTGTGTTGACAGTAAATTCGAAAGCCCCTTGGCAATTTCAATATCCAAGTCGCTGATGATGTCATGCGTTCTGTAGAATTTCAAAGTTCCTTTGATAACATCGCCTTCCCAAATTGGAACGATTACGGCCGAATTTAAATGGCACTTTTCCATAGGACAGCCAATGGCATCCTTGTTCATGGCCACGCGAACTTCCCCCGATTTTAAGACAATTTTAGTGATTTGGGTCATAATAGACATGCCAGCTTGATGATGATCGCTTTCAGCTCCAACATGGGCCAGTATTTCATTGGTGTTGGTAATGGCCACTGCATCAAAGTCCGTGGCACTGAGTATTTGGTTTGCCGTCATCAGAGCACTGCTTCTGTCGAGTCCATCTCGCAGTGACTGCGTGGTTTTATCGGCAAGCAAGAGTGCCTGTCTGGCTCTATACTTTGCTTGTATCCCGCTAAGGGATTGAATGTTGCTGATAATGCTCACAAACAGAGCTATCCCCACAGAGTTGACCAGTATCATGGGAAAGCTAATCACTCGGATCAGTTCCAAAGTATCATCTAATGGCCTTGCCACAATCAACAAAATGAGCATCTGCATGCTCTCAAGCAACACCCCCGCAATCAGAGCGAAGGGAATCCTCTGTTGTGATGCCTTGAAGCGCTTGCTCAAAAGCCCTGATATAATCCCCTCCGCAGTGGTGGAGATACCACAGGCCAACGCCGTGAATCCTCCAATATCAATGAGAAAGCGATGTCCCCCTGACAGGATTCCAGCGATGATGCCCACCATTGGCCCACCTAGAAGTCCACCCACTGCCACTCCAATCACCCGTGTATTGACAATCGACCCCTGATAGTGGATGCCAGAATACGTTCCAAGTATACTGAGCAATGCAAATATTATGCCCATGGTTATCTTCTCAGCGACGTTTGTATCTCTTTTTTCAATGATGTTCTTAAACGCCCTCGTTCTCGAAAACACAAGGCCAATCATGATTATTAACCCCACCCGATAGGTGAGTTCCATCAATAAATCCAGCATTCTCCCCTCCACTGATCGTGCCCAAATACAACCCTCTGTTCAATCGGAATCCTCTATTCAGGCCATCTCCTCAACTATCCAAGGCTATTTCTGAAAATCTTGTACACCTTTAGCGCTGTTTGAATGGCATATCGGTCTTCTTCCTTCTCAATGTCCATGCCGATAATTTCTTGAATCCGGCTCAATCTGTATAAAATCGTGTTGTAATGTGTGAAAAGAGACTCGGACATTCGCTTTAGGTTTCCATTGCACTGAAAATACACTTCCAGCGTTTTTACAAGCTCCGTATCCTTCCTGAGATCATAAGCCACAAGTGGTTCCAAGGTGTCTTTATAAAATATCTCAAGTTCTGATTTGAGTGATGTTTGAGAGAGAATTTTATAGATGCCCATTTCTTCAAAGTACACGACGTCTTCCTCTAAGTAAAAAGAGGCCCCCTCCAGTGCTTTAATGGCATCTTCAAGGCTCTTCCTTACATTTGAAAGTCCCTTGTAAATTCTACCAGCGCCGATCTTGGTCTGATGCTTCTTCATCTTTGACTTTAATATTTCATAAATATACTTGGTATACCGCTTGACCACCGAAATAGTCTCACCCTCCTTGAGCATTACCAAAATATAGATGTGATCGCTCTTATTTAAAATCATATAGGCACGTCCCATGTCTTTGCAGATGAGCTCAATTAGATAAGCCGCTTTTAGCGACCTCTCCGCATCGTCAACTGCCGCCTTGCTCACCACGTCAATGGCGAGGATGATAAAATTGGCACTGTCTGAAAATCTAAAGTTTCCAGCACGCTCTATGGCCTTATGCCTGCGAATGTCGTCATAGGATATCAGGTCATCAAAGAATTCGATTTTGTACTTGTTCTCAACTTCTTGAACTGATATTTTCTTCAGAAATTCCAGCGCAATGATGTTGGATGCCGCTTCAAGCCCCAGTTTATCATAATTGGAGATGGGGCGTTCTTTTCCGTATGTCACCAGATGCCCATAGACTTGATTTTTGACGAATATTGGAATGATGAGACGCTCAATTTCCTGTTCCTTATAGGCAATTGTATCCCAGATGACTTTGGTGCTCTTGCCCTCCAGCTGAATCCCCTCGATGTTCTCGTATAGAAGAGCATAGTCGTTTTCAAAGGCACTCTTTAGAAAATACGTGTCTTCAAAATAGTAGTCTCTAACAAAGACAGGTGAGGAAATGGTCTTGTGGATGCTCTTGAGCACATCTTCTACATTGCCACCGCTCACCACGACGTTCATGGTGTCTTTGTGAAGGTTTTCCACTCGCTGGAGCACATTTGTCTGCTTCTTGAACATCAGGTTATAAGTGGCCGAAAATATCTCAGTGAAAGAGACGTGATAATCCAAGTCCACGACGGGAAGGCTCAGTTCATTACAGACTTCAATCACTTCTGTATCTAAGGACTCAATGTAGGGTGTAATTTTTATAAACACGGCACTGACATGTTTGCCCGCTATTTCTCTAAAGAGATCCACCTGTTCTTGGATGCTGAGTTTTTCAAATATCTGTCCCGTAGTCAACACAATTTGACCATCCTCGCTAATCCAATTCAAGATTTCACGATCGAGCATGACGTTAACCGAACTCACCGGCTTGTTAATGGACTCCATTGACGTGATAACTGTCGAAGTCTTAAACAACTCAAGTGCAAGAACTTCCCCTAGAAGTACCGTTGATTCATTATTCAAAACATATCCCCCCAAAATTTAATCTAATGCCATAAATACATGCATGTGGATTCTCCCCCTGTTGATTGACCGTCATGCAGTTTTACATTATGTAATTTTCACAATTTAATTATATCAAAACACTATATTTATACAACCGATATTTTTTTCGTTGTGCTCTTTATACAATCCGAACCCATCTGACATCAGGTCGTTTCCCTTTTGGCGAATTGTCTTCGCAAAGACCATGCTGGATGGATGCGCACACACTATAACAAAACGGTATCGTAGGGTCTACGATACCGTTTCATTAAAACTGCTAAGGTCAAGCCTTATGAGTGAGAGTTTCCTAACTTGCTTTTTGATTTTCAGCTTCTTGACTATCTTTTTCTTCAAGTTCAAAGTAAGTCTTGTCGTACTTTTCTTGTTTTACGATCATATAGACACTTCCGAATGCCATGGCAATCATGATGAAGAGGATCGGGAACCCAGCCACTGTGGATATCTGTTTTGTTGCATCAATACCACTTATTTTACCGCCCGCAGACAGCAGGTTGATGATTGCAAGCGATGACATGACAACACCCCAGAAGATTTTTATCTTGCCAGAAGGTTCCATATCGGCATTGTTATAAGCACTTGTCGATAAAGACGAAATGGTCGATGTCATGGAGTCTGCCATGGTGACAATCGAAACAAAGATAACCACTAGATAAATAGCACTTGTCAAACCGGAAAGCGGGAAATTTTGAAGGAACGAGAAGACGGCAACCTCATTGCCACCTGCTTGCATAGCCTCAAATATGCCAGCTCCGTTGAGTTGAAGGTTGATAGCTGCGCCGCCAAATACTGCAAACCAAAGCATGCCGAATATTGCTGGAATGATAAATGCAACCATCATAAATTGTTTAATCGTCCGCCCCTTTGAAACCCTTGCAAAAAACATACCTGTGAGCGGTGCATAGGCAATCCAGATTGCCCAGTAGTAAATTGGCCACCATCTCGGCCAAGGTGATCCATCAACCGGACTTAGATAAAGCGTTCTTTCAAAGAAATTTTGAATAAAGTGACCTGTTGATTGCGTTCCTAAATTTAAGATAAAACCAGTTGGTCCAAAGACGAAGACCAGTATCAACATGACGATGAATGTCTTGGCGTTCTTATCTGAAAGCCACTTGATTCCCCTTTGAAGACCTGTGTAACTGGATACGATATAAGTGATGACAATTGCCGCTACGATGCCGATCCAAAGCACTTTACCAGTTTCAACACCTGTCAATATATGAAGTCCACTGCCAATCTGCATGGTTCCAACGCCTAGAACCGCAGCAACACCACCTGCAATGGCAAATAGACACACGTTGTCAACAACAGCGCCAACCCAGCCATTTATTTTGTCTCCGAAAAACGGATAGAGCATGGAACTTGTTTGAAATGGCAGCTTTACGTTGTAGACAGCGTATGCAATCCCAACGCCGCATATACCGTACATTGCATATGGCAGGAAAGTCCAGTGAATATATGTCTGTGTCATTGAAAACATTGCCGCCGCTTCGCTCCCCGGTGTAAGCCCCAATGCTTCTGGAGGTGCAAACATATGTGTAAGCGGCTCAACAACTCCCCAAAAGAGAATCCCAGTACCGATACCCGCACAAAGACAAATGGCGAACCAGTTCCAATAACTCAACTCTGGTTCTGCATCTTTGCCGCCAAATTTGATATTTCCGTATTTGGAGAATGCCAAATACAAACACATGAAGAAGAACAAAACTGAAGAAATTTGGAATAGCCATCCGAATTTTTCAAAAGCAAACCCCGCAATGGCATTCAATGCGTTGAAAAATGCTTCCGGCGCTACAATACCCACCACAATTGAGAAAAGAAAAAGTGCAGACATGGGAATAAAAATTGAGTAACGCAACGTCGCTTTTTCGACTTTTTTCATAAATATTTCCCCCTTTAATTTATTTCGGATATCGGCGATTTTTCCTTTTATGGCATCTCCTCAGCCTGACAACAACAGAAGATGCCAATGGAATGAATAATTAATATGGATTATGACGGTACCCCATTAGACTTCGCCTTACCCCAGCCCAGTCTATCAAATCAACCGTCAACAAACCGCCAAATAATTATCAAAATAGTCGCAATATTTAATCTATGGTCTATCTAAAGAATTTCTCCTACAAATTTTTTGGATTTAAAGAGTTCGTACCCCGACTTGATATCTGGTGTAAACGGTCTGTCTTTGTCCACAAATGGAATCACTTCCCTGATTTTGTGATAGAGTTTAGTCGTCTCCACACCCAGCTCAATCCCCTCTCTCAAGTCGATTGCCTGGACGGCATGCATGGCCTCAAGACCAAAAATATAGTAGAGATTGTCTAGGATTTTTTCAAGTCGTCTCACCACATAAGGTGCATCATAAGCGGTGTCTTCAATATCTCCCGCCACTGAAAACCGATCCATCGAAGTGGGATTTGCCAGATGTCTAATTTCTGTATCCAGAGATGTAAATGGCTTTTGGATGGTTTGATATGCCTGTATTTCACCTTCGTTTGGCGATAAGAATCTAGGAAGGCCTGTAAAAACTGGTGTCGATAGTTTGATGGTTCTCAAGCAAGATGCCTTGGAGACGTGACTGAGTGAAATGGCCAACATTTCAAGGCCCATGGCCACAGTGGGAATCTCAAAGTTTTGACAAGAGACGATTTTTTCATCTTCCAAGAGTACGCAGGGATTGTCCTCAGTGGTGTTTAAGTGAATTTCCATATATCTTTCCACGTATTCCAGGGCATCCAGCACAGAGCCATGCAGTGCGCAGACATCTCTATAAGACAGGGGGTCTTGAAGTGTCTTGGTGATGTCCTTTTTGCCCAGATAACTACCCGACAGATAGGCTCTGATGTCCTTGGCACATTGAATCTGCCCCGGCATTTTTCTCACTTCATTGACCCGGGAATTAAGCGGCGTGATATTTCCGTTCAATCCTTCCAGCGAAAGCGCATAGAGCTTATTGCCCGCCTCAATCAAGTCGCGTATGTCCTTTAGTACAAGAGCACCCTTTCCCATGGAAAGACCACTTGAAGAAACAATTGCAAGCCCATCTTTTGGCCCAAGTGTCACTGGAAAAAGTCCCTCGGCTGCAAGAGCTTGTTTGGCTGGCACTCGCTGCCCTTTATAGTAAACATCACCTTCCCCCATAACTGCCAATCCAAGGTGAGACATACAGGCAATATCTCCTTGCCCAACAGAACCCCTCTCTGGCATAACCGGATGAATCCCCCTGTTTAAAAAATCTGCATATCGAATGACGACTTCAGGCTGAACACCGGTTCTACAAGCCAGAAAAGTCCCAAGTCTGCCCAAGATAGCCGCTCTTACGGTTTCTTCCGATGCCTCTGGGTCAACAGCGACACAGTGTGCGTAAATGAGGTTTCTATTGTAATCCTCAAAGTATTTGCCAAAGACTCTCTTGTCTTTATTCCAGCCAACGCCCACTGTAAATCCGTAAATTGGAATGCCCCTATCGGCCAAATCAAAGACGAGTTTTCTCGTTGCTACAAGTTTTTCCATGATATCAGGATGAATCTCTATTTTAACACCTTCTCTGACAATTTGATTGAAGACATCAATTGTGAGATTCTCTCCATTTAGTACAACTGTTTCATTCATCATTTTCCCCCCTTGTGTTTTTAGTCTTCCAGTGCACACACAGCTTCCACAATGCGTTCTGGCGTTGCTGGCAGTTTCGATATACGCGTTCCAAGTGCATGGTTGATGGCGTTGATAACCGCTGGCGCTGCCGCCACTGCACACACTTCCCCAACACTTTTGGCACCGAAAGGCCCACCGTCTTCTCCGGTCTCAATCAAGATGGTTTTGACTTCTGGCATTTCTGGTGCGTTGAATATATGGTATTTGCTAAAGTTTCTACTTTGCAAAATGCCCTTTGCATTGAAGTCCATTTCCTCCATAAGCGCCATGCCCAGACTCATCTGAACCCCACCGTGAATCTGACCTTCGACAAAATCTCTGTTAATGGCCTTGCCGATATCGTGAACGGCGAGGAAATCCGTTATAGTCACATGTCCTGTGAAGGTATCCACTATGACTTGCGCAAAATTAGCCGCATAAACTCCAGGATTCCCCGGCGATTGATAAGTCACTTCTGATTTGACTTCCTCTTGTTTTACAAGATAAGCATAAGCTAAAATTTCTTCATAAGTAACGGCGCATTTTGATGAATTTTCTCGAGGACTTTCACATAATTTCACCTGACTGTCCTCCACATAGAGTTTCTCTATAGGACATTTTAACATCTCACCGGCAAATTTGAGCAAATTGATTTTCATTTCTTCTGCTGCTTTTTTGGCAGCGCCCCCACAGACATAAGTGACACGGCTTGCCTGAGTTCCTGCTGAATCATAGGGATTCACTGACGTGTCCGCTTCCAGCACATGGACATCATATGGTGAAACGTCCAGAACTTCCGCCACAATTTGCTGAATACTGGTAACGGTTCCGCACCCAAGATCATGTAGGGCTGCATTTAAAACCAATTTTCCGTCTGCATGCATTTTTAGCGACATGTTGATAAAATCGGGATATGCACCGTGATAGCCATTTCCATGTGTTGCACAGGCCATGCCCACCCCTCGCTTGAATCGAGCAGATGCATCGTTTTTATAGGCATATCGCTCTTTCCAGTTGAAGGCCTCTGCGCCTCTTTGAACACACTCCACAGCCTGTGCTTCTCCAATTGCAGGACCACCTAATGGGTCTTTTGCAAACGGCTGTATTAGATTTTTAAGCCTCAACTCAACTGGGTCCATGTCCATTTCCCTTGCGAGATTGTCCATGTGAATCTCTGTTACAGCGTGAACTTGCGGTGATCCATACCCCCGACAAGCGCCACCGACTGGTGTATTGGTATAGACTGACTTGCCTGAGAATCGAGTGTTTTCGATTTCGTAGAGTCTAAAGTACTTTTTCGCCATTGCCATGACAATGGCTTGTCCATTGGTACAATAAGCACCTGTATCTACCAGCATGGACAGATCACGTGCCCTTATAATTCCCGACTCATCCACCACGCTTTTAATCCATCCAATAGAAGCATGTCTGGTCTTAGTCGCAGTCATGGATTGAAGCCGATCGGTTTCAAGGAGAACTGGTTTGCCAAGTTGCATCGCCGCATAGGCGCAAGGTGCTTCTATGGTTGGCTGTCCCTTTCCGCCAAACGATCCGCCTATGTTTGCCTTTATGACTCGGATATGGCTGATTGGAACCCCTATAGCCTTGGCGACGATCAATTGCACCTGAAAGACCACTTGGCAAGGCGTCACCAATGTCAGGTGCCCATTGGCCTCTGGAATTGCCAGACATACATGTGGTTCCATTGCCGCATGGTGCTGTTTAGGCGTCTCTATTTTATCTTCGACAACTCTATGTGCTCCTGAAAAGACAGATTCAACCTGACCGAGTTCAATGCTCTTTTCAAACACCAAATTGGATTCGGAATGAATTTTGACAGCATCTGCGTCTAATGCGTGCTCGGGGTCTATCAGGACTGGTAGTGATTCAATTTCCATATCCACCAACTGGGTGGCAATTCTGGCAGTTTCCCTGTTGTCTGCAACCACCATGGCCACTCTATCACCATAGTGTCTGAGGGTTTCACTGAAGAGAACTTGATCTTCTATCATCTCCTGTCCCGCCATCCACTGGTGTTCGTTGTAGGTGTATCCCGGCGTGTTGAAATGATGATAGACCGCTTTGACACCAGATTCATCCTCTGCTTTTTTTGCATCTACAGAAATCAGCTTCCCATGTGCGATTTCGCTTGTCTTCAGCCTCGCATAGAGAAGTCCCTCAATTTTTAAATCCCCCGCATATTTTAAAAGACCAGTTGCCTTTTCCCGGGCATCGTGTCGAGGAATAGATTTGCCAATATACTTATGCATGATTATGCCTCCTCTCTTTCAGCCAAAATCTGTGTCAGCACATCATCTGCAAGTCCTTTGACTGCCTGTCTCTTATAAGGCATGGAACTTCTACCCGATATGGACGATACAACCTGCTCAGACAACGCATTTGACAGTTCTGTGAGAAGTGCCCTTTCACAAGTTTGCCCGCTTAAAAGTGCTTCTGCCTTTTCTATTCGAAATGCTTTTGGCCCCAGTGAGCCAATGGCCACTCGTGCATCTACCACAATGTTTTTTTCATCGAGAATCAATACAATGCAAAGATTCAGTTTAGAAATCGTCACCGCTTTTCGGCTGCCTACTTTCATAAATCCCTCACGTTTGCGCTCTCTAATTTTGGGAATAATCACCCCTAAAATAACCTCGTTTGCCAATAGCATGTTTTTTCCCATGCCAACCATGACATCATCCACCGTTTTTATTCTGACGCCATGTTCTGGATGATAGGTCTTCACCTTGGCATCGTATGCCATAAGTGGGGGTGCGGTGTCCGCACAGGGGGACGCGTTCGCGATGTTGCCAGCAACAGTGCCTCTATTTCTAATTTGAGTAGAGCCAACCATTCCCGCCGCTTTGCTCAGTGCAGGACACCATATTTGAATCACCGAGGACTCTGACACTTCTGTCAGCGTCACCAGTGAACCAATGTGAATGTATTCATCTGTTTCAATAATCTTGCTGAGCTCTTTAACCCCTGAAATATCCAATAAAGCCTCGTATCTATCAGGATGCGCTCTATATTTAATCATGAAGTCAGTTCCGCCGGCGACAATGCCCAACGGTTTTTTCGACTCAGTCAGAATTCGTTCAAGGGTTTCTATGTTGTTCGGCATATGATAAGCTACTTCTCTCATTTTGTTGCCCCCTCTCGCACAACTGACTGAACGGCGTTTATAATTTTTTGATAGCCAGTGCATCTACACAGATTTCCCTCCACAGCTCGTTTGATTTCTTCATCAGACGGATTGGGATTTAAAAGGAGCAATGCCTTGCAAGACATAATCATCCCAGGGGTACAAAACCCACATTGAATTGCACCGCTTTGGATGAAGGCACTCTGGATGATATCCAATTCTCCGTTCTTTTCAAGTCCTTCCACGGTGAATATCTCAGCCTCTCTCGCCTGCATGGCGAAGACTGTACAGGAAGTCACTGCTCGCCCATTCATGAGCACGGTACACGCTCCGCATTCGCCCTCTGCACAGCCCTCCTTGACACTGGTAAGCCCAAGTCTGTCTCTCAAAACATCCAACAAGCGCTCATTTGGCTTTACCTCTATATTGATTTTTTCATCATTTACCACCATTTCTAGTTTCAACATGACACCTCCATAAAATCTCCCTTTCAGGTCTTATTTATATTGAGACTCTCTACTGAGCTTCCTTCTGCGATGTTTGAATCCCCTTTGTTCGTAATTGTTATATCAAGTTTATCTGACCTGTCGTCAACAAAGTGTCAAAAAAAAACGGCTTGTCCTCGCCGTTTTTTATATTTTATCCTCTATGTGGTTTTATCATTTGATTTCTAAGCGTGTCGATTTTTTCATATTCGTATTTGCTCTTGAGGAAAGCCTGATAGTAATCCGCTCTTTCGAGGCAGTACGCCGCGTGCTCCATATCGTCTGATTGAAACGCCAACATGGCCATATAAGCCCAAGTCAAAGCCTTTCCCCACTGAAAATCAAATTCTTCATAGAGCTCTATGGCTCTGAGCAAATAATGTCTGGCAGATTCGTAGTCACCACTTTCAAAGTAAGTTTGACCAAGGCTGGAATAAAAGAGCGTGAGTCGATCTATATACCCGTACTCCTCTGAAAGTCCCACTGCCTTATGGTAAAATTCAATCGCTTCCATGAACTGATTTTGAAGCCGTCTACTCTCACCGAGGTAATAATAGCATGCCATGATATTTAGGCTGTACCGATGGGGGTCCTTTAGGTTCTCAAACAGGCGAACAGCTGCTTTGAGGAAATTCTCACCTCTGTGGTAGTCCTCTTTTAAAATATTTCCATATCCCTTTAGCCGAATAAACACACCCAATTCCTCTTTTAACTCATGTTTATGGGCTAGGTGTATTGCCTTTGTAATCACTTCACTCATTTTTTCCACATCTTTTGTATTGATATAGTGGAAAACCATGAGTTTATATCCCTTTAAAATATATTTCACATTATGCGACTCCATAGAGAGCTGAATCATCTTTTCTGTCAAGGACAATCCCAGTTCCCCTTTGCCAGTGATAATGTAGTATCGACTCATGAGATTTAGATAATAAATTTCAAGCTCAGGCTCTATAAATTGACCATTTCCCTGAAGTTCGTCGTAAAGAGCATTGATTTCCTCAAGTTCCTCTTTAAGGGATGACTTGATGTTTTTTTGGCTGATGAGGCTGTCACCGCTTTTGACAATGGGAAACATTTCGTGAAGCATTTCTAGAAAGTCAAAGATGCGCTTGATTTTATATTTTAAAAATCGAACTTTGTCCCCTGCCATTTTGCTGTGGTACATGATTTGCTCGTATTCCAGTGTGGACTGGCCTTCGTAGTACTGAGCAATCTTTTGATGAATAAGTCGCTGTTTTGCCTTGTAAAGAGAACTGTAGACATACTCTTTTAACTTGTGGTGTACAAACTGAAACATATCGGCATCAGCTGTGCAGCAGACTTCCACGATGATATCCTTCTGAATGATTTCATCCATTAAAGTCATGAGATCAAAATCGTCCTTGCCACTGATGGAATGAAGTGCGTCAAATCGAAAGGATTCTTTGAAAACAGAGGCGATATCTACGATTTTCTTCGCTTCATCTGACAAGGTTAGATACTTCAGTTTAAAAATGTCCCGCATCTTTGATGGAATCACATGCGGTTTTTGAGACTGGCTGTAGGCCTTTATGATTTCTGTCATGAATAGGGGATTTCCCTCTGATTCCTGAAAAATTACAGAGGCTACTTCATCGGCTACCTCTCTGAAATTCTTATAAATGTCTATAAACGACGCCACCTCATCATAGGAAAACCGACTGAGACTTATCTGATGAATATAGTTCTTCCGGAGCATTTCTGTAACGAAGAACTCCAGCCGCTTATTATAGATGAAATTCATAGTCAGAATCATAAAAATTCTATGGTTTCTGTCTCTGAATAGAAGTTCTCTTATAATGGAAAGACTCAAATCGTCAAATGTATTGATGTCTTCCAGTACAATTAAAATAGGTCTGTGCTTAGACACCTCAATGACCACATTGGCAATTGCCTTGGAAACCACTCTGAGGTTGTTCAAATCAAATCGCTTTAACTGTGCGGCATGTTCTCCCAATTTATACTGCTCTAAGAAAGTGGGAAAGATAGAGGCGATGGCAATTCGGTCAATATCATTGATGCTAATTTGACTCATGCGAATGCATCGCTTGAGCTCTGTCAGCAGTTCTTGCCAAGGGGCAAGGGGCAAATCTGTCTCTATGCACTTATCTACCGATTTTAAAACGCAGATATTCTGATGGTCAATGGTGTCCATGAAACTCTGAACCAATGCAGTTTTGCCAATTCCCATCTCCCCTTCAATTAGAATAGACTCGTAATCGCCCCTCTCCTTAAACCCAATATAGGCGTCATTGAGAACTTGAAGCTCTTTTGATCGTCCAAAGAAGATGACGTGTTCAGTGTGCTTAGATTCTGTTTTTTTCGTGCGCTCTTTTAAAATGCTGTCGAATAACTCTCGAGTTTGGACATCTGGCTTTAGAGACAGCTCGGACTCTAAAATCCTCGATAGACAACTAAAAGTCTCTATGCACTTTCCATGCTCACCCATCTCTTTATAGATTTTCATTTGAAGTCTATAGGCCTCTTCGTTGAACTCATCAAGGCCAATAAGGCACTTGCAATGCTTATCTGCTTGAGTTAGATTCCCACAAGCTATAGACTTGCCAATCTCCACTTGAAGTTGTTCAATCAATTGCTCCTTTATCTGATGTCTCATGTTGATGAGCCAGTCGTCAAAAGATTTTGCATCTTTTACATAGAAATTCTCCATGAATTCTTGAGCATAGTCTTCAATTTCAGAAATGCACCCCGCCTTAAAATCATGATAATCTGTGCGCACCACCTCTTCAGACAATTCCAAGAACTCCCTATTGGGCGAATATAGAATCTCTGCATCAAAGGCCTTTTTGATGACATAAACTGCATTTCTCAGGCTCTTCCTCGCCATTTGCTCTGGCATTTCTCCCCAAAACAAATCCAGCGCCCTATTTCTGTTCACTTTTCTATAGATGCAAATATAATAGAACAATGCTTCCGCTTTTTTAAAGGGAAACACAACGGCCTTATCGTCCACTTTGACCTCTGGCTGTCCAAAAAGTGTCACTGTAATCATATTTATCCCCCCTGATAGATATCACATGCCCCTATGAAACTCATTATAATTTAAACACCGTTCATCGTCAAAATTTTTTATTATTTCCCCATTTTTTTGACTTTTTTCTAAATAGGATAATGACAGAGCATAAAAAAACCGTCAAATTTTATGCATCCCTTTTCACAATTTCTCATTTTCTCACTCCAGTTCTCTCTTAGGACGTTTTTCCAATATGCATCTTTTTGGATTTATATGCAGTCTGTTTATCCAATCCTTATGCGAATACATCTATGTTTTTGACCTTTTCTTGACGTTTTTTGTAGTACCCTTTTATGGAATACAGACTTCTACAACTCTTTTTGAAACAGGGGGACCATACTATGTTTGGACGCAGTAAAAATGGGCAGGCTGATCTCATAGAAAAAATGCTGGACAATGATTTCAACCTCTACATAAACGATGTACAAAGCAAAGAAAAATCAAACCCTTCCTATCAGCTCATGAGCAACTGGCGACACTTTCTATCTGAATACCTCGGCGTCGTCAAAACAGCCGAGGGCATACTGGAGTCACTTGAATCCAACATTCACGAAATCAATGGCATCACCAGCGGCATCAATCAGGCAATGGGAGAAGTCACTTTGGGAAATTCCAATATCAGCGAACAAATTGTCTCCATCTCCGACCAGATTTTTCAGAATAATGACTCTATTGGAGGTATTGAAAAATCCATCTTAGAGATATCGGATAAGTGCGCAGAGGCCATGAATCTTCTCTCCTCTGGCGGACGCCAACTTCGCCTTCAAGAGCAATCAGCCCTTGCCACCGCCACGACATTTGACGAGATTCGATTGGAAGTTGACGCACTCACACAGTCGGCTCTTAAAATCTCATCTGTGGTGGATATCATCAACAACATCGCAGAACAGACAAATTTACTGGCACTCAATGCCAGTATCGAAGCTGCACGCGCAGGGGATGCTGGCCGAGGATTTGCAGTAGTCGCAGATGAAATCCGCAAACTCTCCATGAACTCCAAAGAATCCACCAACACGATTCTGGCACTGATAGATGATGTCAAATCAGGCGTGTTCCAAATATCCGATCGGGTGATTTCTAATGAGAAGAGTATCACAGATCAAAAACAATCCATCGTCAATACGGAATCTGCCTTCAAGGAGCTAGGTTCTGCCATTGAGAGCATCAATGCATCAGTTGCCTCCACAGCTGCAAAGACAGATGAAATCGTGAAAAACAGCTCCGATATCAGCCATTCAATTCAAAATATTTCCGCTGTCACTGAAGAGACCTATGCGATGTCCGAAGAAGTGAGCGCAAGTACCACACAGCAACTTGAGCGTGTCAACGCCATCAAGGACAGTACCCATCTCCTAAAGAGCCGAATTTCGGACATCTCCGTTCGGTTAAATCAGTTCAAATTTGCCAAATTTGCTCTGACTAATTCACCTGAACATCAATTTCAATTTCAGGTATTTCGAAGACTTGTGGAACAAAAAATCGGTCAGACAATTGAAGGCATCGTCGTCCCAAATCAATCACTATTTAAATCCATTTCCGATAAATCTGTAGATGCCACACTGGCGCCTTGGATGCCTTCTATGCAGCCTGTATTTGATAGCTATAAGCAAGATATTACTTCTGTTGGAATCAATACTAGAGGGTGTTATATGGGACTTACAGTGCCCGAGTCTCTCCCCATAGACAGCATCAGAGAGATTACACGCATTTTACCTCAAATTGGCAATCGAATCTATGCCTGCAAGCGCACCACTTATATTGGCAGTATGATGCCCACACTCTTAAAGACCTACGGTCTAGAGCATGTGGACGTTCAATATTTAGATGAATCTGAACTGTTCAGAACAATCGACCAACTTCACAAACAGCAAAAACCCTTTATCTTTACGGGATGGAAACCGCATTTTATGTTTGGCAAGATGCCTCTCAAAATTTTAAAAGACGATCATAAACTGTTTGGTGTTGAGGAATCCATGACCACCTTTACACAAGTTGATTTTCACAGACGCTATCCTGAGATTTTTGAATTGCTGAAGTCATTTACCATGAACATCGATGCCGTTAACAAGGCATTAAACGACATCGAAAACGGCCTGCCGATTATGTCCGTTGTGGAAACTTACTTAAAGGACTATCACCATTAAATCAGTTGACATTAAGTTTGATAACATCTATTCGATTGCTATCAAGGCAATTCCTTTATAAGCGGTCTCTTTTTCGAGATATAAAAAAGCGTTGGTCATCTCCTTTCGGATTTGTCCAACGCTTATTTTTATAATCTATTTATTTTAACTCTGTCTTCAATAGAAACGACACTAAGTGGATTAGTAGTTTCCTTGAGCCATCATCGCTTCAGCAACTTTGATGAAACCAGCGATATTTGCTCCAGCAACTAAGTTATAACCAAATCCATATTTTTCAGCTGTTTCAGCAGCACTTTTGTGGATGTTAGTCATGATTTGATCCAATTTAGCATCAACTTCAGCTTCTGTCCATGAAAGTCTCATAGAGTTTTGGCTCATTTCAAGAGCAGATGTTGCAACACCACCAGCATTTGCAGCTTTAGCAGGTCCAACAATTACGCCATTTTCTTGAAGGTAGTCGATTGCATCATTTGTACAAGGCATATTTGAAGCCTCGCAAAGGAATTTAACGCCGTTAGCAACGATTTCTTTTGCATGTTCAATTCTAATTTCATTTTGAGTTGCACATGGGATAACGATATCAGCTTTTACGCCCCAAGGTCTTTCGCCTGGGAAGAATTTAGCGCCTGCAAATTTTTCTGCATAAGGTGCAACGATATCTTTACCACTTGCTCTAAGTTCTAACAAATAATCAATTTTTTCACCAGCAACGCCAGCTTCATCAAGGATATATCCGTCTGGTCCTGAAATAGTGATAACTTTACCACCTAATTCAGTTACTTTGATTGCAGTACCCCAAGTTACGTTACCGAAACCAGATAATGCAACTGTTTTACCTTCGAAAGTTTCGCCTTTAGCTTTTAACATTTCTCTTGTAAAGTAAGTTACACCAAAACCAGTTGCTTCAGGTCTAATTAATGAACCACCGTAAGTTAATCCTTTTCCTGTTAAAACGCCATTTTCAAATGCGCCTCTGATTCTTCTGTATTGTCCATAGAGGTATCCGATTTCTCTTCCACCAACACCAATGTCTCCAGCAGGAACGTCAACATCTGGTCCGATGTGTCTATATAATTCAGTCATAAAGCTTTGGCAGAATCTCATAACTTCAGCATCTGATTTACCAGTAGGATCGAAGTCAGAACCACCTTTACCGCCACCGATTGGAAGACCAGTTAAAGAGTTCTTTAAAATTTGTTCAAAGCCTAAGAATTTGATAATCCCAATATATACGGATTTGTGGAATCTTAAACCACCTTTGTAAGGTCCGATAGCGCCGTTAAATTGAACTCTAAATCCTCTGTTAACTTGAAGATTTCCAGCGTCATCTACCCAAGGAACTCTAAATACAATTTGTCTTTCTGGTTCTGCAAATCTAGCCAAGAGATTAGCTTTTACGTATTCTGGATGTTTTTCCAAAACTGGTTCTAATGATTTGAAAACCTCTTCCACCGCTTGTAAGAACTCTGGTTCATTAGCGTTTCTCATTTTAACTTGTTCAAATACCTCTTGAATATACTTCATTTCAAACATCTCCTTTAAAATGATTCTGAGGGATTACCTCACGGTTGTCAGCAACCTAAATTTTTCTTTGCCCTTAGAGTTTGTTAAAAAATTGTTAATCGTCCTAACGAGTAAATTTTAACATATCCCATTAACAGTGTAAACCATAAAACCAGATTAAACTATAAATTTTTCGCAACACTTATAATTTTTTTTGAATCCTTTCGTTTACCGAAAGATCCCCCTGCGGGACAAATTTCCACACCCCGATTTTATTCAAATATTTTACTATTATTCCAATTATTTTAGGCTTTAGTCTCGGTTTTTACAAATGTGATGATGAGCAATCCGCCTCTTGAAGAGCGACTAATTGTCTAACCGCTCTTCTAATTTATAATGATTCTCAATATAGATGACTTGTTTTCTTGTCTTTTTCCCTTTTTTATGTTGTTTATGCCTTTTTTTGAGTATTATAATGGTGACATGACAAATTCATTGAACTTGGTTCAATTGATTTATCAAATTTAATGAGGAGGTATTTACTAATGTATGTAATTAATGATTCTTGTATTTCTTGTGGCGCTTGTGAACCTGAATGCCCAGTAAGCGCAATTTCTGCTGGTGATAGCACTTATGTAATCAGCTCAGAATGTATTGATTGTGGTGCTTGTGCAAATGTTTGCCCAGTTGACGCGCCTCAACCAGAGTAATTATATAAAATTAAATGCCAAGACTTTGAGTCTTGAGCTCTACAGAACATTTCACTTTGAAATGACGCTGAAAAGATAGGATTGTCAAATTTCGGTTTTCGAAATAGACAGTCCTTATTTTTTTAAATTGACCTTTGATAGAAATGTCCACAAATGAAAACAGTCGGACGCCAAGTCCTCTGCTCTTTGCCCAGTTGCTTGCGAAATGAATTTAATAAAAAACTGAGGAATATTCCTCAGTTTTTCACTCATTGATTTCATACTTTTCAGTATGGTACTGTACAATTTTACTTAAAAATTTTAGGATTGTTTTTTCTTCGTTGATGGTGATGTCGTTTAGGATGAATTCAAGCTCTGAAAGTTGAGCCTGCATGAGTTTCTGATAGAGAACATGCCCCTGTTCAGTTAAGACCAGCAGTTTCTCTCGCTTGTCCCTCTTCCCCTTCTGTTTCATCACCAATTTTAGCCCAATCAGATTTTTCAAACTGGTATCCACTAAATTTCGATCCAGCTCCAACCCCTTTATCAGCGATGCCAAATCAAGGGCCTTATGCTCTCCAATCATCTTCACAGCAAGAACATCTAATAGGCTCAGTTTGAAAATCAACTGTTCCTGATAGTATCCCTTTCGATCCTGTTTGAGAACTTTTGTCAGCATTCTGTCCATCATATGCGAAATTTCTCTAGTGTAATTTGCCATGTCTAATCTCTCCGACTGATGTGATCTCTTTGCATTTTAATGACTTTATTATCTTTTAACGATGATTGCCTCACCCATACCGCCACCGATACAAAGTGTTGCAAGTCCGTATTTAGCTTCTTGTTTGATCATTTCGTGAATTAATGTGACGAATATTCTGTTTCCTGAAGCTCCAATTGGATGTCCAAGTGCTATTGCACCGCCGTTGAAGTTAACTTTTGCTGTATCCAGACCAAGTTCTTTTACAACTGCCAATGACTGTGCTGCAAATGCTTCATTTGCTTCGATAACATCTAAGTCTGCAACTGTCAAATTGGCTTTTGCAAGGGCTTTTTTAGTAGCTGGAACTGGTCCAATTCCCATGATTGCTGGATCAACACCTGCTGAAGCATGAGAGACAATTGTACAAAGTGGTTTTAATCCGAGTTCATCCGCTTTTTCCTTGCTCATGACGACAACACATGCTGCACCATCGTTGATTCCCGATGCATTACCAGCAGTAACTGTTCCACCATCTCTCTTGAAAGCTGGTTTAAGTGCAGCTAGTTTTTCAAGTGATGTTTCTTTGATGTACTCATCTTGGTCAAAGCAAATTGGATCACCTTTTCTCTGTGGAATCATAACTGGTACGATTTCGTCTTTAAATCTTCCGTTTGCCCTTGCAGCAGCTGCTTTCCTTTGTGAGTTAAAAGCGAATTCATCTTGCGCTTCTTTAGTCAAGCCCCATCTCTCTGCGATGTTTTCAGCTGTAACACCCATGTGGTAGTTGTTGAAAGCGTCCCAAAGGCCGTCGTTTACCATAATGTCATACAGTTCTCCATTGCCCATGCGCTGTCCCCATCGTGCACCTTTGAGTACATATGGCGCCATGCTCATGTTTTCTGTTCCACCTGCGATAACAACGTCGTTATCACCTGCTTGAATCGACTGAACAGCCAATGAAACAGATTTAAGACCTGAACCGCAAATCATGTTGATGGTTGTACAAGGCACTTCGACTGGATATCCGTTTTTTACCCATGCTTGTCTAGCAACACCTTGTCCGCGACCTGCTTGAAGTACAGATCCCAATAAAACTTCGTCAACTTTCTCCGGTGCAAGACCAACTCTCTCTAGAGCACTTTTGATAACAATTGCACCTAAGTCCTCAGGTGCTACGTCTTTTAACGCGCCACCAAAAGAACCAATCGCCGTTCTAACGGCACTTACTATTACGACTTCTTTCATGATTAAACCTCCCTGAAATTTTGTGACAATCCCTAGAGATATTCTACCAAAAAAACGGGGCAAGGTCATCCCTTGTCCCGTTACTTTTTTATGTTTTTAACAATTTTTTTTGAATCCCGAAAAGTTGCATGTCCCACAACTTGACAGCTATTGTATTTTTTCCTTTTTAAGGAACAGAATGCCACTCTCTTGTTCACTTTTTAGTACTTTATTTCGTACTTCCTATCTCTTGTTCATTTGATTATTTAAATCTTGCCTGTTCACAATTTTCTCAATTGAGTCGCTATTCTTTCAAAAAATATGAAAGGGTTAACAGATTGTCTATCAAGTGTACATTCTCCACAATGACATCCTCTTTTACTCTGAGATCTATTGGCGCAAAATTCCAGATGGCCTTTATCTCCGTTTGCTGAATTCTATCTGCCACGTCTTGTGCGCCATCTCTGTTGGTGCAAATATAAACGATTTCCACTTGGTTGGCATTGACGAAGCTCTCAAATTGATCCATATCCATGACCTTCACATCATTGATGGTCAATCCTATAATTTTAGGGTTGATATCAAACATCCCCGTCAAACTAAAGCCCAATCTATCAAAACTGGAATAATTCGCAAGGGCCTGCCCTAAATTCCCCGCCCCGACGATGACTGTGTTGTAGGTTCTAGTAAGTCCAAGTATTTTTCCGATCTCGCTATACAAATCCTCAACGTTGTAGCCGTATCCTTGTTGGCCAAATCCGCCGAAGTTGTTTAAATCCTGTCTGATTTGTGAAGCTGTAAATCCTATGATTTTACTCAGCTCCTTGGATGAAATTCTTTTTATATCGTTATCAAGCAATTCCTTCAGATAACGATGATATTTTGGCAATCGCCTGATTACTGCCAGAGAAATATTTCTGTCTTTCATTTTAACACCCCTTAAACTGAGTTTTTTATTTTCTCCACTTGCAATTTTTTGATAATATCCAATACATATATTTGTTACGCAAATTATACCATTTAATCAAAAACAATGTCAAATAAATAACAAAGAATTTATAAACTGCAATAAATACGGTATAATACTGTTGTTATTAAATAGGAAGGAAAAAAACATGATTGCATTATCTTGTACAAATATATCGAAATATTATGGTATAGACTGCATTTTAGACGAAATTTCTTTTACTGTCAATACGGGGGACAAAATCGGCCTCATCGGCATTAATGGTGCCGGGAAGACAACCCTCATGAAAATCCTCATGGGGATCGAACCCAAGGATTCTGGTGAAATCTTTATTGCAAAAGATATCACTGTTGGCTATTTAGAGCAGAATACCCATATTGACCTCACAACCACTGCTTTTGACTATTGTGAAGAAGTCTTTCAAGACATTTATCAAATTGAAAGAGAAATGAGACGTCTCGAAAAACAACTTGAAAATCCATCAACACCAGACTACGAGAATCTTTTAAATGAGTATTCAAAATTACAAGAGGCCTTTGATCGTGCCAACGGCTATTCCATCGCCAGCAAAATCAGGGGGGTTCTCAACGGACTTGGCTTTGAAGAATCAGAGCATCAAAAACCGATAAATCAATTGAGCGGTGGTCAAAAGTCCCGTGTGGGCGTTGCAAGGCTCCTGCTCAATCAACCTGATATTCTCTTGCTGGATGAGCCAACCAACCACTTGGACATAGACGCTATCAAATGGCTTGAATCCTATTTAAAAGAGTATGCGGGAACTGTTATCCTCATTTCCCATGATCGTTATTTTTTAGACCAAGTTACCACCAAAATATACGAAATTGAAGCCCGTTCACTCACCGAGTACACAGGGAACTACACGAGATTCATTCAGCAGAAAAATGCAATTTACGAGGCTAGTCTCCGTCATTATGAACAGCAGCAAAAAGACCTCCGCAAACAGGAAGACTTAATTCGAAAGTTCAAGGAGAGAGGCACTGAGAAGCTTGCCAAGCGTGCAAAATCAAGGGAAAAGAGACTCGATCACGTCGAATTGGTGGACCGACCAAAACTGTTTAAAGAACACTTCAAAATCAATTTGAAGGCAGGCGTACAAAGCGGAAAAGATGTTCTCATGGTGGAGAACCTATCCAAGCAATTTGGTTCGTCCCCGATCTTTCAAAACGTCGCCTTCGAAATATACCGTGGTGAAAAAATAGGGCTGATTGGGCCAAATGGCGTGGGCAAAACCACTCTGTTTAGAATTTTACTGGGCGATCTTCCAAAGGATTCTGGCGAAATCGCCTATGGTCATCAAATTGAACCGGGATACTACGATCAGGAGTTAAAAAATCTCACACTAGATCACAGCATCCTCGATGAGATTCACAATGAAAATCCCGCTTTATCGCTTACTGAGGTTAGAGGGTTGCTCGGTGCTTTTCTCTTTAAGGGGGATGACTATGAGAAAATTGTCAATCAATTAAGTGGTGGCGAGAGAAGCCGTCTTTCACTTTTAAAGCTCATGCTCTCCACATCGAATTTTCTGTATCTGGATGAGCCAACCAACCACTTGGATATTTTAGCCAAGGAAACACTTGAAGAAGCGCTCCTAAATTACGACGGCACTATACTGACCATTTCCCATGATCGATATTTTCTCAACAAAATCTGCACTAAAATCTTTGAGTTAACGCCAGAGGGGGTTAATGTCTACTGGGGAAATTACGATTATTACATGGAGAAACAGTCAGAATCGCTTTTATCTTCTTCCGCTGTGGAAGAGGATGCCTCATTGACAAAAACCAAACAGAGGGAAATACAGCGCAAGGAGAAGGCCAAGCGAGAAGATGCCAAAAAGCAAAAGCAGGCAATTGCCGCTTTGGAACAACAAATTCATGAATCTGAACAACGTCTCCACAGCCTTCAGTTGGAACTTTGTGAAGAAGCCGTTTTTTCAGTTCCAGAAAAGGCCATGGCTGTGCAAAAGGAAGTCGGTGACGTGGAAGCGTCCATAGAACAACTGTACCTAGAACTTGAAGAATTATTAGACTAATTATGTTTTATTCAAATATCATCTATCAATATCACTAAAATTGATGTAGACAAATGCATTTTTTTCTTTATAATAAAAATTAAGAATAAAGCGTTTGTTTTGTGGGAGTACGCTATTATTGGACAACTATGCTATTGTCATAGGAAGCATTTTTAGGAGGTTATTATGTTTAAGAAAATCAAAGCAATTATCGTTGAACAACTCAGCGTAATTGATCCAAGTGAAATTACGCCAGACACAACTTTTGACAGCATGGATGTGGATTCAATTGATGCCGTGGAAATTATCATGGCGATAGAAGATGAATTTGAAATTGAAATTCCAGATGAAGTTGCAGAAGAGTTTGCGTCAATTGCTGACATCATGAATTACTTAAACGGCGAAGGCATTGAATAATCTCTGAAATGGGCTAATCAATGCGACACATGGTTTTATTTGAGAACGTCAAAGACGTTCTCTTTTTTATGGATTCTATCTATTTTTATAGATGTCGTCCAGCGCCTCCCCTCGGTCTGTGCCATCAGGGCTATCTGAATATCTTCGTTCACCGGTATCTGATAAAGTTATCCCACAAGCCGTGAAATTGAGGTTTACTTTTAATGTTTTATGTCAACTAAACTTTTGATGCATGAACCCTAAAAAAATGTCTATTTATGCACAAGTCATGATTTTATCCACATTCACACAGACTTATCAACAGTTTTCCACAGTTTTTTCCACAATTTCATTTTTTCTTAAAGTCCTAATTGCCTTTCTTTCCACATTATCCACAATTCTATCCACAATTGTACCATTATAAATACAATGTATCTCGAACATACAATTGGTTAACATAACATCAGCAAAATCATTTTATGTGAAAAAGGTCAAAAAAAAGTAAATGGGACTATAGTCCCGATTTACTGCCTATTTTAAGATTTGGAATTGCATTTGTAGACATATTTCCAGTATGCCCCTTCAGTGCATTGTAATACCCTGCACATCCAATCATCGCTGCGTTATCGGTGCAAAGTTCAAGCGGTGGATAGTAAAACGAGATGTTTTTCGTTTTACATTGCTCATTTAACGCCTCTCTAAGAGCTGAATTTGCCGCCACGCCACCTGCCAAAACCATCTTTCGATACCCAGTCTTTGAAACGGCTTCCATGGCCTTATGACAGAGCGTCATTACAACCGCTTCCTGAAAGCTGGCGCAGACATCCGCTTTATTCACGTCGATTCCCTTCATCTTACATGAATTCAAGTAGTTTAAAACAGCTGACTTGAGCCCGCTAAAACTGAAATCAAGGTTGTCTTGATCCAGCATCGCCCTCGGAAAGTCAATTGCCTTTGGATTGCCCTCTTTCGCCAGTTTATCTATAAGCGGCCCTCCTGGATATCCCAGTCCCAGAGTTCTCGCCACTTTATCAAAGGCCTCTCCTGCCGCATCATCTCTGGTTTTTCCGATGATTTCAAACGTCGTATAATCCTTGACTTCAACCAAATGCGTATGTCCTCCCGACACCACTAGACAGACAAATGGCGGTTCAAGTTCAGAATGTGCAATATAGTTTGCTGCAATATGTCCTTCTATATGGTTGACTGGAATCAGTGGTTTATCCAGTGCAAATGCAAGTGCCTTTGCTGTGGAAAGTCCCACCAATAAGGCACCCACCAATCCAGGCCCATACGTGACAGCTATATGATCTATCTCGTGAAACTGTCTTCCTGATTTCTGAAGGCTCGCATCCACAATTTGCGAAATTTTTTCCAAGTGATTTCTGGATGCAACTTCCGGGACAACGCCTCCAAAGGTCTTGTGAATCTCAATTTGCGTATATATTTCATTTGCCAGCACAGTTCTGCCATTTGATAAGACCGCACAGGATGTTTCGTCACAGCTTGTTTCGATTGCCAGTGTCAGCACAGGTTTATCCATCTAAAACTCCTTCCACATAATCAAAGCATCTTCATTTGTGTCTTGATAGTACCCTTTACGAATGCCCATCCCTACAAATCCAAATTTTTCGTAAAGGCCAATTGCCACACTATTGGCAGTTCTCACTTCAAGAGTCATGGATTTAAAGCGCTTCATTGCCGCAAACTCAAACAGCTTATCCATTAAACAAGAAGAAATACCCTTCCCCCTGTGTGATGGCATAACTGCTACGTTGGTAATATGGAGTTCATCCATCACAGTCCACATGCCCGCATATCCAACAACTTCTCCTGCAACCTCCACGACAAAATAAACCGCGAGCTGGTTTTCCCTTATTTCCTTTTCGAAAGATTCCATCGACCAAGGCGTCTTAAATGAGGCCATCTCAATCTCATAGACAGCTTTCACATCCGCCTCAGTCATCCGTCTAACAATTGCTGCCTTCGCCAGTTCTTTCATAAGTCATGCGTCCTTTCGCTTTAAATCTCTTTCAGCCTGTGATTTTCTCATATAATTTGCCTTCACATCAAGGTATCCTAAACGGGTACTTTCTGATTCTATCAAATAGCTGAATTGACTAGCTCTCGGTACATTTTGAACGCCCGATGCCAGTTTGAGGTTTGGAAATTTTATAAAAGGCTCTATTGTCGATTCATACACTTCCAAGGCATCTCCCACAAGCACGATAGATTCCTCTGGATACGCCTTAGTCACTCGATCTAAAAGCAGTGATATCTCCTCGACATCTTCTTCTAATTTCACCAGTTTATTGCCTTCCCACCGCATAACGCCATAGTAAACCTCGTTTCGCTTGGCATCCAGCATAGACAAAATGATGCCCTCAAAACGCGGGAAAGCGCCTGCCAGCAAACTGAGGCTAGTCTCTGTCACCACTGGGATTCCAAATGGCTGTGCAAAGGCCTTTACTGTGCTAAGTCCTATCCTCACACCTGTAAAAGAACCCGGGCCTTCACAGGCAATCATCAAGTCAAAATCCCTTACTTTAAGGTCAAGCATCCCCAATAGGGATTCCACCATGGGCATCAACTTTTGAGAATGTGTCAGCGGGGTATTTAAAACAAATTCACCTAAGAGCATCTTGTCCTCAAATACTGCGACACTTGCCGTCTTTGTTGATGTATCTATTATCAGTGTTTTCATTCTCCTTACACAATCCTTTCCAAATCCAATTGCTTTTCAAGTGCCTCAACAGCACTTTTCTCACCACTTATTTCAACCACCCTCAAGTTCTCTTCTGTTAGACGAATTGTCATCCAGAAACTATTCGGTGGTATTAAATCTTCAATTAAATTTGCCCATTCTATGATGCATATACCTCCGCCATATAGATAATCATCAAACCCAATTTCATACATCTCATCTGGATCGGATATTCTATACACATCAAAATGATGTACTGGAAGGATTCCTTCATACGAGTTGACGATGTTAAACGTTGGACTGGTTACATAATCATCTACCCCGAGTTCCCTACACAGAAATTGTGTAAAAGTGGTTTTCCCAGCGCCCAAGTCACCTTGCAGACACAATATACCGCTTGTTTTCAAAGTTGTTGAAAAAGCCCTTGCGAGCATCTGCGTCTCTTCTATTTTATTTATTTTAAGGTTCAGTTTCCTTTGTTTTTCGTCACCAGACATGAATATCGGCCCTCCTTGCTTCATCTATTTTATACCAATCCAAACGCTTTGACAAGAATCCCCTCTAAGTGGTTTTTACTTGTTGTAATCATAGGGTTTCCCGTTTTATGATTGAGAACCAATGCCTTTTGTTCCACCATTAAGACTCCATAGAAGATTAGAACATCGTGTTCTCCTGTTCACTGGGTTGCATTCCCTAATGACATTAAAAAAGAAAGAGCACACTATGGCACTCCTTCTCTCAAATTTTATTTCTCTAAATCTATTTGTACAGCTGGTATCAGCCACGTTCTCATCTATTTTTTATAGACGACTTCACCGTTGACAATTGTGTATTCCACATGTGCTTGAAGATCAAATGGATGTCTATCCCAAATGACGATATCAGCATCTTTTCCGACTTCCAAGCTGCCCACTCGATTTTGAACGCCCAATATTTCTGCTGGATTAATGGTGATGCACTTTAGTGCTTCCATTTCATCGAGTCCGGATTTATGAGCAAGTGCCGCACACATTGGCAAGTACTCTAAGGGAATTACAGGACTATCTGTCATAATCGCTATTTTACAGCCTGCTTCAACCATGGCCTTCGGCGTGTCAAAAGTTTTATTGTTGAGCTCAAATTTGGACTTGTTTCCAAAAGATGGGCCGATAATAGCTGGATACCCTTCTTTGGCAAGATGTCCAGAAATCAGATGCCCCTCTGTACAGTGCTCCAGTGTCAACTTGACGCCGAATTCCTTGGCAATTCTAATAGAGGTAAAAATGTCATCAGCTCTATGCGCATGCGCTTTTAAAGGGATTTCGCCTTTCACAACCGGCAGCATCGCCTCCAGTTTCATGTCATAGGCAGGCATTTTACTCATGTCGTCGCCAGCCGCTTCAATTTTATCTTTGTACTCATTTGCTTTGGCCAGTGTTTCTCTGAGTTTTGCCGCCGTTCCCATCCGAGTAGTCGGCATGAGTTTCTTTTCAGCATAAACGCGCTTAGGATTCTCGCCAAACGCACATTTCATCGCAACAGCAGGGTCTATGACCATATCGTCTATTCGATCACCATAGAGTTTTACAACCGCAAACGTCCCACCGATGACATTGGCACTTCCCGGGCCTGTTGCCGCAGTGGTAACGCCACCTTTAATGGCATTTTCAAACGCTTCATCCCTTGGATTCAACGCGTCTATCGCCCTTAAATGAGGTGTCACAGGATCTGTCATCTCATTGCCGTCTGCTCCTTCAAATCCAATTCCCTCTTCCCACATGCCGATGTGGCAATGTGCATCAATAAATCCTGGAAAGACTTTTTTGCCAGTGGCATCAAGCGTAACCGCATCAAGTGGCGCAACTAGATCCGTTCCAATTTCCTTTATTTTCCCGTCTTCAACCAAGAGACACCCATTTTGAATGATTTCTCCAGCCATTGTGTAAATTTCAGCATTTTTAATGAACAACATTTGATTACCCCCTTAATAAAGATAATTATTTCGCTTTTCTAAATAATTATACCATTTTTTAGTGAGCTGCAATGCTATTTTTTAAAGATATACAAATTTATTTTTATGGAATGTCATTCTCACGACAATCTCCTTAAACGCTGATCTGTCAATCTATTCTAAACGCTTTCTTAAATCTCTTTGACATTCTTCATAGTCAACGATATCTTGCCCCTGTTGTAGTCCACTGTGAGAATCTGCACTTTAACGGTGTCGCCAACGGACAGAACTTGCATTGGATGTTTGATAAACCGATCGCAGATTTCTGATATGTGAACCAATCCATCCTGCTTTACACCGATGTCCACAAAAGCGCCAAAGTCCACTACATTTCTAACAGTTCCCGTCAGCACCATCCCAGGTTTGAGGTCTTCCATTTTGAGAACATCACTTCTAAAGAGCGGTTTTGGCATATCTTCACGAGGGTCTCTTCCCGGCTTTTTAAGCTCTGACACAATATCTCTAAGGGTCATCTCACCTATGCCCAATTTATTCGACAGTTTTTTTAGACCGTCACTGAGTCTTTGCATTCTCTCTTTTTGAGGGTCAACTTTTGGTTGCTTGAAGGCTTTGAGTGCTTCAAATCCAGAACCTCTTGTCTGCGGTTTCCCTGCTGGTTTTTGCTTGACTTCCCCAAGCGACACTATGGCGTCTTCAATTTGAGACATATTGCCCGTTCTCAAATCTTCTAAGCTGAGTCCCAATTCATCAAGCAGTTTAAGGGTAACTTCATAACTCTCCGGATGCACTGCCGTATTATCCAAAGGATTGCCGCCTTTTGGGATTCTCAGAAAGCCCGCGCACTGTTCAAAGACTTTATCGCCAAGTCGTTTGACTTTTAAAAGTTGGCTTCTCTCACTGAACTTGCCGTTTTCGTCTCTATAGGCAACGATGTTTTTTGCAAGCGTCCCACTGATGCCTGATACATAGTTTAATAGCGAAGGCGTTGCGGTGTTTAAATCCACACCCACGCTGTTGACGCAGTCCTCCACGACGTTTTTAAGCTGTTCTTCAAGTCTTTTTTGGTTGACATCATGTTGATATTGACCAACGCCGATGCTCTTAGGATCAATTTTTACAAGCTCAGCAAGCGGATCTTGGAGCCGTCTCCCGATGGAAATCGCTCCTCTGATGGAAACATCTATGTCTGGATATTCCTCCGTTGCCAGTTTTGAAGCTGAATACACAGAAGCACCCGCTTCACTGACAATTGTGTAATATACGGTTTCGTCCATTTCGTTAATCATATCGGCAACGACTTTTTCAGTTTCCCGTGACGCCGTTCCATTTCCAATCGGAATGATGTTCAAGTCGTATTTTCGAATGAGTTGCTCCATTTTCTTTTGAGCTTCTTCAACTTTGTTCACAGGTTCATTTGGGTACACAGTTGCATAATCAAGCAGTTTACCTGTTTCGTCTAATACAGCCAACTTACAACCCGTTCTATAACTTGGATCCACTGCAAGAATCCTCATGTCTTTTACAGGTGGTACTAAGAGCAAGGACTTTGTATTTTTCCCAAATACCTTTATGGCTTCCTCTTCTGCCCGCTCGGTCAAAATACTTCGAATCTCTCTCTCAATAGAGGGTGAAATCAACCTCTTATAACTGTCTTCAATGGTTTGAATCAAGTACTCAGTTGCCTCTTTTGACCCACCGGTGATGGTCTCCTTTTTAAGGTACTCCAGAATTTGTTCGTCAGGGCTTTGTACCTTGACTTTTAATACTTTTTCCTTCTCCCCTCTGTTGATGGCCAAAATCCTATGGTTTGCAATTTTGGAAACCCCTTCTGAAAATTCATAGTACATTTCATAGACTGATTCTTCACCAGGTGTTTGTGCCGTAGAAGTCACCAACCCATGTTCTAGAATCGTCGCTCTGATAAATTCTCTATGTGCTGCGTTATCAGAGATTCTCTCCGCAATGATATCCATTGCGCCTTGTAGTGCTTCCTGAGCTGTTTTGACTTCCTTATCCGGGTTTACATACCCTTCTGCCAGTTCAATAATAGGCTGACTTAATGTCTCTTGAGCCAATAGGATATCTGCCAACGGTTCAAGTCCTCGCTCAATCGCCTTGGACGCACGAGTGCTCTTTTTCTGTTTATAAGGTCTATAGAGATCTTCTACCTTTTGCAAAACAGTTGCCGCAAGAATTTCTGACTTCAATTCCTCTGTGAGTTTCCCCTGTTCTTCTATGATGCCCATAACCTCTTGCTTTCTGCTCTCGAGGTTTCTGAGGTATTTTAATCGGTCGTCAAAATCCCTTAGAATTTCATCGCTGATACCGCCTGTTGCCTCTTTACGGTATCTTGCGATGAATGGAATCGTATTCCCTTCGTCTATTAGATTTATTGTAGCTTCAACTTGCTTTAAGGATAAATTTAGCTCAGATGACAGCTGTTTTATAATAAGTTCCATATGTTCCCCCTTAATTTTAGAATATGCTTGCTTTATCGTCTAAAGGTCTTCTGCACCCTCTTCAGCACGGTTGCCTCTCAGGTAGCTGTCTATGAAAATATCCAAGTCTCCATCCATAACCGCCTGTATATTGCCCACTTCAGCACCTGTTCTATGGTCCTTGACCAGATTATATGGATGAAACACATACGAGCGAATTTGACTGCCCCATGTGATCTGAGAGTAATCTCCTGCTAGGTCCTCAATTCGCTCCTTGTTTTCCCGCTCTTTGAGTTCGACCAGTTTGGCAGTGAGCATTTTCATAGCGGTTGCACGGTTAGCTGTCTGCGATCTCTCATTTTGACACTGAACCACGATTCCAGTTGGCATATGCGTGATTCTAACTGCGGAGTCCGTGGTGTTGACATGCTGTCCACCTGCTCCAGACGCTCTATAGGTGTCCACTTTCAGGTCAACGGGGTTGATGTCTATTTCATAGGACTCGTCTATTTCCGGCATTACGTCCACCGATGTGAACGAGGTATGGCGTTTCCCCGACGAGTCAAAAGGTGAGATTCTGACAATCCGATGAACGCCTTTTTCCGACTTTAAAAATCCATAGGCATTCAGCCCTTCTATCATCATAGCGACACTCTTAATCCCCGCCACTGTATCGTTTTGAAGGTCGAGCACCTTGACGGTATAACCCTTTTTATCCGCATATCGCTTATACATTCTCAGAAGCATCTCAGCCCAGTCCATAGCATCGGTTCCACCAGAACCTGCATGGATGGACAAAATGGCGTTGTTGCTGTCAAATTCCCCAGTTAAAAGCGTTTCCAAAGTCATGCTTTCGCATATTTCAGCAAGTTGCTTGAACGTTTCCTCCACTTCGCCTTCCAAACTGTCATCCTTTTCTGAAATGGCCATTTCACACAAAAGTTCAAGCTCATCAATCTGATTGCTAAGCGCCTCAAATCGTTCCACTTTTGTTTTAAGTGCCTTTTGCAGTTTTAGTTTGCCTTGAGCTTTCTCCGTGTCGTTCCAAAATTCTGGCTCTGCCATTTCGTACTCCAAATCCTCAATCCGCTGTCTCACTCTGACTAAGTCAAAGTGACACCTCGAGCTCGGCGGCGTCCGCCTTTAGTGTGCGTATCTCACGCTGGTATTTCTCTAGTAATATCATTGTTACCTCCATCTTGTTTTGAATTTCACGCCTTTACGGCACAAGCATAAAGAGGTGCATCCGCATCCACAGGTTTTCTCAGCAAAGAAGTGAGATTTCAAACCAGAGATTGCGACATACACCCCTTTTAAAACGATTTCATCATTCTTTAAAAATAGGTTGGCTATTCGTTAAGCCCACAGCATTTTTTGTATTTCTTCCCACTTCCGCATGGACATGGATCATTTCTGCCTGGCTTTTTATCCGATTTATACGGCTTGGCAGCATTTGTCTCAGATCCACCTGACGTTCCTGTGACAACTGCCACTTGACGTCTTTCAGTGTTGGTCTCTATGGTCACGTGGAAGAGCGTTTTGATTGTCTCTTGCTGAATGCTTGCAATCATCTCTTCAAACATATCAAAGCCTTCCATTTTATATGCGATAACAGGGTCTTGCTGACCAAATGCACGGAGGCTGATTCCCTGTTTGAGCTGATCCATTGCGTCTATGTGATCGATCCAGTGCATGTCAACTACTCTAAGCAGAATCGCCCTTTCCACTTCACGCATTCTATCAGGGTCAATTTCCTGTTCTTTTGCTTCGTACAGCTCCTTTGCCTTTTCAAATAGAACGTCTTTAAGCGTCTCCACAGTTAAGTCTTCAACGTTTTGGAATTCAACCGATCCCTGTGGTAGGAAGATTGCATGAAGGTTGTTGAGCAAACCGTCTAAATCCCATTCTTCAGGGTATTTATAGCCCTCAGTATACATAGGGATGGTTCGATCCAAAATCCTCTCCATCATGGAGAAGATGTTGTCTCTAATATTCTCGCCGTGAAGGACTTTGTTACGCTCACCATATATGATTTCCCTCTGTCTGTTCATGACATCGTCATATTGGAGAACGTGCTTACGAATGCCAAAGTTTCTGCCCTCTACTTTTTTCTGAGCATTTTCAATGGATTTTGTCAGCATTTTATTTTCAAGCTGCATGTCCTCTTCAAATCCAAGCGATTCAACAATTTGTTTTGCCCTGTCGCTGACGAAGAGTCTCATGAGGTCATCTTCAAATGAAATATAAAATTGTGACGATCCCGGGTCTCCTTGACGACCAGAACGTCCTCTGAGCTGGTTGTCAATACGTCTGGACTCGTGTCTCTCTGTCCCGATGATGTGAAGACCGCCTGCTTCTCTGACTTTTTCAGCTTCTTCATCAGTGGTCTTCTTGAGCCCTTTGTAGAGTTCGTCGTATACAGCTTTCGCCTCGATGATTTCTGGATCATCTTTGACAATTGGACTTGCAGCAAGGTTGATTACATGATCCGAATATCCTTTTCGAAGCATTTCTCTCTTTGCCATGAACTCAGGATTTCCGCCGAGCATGATATCTGTTCCACGGCCTGCCATATTGGTTGCAATGGTCACTGAACCAAATCGGCCTGCCTGTGCGACAATTTCCGCCTCTCTATCATGTTGTTTTGCATTGAGGACTTCGTGCTTGATGCCCTTTTTCTTGAGCATGGCACTTATGAACTCAGATGTCTCAATGCTGATGGTTCCCACAAGTACCGGCTGTCCCTTGGCGTGTTTCTCTTCTATATCGTCAAGCACTGCTTGAAACTTGCCACTGTGATTTTTATAGATGGCATCTTCAAGGTCTTGTCTTGCAATCGGTCTATTAGTTGGAATTACAACGACATCCATATTGTAGATGTGTCTGAACTCGTCTTCTTCCGTTTTGGCAGTACCAGTCATCCCAGCCAATTTTTTGTACATTCTAAAATAATTTTGAAGGGTGATGGTCGCAAGGGTTTGTGATTCTTTTCGAACTTCAATTCCCTCTTTTGCCTCTATCGCTTGATGCAGTCCATTCGAGTACCTTCTACCATACATGAGACGTCCTGTAAATTCGTCTACAATGATGACTTCATCATCTTTTACAATGTAATCGACATCACGTTTCATGAGGAATCTAGCTCGAATTGCCTGATTGATATGATGCGATAATTCAAGGTTTTCAGGATCACTTAAGTTCTCCAGCTTGAAGTAGGTCTCAGCTTTTTTAACACCATTTCTGTTTTCACTGCCCTCTTCCCTCTCACCGTATTTATCAACAACCAATCCGTCTGTCAACGCAATAGTCTTTGCCTTTTCGTCAATATTAACATCAGATTCTTTATCAAGTGTACCTGCAAACACGTTTGCAATCTGATATAAATCAGTGGATTTTTCACTCTCTCCAGAAATGATAAGGGGTGTTCTCGCCTCGTCCACTAAGATACTGTCAACCTCATCCACAATACCAAAATTAAGCGGTCTTTGAACCAGACGTTCTTGTCTCATAACCATGTTGTCTCTTAAGTAGTCAAAGCCAAATTCATTATTTGTTCCATACGTAATATCTGCAAGGTAAGCGTTTTTACGGTCTTCACCTTCAACACCGTGTACGACGCAGCCGACACTGAGTCCAAGAAACTCGTATAGTCTGCCCATCCACTCCTTATCCCGATGAGCAAGGTAATCATTGACAGTGACAACATGAACACCTTTTCCTTCCAGTGCATTTAAATATACTGGAAGTGTTGCCACTAAAGTTTTCCCTTCCCCTGTCTTCATCTCTGCAATTCTGCCTTGATGCAGTACGATGCCTCCGATGATCTGAGATCTAAAAGCACGTAATCCAAGCACCCTTTTGCCAGCTTCTCTAACCACTGCAAAAGCATCTGGCAACAGATCATCCAGCGTTTCACCGTTTTGAATTCTCTCTTTAAAAAGTTCAGTTTGATGTCTCAACGTCTCGTCGGACATTGCCTCATATTTGCTTTCAAGGGACTCCACTGCGTCAACTGTCTTGTTGAGCTTTTTGACTTCCTTTTCGTTTAAATCACCAAATATCAACCTCATTATATTCATTAATCTATTCATCCTTTCGATACCTATCAGGAGTTTATTATATCACACTATTTATTGTGACAATTCAAACAATTTGTTAACGCTTTGTATCCAAGAATTCAATTATTTTAAAAGCCTTGTAATTTCTAGTTTTAACCTCTATCTCTATATGAAAACCTCACCATTGTATTCTTTAGTTTTTTAACGTGAAATCTCATTTCCTCTTGAATTAATAGAACGATCCCTAAAGATATGATAATATCACCCACACTCAAAATTCGGTTTAAGGGATAGCCTTCGGGTAAAAAAATACTCTTTCCAAGCACTTTTGATATAAGATCACCAGACGGCATCACCGAATAGTTGATAATATCACCTTGACTGACGCTATTTGCAAACGGAAGAAGAGTTGTTGACAGAATGCTCTCAGTGGCAACCGGCATCTTAAACCCATTTAATCCCATAACAATAAGATTGAGAGCCGTTCCTATGAGAATCAACTTAACCCCACGCTTATCATGGTTCACAATTAAAATAAGAGCACAAACGACCATGCCAATAAATGGCAAGATACTCGGATTCGCTATTTCTATTCCAAGCAAAGCCATTATGTAAGGTGCTAAAAACACAATAAAGGCTATCGGCGCCATTATCCATCCTTTGAATTTTGCATTCATAAAGTTTTGGAAACTTCCATTACGTATAAATCCAATTATCAATCCCAGTAATATCGCCTCAAGATACATCTACTCGCTCCTTTGCTCCCATTCCGATTTCAACAGCCTGTAATCCACTCGATCATGCAGTTTCCCGTTATGATACATATGCTTAACCATATATGACTCCTGGGTCATACCAAGTTTTTTCATAATGCCAATTGAGGCCAAATTGTCACTGAGACATCCAGCCTCCACTTTAAGGACATTTTGTTCTTTAAACATATTGTCAACAACTGCTGTTGCTGCTTCAAACATATATCCCTGACCCCAAAACTCCGGTGAAATAAAATATCCTAAATTGACAACCTTTCCTTCCTCTGTATCAAACAAAACCAAGTACCCAATTTCTCCAATATATTTTCCTGTAGTCATATGTTCTATTGCAAAAAAATATTTGCTCCGATGAATCAATTTAGATTCTTGAATCGACTCAAACAGTGTTTTTATTGTATCATCTACTGAATCCGATTTTATTTCCGGCATAAGGGCCATTGCCTGTCTATTCGTTAATAGTCTATGAAAATCCCACAAATCGCCTTCAACGTATTCTCTAATTATCAATCGGTTTGTCTGCAATATCATGCGAGTTGCCTCCCTTTAAAACATTCTTATTCTATTATAACATAGCTATGAGGAATGTCTATCTTGGACGTGTTTATTTGATGTCTTAGAGACAATAAATAAGGAGTAGAAAGATTTTCTTCCCACTCCTGCATGTCAATTTAAATTTAATAAAAAATCCGCAATTACTGTTTTACAAATACGGTTCGATCAACCCAAAATCTCCATCCCTTCTTTTATATACAACATTTACTTCTTCCGTTTCTCCATTTAGAAAAACGAAAAAATCATGTCCCAAAAGCTCCATCTGTAAAACAGCTTCTTCTGGGTGCATTGGTTTTACAGCAAATCTCTTGGTTTTTACAATTGATACATCCTGTTCCTTTTCAGCTGTTTCTGGAATTGCCTCAAACTTAATTGATTCATGTGCGTGAAATTTTTTTTCAATTTTTGTTTTATGCTTTTTCATTTGTTTTGCAATTTTCTCAATTGCTTCATCAATCGAAGCATACATATCTTCTGTTCTTCCCTCAGCCCTAAAAAGCGAGCCACTCTTTAAAGGTATGGTTACTTCAACAATGTGATTATTCTTTTGAGTGCTAAAAGTAGCGTGCGCTTCGACATCACTTTTAAAGTATTTGTCAAATTTGCTTAGCTTTTTCTCAACTTGATCTCTAATTGCTTCTGTGATTACTAAATTTCTTCCTGTCACGATTACTTTCATATACTCAGCCCCTTTATAAAATTGATATTACTGATATACCCTATTTTAAGCTATAAAAACTATTTTCGCACTTTTATTTATTACTATTTCTGTTTTTTTTGTATTTTGCTATTTGCTGACTTTTTAAGTGTTTTATTCTGTCCTCGCTTATTTTTTGATTTTGTCTTTCAAGCTCTGATTCCAACGTGACCAAGAGCTGTACTTTCTTTTGTACATCTTTGAACTCAACACGCATATCCGCATCTATATCTTGAAGCGAAGAGACATGGTTCTCCTTTAAAATAGCATTATAATACTCAAGAAACCGACTATCTATATTCAATTTTTCACTTTCCATTTCCCGATATTGCAAAGTCAAACGACTTAACTCTATTGAATTAAAAACACCTTCATATATCTTTATAATTTCTAGCTGAATTTTCAGCATCTCTTTCATTAACTCAATTTTATTTTCTAAAACGGTTCTTACCTCATTTATCTGAGTCATTTTACAATCCCTCAATCCATTATTATTTAAAAACGACCTGAAAATATGTCCTCTTTTTCATTAATTCAAAAGATTTCACAGATTCAAGTCGTTTACACTTTACACCTTAATATCGATATTTGACCCCTTGCCCGGCGTAACTGATTGTTCCATCATCTTAACAACAGCCTCCACGGATTGGGCATCTTGATTCATAGATTTTTGTAAAATTGACACATTCAACGCCAGTTTGACACTTGTCAAATTTTGCATCTGATACGACGAAATGCTAAGTCCCATAACAACCTCCTTGTGAAGAAACTATTAGAATTTAATATCAAAAGCCTCTCTCCATGTTGTCTTAAAATCTTCAGCTATTTCAAGTGCCTCATTAAACAAATCAACATTTTTCTCCATATTACCCATTATCAGTTTGTGCGCAATATACTCATACAAAGCATCTAAAGAGTGACTAAGAGGAATTTCCATGTTTAGTGTGCTTCTGAGTTCATCCAAAATCGCCTGACTCCTTTGCGAATTGTAATTGACCTCTTGATAATTATTATCTTCCAAAGCAATGATTGCTTTTTTGATAAACTTCACAAGCCCATCGTATAACAGAAAAGTAAGTTCCTCAGGTTTTGCCTGCATAATTTTCTGCTCTAAATATAAATCCACTTTTTCTTTATTCACATGCTTCTTTTGAATTTCCGTTTCTGAACTCTTTAACTCAACTGGCCTAAGAATATTCCGAGGTTTTTGATAATTATAAGGATTATATACAGCCATTCAAACGCCTCCTTTGCTTCTACTTTTTTTGATCAATCAAATTGCCAGTGTGATTTCGCAATGACGCCATCGCATAAGAATTAAATTTACGTTTTGATTGAACGACCGTGTTTCGCTTCACTTTTATCTGATAAAGTTCATCTCTCGTTTCTTCGGTCAACTGCTCAAGCAACGTCTCACAAATCGCTTCTTCTTTGACAAACTGATTATATACTTCAATTGCCTTTTCATCCGACTTATCAATTTTTAGTTTAGATAAATTCATTATTAAAGGACTTCTTCTTTGAATTGACACATTTGCGACTTCAAAATCTTTTTCTTTAAGTGCACTTTTAATTAGTAATGTCTCTTCAAGAACTTCTTCAAGAATCTCAAGTATTGATTTCATAATATCACCTTGTATCTCAATTCACCACTTATCCTAACATACTAGCCAATGAATTGCTTTGAGCCTGCATATTGGCCAAAGCTGTCTCCATCGCTGTAAACTGGCTATAATACCGTTCCTCTAAATCTGCCAAATACACAGTTAAATCGCTAATTCGGTCATCATAGTCATCCAGTTTTGACTTCAGCTCATTGCTAGACAAACTCGTGTCATTCAGCATTCCAGCCTTTTCCAACAAAATCCCTTTTTTACCCTTTGAATCCCTAGTTGTTGTGACATAGGTATCCAAGATATCATCTAGGCGATTTCCAATACCATTTTGTTTATATCTATTGGCACTATTCGCAGTATCTGTCGCCGAATATGAAGATTTACTTGAAAATAACGCTACAACATCATCATATTTTGATTCCACACTTGATTTAAGTTTTTCTTCGTTAACCGTTAATTTCCCGTGATCAAGATATGAACTGCTTGATATTCCTATATCTGACAATCGAATGTTTACACCTTCAATTGGATCTACCATTGCATTTCTCACTGCTGTTAAAAAAGAATCCAGTTCTGATGCCCCTTTCAGCAGGCCCTTTTTAGCTTTCGCTTCCCACTTGGTCACTTCATCTTCAGTCATTGCATCTTTTTCATCATCAGTCAGCGGTTGATAATCTCTGTCATAGGCTTCTGTATATTTTGAGTATATTGAATCAATCAGTTCATTGTACTCTTTGACAAAATTTGATATATTGGTAACCATTGAACTAGAATCAACAGAAACGTTGATATCAATTGCTTGTGCAGACACAGAATTGAGCGTAAATCCAATTCCATCCAAAGCAAATGAATTACTGCTTTGAACGACTTCCACTCCATTGATGCTGAGTAATGCGTTTTTCCCTTCAACGCGATTCAAACTGCTATCAGACAAATCCGTTACATTGAACAATTTTGACAAGAAGGCATCTGCCGCTGATCCCGTCTCAACGCTCACGTTATTAGCTGTCCCATCCTTATTTGACTTCATAACAAACGCATCTGTAAGTGAGTTATAAGTCATTGTGACGCCTGCCCCAGAATTATTGATCTTTGAAAGCATTGTATCAATTGTATCTGTTTCGCTGAGTGAAATATCAACTCCATTAATTTGAACCCCAGTCAAATCAGAAGCCGTAACACCAAATAAATCAGACAAGCTCTTGCTTTTATAGTCCACTGAACTCACACTGCTTCCAAATCCTAAAGCGCTCATGCTTTCAGTATTTGTATCATATGTCATCAGCTTGATAGTTGATCCAACTTTGTCGAACTTGAGCTCTCCTCCAGCAGTTACAGAAACAACATCTTGGAATTCACTCCCAAAAGCAGCTCCAATTTTCTCATTCAGTTTTGTCTTGAGTTCATCAGTTGTGGTAATGCTAGCAAGTTCAGATTGAGTTACTTTTATTTTTTTTGAACTAGAGCCCACTACCATGCTAACTTCAAAATCTTTTCCCGAAAGACCGGATTTAAATGTTGCCAAGTCAAAGCCTTCGGTTTCAATACCCCTTAAGTCAACTGAATTTCCAGACCATGTATCCTTAGATGCAAGCTGTGTAATTTTATCAATTACAGCTGACTTTGCCGACGAAGCACTTGCCACAACGGAAACTGCTGACGTTGCCACACCATTGCTCTTAACGCTATATGAAAATTGAGCAAACGAACTCGATGAAGCAATGTTTGAACTTGGCTTTAATGTATTAAAATATTTATTTTGAAGATTTCTCATGCTTGTGATAATTTCACGATAGGCATCCTGAGTCCATTCGACTTTTTGTCTTTGTTTTTTCACATTGTCCAGTCGTGTTGTTTCAACTTTCATCAAATCAGTTACTAACTGTTCTGTATCAAACCCCGATACAATTCCTGTAACTCTCGTTGTTCCCATCTAATGCCCTCCTTTTCTGACGTCATACCTTTATTCAAGTACCTTATCCGCGACCATCTACAAAGAGTCCTACCATCTCCCACATTTTAGCGACCATGTCCTGAATCCTCTTTGGCGGAAATTCACAGATGATTTCATTTGTTTTTGTATCTCTTATTGTATACATAATTGTATGTGTCACTTCATGTACGGTTCTCTCAATAACACGATCAAATGTAGCAAGCGACTTGTTGGCTTGATCAATAGATTTGTTCAACAATTCCTCATCTGAAGAGGCTTCGCCAGAATCCTTCATTTTCTTTTCAAATTCATCTGCTTCCACGGGGGCCTTTTTATCCGTACTTTCAGCTGTTTTAATTGCTTTTGCAGCAACTGGTTTAATAGAAGTCTCCGTATTTGAACTAACTCCTTGACCTATATTAAAATTAGCGTTTTCTATCCTCAACTCGTCCACTCCCTTCTACATATTTTATATACAAGTTATCGGCGTATTATCAAATATCTTTAGGCAATTATCTGTTAATTCTGTCTATCTTACTATTTTTTTTATAAAATCTAAACACTTAAAAAACCCACGGGACATCGTCCTCTCCGTGCAATTTTAATATATTAAAACCCATTTCCCTGTAGCTTGACAGACTTTGATAAATTTCTTCATCAAAATTATAATTCGAAATAATAACAACATCTGGCTTCAATATCGGAATTTCAGTTGGATTATAAATCTGATATCCATTTAACGTTTCGCCCCACTTTGAGGCATTGCTGTCAAAAAGCATGAGTTCAAAGCCGGGTTCACCAAAAAAATGCTTGTACAATTCAATGACTTTAGCAGTATACCCTCCCGAAGTATAAAACGCCACCTTTTTTATATTCTGTCTATTTATTAGTGAATCAAGCCTATCTCTCCAGGCGGTTAGAGAAGCTGAGGAAGTTTTAATCATTTGATTAACATCCTCTAATCTTGAAATAATCGGCAAATGTTGCGTACACACTTTTTCACATTGTCCACATTTTATACACTCATTTTCATCCGTTTCAACAATTACCCTAAAATCCATAACCAATTTTCTAAGAACCGAAATTCTCCTAATCAATTCTGCTTCTGAACGTCCATACATGCTGTCTAACTGCTTAAAAAAAGTCATGTTATACGACTGCATAAATTCTGGAATTTTAATTTTTCTAGGGCATACTTCTCTGCAATAGCCACAGCCAGTACAAATCGAACTCATTTGAATTTTTCCTGATTTAATTAAATCAATTCGCTCATGGTCATCAGCTGTTTTAGATTCGATGGTCTGAATATTTTGATTTAACTCCTCTTCATTATTAATCCCCAAGATTATACTTGTGACCTTCTCGTTGCCGTGGATAAATCTTAAAGCTGTGTCTACGATATTTTTATCTGTCTTATATTTGTAAGGCGCAAAAAAATCCTCATTTTGAGGGATTATGCCTCCGGCAAGGGGGTTCATTACAGTTACCCCCATTTTTTTATTGTGAGCAGCGTCAATTACAAGGTCCATCTGTTTGAAATTCAAGAGATTATATGACACGGTTATGCCTTCGAATAACCCCTCTTCAATAATTTTCAACGCAGTTTCAGAAGAGGCATGGTTAGAAAACACAATATGATCTATAAGCCCTCTTTCCTTTGCTTTCAGTGCGCCCTCATAAGCTCCGCCTTTTTTGATAATATCTCTATAATGAGTTTCATCCATAATAGACCACATATAAAAAAAATGAATCTTGTCCACATCAAGGCTTTTGAGCGAACGCTCGATTCGCCTCAACACGTCATCAGACGAGTTTTCTTGAAAACTTGAAGATTTTGAGGTGACGTAATACGGTTGTTTCATTTCTCTAAAGGCTCTTTTGTAGATGCTCTCACATTGTGATTTCGCATAATTATGTGCAATATCAAAATAGTTTACGCCCAGTTGAGAGGCTTTTACAATTAATTCGGAACATTTGACCAATCCTGATTCATTATCCAAATCTTTAGGATTAAATCTAGTGCTTCCAAAGCTCATCTCTGATATTAACTTTCCTGTCGCTCCATAAATTCTATATTCCAAGCTGCCTCCAGTAAAAAATTCACAAAATTATTTTAAACTAGCCACATCCCTATTTTAAGCTAGCCATATCGCCTTACTGACCATCTATTTTACATATGCGTATAACTTTTTCCACTTGTGCTTAACGATATAATTTGGATTTGCTTTCATTATAATCTCCTCTAAAACTTGAGGATCATCTTTAAAGTGATAAGTACAAATTGCTAATCTCGGTGCCATTTTAGAAAGTGTTTTCACTGCACCAAGAAGCATATATCTTTCAGCTCCTTCAATATCAGCTTTTATAAAATCAACTTTTTCAATTTTATGATTGATTACAAAATCATCAATTGTAATCGTTTCTACCGTTTCATATTTTTCGTACCCATCCTTAGAAATAATTGTATTCATACTGCTTTCCACTATTGTATTTGCAACATCCCAATCCGGCGACATCGCAAGTTCTGCAACCCCAGTCTTATCTGACAAGGCATAATTGCAAGGCACTATTTTATTATTATAATAATCACTGCAAATTTTTAAATCATCATAAAGCCTTTTGGTTGGTTCAAAGGCATATGAGACACATCCTTTCGAAGCTGCAATACAAGAAAAGAGCCCCAAATTAGCGCCGCAGTCAAATACGACATCTCCCTCTTTCAATAACACTTGATCAAATTGATAAGGGCCTTCTGACCACATTGAAACATCAGAAAAAATATCTCCCATAACTAAATCATTCATCTCTATAAGCACTGATTTAAAATCAACCTCATCCATTTTAAGAGGATTTCTTATATGAGTTCCGTTTAGATTAATCATTGCCTCTTCAAGACTTACATCGTGCAATTCAAATATTTTCAAATAATAATATGACAATAGTGCATTTTGATAATCTAAGGTTGCTCTCACTACATCCTTGTAACCATGTCTGCTCAATCCTTCTTCTACAGAGTCCCAGTGTTTGCTGTCCAATGTCAAAATAATAGTGGTGTTATCTGGATCAAATGGAAGCGATTCAACCTCATAAACTGGCATTCCATTAAATTCTATACTGCCATTTTCGGTTTTTGTTACACAATAACACGAAATAAACGCTTCCATAATCCTTCCAATAAAATTGCCAATACTCCCTGTTCCATATAGAACCAGATTCTTGTTGGAACTCTGTAATATTTTAAGAATTTCTTCTCCTTGTTTTGCGTACTCATAAAATAGCATCTTATAGTCCTTCCTACTGTACTTATCCCATAGTATCAATCAAAAATTCTTTCCTTAAAAGTCTTATAAAGACAATGGCAACTTAAAGTACACTGCATAATTGCGCCACGTTGTATCACTTTGAACAATTTGATTGTATCTCACTCGAGCCAGTTCCGTTTCATCGCTTTGTATATCTAACTTTTGCAGGCATTGATAATAATAATAGTGGGCAAAAGCGTGGTTGGGATAATTTCCTAGTATCGCTTTAAATCGTTCCATAGCCAAATGATATTTTCCCATCCGCATATACGGATTGTGTACAAAATTGACATCAAGATTTATTGTATAGCGCACTTCTCCATTGAGATGTTCCGCTAAATTTTGATTTTCAAAATTTTGATTAAAAAAAGAGATTTGTCCAGGATTATATTCGGTAAGCTGACCCGATGAAAGTACCGTTTCCAGCAACCGGCTTCCTGAAATCGGTGTAGGTGTAGATATGGACGCCCAGTGAAAACCTGCAGACCTTAGGAAGATAAGTGATTCATCAATATCTTCAGCCGTTTCAGTTAAAAATCCAACCACCAAAAAAACCCTTACAAAGATATCGGTGTCCTGAAACAACTCAAAAACACGCTTTGCTTTATCAATTGATAAAGGTTTTCGAATAATTTCCCTCAAGACTCTCTCTGATCCTGATTCCAGTGCCAATTGAACTTCTTTAACATGATTGCGAACCATGCAGTCCACAAGTTCTTTTGTAATCGGTGCAATTGCAAGACCATTTGGAAATCGAATATCCAAATTTTTATTCCCCGCATAATCACACAATTCAATAACTCTATCCACATTAAAAAGAAAATGGTCATCTATAAATCCAATTGTCGTTACTTGGTGGTTATCAACCCAATAATCAATTTCCTGCTTAATTCGCTCCACTGAATTGAATCTCATCTTTTGATCGTGAACACTTTTAGATGCACAAAAAATGCAGTTATAAGGGCATCCTCTAGAAGTCATAATCACAGCTTGTTTATTAAATGAATGTTCTGAATCTAAAATATTGTTATGAAGCGTTAAAATTCCAGAACCATACTTTGAAAAAAAAGCCTCATAGTCATACATCGGAATATCATCTAAATTCTCAATCAAAATTTTTGACAAAGATGCTGAACGCAAACATTTTAATTTTGTCGCAAACCAATCACAAGTTTCAACATAATTAAACGGGTTTTCAGATTTCACAAGCTGAGAAAATGGAATTTCCCCTTCTCCTAAGCATATTGCATCCATAAAACTATTTTCATCTTTTAAAATAGTCTCATACAAATTATTGGTTGGATGCCCGCCTGCTATCAACAGCACCGACTTGTCTTTTTGCTTTATGAGCTCACTTAACTTCAGCAGTGTTGGCACTGACTTGTCAAATAAGGTAGATATGCCTATTATATCTGGTTTAAAAGCATCCATTTCTTTTTCTATGCTAGAAAAAATAAACGTTTCAAAGTCATTCACAATTTCCATCAATTTTGAATCCAGATCACCGCTTGTAATTTTTAACATAAACTCAGTATTTAAATCTATAATACTCGTTTCGACAAAATCACACTTGCTCTTTACGTATGACTCAATTGATAAAATTCCCAAAGGCAAATTGCTCGACCCAAATAATTCTGTGATATTTTTCACTTGGCTTTTCGCCAGTTCCGTTAGGCTTTCCAAATTATGACTCAGATTAGAAATTAATAAAATCTTTTTCTTACTCATAACACCTACACCTGTTCAGCAGCTGGATATCGCTTGCTTTTCTTAGAATCAAACCCATTGCAAACCCGACAGGCTTTCAACGGCTTTGTATTAAACCCCTTTGCAATTTCTTTCTTTTTTTCAAGGGTCATATCATCATTTCTCAAATCTACATACTCATCACAGGGTATATCAATCATTTCCAAATCCAAAGCAAATAATGAACGGATGCAATTGTGAAGTTTCCCATTGTATACATGCAAATTTTTCATAGAAATTTGCCAGCAATTATCAAAGACCTCTTTTAATTCCGACTCGCTGTAGCCTCTATCCTCAAAATCACCACTATCAACCCATCCGCCATAGTGCTGCATATCTCCAAAAAAAGCCTTTGTGACATAAGGAATGTGCATTTTTGTAAAAATTTTTTCAATATCTCTTATTTTATAAGATAAGTCACCATAGTCGCTTAACTGCACTTCAAATAAATTGGAATTTTCACTTAAAAGTGCTAATGTCTTGTCATTTGGGATTATCGTTCCATTTGACATCAAAATAATTTTATCAAATTTTTCTTTATACTTTAATGCCTCCTCCAAAATCAAGTGCATATCAGGATGAATAAAAAGTTCTCCACCGACAAATTGCAGCCATTCGATTCTATCATAAATCTGAAAAGCGCCTTTTATATCTTCAAAAATTATTTTTTTATCCAAAATAGGTGGATTTTCGTACATCGTAATGCAATTGCAACACAATTTGCAGTTCAATGTACATTTTAATGTTACTATTATCGCAAGTCTTCTCGCTTCAAGCATGAAGTCCCTCCCTTATCAAATTGACAACTATTAATAGCGACTGTTATCTCTCTGTTCTCTTATCTTAATTCTAATCTTTTTAAAATTTCTTCTGCGTAGGCATCTATGTCATCATGTGGCGAGGCATTTGCCGGATTGCAATTTTGACAAGCTCGTAATTTCTTACCTGATAAATTATTCATCTGCAATGTTTTGAGTTTTTCTCCAAACCAAACATCTACTATTGAATCTGTTTTTATATTGCCCACTATAAATTCTGATGATAAATGTGTGCAACAAGCACTAATCATTCCATTTGAGTATACAATCAGATTTTTAAACATGTGTGTACAGGCTTGACGAATTCCCTTCCCATTAAGAATTGAAACGTCATTTTTAAACTGAGTGCTATTTTTATCGTATCCATCTAATTCAACTATATTTTCTATGTTTATGTAGTCACATAAAGTCCCATAAACATCATAAAATCTCTGCCTTTTCTCCGGCGTCTCAACCGCAATATCGACTGTCTTAATATAGACATTACACTGTTTTTTGTTTTCATAAAAATGACGCAATGTATCTGTTAAATTTTGAACATCTACCCTAACCCTTGATATTCTTTCAAAAGTATCATCATCAATGGCCTCAAGTGACACCGTTAAATTTGTCAAACCCGCATCAATTAAAGCTAAATTTAAATCAGGTGTTAACAGAACGCCATTTGTTATAATCTCTATTTTTTGAAACATTTTTGTATCATGAGCGTACTTAATCATTTTGACAATTTCTTTATTCATAAGAGGTTCACCATTTCCAGCAAAAGCAAGTTTCTTTGGTTTTGTTTGGAAATTTTTAGCATCATCAATCATCTTTTTAAATACTTCAAACGACATCATGTCTCTAACATGGGTTTCATCTTTCTCAGAACTCAAAATGCAAAAAATACATCTTAGATTGCATCTTCCAGATACCCCCACCGTCAAACACAATGGCGCACTTAATGGTGCCATCTCTCCTATGTTAATTCTATTTTGATTAAAAAATGTTTGATTTATCGCTTTCATAAAATACCTCGCTTTGTTTGCAGTCCTCTAGAGTCACATTTATTTAATTTATCACATCTTTATTAATATTTTTCAGGTCTTCAGCAGTTAACTGAATCGCAGCAGGTATTCTTTCACTGTTCACATCAAATCCCAAACAATAATTACAAGCGTATATAGGCGCTTCACCAAATTTTTCTGCAATTTGTATTTTTTCTTCTATGGAAATCTTATCGTTGCACAAATCCACATACTCATTTTTTTGAAGTGGGATAGCTTCTTTTAATGACGCCTGCACAGGACATAAAAGCATTTTCCCATTTTTAATATATGGAGCGCCACAGTTACCTGATCTGCATTTATTAAAAACAACTTGCAATTGCTCCTTTGTATAATTCTTATTGCTAAAATCTCCAAAATCTATCCATCCACCATAGTACTGAGCATCACCGTGATAATTATCAACTCTAAAAGAAATATCATGTTCCTTCAACAACGCCATCAGCGCTTCTTTTTTATGAGACAACACGCCATAATCATCTATAATAAATAAGATTGGCTGATTTTTGCAAATTTCAATTGTTTTTTCATTTGGAAGCATCGTTCCATTGGTTAAAATATTAAGCGTCTTAAAGCTGTCTTTGTACTTAAGAGCTTCCTCAATCAAATTGGATAGTTGAGGATGAAGGAGTGTTTCTCCACCTTCAAAATCAAAATGATCAACAAAATGATAAATATCAAAAAAAGTTTTGATTTCTTTTGATAAATTCTCAAACGGATAGTTTTGTTCATTCTTGTGATAAGGCGTCTGAGTAATACACTTTTTGCACTTCAATGTACAGATTGTATTTATCATTAAAACACCCATCGTTGCAGTCAATTTATCCATTAACTTAATTCACTCCTTACAATAATATTTTTTACTGGAATTCCAAGAGAAAGTATTTGGTTCTTAATACTTTCCGTATGGCTCTCATAAGCAGATGCAATCACCACTGCAATGTCAGCCTTATTTAATTTGTCTTTTAAAATATTGGGTGATAGACAAGGTATCCCCCCTATGCTTTCATTTATTTTGGTTTCACCGTTATCCAAAAAGGCGGATACCCGAAACCCATTATTTTTTATAACGCTTAAAGCATTTTCACCATAACTGCCTGTTGGTACAACATATAGTTCATCATAGTGCAGTTGTTTAACTCGATTTATCAACCAACGATTCTCATATTCAATTGTTTTTTCCAAGCCTTGCCTTCCACCATATTTTAGAATATTTTCATATAAAATTTTAAAAAGCGGATATTCCAATTTTACGATAACGCCTAATTTATCAATTAAATTATCAAATTTATTGGCAATAGCCTCCATGTCAGCTGATTCAAGATGCTCATAATCACTTAACGAAATTTTAAAATACCTCAATAATAAAGTGTACGTAATAGCAATTAAATCTTCCGTTGAAAAAATGTCAGATTCATAAGATAGAGAAGTCATGAGCTCAATAACTGCATAAAATAAACCCTTAACATGCCTATTGGATTTGACCACGGTTGAAAGACTCCCATGACGCAACCTATAAAAGTACAGTTTTTTATCTATATAATAAATTGATTTGTGACTTATAAATAAGTAAAGCACATAATACGTATCACCATTTATATTTTCATCCGTTTGCATTTTAGCTATTATTTTATGAAATCTTTCATCATTTTTTATGGCATACATCCACATTGAAGCTAAAAACGTATTCTGCCCAGTAATATACCTGATTGCATCAAAGTAGGGTGCTTCATTAATCCTAACTGCATCAAAAGATGGATTATTTCTAACAGCCAGTCCTTCCTCTGCAATACATTCATAATCAATCATAATCAAATCGGAATTTTTTTCGTATGCGGCCTTGCCTATTTCAGCTAGCGCATTAGGAGACAAATAATCATCACTATCTACTGATATCACATAGTCTCCCCTTGCAAGGGTTATCGCCCTCAAAGCGGCTCGCCCAAGACGAGTTGGCTTTTCCAGTGCTTCAAATGTTATAATACTAGGATAGCGTTTTGCAAAAGTTTCGCAAATTTCAGGCGTTTTATCATCAGAACCATTATCAATTAACACGATTTCATAGTCTCCAAAAGGCTGATTGATAATACTGTTAAGGCATTCCCCTATATAATTTTCGACATTATACGCCGGGATACAAACACTAATTAATGGTCGCATAGCTACTCCTATATATATTTTCCACCTCTAGCATCATCTCATTTTCATGATTATAAAAAGCATTTAACAATATCCAAGTTTCATTTAAAATTTGAGTATTGTGCTGTATTGCCGCCATATATAGTCTCAAATAAAGCAAGTGAAATTCCAATGGCTGTTCATCTAAAAGCTGTTGTATGAGATATTCAGCTTCATCTGATTTTCCTTGATCAATCCAGTCTAGAATTTGATTTTTTAATATCCCCATATCCTCTCTGTTACTTCCCGTTTGAATAAATTCAATAAATTGAGTTTTGTTGCTCACCCATTTTTGTCGTTGGTGTTCATCAAATGCGCAAAACTGAATATACCAGTGGGGAATTCGCATAGCATTATTCCAAAAGTATAATTCATTTTTGATAAAATCACACTTTGTATCCTTTGAATAAATCAAATAAATCATCAGTAATTTTTCGTTCAAGACATTATGTGTCCTTGACTTCGCATAACAAAACACATCAGTAAATTGTTTTGGGTCTACGCCATGACGTTCTGTCCATTGATTAATAAATGTTATCAAAGGCTTCAACTGACGAATAACTCCATCATATCCCAATATTGCTTCAACGTCTAAAATACGCTTATCCCTCATTAATTGATCTAAGAATTGGCGCTTGTGTGTTATATCATTTTTATCAGAATCTATCATCATATCTACAATATCTTTTATATGCCCACGAGCTACGCTCTGAATAAACTGAATCCCTTCATTGGAATTTGCATACATCCTTTGAAGCATCGCTATCCCCAAATCATAGATTTCTATTAAATCAAAAATTCTCGTATAATCAGGCGTGTAATTTTTAAATTTGGATTGACCTTTTATACGATAATAGTGCAAATGATCGCTGCAAAAAACCACTGTATTGGCTTGATTTAGTAAAGAAATCGAAATAACTGTATCAGCCGCATGCAAAGTTTTTTCAGGATTTTCATCAAACCATGTTGCAAATTTATCATAAAAAAAATCAGTCTTGTACACTTTTCCCCACAGAGGTCTTAGTTGACCATAGAAACTTCGAATCAAGGAAACATCAACACGATCCCCTGCATTGTAAACCATACTAACAGGTGTATTTATACTTATGATTAAATCTTCGGCCCCATCCTGAAACATTTTAGTTCCTGCAACCACAACTTCCGCATGACGTTGTTTTGCCAAAGCTATCAATCGTTCAGCATATTCTGGATGGATGAAATCATCCGAATCGAGGATTGTTAAGTACTCACTCTGCGGTTTTGGAAACCGATACGGTTCATATATTTCAAAAACACCATTTTGTTCATTGTGAAAAACTTTGATTCGCTTGTCCTTTTTAGCATAATCCTGTATGATTTGATAAGTTGAGTCCGTTGACCCGTTATCGCGAATGTAATATTCAAAATCAGCAAAAGTTTGATTGAGAACACTTTCAATGGACTTTGATATATAGTTTTCATCATTGTATGCAATTGTAAAAAATGTAATAATTGGTTTGCTCATAATAACTCCTATCAGTATGGAACCGCATAAAAAACAGTTTCGCAGTGTTGATTAAAATTTGGGTTTCCATGATGCCTCATATAATATTTATAATTCAAATTCAAGCTCTGAATCCAATTTGGGATAACAAATATATCTTCTGGTTTATGGTAAACACAAATAGCAAGTTTAGGGGTAAATCTTCGAATTGTTCCAACAGCTCCATTCAGTGCATCCAATTCGCTTCCTTCAATATCCATCTTAATAAATGTCACCTTTTCCAAATTCAAATCATCCAAGCAAATTGTCTCAATTTCTTCAAATACGGTTTGACTTTCCTCAAAGACTGCTCTAGTAATAGAATTTGAAGCGCCTAGACTTTGATTGATTTTAATCGTTTCATTTTGATTGCTGAGAGCCTTTTTCTCTATTTCAATCCTTTTGTCTCCATCAAATTCACTAATCACCATCATTTTTAACTCTTCAAAGCACTCTTCGAAAGGTTCAAGAGATAAAATATATTTAAATTTATTTTGCTTGAACTCAATAAATTGTCTCAGCGTGTCACCAATATAAGCCCCTGCATCGATAAAATACTCATCATCAGACTCTTGGGTTAACTCATTAAAATATTGTTTTGCATCATATACTGAATTAAAATAATCCGCGTCAAATGTGACTCTACCTTTAATCACGTTGTAAAAAGTCTTTTTTGAGAGGTCATCCTCTAGCAAATCAGCTACTTTTTGACAAATTTCATAATTGTCTAAGATTAATTTTTTATAGGACTCGCTGATTTCCACTGAAGGACATTCAAAAACATTCAACTTATAAAATTCAGATTCATTAAGAAACTTCAACAAATAATTTTTTACTTCAACATAATACGTTTCTCCAACCGCAATCACAACTTGATATTTATTGCTCAACTTAGAAATCATTTTTTCGAATGGCTGTATAGTATAGCCCTCAAAATCCGTGCCGAACTTCTCGCAATTCGAGTCGCAAACACCAACAATTTCTATCTCCATCGTTTTTAGCTTTTCAATCGCTATTTTTCCAAGTGCTCCCGCCCCATATATGATAACAGGATAGCTTGGCCGAATTAATTCAGCCATTTTCAGTTCATCAATTTCACGTTTGCTAGGTTCTATCATAACCGTCCTCATATTAAATAGCATAAAGCACCGTCTCACAATAGCACAAATCATTTGATGCGTTATCGTTATGATGTCTTAGATAATACTTGTAATTTAGATTAAGCGATTCAATATAATCACTCAGTTCAAGGATATCAGTCGCATTGTGATAAACGCAAATGGCCAGTTTGGGTTTGAATTTTTCAATTGTTTTTTTTGCGCCTTTTAACGCTTCAAGTTCGCTTCCCTCTATATCCATTTTAATGAACGTAACTTTTTCCAAGTTTAACTCATCTAAAGTCGTTATCTGAAACATATTTTCCATTGACTCTCCGCCATCAATTTTATGACTTCCATCAGGTAATGTATTGTCAAAACTGATGACCCCATTGCGAGAAAATAACCCCATATTAAAAAGTTCAATTTTATCCTTTAGATCGTCATACTTAGATGAATTTCTTACCAATTCATCGTAACAGGCTTTAAAGGGTTCAAATGAATACACTTTTTTAAATTTGCCCCTTGTGCGATTGACAAATACCTCCAGCGTATCCCCTATATATGCACCTGCATCTACAAAATAATCTTCTTCAGCGCTATCTGTAAGCTCATTAAAATACTGCCCCAACGTAAAAGCGTCTACAAAAAATTGATTATTCTCACTTACATTGCCTTTCAATACCTGTATCATTACCTCTTTGCTCTTCTCATCATTTAATTTTTCATGTAAGAGATTCAGACGTTCACCACTCTCATGGATCAAATTCACAAATTCTTCTCTTTGCGTATTGTTAAATGGACATTCTTCGAAAACCAATTTGGATTTATTGATTTTTTTCAAAAGATTGGCTTTAATCTCATAAAACGAATTTGCCCCTGTAGCAATAACGACACAAAAATCATTGTTTTCTAAAATAACACTGTCGAAATCTGTGACAATTTTGTCAAAGAATGTCGTTCCTATTTTTGCCTGATTGGAATCACAAATCGCTAGTATATCCCATTTGTTATTTCTGCAATACTTGTAAAAAATTTTAGCAACTTTTCCCGTTCCATAAATAATAACTGGATTGTTTATTCGTTTAGCTGTGTCATCCAATTTTAGAATTTCACCAAAACTTATCATATTTCCCCTCCATACAAACCCTTTTTATTCTTTTGATAAATACTTATTCATCCATTCTCGCTCAAATGGTTTCAAATACTCACTATTATAAAATACATCGTAATTTTGGGTAAGTGTCTCTTTGATATGGTTCAATTGCTCTTGGCAATGCTCTAAATTATTGCTTACTATTTTATTGCACATAGAAATCATATATGACCATTCTGTATAAAGTGCAAATTCGGCTAATTTAGGAAGCACCTTTGCAATATAATCAGAGCGTTCTCTGAACGCAGCAAAATACTCATTTAATTGGATAGGCGTCAACAGCAAATCATTGGTTGTAAAATTTGAATTGTTATTCAGATGCCTTGTAAAAGTATATTTCGGTTTGCCATGCCCAATAACCTTTTTGGCATTTGCAAAAAATCTATAGCCTACAGTTATGTCGTCGTATTTTCCAGTTTCATAAAATCTAATTGACTCAAAAAGTTCTCTCTTTAATAACTTTGTTGGCATCGCAACGTTGTATTTTTTACGATTTAACAGTTCCACCACAGCTTCTTCTGCTGACATAATCAACAACTCATCGAATACGCAATTTTCAAGCTCTACGCCCTCTACATTTTTATTCGAACCGCATAGAGCTATATCACCATCATGCTCTTCAATAAGTCTATAAAGAAATTCAAGCATATCCGAAGCACAGTAATCATCATCATCAACAAAAGTGATATACTGTCCTTTTGCGTGTTCAAGACCCGCATTACGACCCGAGCCTATATTTCCGCGTTCTTTATGAATAACTTTGATTCGAGAGTCCAGCACTGCATACCTATCACAGATTTCACCGCTTGAATCTGATGAGCCATTATCTATAATAATAAATTCAAAGTCTTTATGTGTTTGATTGATAACGCTCTCAATAGCTGCAGATACATATTTTTCTCTATTATATACAAGCATGATAACACTAATAGAACACATGTTTACTCCTTCTTTATAGTTTTAAACCTCAAACCTTATATTCCCCACCGTTTCCACGGTGCTCTATTTTCCAGCCACATTTTTTCAAGCAAATTTCTGTCCCTTTGCGTATCCATACATTGCCAAAAACCACTGTGCTTATACGCATTCAATTGACCATCTGCTGCCAACTGCTCAAGAGGTTGCCTTTCCAAAACACAGTCCACATTTTCACTTAAATAATCAAAAACCTGAGGCTCAAAGACCATAAATCCGCCATTGATCCAACCTCCATCTTCTCTTGCTTTTTCTGCAAATCTGCTCACCGTGTCGTTTTCTGAAATATCTAAAACACCAAATCTGCCACCCGGCTGGATCGCTGTAATTGTCGCCAATCGCTTTGACGCCTCATGATACTGAATCAATTCAGAAATATTGATATCACTTACACCATCACCATAAGTGAGCAAAAACGGCTCATTTCCAACATATTTTTGAATTTTTTTTACCCGAGCACCAGTCTGCTCATAAAGACCTGTATCCACAAGTGTTACCTTCCAGGGTTCAGCAACGTTTTGATGAACTGTCATTTCGCTGTTATTCGTAAAATCAAAAGTTACATCAGACATGTGAAGATAATAGTCAGCAAAAAACTCCTTGATCATATGTCCTTTATACCCCAGGCAAATTATAAATTCATTAAACCCATATGAACTATAAATCTTCATAATGTGCCACAAAATAGGCCTATCACCAATTTCTATCATCGGTTTAGGCTTCAAATGACTCTCTTCACTGATCCGTGTTCCAAACCCTCCTGACAGTATAACTACCTTCATTTGCTCCCCCTTTTTAATTTTTCAAATTTTCAAGATGGTCTATAATCTCTTCTCTGAGTTCTTTTTCTGATGTGATTTCCAATGTTTTTTCAAACCATTCTTTTGCGTTTTTAAAATCCTCCATACATTCATATGCAAATGCAATATTATAAGTCGCATCTGTATTTTTATCGTTTTTTTCAACTATTTTTTTAAAAAGCAAGATACTTTCGCTCAAATCACCTTTTATCATTTTAATAATTCCATAAAGACTGAGTATTTTTTCATCATCCGAATCTATCATGCGCCATTCTTTGAGTCTCTTATCCGCTTCATCAAGGTGATTGGCTTCTATAAGTTCTTGAATTTCAGCAATTTCTTTTTGGTATTCACTTTTGAGAACCGTCTTTAAGGCATCTATTCGGCGAAGCGCGAGCACGTACCCATCTGCACGTCTATAAAATTGAAGTGCATCATAAACCTTTCCAAGCGCTTCGTTTATCACACCAATATTGTACATGGGCAAAAACGAATTTATGCCTTCAATTCTGCCCTCTTTCTCGCATACACACTTAGAGAAGTAACGCATTGCAGTGTCAAATTCAGCATTATTCATATATATAAGACCCATCAAGAAATTAAAATCAGGCAATGCACCAAAAAATTCTTCATAACGCTTTATCTCCAAAGCCTTACTATACTTTTGGCATTTCAGCAAAGCATAGCCATAGCTCTCAACTGCGTCTTCAGCATACTCATACTGAATAGCAATGCCCAAATCAAGTGCTTTTTTAAAATGCCACAGCGCCTTTTCTGAATTTTTTCCTTTATAATAAGATTTTCCAATCTGATAGTGCAAATATGAATCCTTTGGTGCAGATTCAAGTGCAATCTCAAGCAGTTCAATATTTCGATTCAATTTATCTGTCTTTTTAATAACCTCGTCCATATATCCCGCATGATCAACCTCAAACTCTATCGGAAAAGTCTTATACGTGTTTCCATTTCGGGCGACAATTTGCTCGTGAATAATGCCTTCATAACAAAACAACCGTTTATCAAAAAACCGATTAACCCGTTCAATATACCGCTGAGTGCTTCCTTCCAGCTCAAAAGTGTTAAATCTTTTAATTCTACCCACCTTCAAAGGATTCTGCTTCATCATTTTTCGCAAATTTTCAATATTAGCTTCTAATACGACCTCATCTGCATCCAATATCAAAACCCAATTATTGGTCGCTTTTGAAATTGAAAAATTTCTCGCCTCAGAAAAATTCTGACACCACTCAAAATCAAAAATCAATTGGGTATACATCTTCGCTATTTCTTTTGTGTTGTCTGTCGAACCCGTATCAACAACCACAATTTCATCGAAGTATTTGGAAATATTTTTTAGACACGTTTCAAGTATCGACGCTTCATTTTTAACAATCAGACAAACCGAAATCACAGAACTGCCCCCTTAAAGTCACAATTATTGATTATGTATGCAGACAATCGTACATAAGAAAAAGGGGTCAAAGAGAAAACTCTTTGACCCTTCGTTAACGTTAACTATCTTAATAATTGTAACACACCTTGAGGTGCTTGGTTAGCTTGAGCAAGCATTGATTGTGCAGCTTGAGTAATGATGTTTGTTTTTGTATAGTTCATCATTTCTTTAGCCATATCCACGTCTCTAATTCTTGACTCAGAAGCTTGCAAGTTTTCAGCAGAGTTGTCTAAGTTCTTGATTGTATGCTCTAATCTGTTTTGGTATGCACCAAGTTTAGAACGACCAGCACTCACTGATTCAATTGCATCATTGACTGCGTCTACTGTAGCTTGAGCATTTGTTGAAGTATCAACAGTGATTGTAGCGATGTCAGTCCCGATAACGTCAGTTAAGTCAATACCCTTTGTTGTAAAGTCAAGAGTCATTGTTTCACCAGAATTCGCACCAACTTGCGCTGTAACAGTTGCACCAGCAGTACCATCAAGCAATTTCTTAGTATTGAATTGTGTGTTGTCTTTAATTCTTGTCAACTCACTTTTCAATTCGCCCAACTCATCTGAGATTGAAGTTCTGTCAATTGTAACGTTTGTATCATTTGATGCTTGAACAGCAAGTTCTCTCATACGTTGAAGAATTGCATGCGCTTCATTTAACGAACCTTCAGCTGTTTGAATCATTGAAATTGAATCTTGAGCATTTTTAGATGCCATATCAAGACCTCTGATTTGAGCTCTCATTTTTTCAGAAATTGAAAGACCAGCTGCATCATCGCCAGCTCTGTTAATTCTTGAGCCTGATGATAATTTTTCCATAGACTTAGTAGCAGAATCAGTTGAAACGCCTAATTGTCTATGTGTGTTCATCGCCATTAAATTGTTATTAATTCTCATAATAATCCTCCTTGAATTTTATTGTTCAGAATCCTTTCTGACAACCATAATAAATTTATTATATAATTTAAGTGGCACGCCGGCCGTCGGGTCACTTAAGTTATACTCTATATATCGGAAGTTCCAAAAAAAACTTTAGTCTGTTTTTTTATTTTTTATTAATTTTTGTTTTTAATTGATTTAACGAATCCACAGATAATACAGAATCGGCATTGGATGATTTAATTTTATCATATATTTCACTTCTGAAAATCGTCACACTCTTAGGTGCATTTATACCGAGCTTAACCTTTCCTTCTTCAATCCCGATAATTTGCACCTCTATTTCCTCGTTTATTATGATGCTTTCATCTTTTTTTCTCGTTAAAATCAGCATATTAGACCCCCTCTTTTTTATCAAAAATAGGGTGCTTAATAGGTGCATCTTCGTCTATCAATATTTGTTTCCCAATGTTTTTTGCTGCGTTTATCACTATAGGTGCCGCTAGGTTAACTGTAGCTTCTCCCACGCCCCCCGAAAGGTTTACAATTGTATAAACGGTTACAGCTCCAACAGTGGAGTCTTCAACGGTCAACTCCAATTCTTCCAGTTCAATTTCAGAAAGCTGAAAATCATAATCTTCCACAAAAAGAAAAGGATTCGTCACAATAAATGCCAAAGACTCGTTTTCTATCGACTGCAGATAGTGGAAGGGGAATGACTCGTCAGATGATAAAATCAATATAAATTTACTCTCTTTAAACCCTAAAATGCTTTTAGGAAACGTTATAATATCACTTTCTTCAAAATGAATCTCACCCAAATAATCCGTTCTTATTTTCAAGGAATACCTCCTAAGCTATTTGATTTAATTTTGAGGGTACAAAATCAATTTTCATACTTGCATACTGCTTGACAAAATAATCTATTTGCCAGGGCGAATACTGAATATCCAGTTCAGCTCTCCTGGTGTTGTTGATTACCCTTGCAGGGTTATAGCTAATGTGAACCTCTCCTTTTTCAACATCAAACCGTGGTGGTGATGAAGGAATTACACCATAGCCAAATTCTTTTTCCTGAAGCTCATACGCATTATAGATCGCTTGCTGAGGAATTGGATCTACATCGTTTTCAATAGCACCCAGTTCATTTCCCTGAGAAACAGTCCTCGCAACACCAGCGCTCCACTGTTGCCTAGAGTAAGAAACCAATTCCTGCATAAGTTGTCTTACATTTTTGTGACCTTCCTCTGCAAATGCTTCGGACTGATCAATATACACTTTAGGTTGAGACGTATTTATTTGCAGCTCTCCAGGTTGAATCTGAATGTCCAAAGTATTATTCAAATTGCCTGTTATGCTTAAAGATGCGTCCTTTGTATTCCATCCAATAATCATCTGTTGAGATTGAATTTGAATCGGCATGCTATCGCCTCCTTATTTTGAGAGATACATTTTAAAGATACAGCCCTAACTGATAAAATCCACTAAAGACGGCTGAATCACTTTGGATCCCACCGATAATGATGCTCTGTATATATTTTGCGTATTCTGAAAGTTCATTATCGCTTCAGCCATATCAACATCCTGCACTTTGCTTAAAAGTCCCGTATAGGTTAAAATGTTTTCTTCAATTCTTGCAGAGATAAAATCCACTCGATTCGATTTCCCACCAATTTCACCCGCTGCTGTCAGCACGCGATCCAAATGCACATCCAGTTTACCCAATATGCTCTGAATTGTTGTGTCATCCTTTGTATCCAATGCAAGTTGCAGATTTTTCAAATCCGTAATCAATTCACTTTCGTTTGAATAGACATAATCAACCGACAACTCACTGGTTTTTCCATCGTTAGTTCCATTAATCGTAAAGCTCATAGGAGAACCGCTCGCCCCTGAAACTGTAACAGTTCCAGCGCCAAATTTTGCATCCGCTTCTGTTTGAATAGCGGATTGAAGATCAGCCACTGAATTTAAGGTGCTAAAATCAAGTTCTATTGTTTGCTTTTCACCATTTATTTTCAGAACCACTGAAGATTTTCCGGTATAAGCACTTACATCAGAATCATTAATTGGAAGGCTTGTAGAAATAACGCCTGAAGCGCCGTTTACACCTGCTGTGACGGTTTTGTTACTCAATCCTGCTGAAGCTGTTAAATCCGTAATATTAGCACTCGTTCCAGGCGTCTTTGCAGAGATGACAAGCTGGTTGTTTTGGTCAAAATATACATTTGCTACATCCCCCAGCGTTTGAGAACCGTCCGAAGCACTTCTGTAAGCGTCTAAAATGGCATCTCGAGACAGAGGGATAAATGAAGTTCCCGTCAACCCGCTTTCATCTACATCAAAAGTACTCGCTCCCAACTTTAAGTCCAATGTATCACTTGAATAATCGTGAGTCAAGTCAACATCAGCTTTAAACGCTGAGCTCTCTGCTTTCACCGATGAAGTGGTCTGAGGTGAAACGAGCCCTTCAAAAAAACTATTGCCTGAAATCACTCCAAAAATATCTGTTGGGTAAGTCCCTACATTGATGCCTTCTCCCACAGACACTTCGTAGGTCATCGTTTTTTTAGCCGCTATCCTTCCAGCTGTCAATTCTATATTGTATGTTCCATCTTCATTGAACAATTTCTGATTCGTTTCGAGTCCAGAGAAAATATAACGGCCAGCAATTGAAGAATTGCCGAGCGTGACTACTTCATTGGTGAGCTGTTCTATTTCGGTTTTAATTTTCGATGTGTCATCTGAATTATAAGTCCCGTTCGCTGCCTGAACAGTTAATTCACGAACTCTTTGAAGGACATCTTTAATGTCAATAATTGAACTTTCAGATACCTCCAGCCACCCTTGAGCATCTCTTACATTTTCTTTATACTGCTCAGCTTCTCTTATATCGGTCTTATACTTAAGCACTTGAGTAACCCCTACAGGGTCATCTGAAGGCCGATGTATTTTTACACCTGAAGATAAATTTGTCTGTTGCTTTGACATACTTACAAGGTTTTTATTAGCATTCCAGAGCATGTCTTTTACAAGCATATTATTCGTAATTCTCATCGTCTCACTCCTATCCAGCATCCAGTCCATTTAACGCTTATCGCAGTCAAGTTTATTCTAGCGTCCACTTGTACCCAATCTATTGACCACTAAGTCAAGCATTTCATCGTAGACGTTAACCATTCTTGCATTGGCATTATACGCAGTCTGGAATTGTATCATCTTTGACATCTCCTCATCAAGCGATACGCCCATAATTGAATCTCTGCTGACGCTAAATTCATTTACAAGCTGAGATTGGTTGCTCGACATGCGTTTTGCTTCTGCCGCATCAACCCCCAAGTTTGATACCAATGATTTTATAAAATCCTCAGGTGCACCCCATTCGTACATTTTAATATTATTTCTAGTTTCAATTAAATTGAGTATATTCGAACCATCACCGGGGATATCCTCTATGCTGGTCGCTGCTGCCAATTTATTTAAATCTTCTAAATCTGAACTGATTGTCAAATCACTTGACTTAATTTTATCTGTGACATAATAATTCCCATCAATGTTCTTGATACTCTTTCCTTTAAACGATGGATTGCTTGCCAATATTTTTTTTATATTCTCGTTGATTTTATCTTGCTGCTTATCGGCTGGCAACGACGATACCCCATCCATAACTGATGTCGTAACATCGGTGGCCTTTCCGCCGTTTAATCCCTCATTGATAAGGTAATCTTTAAATTCTTGAGTTGACATATTGTTAATAGTAAACATATAATAACCTGTTTCACCAGTCAGTCCATATCCTTCCTGATGAACACTGTTCATGGCGTCTGCAAAGGTGTCTACAAATTCATCCAGTTTATTAACATAATAAGGAATCCCTTTACTATCACCGTCTATATTATCTCTAATGTCCATTAAGCCCGCTATTTTCCCTGTATTCACGCTAAATTTGTTTCCATCGGACCATTGAACATCCATAATTCTATCATTGTCACTTTCGTGCAGTTTATCTTTTCTTTCAACAAGCGTAAGTGAATCTTTTCTAAAGTGAGATACAATTTCATGTCCACCAATTGACACATGCAGTCGATTCTTATCGTCTTCATAGTAATCAACTGGTGCAAGCTCAGACATTTTATCCAGTAGCACGTTTCTTTGATCTCTCAAATCATTTGCAGTACCACCTTCAAGCTCAGCCTCATATATTGCCTTATTAAGTGATACGATCTGATCTGAGTATGTGTTGAGTTCATTAACTGCTGATTGAAATTGTGAGTTCAAATCTCTTTGAAGGCTTGTCAGCATTCCAGATATTCTGCCAATCCCCTCCGATAGTGCGATTGTATTCTGTCTTACCAGTGTTCTTGCTGTTAAATTTTCTGGGTTCTTTGACAAACTCTGAAGGGATTCATAGTAATTATCCAACAACTCTCCAATACTAGAATCTGAAGGTTCGTTAAAAATGCCCTCAATTTGTTCTAGAACACTTGCCTTTGCGTCCCATTCTCCTTTAGAGGCATTCTCATTTCTGTACTTATAATCTAAATATTCATCTCTAATTTGCTTAACCGCCGTAACATCAACACCGAGGCCAAGTGTTCCCATATTTCCAGTTAACACTTGAGGCTTATAAGCCTGCATGTTCATAACTTGTCTCGAATAGCCTTCAGTATTTGCATTTGCAATATTATGTGATACGACGCCCAATGCTCTTTGGTTTGCAAAAAGTCCTGATAACGAAATGTTTAATCCTAAAAATGCTGATGACATATAGTTGTATTCTCCTTTCATTGCCTCCTTGCAAATTTCCAAATCCATTTTAATAAAATTTTATTGCCCTAACGCCTCTAAACGCGAGCATCAAAGATACTTCTTCTCTCACCGCTGTCATCCACTGCGTCCTTGTTGTACTTGCTTGTATCACCATCAATTTGAGTGATTAAATCCAAACTGAAGTTGAGTAAATTTATTTTTTCTTCAAGTAACTTCGAATTGAACCGATTTTCATCTGAAACGTTCTTTACGAGTACTAAAAGCCTATCCTTAGCGCCTAAAACCGCCGACTTGGATTCTTGGGGCAAAAACTGAGTCAATTGGGTTACATTTTCAACAAACTCAATTTTGTTTTCCCTCATGATAATGTCCACTACTTTTTCTCTGATTTCCTCCAGCTTAAAGAGAGAAACAACCAACCCCTGTTCTTCTGTTGTAAGCATTTCGAGTTCAGATATTTTCTGCTGTTTTATGGCACTTCTCTTTCTCTGTGCAACATCCAGTATTTCGCTGTAAATTTCAGCTTCTTTATTTAAGGTCATCACCAATTGCTCGACACTCTTTGTCATACACTTGTCTCCTTTTTGTATCACAGTAAACGTTTCGGTTTTACCCTATTTCATATTCTGCATCGAAATTGTTAAAAACCTGCAAACAAATTTTGTCACGATATATAATAACCGGACAAAAGTCCGGTATATGTAGGGGTATAAGAAATCGGCATTATTTTGTTAAACCCTTTAAAATCTGATCCGCAATCTGTTCTGCATTTGGTTTATATTGACCGCTTTGAATTTCCTGCTTAATTGTATCTACTTTTTCTGTTCTGACTTCTGGAACTTCCTTCAAGGCACGCATCGCCAGTTGATACTCCCTAGCTTCTTCTGAAATCTCAACTTTATCGCTCTTAAGCTCTGCCTTTTTAACTTCATCCGTTTTCTTGACGTTCTTCTCATAAGTCTTTAAAACATTTTGGATATTTGGGCTACCAGTAATTCTCATATAAAACACCCCCGTTCTGCCGATTTCTCTACTATACATATCGGCAAAAACGAGGGCTAGTTTAGTTCTTTTTTTATTTTTTTTCTTTTATGTGCATCCCTTGATTTCGAGACATCGACGACTTTCCTTTCACAAGTCCTTGTTTTAAGCCGTCTGTAAGATTTCTTACGCATTTAGGGCAAAATCTTCCACCGTCATCTAGCGGTTCACCGCATCTTTCGCAAAAGGATATAATGGACTTTTCCCCTAATATGATTTTGCCATCGCGAATCCACTTTAAAATAGACTCTGTTGGAATCCCCGTGCTCAGGCTGACATCTTTGACACTTGATGTGGGATTATCGTATATATACTCCCTTACCTTTATGAAATCGTCATCTATGCTTTCATTGCAGCGGGAACAGAGAAAAGTGCTGTCATTGTTTGCAGAAAAAAGCCTTCCGCATTTTTTACAATTTCTGAGATTTCCAAGTCTATCTTCCGCCATATTACCCTCCATCTATCTCCTTTTACACCTATCGTCCCATTGCAAAGGTCATGCAGTATATCCTGTCAGCTCCCGCTTCATAAAGCACTTTTGCACACTCGTCAAGTGTTGAGCCAGTTGTGTAGATATCATCTATCAGCAAAACATCTTTGCCCGAAAGGACAATCTTTGATTTTTCATCTAATATTATAGCATCTTTCATCATGGACTTCCTAGCCTCTTTATTGAGGTTTTTGAGTTTTTTTGTGCGTTTGACGCGCTTTAGACAATCAAGCACCTCTATATCCTGCTCCTTCCCAACACCGTCCGCTATAAGTCTGCTCTGATTAAACCCCCTGCTCATATGCCTAGTCCAATGGATTGGAACTGGTATGATATATTGAACTGATTTTATAAACTCCGTATTTAACGTTCTTGTTGACATTGCTTGAACGATTGCTCTGACCCCTTCCACACGATTTTTGTATTTGAGGCCGAGCAACATGCGTTTCATCTCCCCCTCGTAAAGCGTACAAGTAACATGACGTGTGAAATAGTGAAAGTGTTCTTGGCATGCCTTGCATTTATGCTGGTAGATTTCAAGTTGAGAATACACCTGTTCAACAGGTCTGTCGCATTGATGACAGCGCCCACCTTCAGAGAATAACTTTTCAAGACACGTTTCGCAAATATAATTTTCCGACAAATCATCCATCATGTCTGCATCGCAAATTAAACACTTTAACCGCTCAGGATAAAAAAAATCCAATATGTCGTTGAAAATCGTGCCCATAGACTCCTCCTCTAATCCTTATCACAGGTTCTGAAGTTCATCCCAAATACCATGAAAGTGAATCAATCTCTCTTTAAGACCAGATAATCTATTTTCTTCCTGTGTCTGTCCGATCATGCGGTTAAGGTATTTTTTATCTCCTACTAAAACCACAAGTTCTCTTGCTCTTGTGATGGCTGTGTACAATATATTTCGGCTCATAAGCATGGGTGGCCCATAGCTTATGGGCATTACCACGACTTTAAACTCGCTTCCTTGACTCTTATGGACGGTTACAGCATAAGCAAGCGTCAGTTCATCCAAAGATGCGTAGTCATATACAACCTCTTTTTCCTGATCAAAGAGAACAGTTACTTCTCTATAGGCTTCGTCAATAGCTGTGATAAATCCTATATCTCCGTTAAAAACACCTTTCCCTTCTTCTCCAAATCGGTTTGACCAGTCAATGTTATAGTTATTTCGGATTTGCATCACCTTGTCTCCTATTCGAAATAACTTGTAACCCATTTTCTTTTCCGTCTTTGTTTCATTGGGAGGGTTTAGCACTTCTTGCAGCATGCTGTTGAGAGCATCGACCCCAACTCCTGTTCCCTTCATCGGCGAAAGCACCTGTAAATCCTCTAGTGAATTGATACCATAGTAATTAGGAAGTCGCTTTGTAACAAGCATCTTTATCTCGGAAAGAATTTCATCCGCCTTATACTTTGAAATGAAGAAAAAATCCTTGTCTTTTTTGTTGAGAGTCGGCGCATTTCCCTGATTGATTTGATGCGCATTATAAGCAATTAGAGAGGTTTCTGACTGTCTGTAAATTTCATTTAACCGTACATAAGCCATGATTTTCGATTCTAAAATATCCTTTAACACTGCTCCCGGACCAACAGATGGCAACTGGTCTGCGTCCCCTACTAAAATCAGCTGACTTCCTGTGCTGATGGCTTCCAAAAGTCTGTGCATAAGAAGAATATCTACCATTGAAATCTCATCAATAATAATAACATCTGCTTCCAAAGGATTTTGTTCATTCCTCTGAAATTCCATATCCCCTTGAAATTCAAGCAAGCGATGAATCGTCTTTGCTTCTCTTTGGGTTGCTTCTGTCATTCGCTTTGACGCCCTTCCAGTGGGTGCTGCCAGAAGCACTTTTTTGTCTTGCCTTTCAAAAGCGTGAATTAAAGCGTTAAGAATAGTCGTTTTTCCCGTCCCTGGCCCTCCAGTGATGACAAAAACGCCCTCTGTCATGGCTTTTTCAACTGCTAGCCTCTGATTTTCTCCAAGCAAAATTCCACGCTCATTCTGATAAACTTCTAAAAATTCTTTAATGTACATTTCATTTGTGGAAACACCAGACATCATGAGCTTAATCAGCTTCACTGCCACTTGTTGTTCTGCATAATAAAGCGAAGGCAAATAGATGGCCAGCTCCACTTCTGAATACCTTTCCACCTGAACATGTCCCGTCACTGCCATTTCGGCAATTAACGCCTCAATCAGTTCTCCCTTGACGCTAAGTTCTCTCTCACCCAACTGCATCAGCTGACTCTTGAGGATAAAGCTGTTCCCATTTCCCGCTTCTTTGTTGAGAAGATAGAGTATGCCCGATGTGATTCTAAATGGAGACGCTGTTTCAATTCCCATTTTCATGGCAATCTGATCTGCAAATTTAAATCCGATACCACTGATTTCATTGGCTAAAATATAGGGATTTTTTTCAACTTTTTCAATTGCCTCAAGTCCTAATGTTCTATATATCTTCATTGCCATATGCACTGTAATATTGAGCTGCTGAAAATACATAATAAAATCGCGCAGTTCGTATTGCTCTTTATAGGATTCTACAATCTGCTCCAGTTTTTTAGGCCCAATTCCTGATATTCCAAGCAGTTTATCAGGTGTTTCATGGATAACATCCAGCACTTTTTCTCCAAAAGCCTCTATCAGCAATTGAGCTGTAGCTTCACCAATTCCCTTTATTACCCCCGAACTCAAGTAAGTCAGTAATTCTTCCTTTTCTTTGGGTTTTACGTGCTCCATATAGCGAACCGTCAACTGCTCTCCATAAATTGGATGAACCTCTATAGTGCCTGATACTCTGAGCTTATCACCATGTTTTATAAAAGGCATCGTCCCTTTTATACATATGTATTCCACTATCGTATCGAGATTGGCAATCATAAATCCCGTTTCTTCATTTTGGTAGATTATATCTGTGATGATTCCTTCATATAATTGATCTTCAGACATGAAAATAAAATGCTCCAATCTCTAATATTCACAGCAAGTACATACGTTCTTATTTTATCACAATTACTGCAATTTAGAAACAGAAAGGGCTTAAAGTCCAATTTCTATGAAACAAAACTTTAACCCCCATTTTCTGAACACGTCTTCTCTTAATGTCTATTATTTATTCTTAATTTCCACAAGAGATTCATGAATTTTGAAAATTACCATCAGCAGTTCACAGTACACCCTCACAATAACTGGTGAAATAAGACAAACCAAAATGCCCATAATAACTTGAACGCCACCGCCAAAATAAGCCTTTGTTCCACTGATAATCATACCTATGCCGGATAAAAATGAAACAATAATACCAATATAAAATATAACTTTGATGAGTGTTGGTGTAATCATTTTGTCAAAACTCAAAAATGTTTTGACAAGTCCACCTTGTTTAATTGTCTCTTTAGCCTCTTCCACATCTTTTTTGAATTCTTCCATAAGTATATTCCTTCCCTAAATTTTATCGTTAAATGAAAAAGTAACTTCCG
>DKFC01000068.1 GCA_002452745.1 Firmicutes bacterium UBA6806
TTACACAGAAAACTTGACAAGTCCGAAAATCATCATACATGCGATTTCGCAGATCGGGATTGGTGTGTACATGCATGTCAATCACACCATTTAAGTCAATTTTCCTCTCCAAAAAAAATCCTCCCTTTCATTTCTGATGTCCTTGCTATTTTGAATCAACGACTGTGTTATAATTTTATCGAAGTCGTGTTATGCCGTCTAGAACCAATACAGAATACATGCTATGCCTATAAGTTATAGCCGTTCTGTTCACTTTATGTGCACATTGTGATACAATGGGATAAATTTTAAATTTATGTACTGTGTAAATTATGTATCGTGTAAATACTAGAGGAGACGCCTATGGACATCAAACAATTTGAATATGTTATAACAATTGCAGAATCTGGAAGTCTATCGCTTGCTGCAGAGCGTCTCTTTCTCTCACAGCCAAATCTGAGCAAGTTTCTAACAAAACTCGAAAATGAGTTGGGAACGAAGCTCTTTATAAGAACTTCATTTGGCACAAAATTGACTAAATCTGGCGAAATTTACGTGGATAGTGCCCAAAAAATTATGCAGCAATATCGTCGTGCTCAAAATAAAATAAACGACATCCAAAACCTCGAAGCAGGTCGTGTTGATTTTGGCATCAGCACTTATAGAGGCTCTTTCTTGTTGCCTGGCATCCTCAAAAAATTTAACACCCGTTACCCAAATGTTGACATCGTCATCCACGAGCATGACTCTGTTGTCTTGGAGGAACTCACTTCCAAGGGCAAATTGGACATGGCATTAATTGCAAAACCAGATCATCGTAAGGGCATGGCTTCGAAAAGTATTTTAGAAGATGAAGTGGTTTTAGTTGCCCATAAGGACTTTGAACTCAATTGTGAAATTCATCCCTTTGATAATGGTGGTCAATGGATTGAACTGGAAACACTCCTCAGAGCCAACGTCCCATTTATTTTAAGTCCACCTAGAACCATTTTAGGAAATCTTGCGAGGTCTTATTTTAAAGATGCCTTCCCCTCCATTTTGGCAATTAACCAAAACTGTTCAGCTGAAATGGCCGTTGCACTTGCAAGCGAAGGCCTTGGCGTCGCCTTTAATTATCGTTCCTGTTTTAGAGGAAACAGTGACCTGAAAAGTTACTCCATCGGGTTTCACAAGCGCTTCGTACCGTTACTATTGATGTATCCAGCCGATAGTGATGATTACAAATGTCGCTCCACTCTACTCTTAGCAGAATTGATAAAAGAATACTTTAATCAAAAGTAGAATGCCATAATACAGGATAACACTTTATAAAAGAACCAATTTGTAATATAATAAATAAAAACATGTTGCACGCATCCTTAGCTCAATTGGATAGAGTAGCGGACTTCGAATCCGTTGGTTGTGGGTTCGAATCCCGCAGGGTGCACCAGTTTTCCATATTAAAGGAACCTGATTTTTCAGGTTCTTTTACCGTTTTCTTAATTTTGAGCCTGCATCAGTCCTCGGTTATTTGGACAACATATTTTAATTTGTAGATTGCGAGGAACTGAGTGGTTTCCCACCATCTCATCAATACATATATACTTTCCAATTCAGAACAGGGTTATCCCTGTCCTTTAGCCTAGGTTAGAAATACAACAGATTATGGCTATCTTGACGCTTGTGTCATCTTAATTATATCTATAAATTCTAATTAAGGGCTGTGCTCATTCTTCCAATAGAATGAATACAGCCCTTAGTCGCAAAAACAGCCTATTTACGGTTTGGCATACACAGCAATGGGATCATGGAAAGAGCACCCCTCAACCCATATGGAGGACATGACAAAATGAACAACTCTCTTGAATCTAAACAACAGCAAATGTTAACTGCTCCAGTGGAGAAACTCATCCTAAAACTCGCAGCACCTTCAATTGTCATAATGCTGATAACTGCCCTTTACAACCTCGCCGACACCTATTTTGTCAGTGGGCTCGGCACAAGTGCCACAGCGGCAATTGGCGTGGTTTTTTCTCTTATGGGCGTCATACAAGCTGTTGGATTCTTTTTCGGAAACGGCTCTGGCAATTATATATCCCGAAAACTTGGCGCAAATGAATTTGATAAAGCCGAAACCATGGCAAGTACAGGTTTTTTCCTCTCTCTTACCATTGGTACTATCCTGGCGGTACTCGGCAATATTTTTCTCGAACCCCTTTGCCGTTTGCTTGGTGCATCAGACACGATGCTGCCATACGCAATGGGTTACACGCGTTGGATTCTAATTGCCACGCCATTTATGACTGCATCGCTCACTTTGAATAACCAACTGCGTTTTCTTGCAAGTGCAAATATGGCGATGTACGGCATGGTCACAGGCGCACTGATGAACATTTGCCTAGATCCACTGTTAATCTATACCCTTAACCTCGGCGCAAGTGGTGCAGGTCTTTCAACTTGCATCAGTCAAATTTGCGGTTTTTGTATTCTTTTATGGGCAACGACACGCGAAGGAAACATAAAAATGAAGTTTTCTAATTTCAATCCAACCACAGATAGATTTAAAGAAATTGCACGCGGAGGCTCTCCATCGCTCATACGGCAAATCTGCAATTCACTGGGTATACTCGTGTTCAATCACGCAGCCGGTGTATTCGGCGATCAAGCAGTGGCGGCAATTTCAATTGTTCAACGTGTTTCAGCATTTTCAATTTCAGCTCTGCTCGGATTTGGGCAAGGCTTTCAGCCTGTTTGCGGGTTCAACTACGGTGCAAAACGCTATGATCGAGTTATCAAGGGCTTTTGGTTTTGCGCTAGACTTATAACCGTACTACTCACTGCACTTGCTGTGCTCGCCGCAATATTTGCCCCTGACATCATCGCTTTATTTCGAGCAGATGACGCGCAGGTCATCGCAATCGGCACAGTCGCACTTCGCTTTCAGTGTATGACCCTGCCCTTTATGGGCCTAGTGGTACTATTCAATATGATGCTTCAAACAATTGGTGCGGCTAAACAGGCTAACATTATCGCAGTCAGTCGCTCAGGATTCTTCCTCATTCCCTCTATACTGCTTTTAGTGGCCGCCTTTGGATTGACAGGTCTTGAAGTGGCACAGACGTCAGCAGATGTACTGACACTTGCACTGACCCTGCCAATCGGCTTCGGCGTAATCAATAAAATGAAGAGAGCCTTTGTGACAGCTAAAGAATAACCTCTCCAGATATTCTTGACACCACTACTACTATGCACTACAATATAGGCATCTACTATTTACTACATAGTAGATGCCTATTCTCATTTACTGGAGGTTCTCAATTGTTTGATAAATCTCAATTGATGCGAGGAACACTGGAAGGATGCATTTTAAAAATCATCAGCTTGGAAACCACCTATGGCTATGAAATCATGGTGATTCTCAAAAACTATGGCTTCGATGATATCCAAGAAGGCACTCTGTACCCATTATTGGTCAGGCTGGAAAAAAAATCACTTATATCTGCTGAATTCAAACCCTCTCCGTTGGGCCCAAGTAGAAAATACTACACCCTCACATCTGATGGACTTACAGCCCTCGGCTCGTTTGAAGAACAATGGCAGGGTATTTCAACTGCCGTCAATAAAATTTTATCATTTGGAGGAAATAGAGATGACGAATCACTTAAACAAACTTCGAAAGGAAAATAATAGACAAGATAGAAAGCTGACACCTGAAAACAATAATATTATGACCGATGTCATTTGCTACCTCAGATCCTCCAACCTCTGTGAATACGATCTTGAAGTCATCAGAAAAGATTTGCTTGGAATGGCCCTTGAATCTCAAATCAGAGGAGATACACTTCAAAATGTCATAGGGGCTGATTACAAATCATTTTGTCAAGAATTGATATCAAATGGCAGGCAAAAGTCTGTTTATGAAAAAACACTAGAAGCACTCTTCGTTTTTTCCTTCGTCTTCACTGTGCTCTATATCTGTGAGATGATCTTTAGTTCAACTGTTTTTAACGCGGTTAAGTTCTCTCAATTTAACATGCACATCACATTGGGATTTGTCATTGGCTCTTTATTAATTATTCTAATGGGGTACTCCATCTACTATTTCATCGCCAAAAGGACATTTGAATTCACTGAAAAAGACCGCAAAACGCAGTTCACCTACATAATAGGCTTCATGGTTTTGTGGTCACTTTCTTTCCTCTCTCGATCATTATTTGACGAGACCATTTTATGCACAGTTAATAGCCTCTTTCCACTCTTGGTCTCATGCCTTTTCAACATAATTATCCAATGGTTGACGATAAAACACGCCAACCATTATTTTGAATTATAGGCTCTTTAAAACACCCTATTGACAAACAAAGTTCTATCTGTGTTTAATTTCATTGACCTTGACCTGAAAGCATTTTCCCAGGACACTTATCTTCATATTTTTGTCATCTCCAAGGTATGTCCTCTCTAGGTCAACACAAATATCATGGTAGAACTCGCTTTCCTTGCGGACAATTTCGTGCGCCTTTGCTATATCAACGACTTTAAATCGAATCTCATCACCTGCTTTTGCCTGTGCAATTTTAGGTAAATCAGAGGTTATGACATGTGCAATCTTTGTATACCCGCCTGTTGTCTGGCAATCAGACAGCATGATAATCGGATTGCCATGTGCTGGTATCTGAACCGCACCAGCCACGATTCCATCAGAAATAATATCCGCCGAATCCACATGCTCTATTTTTTTGCCTTCCAGTTTGTAGCCCATGCGGTCAAAATCACCAGAAACTCGAAAGACAGAGCTAAAAAAGTTTGCAATCCCCTGAGGCGTAAATGCATCTTCCTGAGGACCAAGCACAACTCGGAGCTCTATCTGAGACTTATAATTAGGTATCTTGCCAGCACTTAGATAACAGCCTATTGCCTTTCCAGAAACCCTCCCTTCCACAAGGGGCAAGACATCCTCTTTTTTGAGTGTCCTCCCCTCATTTCCTCCAATTCCAGCTCTTGTATAGGTTGACCTACTTCCCATTACCGGTTCGATATCAAATCCGCCAGACACAGCCAAATAACATCTGCAACCATTGACCGCACTGCTAAAGGTCAATCGGTCACCGCACTTTACACGGACATTTCGCCACATGCCCACATCCAACGATTCATTGAGTTTCGGGGTCATGTTTGCACCTGTTATTGCAATATCTGCATCACATTCAAACACAAACTGCCCGCCTACTATCGTCATCTCCAAAACCGCTTTTCCCTCGTCATTTCCAACAAGCAAGTTGGCAATCCGATGTGCGAACTTATCCGTACTGCCTGAAACAGGCATCCCAAATTGTTGATAATCCATTCTTCCCAAGTCCTGTACAGTGCTAAACAACCCGGGATTTATCACACGCAGTCCCTTCACTATAGACCTCCCCGACCCAAACAATAGGTCTCACAAGTATAGTTTCCCGCTGTCACGAGTTCCTCTATTCGACTGTACTCCTCTTCTGAGACAGACTTAAACTGAATATAACCACCTGCCTCTAGCAATACTGGTTTTACGCTCTTTCCATCAAATAACTTCACAGGTGTATTGCCTATAATCTGCCATCCTCCAGGACTATCAATGGGATAAATGCCCGTTTGCTTGCCGGCAATTCCAACTGAACCCGCAGCTATTTTCGTCCTCGGCTGTGACAGACGCGGCGTGGCGATTCGCTCATCCATCCCCCCAAGATACGGAAAACCCGGTGTGAATCCCAGCATGTAGATTCTATAGATGGGAGCGGTGTGGATTTCAACCACCTCTTTTGAAGTAAGTCCGTTGGCATCTGCAACATGCTCTAGATCAAGCCCTTTATATAGAACTGGGATGACATAGACCGTTGCACCACTTCTTTCTTCTGACACGGATTCGCCCATTAGGCCATCCACAAGTTCACGCCACGCCTCATAGTTTATACGCAATGGGTCATACTGAATCAACAGCGAGCAGTAAGTTGGAATACAACCATGAAATCCCTCTATATGACTGGACTCCAATCCCTCTTTTAAAGCCGCCACTAAATTGTTTACCCGCTCTGAAATTTCTGTCTCAAAGACAACACTCAGAGCGCTGTCACCATTCGGTTTTATTGAATATACTGGTTTCATAAGCGCCTCTCTAGTGTACAATCATCTGTAGACTTTTCAGTGACATCAACCCTGCATAGGCTGCAATGGCAACGATAATAAATCCAAATACCAGCAGCCATTTCGGATGCTTGTAATCCCCTACAATATCTTTTCTCAAGGAAGCAATCAGGATAACACCAATTGTAATCGGCAGAATTAAGCCATTCAGTGACCCCGCCAAAATAAGCAGTTTTGCCGGTTTGCCTAAAAATGCCATGATGAGTGTCGAAGCCCCTATAAATCCAATAATCCACTGCTTTTCAAACTTCTTAATCGACGGGTGAAGTGTCTTTAAGAAAGAAACAGATGTATAAGCTGCACCAATTACAGATGTCAGTCCAGCTGCCAACAGAACCAATCCAAAGAACTTATAGCCAATGACACCCGCACCATGCTGAAAAGCTGACGCTGCTGGATTTGAAGCATCAAGTTGCAGTCCTTTTGAGACGACGCCTAAAATTGCCAAGAACAGCAATACACGCATGACCGATGCGATGACGATTCCCATAATAGCACCTTTTCTAATCTCACGTAGGTTTTGTTGACCTGTTATCCCCGCATCAATGAGACGATGACCACCTGCAAAGGTAATATAGCCGCCAACCGTTCCACCGAGCAACGTAATTGTCGGGAACACCAATAGCCCTGGATTTTCAGGTGCAAAAGCTCTAAACACAGCCTCTCCAACAGGTGGATGTGTTGCAAAGGCCATATATCCCACAATTAAAATCATCATCATCCCAAGAACTTTCGTAATTTTATCAATGACAGGACCTGCATCCCGACTCACAAAAATCCCAAGACCTACAGCGCCGCCAATCAGCGCACACACTTTTATATCAAGTCCAGTTAAAACGTTGAGCCCCAATGCCGTCCCGCCAATATTGCCAATATTAAATGCCAACCCGCCAAGTGCCACTAATACAGCCACAAAATGCCCCAGACCCGGCACTATTTTATTGGCGATATCCTGTCCGCGCATGCCAGAGACACCAATAATACTCCAAACATTGACTTGTGCTCCAATATCGAGAACAATCGACAGCAAAATCACAAACGCAAAACTCGCCGCAAATTGTTGCGTAAACGTGGCTGTCTGTGTTAGGAAACCCGGTCCAATAGCAGATGTTGCCATGATAAAGGCAGCGCCAATCAAAGCACTCATATTCCCCTTTTTTTGTTCTTTTTTCGTCATGATTAACGGTTCATTTGACATTTTTAAATCCCCCTTGGTTTATTGATTCTATTATGAATCTCAATAGTTTTATTAACCCATCTTACGAACACATGGCACTCCCCATTAAAACGCTCTAATTTCAATTTGTTCTGCTGCCAGTTTATCCCTGATTCCCTGGACAAACTCAATTGCCTTTTGGTTGTCACCATGAACACAAATTGAGTCCGCCTGAATTTTGACCACGTTGCCATCTATTGACATGACGCTTTGCTGTTTTACCATTTGCAGCACTTGTTTTAAAGCGGTGTCTCTATCGTGAATCACAGCCCCTTCTCTGCTCCTCGGCACTAAAGTACCGTCATCCATATAGGCTCTATCTGCAAAGACCTCACTGATGGTTTGAATCCCCAGCCTCTTGCCACTGGCTATCATTAGACTGCCAGAGAGTCCCATAATTTTAATCTCTGGATCAATTTCATAAACAGCTTCTGCAAGTGCATCTGCAAGCTGAACGTCCTTTGCCGCCATGTTGTACATGGCACCATGAGGCTTCACATGCTGAAGTCTCCCACCCTCTGAATCTACAAATGCCTTTAAAGCCCCGATTTGATACTTAATATAGTTCTTGAGTTCCTTTGGGGACACTTGCATGTTTCGCCTTCCAAACCCCAACATATCAGGAAATCCGGGGTGACTCCCAATGGCAACATTCTTTGCAATTGCCATTTTAACTGTCTTCTCCATGATATTGGCATCTCCAGCATGCCATCCACAGGCAATATTTGCCGAACTGATGAGCCCCAGCAGCGCTTCATCCATGCCAATGACATAGCTGCCAAATCCCTCGCCTAAATCACTGTTAATATCAATTTTCATAAAACTACCTCCTGACACTCTTTATACGCAAGGGACATGCCAAGGCATTTAAGTTAAGCGATATTTAAATGAAATGTTCTGAAAATACTGAAAATTGATTATTCTGATGCCATATCATTTCAAATATAGACACTTTTTTCCAAAAAATCTCACCTATATGGGCGAACCAAATCATCATTAAATTATTTTAGCTCTTATTTCATTAGAAATAGACATAAAAAAAGAGCGAATCCGCTCACAATGGAGTGATTTCGCTCTTACGATTGCTTCTCAAGTCGCCTTTTGAGTGCAAATCGACTTATATTAAGGAGTTCTGCCGCCTTCGACTGATTTCCATGACAGATTTCAAGGGCTCTGTCGATACATTCATTTTCAAGGGTTGTCAGATGCTCAGTCAAGTCAATTGCCTGTCCTCGTTCCAGCCATTTTAGAAAGTCAAAGGAATACCCTGACGTTAAATCCGACTGTACTCCAGATGGAAATTCCGACAGTTTAATAGCCCCCTCATCTTGGATAATACAAGCTCTTTCAATCAGATTTTTCAGCTCTCTGACGTTGCCCGGCCACGAATAGGCCATCATGAGTTCACTAGCTTCCTCAGAAAATCCTAAAAGCGCCTTGTTGAACTTCTGATTGTAATGTCCTCTAAAGTGTTCGGCTAAGTACAGAATATCTTCTCGCCTCTCCCTAAGTGCCCTTATATTGATTGGAACGACGTTGATTCGATAATAAAGATCCGCTCTGAAAAGGCCTTTGTTGACCATCTCAAGCAAATTCCTATTCGTAGCCGCAATCACCCTGACGTTGACGCTTATGCCCTGAAGGCCGCCAACCCTCTTCAAAATTCTGTTTTCTAGAAATCTAAGCAGCTTGGCCTGTTGTTCCAATGGAATTTCACCGATTTCATCAAGAAATACAGTGCCACCATCTGCGATTTCAAACATGCCCTTCTTTAGCTGATTAGCCCCTGTAAAAGCACTTTTTTCATGCCCGAAGAGCTCACTTTCAAAGAGGTCTTTGGGAATCGCCGCACAGTTGATTTTCACCATAGGGGTCTTGCGCCTCACACTGTTATTGTGAATGTAGTCTGCCATCAGTTCCTTACCAGTTCCAGTTTCGCCGGTGATTAAAACCGTTACACTGTCTTGCATAGCCACTTTCTTCGCTTGAAGCAATAGGGATTTCATTCCCTCATTCTGAGTCAAAATGGACTCTTTCCCCTTTTCCATTTCATGACGATTTTCATAAATCAGCAGTCTTTGATTCTTGTAGATTCCTTCGAAGGCCCTCTTCACGAGCACTTCAATTTCGTCCATGTCAAATGGCTTTGTGACAAACTCCAGAGCGCCCTTTTTCATGGCATCCACTGCTTTTTGTATGTCCCCATACGCCGTCATCACGATAACCTCAATATCTTTGTCAACTGATTTGACATGGTCGATGAAGTCTATGCCGTCTCCATCTTTTAACCGAACGTCTAAAATCAGCAATTGAGGGCGAAAAGACAGAAGTGATGTCCTTGCCGCCTCTATGGACGACACCGTTTCAACCTCGTATTCAAAATCCTTAAGCCCCTCTTCAAGCGATATTCTTATAGAGGCCTCGTCATCCACCACCATAACCCTCTTGTTCATAGCTCCCCCCCTGTTCTAAACTGAATCTGTACAGTTGTCCCCTCTCCGATTTTGCTAATCATTTCAATCCGCCCTTCATTTTCTGCGACTAACTCATGTACGATTGAAAGTCCAAGCCCTGTCCCCTCAGGTTTTGTGGTATAAAACGGATCGAAGATTTTATCAAGCGACGCTTCGTCGATGCCCTCCCCATTATCTCTAATGGCAATTATCACGCCATATTCACTGGAGTTGATATCAATCTGAATAACACCACGTTCAGACTCAACTGCTTCTATGCTATTTTTGAGTATGTTCAGCATAATTTGACTGAACTGCGCTGAATCGGCAAACACACTTAGATTTTTTGTTTTGATCTCTACCCTTAGCTTAACACACTTTCGCTTGACTTCTCCACTGACCAACATCAAAATTTCTGAGAGTTTATCCTCCACAATGAGTCTCTCAGGTTTGGATTTCATGCGTTTTGCATAATCCAGCAAGTCCACAGTCAGCTTGTTGATCCTGTCAATTTCGTGTAGCAGGCTGAGAAATAGTTTCTCGTTGTTTCCAGAGAGTTCTCTCTTAAATCGCTTGTTCAAAACTTGCAGCCCCGCCTTCATGCCAGCTAGAGGATTTCGAATTTCATGAGCGACCCCTGCCGCAAGGCGTCCTGTTGACGCTAGACGTTCCAATCGCTGTATTTGACCTTCAATTTTTTTCTGCTCAGTTACATCTCTAAAACTACAAATATAACCACTGACCGTTTCTCCCGCTCTAATCTGAGAGATATTGAAATCAATATAGCATAAATCGCCAGTTTCACTGACCAGTTTAATCAGTCCAAACCTGTTTTCGTCAACGGATTGCGGTTCTAGAATATGCGCTTTCAGCAACGTCTCCAGTGTGTATGCTTCGAATCGGTAACTTTGCCTCGCTTTGATAATTGCCTCTGCGAAGGGGTTTTTCGAAATTTCTGCCAGCTTCAAGTCATAAGTGATGATGCCGTTTTCAATATTGTTGAGAATATCCTGATTGTAATTCTTAACATAAATCAGCTCCTGCATGGAGCGATCAACCTCTTCTACCATCTGATTCAGAGCATCACTAAGTTTGCCGAATTCATCCGCCCGATCCAGCTCAATTTTTCGATTGTAGTCACCGCCCGCAATCCCATCACAAAACTTGGACAAAATTCGAATTGGCTTTGTTATGTTTGCTGACACCCAAATGGTAATTTGAAGCGCTAGAGTCAAAAATATAATTCCAATCAAAATATTGTACTTGTACGATTCATAAAAATAGGACATCAACTCACTCTTATCCGCCACCACCACCAGCATCCACCCTGTGGTTGCAACATACTTATGAGCAATCAGCAGCTGTTCTGTCGATAGATGCGCAGTCCCTACCTCTGCATGAAATGTCATCGCTTGAGGCATCCTATGAGAATCCCCCATTATCAAAACGTCCCCCTTGTAAATCAAGAGTTCATTGGGATAGATATAGCGAAGTCTCTCTGTCACGCCCTCTTCAAACGACTGTTCATCCGAATATTTGTGAAGGTCAAGGTTGATACTCACTTCTATTTCTTCAATCTGCTTATCCATCTGTCTGAACTGACTTTGCATGACATAGTCATGGTCAAACTTAAATGAAGTCAACAGCACCACAGATAGTGACACCACAAACAGCGTCAAAAATGGAATTGCTATTTTATTTTCTATGGTCATCTTACTCCTAACTGGCACGTTTCCCCTCCCATCTACTGGTCATGTAGAAGACCAAAGCGGCCGCCACAACGCCGGGCATGGCAGGATGAACTTTAAAAATGCCGTCAGAAGCCATTCCAGCAAGATAAAATAAAATCATGGTTGAAAGACCCGCTATCATGCTGTAGATTGCACCTTTGGTAGTTCCAGCAGGCCAAAAGATTCCTCCATAAAGGGGAATTAGCAGGGTTACGGAAAAGACACCCCAAATGTACCCGCCATAAATCAGCAGGCTTTCAGGTGGCGAAATGGACAGCGCAAGCGATAAGCTACCCGCTGCAAATACCACAAATCGGCTAAGTGTCAATAGCGTTTCATCACTTCTTTTTTTCACTGAAACCAATGAAAAGACATCATAGATAAAACTGCTGGCCGCCACTAAAAGTTGAGAGTTTGCAGTGGAAATGGCGGATGCCATAATGGCAATCATAATCACGCCACTCACTGGTGATGTGAAGAGCTCATTTGCCAAGACCGTTAAGACCGAGTCCACAGATTCCACGGAATGAATCGATGGCAAAATCACCCGTGCCCCCAAACCAATAGTGATAATCCCCACATACGTAATCGCCAAAATTCCAAGTGACCTCTTAATCATTCGAACCGCTGTGGCGGTATCTTTAGCAGCAATAATTCTAACAGTGTACTGAGGGTTGGCAGCAAGTCCAAGTCCCCAACCGAAAAAGGCCGAAAATAGACTCACCAGCGTCATGGTTCCACCCGCAAGTGGCTGAAGCAATGATCCCTTGGGCGTATAATAGTGATACCCCTCTATGGCATGTCCTTCTATGGCATTTGCCCCCTCAATAAAATCGGTTAGATTCCCGAGTTTGGCCAAAATCAACACCGTTCCAAGCAAAACGCCGATACAGATGACGATAAAGTTAAATCCATCGCTCTTTGCCAAAGCAAATAGGCCACCAAATGAGGTGTACAAAATAAAGATGTAGACTATGACAATGGCAAACACATACGGTATTTCAAGAAATTCCGAAATCACAATCCCAAACCCCCGTATTTGAATGACAATGTAGAGGATGAAATTGAAGATAATCAGCAAGCCCACAAAGAACTGCATGTTTTTGCTCTTATACCTCAGTCTAAAGTACTCTGGAATACTTCTAGCGCCACTTTCCCTGAGCCTTGGTGTCAAGTAAATCAAGAGTCCCCCGCCAATAAACCACGGAATAATGGAGTAAAACACAAATGTGAATCCGTAAACATAAATTGAACCTGCAAGTCCTTGCATAGATGCCGCACTAAACCACGTCGCCACAAATGTCGAAATCAATGGAAACAAGGACATCTTTCTTCCCCCAATGAAGAAATCGTCTATGGTTTCCGAGTCGCTGTAACCAGCTTTTCCAAAATAGAGCAGTGATATAGAATAAAAAAAGAAAAAACCCAAAAAGAAATAAGATTTAGGCATAAACTTCCCCCCTCACTCCTTATACTATAATTTACTATTTCGCTTTCGTCATCAAAAAAATCAAGACGCCCTGTTCAGTCCCCTTTCTTTAAGGAGACTTGAACAAAGCGTCCATCTTTAATAAATCCATCTTCCTTTGATTTTTCTTTAATCTTTTTTTAGCCTTCAATCACATTTAGACTTCTACATCTCCTTGAGTCTATTTTAGCGTTTCTAAAACCTCAGACAAGATGCCAATCATCTCATCCACATGGCCTTTTTGAACAATCAGCGGTGGTACAAACCGAATCACTTGATGTCCTGCTCCCACCAATAACAGACCTTTAGTCATGGCATTTTCCACGATTTTGCCCGTTGGCAAGCCGTCATCAATCTGGATTCCCTGTATCAATCCCTTGCCTCTAATGTCCAAAATGGCAGGGTATTTTGATTTTAAATGTTGCAGTTGTTCCGTTAGATAAGCCCCCATTTCTTGCACATGGGCGAGAAGTTCTCTCTTTTGGATTTCACCTAAGACATAATTTGCAGCTGCCGATGCCAAGGCAGTGCCACCAAAAGTGGAAGCGTGACAGCTTGGATAGAGCTTTTGAGCCACTTTCTCACTGACCAGTGTCGCTCCAATTGGAAATCCGCCGCCCAGCCCCTTTGCACATGAGACAATATCGGGTTTGAGTCCATAATTTTGAAATCCAAAATAAGTGCCCGTTCTGCCGATACCCGTCTGTACTTCATCCACAATGAGCAATATGTCCTTCTCCTTGCAGATTGCCTTCACCTCATGGGAAAATGCCGCTTCAATTTCGACGATACCACCTTCTCCTTGTATCACTTCAAGCATAATAGCCACAGTCTGATCCGTGATGCTCGCCTTAAGCGCTTGTGCATCATTAAACGGAACATACTGAACACCTCCTAGAAGCGGGGCAAAGGACTTTTGATATTTTGTTTGTCCTGTAAGTGTCAGCGCTCCCATGGTTCTTCCATGAAATGAATTTGACATGGTGATGATTTCACCACGCTTGTCCTCCCCATAAATTCTGGCGAACTTCAGTGCCGCTTCGTTGGCCTCTGCACCACTGTTGCAGAAAAACGCCTTGTTTAGTCCAGAGACTTTGTTCAGCGTTTCTGCCAGTTTGATATTTGCTTCATTCCAATAGAGATTAGAGACATGTACCAGTTCCAGCGCCTGTTCCTTCAGAACTTCTGCATATTTTGCGTCGCCATGTCCCAGCGCATTGACGGCAATTCCAGCCACAAAATCCAGATACGTCTTGCCCTCAACATCTTTTAAATACATGCCCTTTCCCGATTGAAAGCAAATTGGGTATCTTCCGTAAGTTCCCGAAACTGCCTTTTCTCCCATTTCTATATAAGTTTGATTCTTTGCTTCATTCATGAGCTACCTCCATTTCCACTCTATTTGATAATTTTAGTTCCTATTCCCTCTTGTGTGAATATTTCAAGCAAGAGCGAATGTTCCAGTGTCCCATTCAAAATGTGCACATTGGACACATTGGACTTGATGCAGTAAGACACTTTGGGAATCATGCCGCCACTGATAACACCATTTTCAATAAGTGCAGATGCTCCCTTACTGTCAATTTGGCTGATGAGTTTTCCGTCGTCTAAAACGCCATCCACATCTGTCAGATAGATGAGTTTTTCTGCTTTGAGCTCACTGGCAATTTCCCCTGCCACTTCATCGGCGTTGATGTTGAGAGACTTCCCATTTTCATCCACACCAAGCGGTGAAACAATTGGCACATACCCTGCGTCCAAAAGCGTATAAAGCAAACTCGCATCTATTTTGACCGTCTTCCCCACACGGCTCATACCGTCTTTTTCGCCTTCCAGTGAAACGGCTTGAATCATGCCGCCATCTCGACCAGATATGCCTACAGCTTTTCCCTGATAATAGTTGATATCTGAGACAATTTGCTTGTTCAGCTTTCCAGAGAGCATCATCTCCACATAGTCTATGTTGTCATCGTTGGTCACTCGTATTCCATCTACAAAAGTGGATTCCTGCCCAACCGACTGGAGCAGTTTGCTGATATCGCTGCCGCCCCCATGAACCACCACGGGTTTAATGCCCACCGAAGAGAGTAGAGCAACATCTTTCATCACCTGCTGTTTAAGGTTTTTATCTTTCATGGCACTGCCACCGTATTTTATGACAAATATCTTGCCCTTAAATTCATTTATATAGGGAAGTGCCTCTATCAAAATTCTCGCTTTATCGATTATCTTTTCCATCAGGTTCTATACGCTCCGTTTATTTTGACGTATTCATAACTGAGGTCGCATCCCCAGCCAACTGCCTTATAACTGCCCTCTCCAATCATGAGGTGAACATAGATTTCCCTTTCAGACAAAATATCAGACGCCTTTTCTTCGCTGAAGGCAACTGGTTCACCTGCGTTTAGAAGTTCCATCTGTCCTTTTTCACTGGAAAGGGACAAGTTTACCTGCATAGGATCAAAAGACACGCCCGAATACCCTGCCGCACACAGGATTCTGCCCCAGTTGGCATCTTCTCCAAAAAACGCCGTTTTAACCAGACTTGACGTCAGCACGGACTTGACAATCTTTTTAGCGCCTTTAATATCCTCTGCCCCGCTGACAGTCACTTCTATGAGTTTACTCGCTCCCTCTCCATCTTTGACAATTAACTTTGCCAGCGTCTGATGAACGTATAAAAAAGCCTCTTTAAATTGATGATATTCTGGATGATTCGCTGTTATCAATTGGTTTTTGGCCTCGCCGTTGGCTAGGACAATGACCATATCATTAGTGCTCGTATCGCCATCTACTGAAATCATATTGTAGGTGTCTTCATTGGTTGACTTGAGCATTTCCTGTAGCACTTCTTTATCTATATTTGCATCTGTGGTTACAAATGACAGCATGGTTGCCATGTTCGGGTGAATCATCCCAGAGCCCTTGGCCATTCCTGCAATGGTTACCGTCTCTCCGTCTATGACCACCTCTACACAGACTTCCTTGGAAAAGGTATCTGTGGTCATAATGGATTCAGCGGCATTTTTCCCACACAAACTCTTGCTCGTCAATTTTTCGCTCAGGGTTTCAATGCCCATTTTAACGACATCCATTGGCAAGTTAAGTCCTATGATGCCTGTGGATGCCACCAAGACTTCACTGGGGTCACAATTCATTTTTTCCGCCATGACACTTGCCATTTCCTCATTGTCTTTTTTCCCCTGAACACCTGTACACGCGTTGGCGTTTCCACTGTTTATGACAATTGCCTTAACAGATTTTCCGCCCTTTAATATCTCCTGATTCCATAGAACCGGTGCTGCTTTCACTTGATTGGTTGTAAACACGCCCGCCAGAGTTGCAGGTGCCACCGAATAAATCATAGCGAGGTCTTTCTTCTTTTTCTTTATACCAGCATGCATGCCGCCTGCCCAAAATCCTTTAGGGCTATTTACATGCCCTTTGACGATTTGAAACATCTTTATCCTCCTAGAATTTTTAATATTTATACATTTTATACTCTATTTATGCACGTAATATGCACATTTTATTCTCTTTAGCTCTGCCTGTGACACCTCATAATAATCAACTCCTCATTAAAGCGTATTGCTGTATTTTCAATCGTTATTTTGATGATTTCTGATTATTATACATATCCATTAATATTTTTGCAATATTTTTTCAAAAATTTATTGCATCTATATTAAATTAAATGTATAATCATGCGTATCAAACAAATTATATTTATCTAGGAGGCGCTTATGGCGAAAAAAGTTGTTTTAGCCTACTCAGGTGGTCTTGATACCACAACCATCATCCCATGGCTAAAGGAAAATTATGACTATGAAATTATCGCTGTTTGCGTTAATGTCGGCCAAGGCATTGATGAACTCGATAATTTAGAAGCAAAAGCAATCAAGTCGGGGGCATCGAAAGTCTACGTCAAAGATGTTGTTGAAGAATTTATTGAATCTTACATTTGGCCTACACTTAAAGCAAACGCAATCTATGAAAATCAATATTTGCTCGGAACGTGTATGGCGAGGCCATTGATTTCAAAAGTTCTCGTTGATATAGCAGAATTAGAAGGCGCTGAGGCAATCTGTCACGGGGCTACTGGAAAGGGAAATGACCAAGTGAGATTTGAACTTGCCATCAAAGCCTTAAATCCAGACATAAAAATAATCGCACCTTGGCGTCTATGGAATATTAAATCCCGTGAAGATGCCATTGCCTATTGCGAGTCAAAGGGGATTCACCTTCCTTTCACCGCTGAACAAAGTTATTCAAGAGACAAAAACATCTGGCATCTCTCACATGAGGGCCTCGAAATAGAAAACCCAACAATTGAAACGGATTATAAGAAAATTTTAAAAATGTCAAGTACACCTGAGGAAGCACCTGATGTTCCTGAATACGTCACCATTGAATTCGAAGCAGGAATTCCCGTGAAAATAAACGGTCAGGAAATGAATGCACTTGAAGTGATGGAAACGCTCAATAAAATAGGTGGAACACATGCCATTGGCACAGTGGATCTCGTCGAAAACCGAGTGGTGGGCATGAAATCAAGAGGCATCTACGAAACACCTGGTGGCACTATCCTCTATAAAGCGCATGAAGCCCTTGAACATTTGTGCTTGGATCGAGACACCTACAGCTTCAAATCCACAGTTGCCGTAAAATTTGCCGATCTCCTATATAACGGGCAGTGGTTCAGTCCACTTAGAGAGGCACTTTCCCAGTTTGTGGACAGTACTCAGGAAACCGTAACAGGCGAGGTTAAATTGAAACTATACAAAGGGAATTGCACCCTTGCAGGAACTTCATCTCCTTACGCACTCTACAATGCGTCGATCTCCAGCTTCACCACTGGCGATTTGTACAATCACCACGATGCAGAAGGCTTTATCAACCTCTTTGGTCTCCCTATGACTGTAAGAGCTTTGATGAAAAGAGCAGACTGGGACGAAGACGAAGTCTCTAAGTTCACCAGAACAACCAGGGGCAATCAAGAAATCAGATAGCTGAAAATCCTATCATGGATTTATAGAAAAAAATTGCAAATGATGATGAACTATCATATAAAGAGAAACGATAGATGAATAGAACTGATAGATGACAATCAATTGATAAATTGAAAATTAAACTCAGATGCCCGCCTTCAATAGGGCGGGCACTGGAATATGCGATAAGGAATAAATATTTATGGACAAATTATGGAACGGCCGATTTTCTAAAGCAACATCAGCAAAAACAGAGAAATTCAATGCTTCTATTGGGTTTGACTACAAACTCTACCCCTACGATATCTTAGGCAGTATCTGCCATGCGGACATGTTAGCCTCTGAAGGCATCTTATCACAGACTGAATTCAACTCAATTAAAAACGGCCTTCTTGAAATTTTCAAAAAAATTGAAGCAGGCGAATTCGAGTTTAAGATTTCTCAAGAAGATATTCACATGAACTTAGAAGCCCAACTGACCGAGTCAATTGGAGAAGCAGGCAAGAAACTCCACACAGGGAGAAGCCGAAATGACCAAGTTGCACTGGATATGAAGCTCTATACCAAAGACTGGGTAATCAATCTCATGGATGCCCTAACATCCTTGATTGGTTTGATGAACACACTGGCTCTTGAGCATTTAGATACCATTATGCCCGGTTTTACGCATCTTCAACAAGCTCAGCCCATAACGCTGGCACATCACCTGCTGGCCTATTCAGAAATGTTGAAACGGGATTTTGACAGACTCTACTGCGCTTACGAGAGAATGGATGAATCACCGCTTGGTGCAGGTGCACTGGCTTCAACCAGTTACCCCATCAATCGGGTTCACACGATGAAAAGCCTCGGGTTTAAGCGCATCACACTGAACAGCTTGGATTCAGTCTCTGATAGAGATTATCTGCTGGATTGCCTGAGTGCTTCCAGCATCCTCATCATGCACCTCAGCCGATTATGCGAAGAAATTATTCTTTGGAATTCTCAGCTTTACGGCTTCATCGAACTGGATGATGCCTACACCACAGGAAGCAGCATCATGCCGCAAAAGAAAAATCCTGACCTCCACGAGTTAATTCGAGGCAAGACAGGACGTGTCTACGGGAATTTGATGCAGCTTCTAACGGTTATGAAAGGACTCCCTCTTGCATATAACAAGGACATGCAAGAAGATAAAGAACTCTTCATGACCACTGCGGAGCAGATTTTAGACAGTGTTGATATCCTAGGTGCAACTCTGTCAACAGCATCCTTTAACAGGGAAACCATGTATGAAGCCACTTTAAAAGGCTATACAGAAGCCACCGATCTGGCAGATTACCTTGTAAAAAATGGACTGAGCTTTAGAGACAGTCACCATGTTATCGGCGAAATCGTCTCCTATGCCATCTCGCACAAATTGGCATTAAAGGACATTTCACTGGACACTTACAAGGCATTTAGCCCTCTTTTCAGCGCGGATTTATACGAAGTCATCAAACTCGAAAACATTGTCGCCTCAAAGGCACATGTAGGTGGCCCTGCACCAGTTATCTGCAAGGAACACATCCACATCAATGAAAATTGGCTTGAACAGGCCTCAGAAAAGGTAAATTCGCTGATATCGCCCAAGGCATTGCTGAAAGCCCTTTTATAAAAAAAGCCGCTAGTACCAGTTTCTATAATTTAGAACTGGCGCTAGCGGCTCTTTATGTTTTCCTCTCACACGTCATCCATCTATTTAATTCTGGTTACTGAATTCGTTCCAATTCTCCGTTGACAATTTCAAATGTAAAGTAAGTTCTAGTACAATCACCATAGGCATCTATTACAAATGGCTCTTGTAACCCTTGATAATTGGTCTTATCAATTATAGTCTCCTTTACAGTGTCTGGATCAGCGGACTTTGTCTCCTTTATAGCTTCGAGGAGTGCCATTGTCGCCTCGTATGCATAGACAGCCGCATAATCTGGCGCTTCACGATATCGTTCAGTATAAGTGTCTTTGAACGCTGTAAATGCATCGCCGTTATCCGACAAATCCACGCCATCCACAATAATCATTCCGTTGACATCACTGCCGCCAAATTTAATCAAATCTGCCGTATCCGCCCACATGGAATTGTATAGTCTGGCCTCAGGTGCCACCACTTTCAGTTTCTTTGCAAGCATGGCACTTTCTTCATCATCTGTTATGAGCAATATGCCCTCTGGCCTATCCTCTCTGATTTTTTCAAAGGCAACTTCAAGTTCTTCTTTCTTTTCTGGATTATATGCCAGCAGCAAAGGGGTCTCTTTTGCCTTTGCCATCATTTCAGCTTTAAAAAAATTGGCCAAATTATCTGCAAATCCCGTATTTCTCGAATCATACAGCACTGCAAAGCGCTTGTCTCCAAACTTCTTTGCCACATCTGAAATTGCAATAGCCTCATCTCCAGCCGATCCAATAAATTTGATGAGATGATCGTCTTTTTCTAAAAGTGTATCCACACTAGCTGTTGGACTTATCATTAAGACGTCTTGATCGTTGGCATATTCAATGACATCGTTCATAATCCCACTGGTAAAATGTCCGATGATAAACTTGACCCCATCCTCAACCAATTCTTTATCCGTCTGTAACGCCACGTCCTTTTTGCCTTCGTCATCCCTGATGACCAGTTCAACCAATTCACCGTCCAAACCGCCGTTTTTGTTAAACTCATCAACTGCCATTTCAGCCCCTTGACTTCCCGACACGGATATTTCAGTGTTCATACTTCCCACCAGGCCAATCTTCAACGATTGGTTGGATTGGCAAGCTGTAAAAAGCGCCATTGCCATTAGCAAAACGGCAATCCATATCAGCTTAATTTTAAAATAAGTCATGATAAATCCTCTTTCTTAAATATTTCCTCTTCTCTATATACCCCGGTTTTAACTTTCAAAATACTCTATATCTGTTTCAGAGGAAAAGCCGGCAGATTGTAATCAATCTACCGGCTTTCAATGGTGATCCATCCGCGACTCGAACGCGGGACACCCTGATTAAAAGTCAGGTGCTCTACCGACTGAGCTAATGGACCATGTTATGGCTGGGGATACAGGATTTGAACCTGTGAATGACGGAGTCAAAGTCCGTTGCCTTACCGCTTGGCGAATCCCCAAAAAAAAAATGGGGCGACTGATGGGGTTCGAACCCACGCATGCAGGAGCCACAATCCTGTGTCTTAACCACTTGACTACAGTCGCCATAGATTTTTATATCAGTGAAAGTAATTGGCGCGTCCGTAGGGACTCGAACCCCAAACCCCCGGCTTAGAAGGCCGGTGCTCTATCCAGTTGAGCTACGAACGCAACATTGGTCGGGGTGGCAGGATTTGAACCCGCGACCCTCTGGTCCCAAACCAGATGCGCTACCAAACTGCGCTACACCCCGTCGTTCACTGACGAATTTTATTATACATGACTCTAATTCAAACGTCAACACCTTTTTAAAACTTTTTTAATGTTCCACTAATCAGAAAATTACAACGAATTTACACGTTTTTTATCTCCGTCAAATCCACAGATATTCACAGTCAATTCCATGTTCATCTATGGTGATGAGTCCAATGGATGCTGCCTGCCTTCCCCTTGGACTTGTGGGACTTCCCGGGTTGAAGAAATGAATACCATCTTCCAGAATGCTCACGGCTGTATGCGTGTGTCCAAAACAGACCAAGTCCACCTCTTCTGACTTCGCCTTTAAATAGAGTGTTGTCAGGCCGTATTTGACACCATAGTGATGCCCATGGGTCAAGAGCACTCTTTTGCCCTCAACCTCTAGGATCAACTCTTCTGGCTCATTTGACTGAAGATCGCAATTGCCTTTGACTATGAAAAAATCACTTTTTAGAACCCTCTTTAATGCAGATGCGTCTTTTGCATAGTCTCCAAGAAACCAAAATGCATCCACCACTTTATCCAGTGATTTCAAAGTCCCCTCAATTTGAGACGTGTGACCATGCGAGTCACTAAAAACACAAATTTTCAAAATGTCATCCACTCACTTTCTCAGTTTATAACCCCTAAACCGAACTTTAAAAAATCTTATCTATCTGCAAGAATCGCCTTCAATTGAATCAGTGCACGCGCTCTGTGACTCAGTTGATTTTTTTCCTCAGGAGCACATTCGGCAAAAGTCTTGCCAATGGAAGGGACATAAAACAACGGGTCGTATCCAAATCCGCCAGTTCCCTTTTCCTCAGTTCCAATAACCCCTTCCACTTCGCCTCTGACCACAATCTTCTCACCATCTTCAAACAACATTGTGATAACGGTTACAAACCGTGCGCCGCGTTCAGGTTCGGAAACGCCATTTAGCGCTTCTAAGAGCTTTTTGTTATTTGCCGCATTATCGGTTGGCTCACCAGCATATCTCGCAGAATAAACGCCAGGAGCGCCGTTTAAATGGTCAACCTCAAGACCGGAATCATCAGCCAATGTAATCATGCCCTTTAACTCACTGACAGCCTTTGCCTTAATCAGCGAATTTTCCTCAAAAGTCTCACCATCTTCTATAATTTCCAAATCTCCCAGTCCAACTTGGTCAAGTGTCAGCAGTTCATAATCGAATTCGCTCAAAATGGCTTGTATTTCCTCTAATTTATGTTGATTGCTCGAAGCTAATATCGCCTTTTTCATCTTTCAAGTGCCTCCTTTTGAAGCTGGGAAAGCCTCATGATTCCCTGTTCACCGAGTTCCATCAGTGCCATTAGTTGATCTTTGGTAAAGGGTTTTTCCTCTCCCGTTCCCTGAATCTCAATCAACTCACCTTCACCAGTCATGATGAGGTTCATGTCCACATGTGCTTTGGAATCTTCTTCATAGCACAGATCAAGAAGCACTTCACCGTCATGTATACCCACACTGACAGCCGCCACACTGGTTCTAATTGGACTTTCCAAAATCAGATTTTTATCCATCATCCACGCTATGGCATCACAAAGCGCCACATACGCCCCAGTTATAGACGCCGTTCTCGTACCACCATCTGCCTGAATAACATCACAGTCAATCCACACGGTTCTCTCACCAAGTTTTTTCAAATCGACAATAGATCTCAGAGAACGACCAATAAGCCTTTGTATTTCTTGGCTTCTTCCGTCTACTCCCTTGGTGTTTCTATTTTTTCTGCTACCTGTGGACCCCGGCAACATGCCGTATTCAGCTGTGACCCATCCCTGCTCACTGCCCTTTAAAAACGAGGGTACTTTTTCTTCTACTGTGGCAGTGCAGATTACTTTTGTGTTCCCCATCTCAACCAAAACCGCACCTTGTGGGTGCATCAAATAATCTCTCGTAAACTTAACAGGTCTCAGTTCGTTGTTTTCTCTTGAATCAATTCTACTCAATTTTGCCTCCGTTTTTTGCCCAATTACTTTCTAGAAAATGTAATGGCGTTAATAAGACTCTCCACTTCGCCCTCCTGAGTTCACAATTCGGAGTCTGCTAAGTGGAGAGTCATGTCACTGTTTTATTGAATTATTTACTGCTCTATTGAATTATTTTAAGAAGCTCTTAATGCCTTCAACGATTGCCTCAGCCGCTTTATCCATATACGAGCTGTCCATGAGCTTCGCCTGCTCTGCTTCGTTGGTAATAAATCCAAGCTCGCAAAGAACTGCTGGCATGCTGGTTTCTCTCAGCACAACAAGGTTTGGTCTTTGAACGATGCCTCGGTTTGTGGCTTTTAGAGAAGACACAAGTTCATCTTGAATTAAAGTTGCAAGCCCTTTACTGCCGCTCATGCTGTCACCAATATAGAGTACTTCAACACCCGATACATTTGGCTTATTTAAAATTGCATTTATGTGGACGCTGACAAATAAGTCTGCGTTCAAATCATTTGCAATATCAGCACGTTCATAGAGTCCAATATACTCATCTGTAGACCTTGTGAGGTAGACTTTAAAGCCAAGTGCTTTCAACTTCTTCTCGAGAATAAGGGTTGCATTGAGCGCCAAATCCTTTTCCTTAGCAATTGAACCCGTTGCCCCAGAGTCATGCCCACCGTGGCCTGCATCCAGTACAATCAACATGTCTTTGTAGATGGAATTCTGGATAGTCGTATTGGTAAATGCCAGTGAAATTTCATTATCCGACTGAACTTGCTGATAGGTTGTATTTTTTGAAAGAACAATGCTCATCAGATATTTATCACTGGTTTCAGTCATATCTATGCGTTCAACCAACTGGTCAATAACAGGGTATTCAAATGCTGAAAGCTCCGTCAATCCCTTTGGTATTTCCACATTGATTGTATTTTTAGACTGATTGTATGCAATGTTGTAATCACCGTATTTAAGCAGTCTGACTTTTAAATCTGCCCTCGAATTGTTGAGCTTCACATAGTTGAAATTGTTCAATGGGTTTTGGCTGACAAAGACAAGAATCTTCGTTCCATCGTTTTCCACATAAATATCATCATAGGTCACTTTTTCGTTGAGCTCTATTGCCACACGCGTAACTTTGTCATCCGACGTGTAGAAGTCAGAATCCTTATATTGGCTTGTATCAAGTTGGCTATATCCAAGTGTCTCTATCTTGCCTTGATTAACGGGTACAATTTGCATTTCACCGTTGTTGACGTTCATAAAGCTGTTTATAATGTCTACAATTACCTGATCCCCCACTATATTAATATTGTAAATTGGGTTTTCACTTGTTGTAATTGCCACTGTATCCGTGGAATAGACTTTTTCCACTTCTACGCTATTGACTGTGTTTACAAGTTGTATAACCATTTCGCCCGTTGTGTCATCGTGGAAGACTCTGTATCCACGCTTCTCATTTAGATAGACAATGATTCTCGTCGTCGGCGGGTTGGACGACTGACTGCTGATTTCAACTTTGTCGATGCCAAAGATGCCGTCCGATACTTTATACGTTCCCACGCCGTCCTTTAGCAAAGACTTGTCTTTGAGGTCGAATTTAGTATTTTGAAGGTCGATAAAGATTTTATCCTGTTCGCCAACATCCGTACCAGACACTTTAAAGCCTGTAGCAACGACTTCACCTGTAACTTTCATTCTAATTTCTGGAAACTGTTTCATATAGTCTAGATAAACATCTGTAAGTGTTTGGACCGGCCGGTTAATCGTCACTGTTCTCGTACCTGCAATCCAGTTGACATCCATGCCGAGTTGTTCACTTATAAACTTAACTGGCACATATGTCTTGGTCATCCCCTCATATTGAAGGAGAATAGGCGGAATACCATCTGGAAGTTTGGTCTTCTTGCCGTTGACCGTTGCATAGGCATTGCCGATTTGCATGACGATGGTCTTGTCGGAACTCTCTATGGTTATCTCTTGGGTTTCCTGTTTCCATGAGATAGACGCTCCAAGCTTTTCGGTGATAAAGCTGATTGGCACAATGGTTCTCGTACTGCCGTTTTTTTCATAGATGATTCCTGGAACATCTGTGATGACATCTTCACCGGCAAACATAATGTTCACCGGGAAATAGGAACCCGACGTGTTGGTTGTCGGATCTGTCAATATAACTGTATCTGATTCAAAGTATTTATTTGCAAAGGACGGCGTCACAAAAGACGTCATCAAAACCGTCACCATCAAAAAGACGGCGGATAATTTTTTTAAACTTCTCATTCTCTCCCTCATATCTTTTCCTACTTTCACGCTATCCGACAACTTTGTAAAGTTCATCACTCATTGGTGGTTCAATCGGGTCGGCAATTTCTTGATCTGCTTCCTCGCCATACACCAGCAACTTATCCTGAACTTCCGTTAAAAATCCTATTTTTGCATATTCAATTTCAGCTTGCAGCATTTGTTGTTCAAATTCTGGCGCCTTGTCCCTTGGGACACTCATCAGCATAGAACCGCTGGAAATGAGTTTTAGAGGATTCAGCGTATAATAGTCGCAAATTTTTTGAGTCACTTCTTTGACATTGAATTGATGATTATAGACCTTACATCCCAATTCGTTGCACTCGCAGAGTTCATAAATAGCCCCCAGTACACCTCCTTCGGTGACATCATGCATTGCAGAAACACCAACTGTGCTTCCAATTTGCCCTTCTTTCAAGACGCTGATTTTATTAAACATCTCCATTGCCTCTTGAATTTCAGAGCGACCGAGCACCTCTCTCAAGTCCTCTTCCTTTTCTCGCGCGATAATAGCCGTTCCCTCCAAAGCAACATGCTTTGTCAAATAGAGATAGTCCTCAGCATGTGCGCCTTTGGTTCTGATGAGCTTTTCAACAGGCGTCTTTCCAAAGGCGGTCACTGACACGATGATTCGATTTACCGCACTTGTAATCTCTGTATGCCCGCCGATAATCTCAACATTTAAGGCATTTGCCTCCCTGTTGGCATCGCTGATAATTCTCTGGATTTCCTTTGGCTCTGTGTTCTCAGGACAGAGTAAAGTCAGTAGAATAGCCACTGGCTCTGCTCCACTCGACGCAACGTCATTCAGACTCACATGGACAGCCAGTTTACCCAGTTCCTCAGTTGCGCCTGTTATTGGATCGGTGGTCAAAACACATGCCATATCCTCGATTTTGACAACGCCACAATCTTCGCCCACGCCTGGTCTAACGAGAATATCTGAACGAATTTCCTTAATTTCATCAAATATTACCCGACTGAGTTCCTCATTACTCAATTTTCCCACATTCATTTTAACACCTCTATGCTACAATTGATTTATTTGTCTGTTAACCTTCTATATTATAACATACGGAAAGATAAGGGATAAATAATGTCATGAATTTATAATATATATCATAGAATTGTGATCTATACTCCGACTCTTAAAACACAAAAAAGCTGCCTCAATTTGAGACAGCTTAATTTTAGTTTTTCAATTGTCATTTGACTTGAAATTACTCAGTGATTTCAGCAAATCCGAAGAACCAAGTAGATCTTGTAGTCATTTCCCAACCTTGAACTTTTTCTTTAACCATGATTACGTTTGTATAAGTGTAAACTGGAATATTGATATATTCAGATTCCATTAAAGCACCAGCTTCATAAAGAAGGTTAAATCTTTCTTGTCCTGGAGCTGTTTTAGCATCTTCGATTAACTTATCGTATTCAGGACTTTTCCAGTGTGGGTAGTTCATTGGAGATTCTGATAAGAACATACCTAGGTAGCTCATTGGGTCAGAATAGTCTCCTAACCAGCCAGCTCTAGAAATTTGGAAGTTACCTTCTCTTCTAGTATCTTGGAATACAGCCCACTCTTGGTTTGTTAAAGTGATGTCGATGTTGAGGTTTTGTTTCCACATTTCTTGGATTGCTTCAGCAATTTTCTTATGTCCTTCAGAAGTGTTGTACATAAGTTCTACTTTAGGGAAGCCTTCTCCATTTGGATAGCCAGCTTCTGCTAATAATGCTTGTGCTTCTTCGATTTGAGCTGTTTCAGCTAAGCCGAAGTTACCAAGTTTTTCAGTAAACAAATTGCCATCTGCATCGTAAGAAGTAGGTGAAACCATGTTTAGAGCAGGAATTTGTCCAGCTTTAGTAACTGTTTCACAAATTGCTTTTCTATCAATAGCAAGTGATAACGCTTTTCTAACGTTCAGATTGTCAAATGGTGCTTTTTCAGTATTAAAGCAATAGTAGTAAGTACCATCTTGAGGTAAAATGTAGAAAGTTGGATCTTCTGCGATTAATCTTGGGATTTCTTCTGTAGGTGGTGCTGATATAACATCAATCGAACCACTTTCATAAGCTGTTAAATAAGTGGATGCTTCTACGATCATAAGCCCTTCGATTTTTTGAAGTTTAACTTGATCTGCTCTCCAGTAGTTAGGGTTTTTAACGAGAACCAATCTGTCGCCGCCAACATAAGAATCAAGCATGAAAGGTCCATTTACGATTGAAGCAGATGGATCAATTGCCCAAGCGCCATCAGCGCCTTTAGCGACTGAATCTTCTCTAACTGGGAAGAATGTGTAGAATGCAGTTAAACCTAAGAAGTAAGGTGTTGGTGCTTTCAAAGTTACTTCGAAAGTTTTTTCGTCTAATGCTTTGAATGAATCCACGTTTGCTTCATCAAAAATCCAAGCATATTCAGAAGCTGTTTCTTCAGCTATTACTCTGTTCCAAGCCCATTCAAAGTCATGAGCAGTTACAGGTTGTCCATCAGACCATTTTGCGTCTCTCAAAGTAAATGTATAAACCAAACCATCGTCGCTCATAGTATAGCTTTCAGCCATAGCTGGTTCTAATTTACCATTGATTTCTCTCATTAAGCCTTCAAACATGTTGTTGATAACGTTCCCACCGTCACTTGCAGCATTTAAGCCTGGGTCGATTGTTTTAGGTTCAGCACCTATGTTCCAAATTAAAGTTTGTTCCGCTGCAGAAGTTGGTTCTGCTGCTGGCTCAGTGCTTTCTGCCGGTGTAGTTGCTTCAGCGCTGTCAGTAGGTGTCGCAGCTGGCTCAGTTGGTTTAGAACCACAGCCAATGAACATGCTAGCAACTAACATCACAACTAACAATAATGCTAAATTTCTTTTAAACAAAATAATCCCCTCCAATGTCTTTTGAGTTTGGCATAAGTTAAGGCCTCAAATCCAACATGTCCCCAAGTATCTATTTAACATGTTAGCTTTGAAAAACTCCCCTTATACAGTCTTTTAAACTGTTACCATTCTATACAAATGTGCTTGAACTTTCGCCCAAGCAACATTTATACCGTTTTTAGCTTTGTTACACATTTTTAATCGTATCGTTAACTTTTTTTAACATAACCATATTATAATATATATTTTTGTATTTTTCAAACTAAAAGCGTTTATTTAAGGTCGTTAATTAATTGACAATATTTTTAAGCTCTTTCATCCATTAGGTGACATGCCACAAAATGGTTTGGCTCAACTTCTTTAAGTTCCGGTTCAATCTGAGCACATTTTTCCATTGCATAGATACATCTCGTTCTAAATCGGCAGCCTGATGGCGGATTCAGAGGGCTTGGAACGTCTCCTTCCAAGATAATTCTCTGTTTTGCTCTAGTCACTTCTGGATCTGGAATTGGAATTGCAGATAAGAGCGCCTGAGTATACGGATGGAGCGGCTTCTCATAAAGTGCCTTACTCTCTGCGATCTCTGCCATTTTTCCAAGGTACATAACGCCGATTCTATCGGATATGTGCTTAACCATAGAAAGGTCATGGGCAATGAACAGATAAGTCAGTCCAAATTCCTTTTGGAGGTCTTCAAGCATGTTGACAACCTGAGCTTGAATAGAGACATCAAGTGCCGAAATCGGCTCATCGCAGATGATAAAATCTGGATTTACAGCAAGGGCTCTTGCAATTCCGATTCTCTGTCTTTGACCGCCAGAGAATTCATGTGGATAACGGCTTGCATGCATTTTGCTAAGTCCAACTCTTTCAAGGAGGTCAAAAATACGCTGTTGTCTGTCCTGACCACTTGCCAGTCCATGAATATCCAGCGGCTCTCCGATAATATCCGCAACAGTCATTCTCGTATTGAGCGATGCATATGGATCTTGGAAGATCATTTGAATTCTCTTTCTAAACGGTTTGAGTTCTGATTCACTCATATGTCCAATCTCTGCACCGTCAAAGATAACTTCGCCTTCTGTAACATCATATAATCTGATAATGGTTCTACCAGTTGTGGATTTACCACATCCTGACTCGCCAACAAGTCCCAATGTCTCGCCTTTGAAGATTTTAAAACTGATATCGTCAACTGCTTTGACATATCTGATATCGCGACGAATAATCCCCTTATCGACTTTAAAATATTTCTTGAGGTTTTTTACCTCCAACAAAACTTCTCTTTCAGACATTATTTGTCACCTCTCTTTACGCCACCTGTTGTCTCAACTTTTGGAGCTTCTGGATCCATCAGCCAGCACGCAGCACGATGGCCTTCCACAGCCGAATAGAATTTAGGCGCTTCTTTGACGCAGACATTCATCGCATACGGACATCTGGAAGCAAATGGGCATCCCATTGGTGGGTTCAATAAATCCGGTGGTGTTCCCGGAATTGGAATCAATCTGTGCTTTTCATTTAAGTCAAGTCTTGGAATAGACTTAATCAGCCCCATTGTATAAGGATGTCTAGGATTGTAGAAAATATCTTCTGCTGTTCCCTCTTCCATGATGAGACCACCGTACATAACCACGATTCTACTGCATACATCTGCAACGACGCCAAGGTCATGTGTAATGAGAATAATCGCTGTGTTGACTTTTGTCTTGAGCTCTTTTAAAAGCTCTAGTATCTGAGCCTGAATGGTTACATCCAGTGCAGTCGTCGGTTCGTCTGCTATCAATAAGTCCGGTTGGCAAGAAAGTGCTATGGCAATCATAGCCCTTTGTCGCATTCCACCTGAAAATTCATGCGGATAGTTGTCAACTCGTTGGTCTGGTGATGGGATTCCAACAAGTCTGAGCATTTCAATTGCCTTTTCTCTCGCCTCTGATTTTGAAAGGCCCTGATGCTTTATAACAGCTTCCATAATCTGATTGCCAATTGTATAAACTGGATTCAAAGAAGTCATTGGATCTTGGAAGATCATCGCTATTTGATCGCCGCGAATACTCATCATTTCCTTGTTGGTCTTAGCCACCAAGTCCTCTCCTTTGAACATGATTTGTCCAGCCTTTACTTTGCCGGGATACTGAAGTAATTTCATAACTGAAAGCGATGTAACTGATTTACCGCTTCCAGATTCTCCAACAATCCCAAGTGCTTCTCCTTTATCTAGGTGAAAACTCACCCCTCTAATCGCCTGCACTTCTCCTAAATGTGTATAGAAAGAAGTGTAGAGATCCTTTACATCCAATAATCTTTCACTCATGTTAAGACTCCTTCCTATTTACGTAATCTTGGATCAAGTGCATCTCTCAAGCCATCGCCCAAGAAGTTAAATGCCAAAACTGTCAACGAAATAAATGCCGATGGATAAAGCAATTGATATGCATACGATCTGAGGCCCGGTACAGCGTCATTGGCAAGAGTACCCCATGAAGCCATCGGTGCGTTGACACCGAGTCCGATAAAGCTCAAAAATGCCTCTGTAAAAATCGCACTAGGAATCATCATTGCAAGTGAAACGATAATTGGACCAAGTGCATTTGGAATAAGATGTCTTACCATAATTCTCCAAGTACTTGCACCAATGGTTCTAGCCGCAAGGACAAATTCTTGTTCTTTGATACTGAGAATTTGTCCTCTGACGATACGCGCCATACTAACCCAGTAAACAGAGCCAAGAGCAATACAGATTGTCTTGAGACCAGGGCCGATAACAACCATCAGCATGATAACGTATAACAGCAGCGGTACAGTGGCGATGATATCCACGATTCTCATCATGATATTGTCCGTCTTGCCACCAACATAGCCTGAAATACCACCATAGAGTACGCCGATGAAAAATTGAACCATTGTAGCAATAAACGCTATGAGAAGCGAAATTCTAGCACCGTAGATAAGTCTTGCCAATAAGTCACGGCCGAGTCCGTCAGTCCCGAACATATAGACTTTGTTTGAAACGGTTTTAGTTGGTTCAGTAAACACTTTATCATCCACAAGCAATTGGAATTTAATTGCATTTGGATCGTTTGATTTTTTTGCTTTTGCAGCAAAACTATAATCGACAACAACGTTCATACCGTCGAGTGTATATTTATTCTGTTTTTTCATCATGTCTTTGTTTGCAGTTGGCAATTCCAATTTCTCAAGCGATTTGCCATCTTCCTTCACGAGGTATAACGTGTATTCCTTGTGAACATAGACCAATGTTCCATCGCCAATATCAAAGACTTCAAGTCTCGGCGGAAGATTGGACATATCCAAATCCTGATCTGAGTACGCCCAAGGCGTAAATGCATTTCCAAAAGCAGCAAATAAAATGAGTAGCACAATAACACTGAGTCCCACCATGGACAAGACATTCTTTTTAAGTCTTCTCCATGCATCTTGCCAATAGGTTAAACTAGGACGAATGCTTTCTTTTATCGCTTCTTGTTTTGAGAGTTTCTCCCATTTATTTGACATTGCTATTCCCTCCTAATCACCTAATTTAATTCTTGGATCAATAATTCCATATGCGATATCTACGATGAAAATCATGAAAATTGCAAATGCCGCATAGAAGATTGTCGTTCCCATAATCATGGTATAATCACGGTTACCAACGCTCTCAACGAATAATTTACCCATGCCTGGAATAGCAAATATTTTTTCGATAACAAATGATCCTGTAAGGATACTTGCAATTGTAGGTCCCATGTAAGTGATAACTGGAATCAAAGAGTTTTTAAGTGCATGTTTAAAAATAACTCTAAATTCTGAAAGCCCTTTCGCTCTAGCTGTTCTGATGTAATCCTGCTGCATGACTTCAAGCAAACTGGATCTGGAGAGCCTTGCAACGAACGAAAGTGAGAATCCTGCCAGCGCAAGACACGGTCCAATGTAAGATTTCAGCTCACTGAGGCCGTATGCCGGGGCCCACCCGAGTTTTTCACTAAAAATGTAAATGTATAGGGTTGCAACAACAAAGCTCGGAACTGCAACACCAAGTGTCGCCAGTATTGTAACAATATAATCCGGGACTTTGTTCTGATAAAGTGCCGATATAATCCCCGCAGGAACTCCCGCTATAATAACCAATAAGGACGCGATTCCCCCTACTTTCGCCGAAATAGGAAATCCTTCTTCCATCTTGTCAAATACCATAATCCCCGGTCTCGCAAATGAAGGACCGAAATCCAAAACCACTACCCCTTTAAGGTAATCTACATACTGTTTCCATAGAGGATCATTCAAATGGTACTTTTCGTTTAATGCTTCCAAGACCTTCTCAGGTAATTCCTTTTCTCTCGAGAATGGTCCACCTGGAATTGAATGCATTAAGAAGAATGTGATTGTGATAACGAACCACAATGTAATAAACATAGATATTAGTCTTCTCGCAATATATTTGCCCAAACCCTTACACTCCTTTCGAATTTTCAGAAAAATCGCACTATTCAAAACCCAAAACTACCGCTCCTATTCCGTCTTAAAATTCCGTCTACTTTGACACGCTATTTTTATTCAATTGCATTTTTGATTAAAGATTGATTAATAATTGCAGTGATGTAATAAAAAAATGCCACCCCAAGAGAATAGAAAAATGTGAACAGAGTATGAATAGAATTGATGTTTTGTAATGCGTTTGTAATAATGATACTGTATATCGCTTCATTTTTCAATGTTTCAGAGCATTTTCAAGTATGAATATATTGTAACAAATCTTCTGTACAAGTTAGCAACTTGCGAATAGGACATTTAGCATCCCATAAAAATTAATTTATACATTATTCTAAAAAATGAATAACGCACCCCAAGCATATTTCATTTTGTTTGTCTGTTAAAAATAGGTAATAAAGAGATTTCTTTTTCGAAATATTTGTTTTGTCACTTTTGACAATGATTCTCACCACTAACCTCTCACCACTTTCGCTGAATATAAGAAAAGGGAAAATCCATCTCTGGATTTTCCCTTTTTAACGTCCTAAAATATTCAGTTAATTGCATGATTATACTTTTATCATCTCTTCAAATTCTGCTTCAGTTAAAATTGGAATTCCAAGCTCCTGAGCCTTGGTCGCTTTTGATCCTGCATTTTCGCCAACAATTACAAAATCTGTCTTTTTTGACACGCTTCCACTTGCTTTTCCACCAAGTTGCTCAATTAAGAGCTTGATTTCTTCACGTCCATACTGAGTAAGTGTCCCTGTAACAACCACTGTCTTTCCGCTTAAAATGCCGTTTACGTCCACTTTTTGAGCACTCACTGGATTGACGCCTAAGCTGATAAGTTCTTTTAAAAGATCTTTATTTTCAGACCTCGATAAATAGGATATTAAGCTTTGCGCCATCTTGTCTCCAAAATCGCTTAGGCCTACAATTTGTTCGTACTCGGCGGACAAAAGTGATTCTAGCGACCCAAAATAGGTGGCAAGTGACTTGGCAGCCTTCTCACCAATCAGTGGAATCCCAAGCCCATGAATCAATCTGTAGAGATCATTTGACTTGCTGGCTTCAATTGCCGCAATCATATTGTCCACTGACTTTTCTCCCATTCTATCCAGACCGATTAACGATTCTCTTTGCCCATGCAGTCTATAGAGATCAGGAATAGTCTCAATAAAGTCATTTTCAATCAACATGTCCACCACAGACTCGCCCACACCGTCAATATTCATAGCTGGTCTAGAGACGAAATGCGTCAGTTTTCGCTTAATTTTAGCTGGACATTCTTCATTTGGGCATCTGATAGCCGCTTCACCTTCAATTTGAATAACGGCTGTATCACAAATTGGGCATTTGTTTGGAAATTCATAGGGATGAGTGTCCTCTGGTCTTTTCTCCAGAACGACATTCACCACGGCTGGAATTACATCACCAGCCTTTTGAATCAAGACCGTGTCACCAACTCTGATATTTTTTTCTTCAATAAAGGCCTTGTTGTGAAGGGTTGCCCGGCTGATGACCGAACCGGCAACTTTTACCGGGTCAAATTCCGCAAGCGGCGTCAAGACACCCGTTCTGCCCACCTGTACTCGAATTTCTCTGACTACAGTTTCCGCAAGTTCTGCTGGAAACTTATACGCAATCGCCCATCTTGGGCTTTTGACGGTAACCCCCAGTTGACGTCTCTGATTAAAATCATTGACTTTAATCACCAGTCCATCTATTTCAAATGGCAGTTCATGTCTTTGTTCTTTCATTTCCTCGCAATAGGCAATAACCGCTTCTATAGTTTCACAGGTCTTCGGTGTCACGAGTTTGAATCCAAGCGCCTTAAGAGCTTGATATGCCTCTATATGGCTTTCTAGGTTTAACGTTCTATCCTGAGAGACAATTTCAAATACGAAGATGTCAAGAGGTCTCGAAGCAGCAATTTTTGAGTCCAACTGCCTAAGCGATCCAGCTGCTGCGTTTCTCGGATTTGCAAAGGCCTCTTTCCCTGATAGGATTTGGGTTTCGTTGAGTTTTTCAAATCCTTTTTTAGGGATAAAAACCTCTCCTCTCACGGTGAGGTTCACCAGTTGATTCCCCGAAAGCACAAGCGGAATTGAGCGAATTGTTTTGACATTGCTAGTGACATCTTCACCGATAACACCGTCGCCACGCGTTGCGCCTGTTACGAGTTTTCCATTTTCATACTTAAGTGCCACCGTGAGCCCATCTATTTTATACTCCACAGCATAGGAAACATCTCTGCCCAGTTCTCTTTGAATACGCCTGTCAAATTCCCTCAAGTCTTCCGCATTAAAGGCATTGTCCAAGCTGAGCAGTGGAATTTCATGCGGTATTTTGACAAACGAATCTAGAACAGCCCCCCCTACTCTCTTGGATGGAGAAAGCTCCGAATCAAGCTCCGGGAAGTCTGCTTCAAGCGTCTTTAACTGTTTCATCAGCTGGTCATATTCACCATCTGTAATTTCCGGTTTATCTAAAACATAATATCTATGATTATGATATTCCAGCTCCTTGCGAAGTTTTTCAATTTCCTGTTCTGCCGCCTTTATACCTTCTGAACGGTTCATATCTACCTCTCTTTTCATTTCAACCGATTAATCAATACGCTTAATCGGCGCCATTCCCGAATGGATTTTCTTGATGCCGCAGCTATCAAATGCCACTGTCAGTGTCTCTCCATCCGAATCCACCGTTATGACAAGCCCCGGTCCAAACACCTTGTGGTTGATCTTCGTCCCTGCCCCATATCGCCTTTCGGCCTCATCGGAAACATCTGTGGCTGTTACAGCATTACTTGCCGATGGTTTTCCAAAAAAGCTCTGTTTGCTCTTCAAGGCATTTTGTGCAAAGTAATTGTGTTTTTTTTCTGGCTTCTCCGTTTCAAAATTCATGGAATCTCTACTCTCAGAGAAATTTTCAAGTAGTGCCTTATCCATTTCACTTAAAAAGACGCTGGCATGTCTTGCTTCAAATCTGCCGTATTGATTTCTATTTCTCGCATGTGTCACAAACAAACGCTCCTCTGCGCGTGTAATGCCCACGTAACAAAGACGCCTCTCCTCTTCTAGTTCTTCCGGATCATCCGTTGCTCTAAATGACGGAAATAAAGTGTCTTCCAGTCCCACTAGGAACACCACTGGGAATTCCAGTCCCTTGGACGCATGAAGCGTCATAAGCAAGACGCCGTCTTCTTGGTCTTCTATATTATCTTGGTCACTCCTAAGTGATGTCTCTGCCAGAAAGTCCCTTAGGTTTGGCTCTTCATTTCGCTTTTCAAACTCCTCTATAACTGTCCTGAATTCGTAAATATTGTCTATTCTAGCGTCTGCCTCCACTGATTTTTCCGCTTCGTACAGCTCAATAAATCCAATAGATTGAAGCAATTCGTCAAATATCTGCGTTACAAAATCAGTTTCTATTTTAGATTTGAGGCGGTCAATTATGCCATAAAATTCTGTCAGTCCCTTTGAGGCTTTTGCACCGATGCCCTCGATTTCTGACACGAAAGGAAGACATTCAAGAAGTGAGCAGTCTCGCTCTAATTGATAGGCCTGAAGTTTTTCAATAGTCTTCGCGCCAATATTTCGCTTGGGTTCATTGACAACTCGTTGAAAACTGACGTCATCACTTGGATTGACAACGAGCTTCATGTAAGCCAATATGTCTTTGATTTCTTTTCGCTCATAGAATTTTAAACCGCCAATGACTTTATAAGGCATTCCGTTGAGCATCAGATTATCTTCAAATGATCTGGACTGCGCATTGGTTCGATACAAAATAGCACAATCAGAAGCTTTGTACTCTCTCTCGCGCGTGAATGTCCGAATCTTCTCCACAACAAACTTGGCCTCATCTTTCTCATCATAGGCCATGTAGTAACCAATCTTTTCACCGGGTTCCTTGTCCGTCCAAAGATTTTTGTCTCGTCTATTTGGATTGTTTGCAATCACACTATTTGCAAGGTCAAGTATATTTTTTTTCGATCGGTAGTTTTGCTCCAGTTTGATAATTCTCGCACCTGGAAAATCGTCTTCAAACTCTCGAATATTTCGAATATCCGCACCACGCCATTTATAAATAGACTGATCGGCATCTCCCACGACAAAGAGATTTCTACTTTTGGCTGCCAAATACTGCACCAATGTGTACTGGGCTCTATTGGTATCCTGATACTCATCTACGTGAATATATTTAAATCTATTTTGATAATATGTCAATACTTCGCGGTTCTGCTTGAATAGTTCAATGGTTTTCAGCATGAGGTCATCAAAGTCCATCGCTTGATTTTGCTTGAGTTTTGATTGATAGAGATGGTAGAGTTCAATAAAGCCCTTTTCTCTAAAATCACTTCCATATCTGCCTTCATAAAGATCTGGCGTCAACATGTCGTTTTTAGCCGCTGATATTTTAAACTGGCTGGTCTTGAGCGGCGTTCTTTTATCGTCAATGTTGAGTTCCTTATAGCACATTTTCAAGAGTGCCTTTTGATCCTGTGTATCGTAAATGACAAAATCACTTGTATAACCAATTCTATCCGAATCGCGCCTTAGTATCCTCACGCAGATTGAGTGAAACGTGCCAACCCACATTTGAGATGTCACCGGGCCAATAAGTGATTCAATCCTCGTCTTCATTTCATTTGCAGCTTTATTGGTAAATGTAATTGCCATGATGCCGGATGGAAATATGTCATAATTCTCAATGAGATTCGCAATTCTATGCGTCAAGACCCGTGTTTTCCCCGATCCTGCACCTGCAACAACTAAGATAGGGCCGTCAATTGCTTCGACAGCCTCTCTCTGCACTTCGTTTAGAGTGCTTAAATCCATTTGCTTCCTCCTATATGATTAAATTTATGAGCAATCCCTGTATTTCACCAACTTTTTTTAAAATGTTGATTTCTTTATGTTCTCTCTTTATGATGAGGTTTGTCAGTTCGGCGAGTTTGCTGTCAATTTCAACAACAGTTCTCATAACTTTGTTTCGACCTGTTCTGGAAAAACCCCTGCGCTCTCTAATCTCATAGCCCTTGGTCACAGTCTCTTCTATAAAATCCCGAATCATATTCTTGTATTCAAATAGCGTTTCGACAGTGCGGTTCTCAACCAGAGCCTGCCCTTTCTTGTCGATTTCATCGAGCGCCTGTTGGAGCGCTTCTCTCTGCTTGTCATACTCCTTGTGGGATAGTATCTCAGTAAAACTGATTTTCCCCACAGGGGATACGGAAGCGGCATCCATTTTGGATGCGTTTGAAGTTTTCCCTGTTTTTGACGTCTTCCCAACTTTCATGTCTTTCCTCGCCTCTCCTTTGGTCTTATCTATTATACAGGATTTTTTGCCTAAACGAAAGCAATCACACCACGATGAAAAAGAAATCCGAACAGGGGTTCAACCTCTGTTCGGATTTTTTTTCTCCACTGCTTCTACCTTTGAGGTAATCGCACCAATCAGTGCATATAATTGAGCGGGCAAATTATCTCTCAAGTCCGTCTTTATCATATGTTTTAATTTTTGCGGGTCTTCTTCAATTATTCGCTTCTCCTGTTTTGCCTCTTCAACGAGTTTTTGAGAAATACCGCTGAAATCGTCAACTGAATCGCTTTTATCATAAGCCCCTAGCTTGCCATAAGTTTTCATATTTTAAAATCAAATCCCTTCTGCTCATCATACGTAAAGTGCTCATTTTTTTGAATTTCGCCTTGCAATACAAACGGTTTTACCTCTTTATAAGCCTCTACCTTGATTTTCACTTCTGGATATCCCAGTTCAGAAACTTCATCTTTCATCGTTTCAAACGCCGCTTCAAAAACATCCACGTTATCATTTAGGACTGTCATTTCCACAGAGCCGTCCTTAATTTCCACTTTGACGCCGGTCTCACCATAGTGCTTCAAATTCATTCCGAAATAAAGGGAGGCATTGTTGGCATCCAAGACACCTGAACTGTTTTTCCCGGTCATATAGACTTTCATGTTGTTGATTTCCATGTCGTCTTCAAATGGCAGGTTGAAGAAGTGAAACTGCTGCTGTCTCTGCTGTCCCGAGTCATTCATCATCTGTTGTCCCGTCAAGCTGAGAAGTGTCTCCTCTATGCTCCTGTTTGCACTCTCTTCTTTCATGAGCTTCATGAGAATTTCCTTTACGTTTGAACTCATCCATTCTGATTTCACCTGTTGATTTTTAGTGGCAATCTCTTCAGATACTTCCATCTCGTGATTTAGTCCCAGCCCTCTGAGCGTTTCAAGCACATCTCTACCGCTTCTTGCGCCAGTGGTGTCCTTTTGAATTTCCAGAAGCATCTGAACTTGCTGTTTCACCGTTTCAGGCTTTTCTCTATCATCCCCTTTGAGAAGTTCCAGTGTTTCTTCCATGCGTTTGGTAGCAAAACTCTGTAGTTTTTGAGGATTCATGTTCACTTCTATTTTCTTAAGTGCCTCATTTACCGCTTTGACGGTTTTTAACGCCCCTTCTTGATCCCCGCTGTTCAATAGATTTTTAGCATCTGTCAGCTGTGAGGACAACACTAGAAGTTTTTTCTCTGTGTGCATATCTGTATAAAGGGTTACTTCGCTCTTGAGCATGGTCTTTTCCAATAAGCCAATTGCCTTTTGGATAGATTCGGCACTGACATCTTGCGATGTATCTGTCAGCTGAACCAATTCATTCTTTGACGCTTCAAAAGACTGTTGCAGTTCATATGATTTTTCCGTGATTGTCTCCACAATGAAGGTTTTCACATCAAAAGTCGCCTCAACCGCTTCTACGGCAGATTGTAAACTTCCAGCAATTGCCTCTAGAACGGATATAAGCGCTTCTTCGCTAATCCCCTCTGTGGACGATGCGTCAGTTTCACTTCCCTGTGCTTCAGAGGTTCCCAAAGACGCTTCGTCGTCTGTCTCTTGCTCGGCATTGGTATTCTCGCTGTTGACTAGTTCGGGGAATGTGACTTTGCCTCCAGTATTTGCGGCAGTTAAAGCCTTGACATTTTTATCACCTAGGGATTCGCCCTCCGAATCTGTTTTATCAGACACTTCTCTTCCCATGATTTCTTCAATAAGCACTTGTATCCGCTGATTCAGTTCATCTGAACCCTTGGTTATTTTATCGGATAGTTCTGTATCCACCTTCAAATATTGCAGAAGCTGTTCAAGGGATAAGTTTTGAACCATGCTGTCAAACGGGAGAGAAACTGCCGCCTCCGTCCCTTCCATCAAGTTTAGCAAATCAGAAACAGCTTTAACTAACGTTTCCAGCGTTCCAGAATCTAAAACGCCTTTTAAGTTCACCTCTATTTCAGATAAATCAATACCAGCACTGCCTGCGTCTAAAGCGCCTATATCCTGCAAAATTTGTTTCGCCACTAATCTAACGGCCTCTTCAACCGATTTTCCCTCTGCCAAGTAGCCTTTTAAAGCTGATTTCAATTCATCAGGCAGTTTGAGATTGTCTATTAAATCTTCAAGGGATTCAGGGCCTTCACCCTCTCCTTGAAGCAGTAAATCAATTTCCATGTCAGGTGTTTCGTTTAATGCCAAGTGGATGGCATCCAAATTGTCAGTGTTGATTTCCACCCCTTTAAAAAAAGCCACTTCCAATGTCTGAAGTTTTGAATCCGTTGTTCCGTCTGCCTTTTTCATAAAATTGTCAATTTCCTTGACATCTTTCTCCGTCAAATTCACCTGATATTTTTCTGCCAGAGAATTCACCGCATCTGTTTTGCTTTTAAAGGATTCCAAGATGGTTTCGCCAGTGCTCTTTTCCTTGTCTTTTGTCTTTATGTCATATTTATTTTCAAGTTTTAAGGTCTGTAACAATTGATTAATCTTCATGTCCACTCCTAATCTAGAATATGTACTCGTCTAAATAGCCATAACAGCTAAATAAGTTATCGGCATTTCTCGTGGATTTCATCAGCCCTTTTCTCACTTTTCACTGGATTTGCCGCATAAAAAAAGATGCCCTCATGGAGCATCTCAACAATTGTCGTTTGACTAAACCTTTCCCCGTGCCGAAACCAGTTCCTCTGTTTCGCTCTTGCCGTCGTGAATCGTCGTAATCGTAACGGCTAAAATTACCAAAATCCCACCGATGAGCTGTCTGACTGAAATCAAGGACCCCATGTAAAAATAACTAAAAATAATCGTTACAACTGGTAGAAAATTAATAAAAACTGAGGATTCTGAAACCCCTAGCAAATCCATCGACTTGGCATAGTAATAGAATCCAAGCACAGAGGCAAAAATACTCAAGAACACCAAATGCCCTATAACAGAACCATTTACTGCCGTCCATTGATTCTGTTCGAATAACAGAAATGGCAAGAAAAAGGGAATACTATATAAAAATTGATAATAGATGATCGTCAGATACGAATACCTTTCAAAGAGGGGTTTCGAAGCCAGCGAATAAATCACCCACGAAACCACCGCACCAAACATCATCATATAGCCCAGTCCCTCACCGGCATTAAATAACTGGCTTGGTTTGATGTCTACAATAAAAACCACTCCGAGAACGGATAGAATAACAGCTATTATATCCACTCTATCAATGCCTCTCTTGTAAACAATCACCTCAAAGATCAGAGTAAAAACTGGAATCGCCGCAATGATTAGAGCCGCTGGGGAAGCGGAAATATATTTAATCCCCATATTTTCAAAGAAAAAATAAACGCCAATGCCAATACCACCAGCCAACAAGAACAATCCCCTGTCTTTGGGATTTATTTTAAGCGGTTGATGCGTTAGCTTCATGGCAATATAAAGTATAGCTGTTGCTATGACAAACCGGATTGCCCCAATTGTCATCGGCCCCAAATATCCCAAAAGATACTCTGTACTTACAAAAGAAATTCCCCATGTCAATACGGGGATAGAAACGCTAATTAAGCCTTTAGTTTTTTTTGTCATCCTGCTCACCTTCTCCAAGGTCGATTATACCATGAAGTTCGTGACAGTGACAATCATCAGATTTTGACGATGAGCAACTCATACATTTCCCTGCTTTAACTTGTCTCACAGACTTTCTGATAATAAAAAAGGCATACACAACAATCAGGGCCGCTATTACAGCTGTTATAACCATACCCATACAAGCCTCCGTTTCCATGACCTATCGTCATTCATTAGAAATTAAACAATCAGCAACCCAATTCTATAGAATATGAAGGCCACCGTCCACGCCACCACAAACTGGTATACCACTGAAAAAATGGTCCATTTCCACGAATTGGTCTCTCTTTTTATAACACCCACCACCGCAACACAAGGTGTGTAGAGGAGGACAAAAACCATAAACACATAGGCCGTCAAAGGTTCAAAACTTCCTGACAGCGCTGTTAAAAAAGACCCAGTTCCCTCAGTGACCCCCAGCACAATCGCCAAGTTTGAGATAATCATTTCCTTTGCAATCATCCCAGTCAAGAGAGACAATGATATCTCCCAAGATCCAAATCCAAGCGGTTTCATAATCGGCACCATAAATTTTCCGATGCTCGCACCAAAGCTCTGTCCGATATCCACCATGCCAGTACTGTTGAAGTTGAGAATAACCCACAGCAAAACCGACGCGGAGAAGATAATTGTTCCCGCCTTGACCAAGTAGCCTTTGACACGTTCCCAAACGTGAATCAACAGCGTTTTAAAATTTGGAAGCCGATACACCGGCAGTTCCATGATAAAGTGGGATTCATTTTCCCTAAAGATGGATTTTCTAAAAATTACGGCTACCAAAAGTGCCACTACAATGCCCAGGATATAGAGTGAAAAGGTCACCAGGGTTTCATAGCCTTTAAAGAACACCGATGCAAACAGCACATATACTGGAAATCTCGCCCCACATGAAACAAAGGGGTTTATTAAAATGCTCAACAGTCTGTCCTTTTCATTTTCAATGGTTCTAGTTGCCATGATAGCTGGCACATTACAACCGAACCCTAAAATCATAGGCACAAATGTCTTGCCGTTCAAACCAAATTTAGACATCCATTTATCCATGATGTAGGCAACCCGTGCCATATAGCCGCTGTCTTCCAAAATTGAAATAAAGAAAAATAAAATTGCGATATTTGGAACAAATGTCAAAACGCCGCCAACACCACCGATTATACCGTCTACAACCAATCTAATCAGCCACGGCGCAACTTCTATCGAACTCAAAAAAAGCTCTGTCTTTGGCCCTAATACATCCGAAAAAAACAAATCTATCGAATCTAAAAAGATGCCGCCTATGTTGAAGGTCATATAGAATACAAATCCCATAATCGCCAAGAAAACAGGAAATCCAATGTACTCATTTAAAAGCCAGTGGTCTATTTTGGCAGATTTTTGATCGTAATCCATAGATCCACTTTCAAGCACAGACTTTATAATGCCGTCAATATAATCGTATCGCCTTTTGGACACTTCTTCACCAGTCAATTCTTGAGATTCAAGAATTTCAAGTTCTGGTTTTCCAGTTATATAGTCAGCAGGTGACGCTTTTGACGCCTCGATTGCAGTGTCCAAGAGCAAGTCGATATTTTGCTTGTTCTGGGCCGAAATTAAAACAACTGGAAAGCCCAATTGTTTCGACAGTTTTTCAGTATTTAATTTTATATTTTTACGTTCAAGCTCGTCTGCCATGTTCACAGCAAGTACCATAGGCGCTTTAAGTGCCATCAATTGAGTTGTCAAATAGAGATTTCGCTCCAAGAGCGTTCCATCGACCACATTGATAACCACATCTGGTCTCTCGTCTACAATGTACTCCCGAGCCACCACTTCTTCGATGCTAAACGGCTCAAGACTATAAATTCCCGGCAAATCCACGAGATTGAGCTGTGTCTCTTTATATTTTTTCTTGCCTTCCTTTTTTTCCACAGTGACACCCGGCCAGTTTCCAACATAGTGATTCCCGCCAGTTAGTGTATTGAAAAGCGTGGTCTTCCCAGAGTTGGGATTTCCCACAATGGCAATATTAAGTTGTTTCATCTTTTCACCTCTTGCTAGGCCTGAATTGGCGTTACATCAAGCAATGATGCAACTTGATCTGAAAGCGCCAACCGAGTTCCTCTAATTTCAACCACCATTGGTCCGTTTTTAGTTCTCAGCACCGGTTTAAATTGAACGCCATCTGTAAGGCCCATGTCTCTGAGCTTTCTCTTTAATTTATCGCTTCCGTTTATCGTGTTTAAAACAACGTGATTTCCCATTGAAACTTTCGTTAAAGCCATAACAATCTCCTTTAAGGTGATAATGAATCTCATTTACACCCTTTATCCTACCACGAGTGATAATCATTGTCAATATTATGGCATAAAAAAGACGAATAATTTACAATTATTCGTCTCATACGTCTCAAGGATGTCTTTTCATCTATTTTCACCTTGATTCAATATGCTTTACAGCTGCATATGCGCTTGAAAAAGCCCATTGAAGGTTATATCCTCCTGTGTCTCCATCTATATCCATGACTTCGCCTGCAAAATACAACCCATCCACCTGTTTAGATGCTAAAGTCTTCTTATCAATTTCTGAAAGCACTATTCCACCAGCCGTGACCATGGCCTGAGAAAATCCAATCAGAGCATCAATTTTGACATCGTAAGCCGTCAATTTACCCAGCAGTGTCTTTCTCATCGTCTTGGAAATTTCCGCCATCTTCTCTTTGCCACTCAATTTTAGTTCTTGCAAGAGTCCTCTTTTCAGTTTATCTTTGATTTCCTGCTGATTGAGCCAATAGGCAAGCGGCTGACTGCCTTCCACACTCAAGAAATCTGCTTCAAGATCTTTTAGCTCTTTGCCACAGAGGTTGATCTCAATTATATCACCGCTTTCCATGTATCGACTGTTATTTAAGACCACTGGTCCACTTAGTCCAAAATGTGTAAAGAGCAAATCACCCTTGAATCGTCCCTTGCTACTTCCCAAACTGCTTTTAAGCTGAATTTCTGCATTTTCAATCGACAGTCCCTGCCATTCCCTTGTGCTGATCCAACCTGAAGAGACCCCAGTCAACGCTGGTTTGGGTGCAATAATATGATGCCCCATCGCCACGGCAAGGTCATAGCCATCACCCTCTGTCCCCAGTTTGGGATAAGACTTTCCACCTGTTGCCAGCAGAACATTCCGAGAGGTATAGCATCCCGATTCCGTTTTGACACTGAATCCGCTTTCTCCCCCAGTGTCTATGAAGGCCTTAATTTCAACTACCCTCGCACTGGTGATAATTTGCTTGTCTGGACTTGTCTCTATTTCACGCCTAAGCGCTGCCACAACGGATTTTGCGCTCATGGATTCTGGAAAGATCTTCCCATCCTCTCTCTCTACGCATCCTACCCCAATGGTTTCAAGCCATGCAATCAACGCTGTATTCTTAAATTGATTCAGAGCTGGTTTTACAAACGATCTGTTTGCACCATACTTATCTAAAAAATGACTGACATATCCAGCGTGTGTCAAATTGCACATGCCGCCACCCGATACCATAACTTTCATCCCAACTCTGTCCTTCTTTTCAAGGATCAGTACAGAAAGTCCTGTTGAGATGGCGCCAGCAAACAATCCAGCTGCACCGCCTCCTATGATGATTAAGTCATTATCCATCTCATTTCTGCCTTTCTTTAACCCGTTCTCCGTTATATAATGATGATACGGAGGTGTTTTTGACTATGCAAACTCATGAAGCGTCTAAAGTTATTAGTGCCCTTAGAAATGGTTCTCCACCTGTGGATTTTGCTGAACAGATTTTATCTGGACGCCAACCTGAAATTGACGAGTTTAACAGATGTCTCAACAGCCTAGACACTGGCGAGAGCTCCGTCAAAATGATTCTGGGGGAATATGGCACTGGAAAATCCCATCTGATAAACGCCATGAAGAACATTGCACTCAAACAAGATTATATCATCACCTCATTTCAAGTCAACAACGGCTTTAGGTTGAATAAAATAGACGACTTATACTATGCCATTATGCACAACCTCATCATAAAAAATCGTGAACAATCTAAAACCTCCTTCAACGAAATTTTTGATCTCTGGATTGAAAACTTACAAAGCGCCCCCTTTCCCGATCGAAAGCGAATTGAAATCAACGCCGTCTGTCAGGAAATTTCAAAATACAACATGACTTTTGCAAGGGCTTTTCTCATGTTTATGCGTGGTCGAATCCAGCGAAATCATGAGATGCTTGAAGTCACAAGTGCTTGGCTAACAGGCGAACGCCATATTCCATATGAATTAAAACAAAAATATGACCTCATCGGACATGTGGAGAAGACAGACACCCTAGATTTTTTAAAGGCTTTTGCGAAGTTAATTCACCTGCTGGGCTATCGCGGTCTCGTCATTTTTATAGACGAACTGGATCAAGTGACCTTTGAGAGAAAGGACATTCGCCTACAGGCCTATAACAATCTTAAACAGCTGATTGACATGACTGCCACTGGAGATTTATTGCACACACTCTTTGTGTTCTCTGGAACGCCTGAACTTGTCAAGGATGAAGAAAAGGGGATTCCCTCGCTTGAATCACTTGCACAGCGACTCAGTCTTTCCAGTTCCCCCGAGTATGCCAATCCAATGCAGACGGTTATTGAGCTAGTGCCCTTAACCACGTCACAGCTTCATTGGCTTGCCGAAAAAATACTGAGTATCTATGCACAGCAAACCACAAAGGTAGACAAACTCCCAACTTTAGAGTCACTGCTTCAAACAATGGCATCTGAACAAGACACCGTCACTCGATCCTTTGTCACAAGGGCCATCCAGTATCTAGATGCCTGTGTTCAGTCTAATTAGCAGGACATCAATCTGCTCTTTACCAATTATCTTATTTTTGCCAATCACCTTATTCTTTGCCAATAAAAAAACGAGCTGTCTTTATATGAGATATCAGCTCGTTTCTATTTTTAAACCTTTTTGTGTATCCTCGTTATCACTCTGGTGTATTCGTTGACTTCTGACTCTACTCTAACTGTGCCTCTAAGCTGCTCAACTTCCCGTCTATAAAGCACCAGCCCCATACCGTCCAAATGCCCTGGTTCCGTAGTTACCCCCTCGCTGAACAAATAGTTTGTCAGTTGTGGCAAGTCCAATAAAACAAGTGTCTCAAACGGTACAAACTCATTTTGATATAAAACATCTTTAATGCCGTTAAAGTCAATGCCTCTTCCATCGTCCTCGAAGACTAATTCTATTTGATCACCTCTCTCTTCCACTTTTAAAGAGAGGGTTCCGTATTCGCCTTTATTCTTCCTAAACCTTTCACTAGGGGACTCAATGCCGTGTACGATGGCATTTTCTATTAAGAAATATAGACTCTTTATAAGTCCGCCATATGCGGTCTCATTGAAAAGACATTCATGTCCCTCCATGTGTATCGGGTTGATTTTTTTGCCTTGTTTTCTCGCCATCTCCTGAATGCGTTGATCCATCTGTTTTACTATCTTTTGAAGCTCTACCTGCTTCATCCTGCCAACGCGCTCCATCAGAGACTGATTGTCAGGCAATTTGGAGATTTCCTGCTCAAGAGCAACTAAATCCTCTTGCTCAATCATCAGAAGTCCTTCTCGCTTTAACAAGTCATCTCCCAAATACGCTTCTACGATTTCCAGTTCTTCGGCTATGACCGCTGATAATTTGTAGTCCTTGAGCACTTTGAAAATATTTTCAAGCGTTGCAAAAACAGCTGTATTTTTTAGTTCGGATATCTCTGCTATAATGTTGTTCAATCGCTTCGTCGTCTTAAATAGCTTAAATTGCTCAAACTGTTCAGAATAGAGTCTCAACCTGTGTAATACCAACTCAACATAGACGCTAGCATTATCTGCGCTATCCGCCAGTTTCCAGATTTCACTTTCCGAGAATACCTCATAGGATTGACTGAGCTGTCTAAACTCCGCCTGATGTTTGATAATCTCAAGCGTCATTTCTGTCAGGTTTCCCTGCTCCTCCATCTCTTGTTTGAGCTCAAAATAATCCGATTTATTACACATTTTTACAATTAGATATTTCGAATCTTTGCCCATTTCAAAGTGAATACTGAGTTGATAGTTATTGATTGACAGCTGATTTGACAGTAAATCGAGATAAAGTTTTTTCTCCTGAGGGCTCTCTGCGTCAAAGTACCTTCCCAAGATAGTCTCAGCATAGAGTTTATCCTCAAAATCATTCGCATATAATAAATCTGTTATCTTTTGATGTTTGACATTTGTTCCAAAAAAAGTTTCAAAGGCCTTACTATAGAGGTGATCTATATAAAGATCCTCTGAGACGATGACAAAGCCCTCTTCCATAGACCCCACAACTTCTTCCAAAAGTGCATCAGATCGCTCCATCATCAATTCATCTTTTTTTAGCGGCTCTACTTCAACCAGCGTTTCCTCTGTTGAAATTTCCCTTGAAAAACTACTGTAAATCAGACAGATAATCACGGGAAACATGAACAAGCTGGAATTGAGAATACCATGCCACAGAAGTTCTTCGCCAGCGATGTAGTAAATCAACATAGACGTCCTAAAGCGTTGCAATTGGTATCTATTGGATAAAATCACATATAAGGCAAGTATCATCAAGTGAAGCACCCTAACAGAAAAAATCCAATTAAAGGGAATAATGCCCCCAATGGCAATCATCAAAACCAAATAAACCGAGCTGATTTCCCGTGCAAATGATTTCATAACCTTTATCTGCTCAAAACCATAGGATACAAAAAACGTGGAGAGCAGGATAAAAAACACAAACAGCAGTCTATCTATCATCACATTTCCAAGGTTTAAAAACAACCCAACTTCTGTAATTGCAATCTTTATGAAGATCACCACGACTAGGAATTCCAATGTCCAGCCTGTTGTTTTGACTCTATTGTTGAGTCTTTGCCATATGAGATAGATAAAGAACACCAAGGTAAGCGCCAAAAGACTGCTTTCAATGGACATTAAAATAAAGAGCCTCGTCTGTGCCGTCTCTAATCTGCCAATTAGAATCTGTACGCTCTGGAAAGGTTCAAATCCAGATTGTTCAAAATGAATTAAAAGAGATAGGTGACGATCCTCCGGAACAAAGACATATTGAGTCAGAGAGAGCTGATTTCCGATAATCCGACTCGTTCCCTTTTGCAAAACACCATTGACATATAGTTCAAATGACTCTGAAAAGGCTTGATTGACAATTACCACAGGTTTGCCCACTGCATCCTCTGGAATATTCAAATCCCTATGAAGTGTTCCCCTAATGCCGCTAGCCCCTTTAATATGGCTTAAATCAATTTGACGAACATTGTCTTCATCTCTCCATACAGTCAATTTATCCGGTGCAATCCACAAGTCTTCAACGAGCTGCCAGCTATCATTTACCTTTGTAAGGCTCAGCGTGTTGAAATCAACCTCTTTTATCTGCTCAGCACTGAATGCCATTCCAACAGCAAGACATGCTATTATACTAAATATCCATAAACTCTTTAAAGCAAAGCGCTTCATCTGTGCGTTCTCCCCAACCTTAATACCATTATTTTACTACAAAAGAGACTCTACTTAAACCCTGTAATCCACTGTTCTTTTAAACCAGTTTTTCCCTCTTGATAAGACGTCTTCTTTGCGCTTTAAGTTAGATTCATCCTCAAAATATGCTGAGGGCCAGCGTTTCCGCCGTGATATAGGTCTCCATCATCTTGAAAACCACATTTTACATACAACTGATAAGCCAATTTATTTTTGCAATTCACCGTCAAAACCACACTGGTTCTATGTGGATAGTTTGTGCTTACATATGCTTTTAATTCTTTTAATACGAGGCTGCCAATTCCCATTCCCTGATATCTTCTATCAATAAAGAAAGCTCTGAACCCCAAGTCTTTTTCATCTGCAAACTCATATCTTTCGCCATATAATTCATCAAGATTAAAAAACCCCACTGCTTTCTCTTCACGGCAAATTACCTGATAACACCAACCTTCCATCTGATGTTCCAACAACGCCTCCACCGTTCCCACGTATGGCAGTTGGTCGTCCGTCACGGCGAGGTTTCGCAATTGGCTATCCCAACTACTGTCATATGGTAAAATCTCAATTTTCTCACTCACTCTATCACTCCTTTCACTGATTATTTATTTAGTAACCGCCTCCTGCTCCTCTAAATGATTTGCGACTTCTAAGATTGATTCATATGCCGCCTTAAAATCACCACCATTTAATCCGAAGAATGGGATACCTATCCTACTTGCCAATTCCATATCCGTCACGGAATCACCAATTAGAATCGACTTGCCAATCTCTATGTCATCATACTTCTCTAAACTATCCCAAATCATTCCAGTTTTAGGCTTTTTGCACTCACATAAATCCGCATCTGTATGTGGGCAATAAAAAGCGTCTAAAATTTCGACATCATGGTTTCTTAAGCACTTTACCAACTGAGAATGAAACTTTAAATACTGTTCCGTAGTGATTATTCCCTCACTTATTATGTACTGATTTGTGACGATTATGATTTCATAACCAAGGGATTTCAGCTTAGAAATGCCATTTATGGCATCCTTTAAAATTTCCGGAGACTCAATCTCCTTCCAGTCATCATCAGGATAATCTCTGTTGATGGTTCCATCTCGATCCAGATAGGCTATTTTCATATGCCCCCCTCAATCAATTTTGAGGTTTTCGGTTCTATTGAGAGATTACATATCATTTGTCTTCCCCTATTGCCTTACACATCATTATCATATCCGCCTCTATTGAAAATCCGTTCTTTTCATAAAATTTCTCCGTCAACTCGCCTCTCATTGTAAAAAGTGAAATTGACTTTACGTCCATTTTAACAAGTGATTGTTCAAGCGCCTCCATTAATTTGCCACCGGTTCCGCGTTGCTTTATCTCCTGCTTTACAAATATTTCTTTCAAATTATACATGTTCCCCTCATACCACTGCTCTAGATTTCCAAAAACAGCTCCGATGATTTCATCCCCCTCAGCGGCAACTAGTCCATAAAAATTGGGCGTCTCATATATATCTTTTAGCCGCTTGTACGAAGACTCACTGTCCCAACGGTCATTCCAAGGCTCCGCATTGAATGTATCTATGTAAATTAATGAACACGCTTTGAGGTGCAATTCTTTCATTTTTTCAATTTTCATTTACTTACACTTCCTTTTTTTATTTATTTTAACATAGAACATAAATATTTTAGTTTTAATTCTTATAATATTTGATTTATATCAAAACAATTTGTTATAATTGTAATGGTTACAGAGCATTGATGGATTTATTAATTCAATTTGGGGTATCCTAACATTAATATAGGTATTATTAAAGGATGGTGCAATATGAAAGGTACTGTTGTAAATATTTGGCTCAATACGATTGCAAAGATGTACGGCGAAAATCACCGAAACGAAATTATGAAAAGTGAAGGATGGAATCCTTCGAGATTGATTACCCCGCTTGAAGAAATTGATGACACCAAGGTCTTTTCACTGATGAACGCCTTTGCTAAAAGTAAGGGCATAAAGACAGAAGATATGTGGAGAAAACTAGGACAAAATAACATTGAGTCATTTCACAACTGGTTCCCATCCTACTTTGAAAAAAGTTCTGCTAAGAGCTTTATGATGCTTATGGACAAAGTCCATACACAATTAACTAAGATGATTCCCGGTGCTAAACCACCGAGATTAATCCCAGAAGAACTAGATGATAAAAACGTCATCATAACCTATAAATCCAAGCGAGGGCTCGTGGACTACCTCATGGGATTGATTGAAGGCTGTGGCAGTTTTTTCAACGAGAAGATAGAAGCCAAAATCGTGGATAAATCCGTGGCCTCAGATGGGACACATGTGGTAAAAGTTCACATTGTCTTTGAAAAGGGGACTAAGGAAATTCGAAAATATGGGTTTGCCAGGTTTATTTCATTTGTACTGATTAAAAACGTTCCATTTAAAATCAGTATTATTCCATCTGTTTTAACGCTTATTTTAATTGGAGTTTTAAATGGATTTGACAACCTCCCACTTTTGATTGCCACACCAATTCTGGTTCTAGCTTCTAGTATCATTATTGGAAATGCAATTGTAAAGCCTTCTAAAGACCTCGTAGAGGAGATTTCCAAAATCGGTGACTTAAATTTACGCGATGATATTGTCGTGGTCACGAATGACTATCATGAAGATATATATGATTCCCTAAATCACTCAAAGGACAGACTTCGTGAAGAATTCACATACCTTAAAGGTGGCATGGATGACCTTTACTCGTTCACTGATAAATTTGCCAAAGTTGCTAAAAATTTAGGCGAAGTCTCCGATTTGATTTCAAAAGCTGTTAACGAAGTGGCCGAAGGTGCGACTCATCAAGCAACTGAAACAGAAAGCTCTGTGAGCATCTTATCTGATAATATTGAAATTCTCAATAAAATCAGCGATCAAGAACTTGAGGGCAAAGAGAGCTTAGAATCAGCAGTAAGACAAATTGAAGTCTCGGTTAATGACCTTGAGACAGTTTCTGGCAATTTAAATCAAGTTAAAAACAACTTTGCTGGCGTCAATGCACAGGGAAATGAACTAAGTAAGAGAATCGCCACTATTATAGAAATCGTCAGTACGGTTGAAAGCATCGCTGAACAAACCAATCTACTTGCGCTTAACGCTTCTATAGAGGCTGCTCGTGCTGGTGAAATGGGCAGAGGATTCAGCGTCGTTGCAGAAGAAATTCGAAAACTTGCTGAGGATTCAAAACATGCAGTCAACACAATCAATAGCAGCTTGAACGACTTCACTCAAGGTGTTAATAGCATGGTTAAGCAAGTCAACGATCAGTTTATCGAGCTTGAAAAGGGAACTCAAACCATGGCCAATGTTGCAGAAGATAGCAAAGTTGCCTCTTCGAGAATCCATGCCGTATCCTCTTCCATTGCAGATATCTCTTCAAAACTATCAGATGAAACTGCAAAGATAAATAGGGTCTTTGAAAATATGCACACACTGGCTGCAATTGCTGAGGAAAACTCTGCGACTTCTCAAGAAATGAGTGCAAATGTGATGAACTTCTCTTCTGAAATCGTTCATCTCTCTGACAACATTGATGAACTCGAAGAAGTGGTTAAGTTCCTTCAATCAGAACTCAAACGCTATAAACTATAAAGAAATTTGCCATTGGCTGTATACTGATTCAAAAAACATCAAAGCCTCAATCCACCATCTATAAGATACTGGATTGAGGCTTTATTTCATATTTCGATGAGCTTTGCCATCTTCAAACCATCCTAGGATGGTCATAAATATTAATCTTATAATAGAAAAAACTGCTGAGTATCAGTCTAATTCCCATGTCGAGCCCAATTGCCAAGAACACCATAAAAATAGGGAAATCCATTACATAAGCTGAAAGCAATGCCACGGGAACTCTCACGCCATACAGCCCGATCCCTGCTGTGTACATGGGAATCTTAGTATAGCCTGCACCTCTAAGCGCACCTCCGAGAACACCTGCTAAGTTTTGAGGAATTTGCGCAAACCCGCAAATAACCATATAAACCACTGCAATATCAATCAGTGAAGCATCTTGCGTCATCATCCCCAATAACTGGGCTGGCAGCAAAACCAAAATCCCGCCACCAATAATCGAAATCATAAAAACGCCAATTGCAACTTCTTTAAAGTAGCGTTTGGCCCTTTTAACGTCGTTAGCGCCAATAAATCGCCCTATATATGCAGTGGCCGCTATGCCAAATCCCGCAGCTGGCATATATGCAATACTCTCTGCTTGGAGCCCCAGTTGATAAGCCGCATAGACGTTGTCTCCATATGTCAAAATCGCACGGATTAAGAGAATGGAACTAACTTGCCAGAATAAGGACTCTAGAGCACTTGGTATCCCCGTTCTGTAGACACTCGTCATAATTGTCTCAGTGAATTTAAATACGTTTTTGGGATTTAGGCCGTATAGGATTCCGTTTTTTCTAAGTGCCAAGCCAATGCCCAGAATGGATGCCAGAAACTGCGAAATCGCCATGGCAATTGCCGCCCCTTCCAGTCCAAGTTTTGGCGCTCCCATTAGTCCGTTCACGAGGACAATTCCAAAGGATACGTTTAGAAGGTTCATGACGCCACTGATAATGAGTGGGGTTATCGCATCACCCTTTCCCTGCATCGCCCCTGAAAGAACGATTATTAGCCCCAGAAAAGGGAGTCCAGAAGCTACAATTCTCAAAATATGACTGCCCACACTTAGCAATTCACCTTTTGCACCAAATACTGTTAACCATGCCTCCGGCCAAATCCACATGGTCACTGTAAACACAATTGAAATCAAAAAAATTGAAGAGAGAGTCTGTCGAGAAGCCTCGCGAATCTTCACGTGGTCGCCTCTTCCCAGAGCCTGTGCAATAACAACTTGAACCCCTATGCCGATTCCCTTATAAATTGCCCAGACAATCCCTCTCACTCTTGTGCTCAATCCCATAGCACCTATGGCAATAAACCCTAGGTTTCCAATTAAGGCCATTGAAATAAAGCCAACTAACATCTCAAAAATATTTGCTGTCATAATGGGAAAAATCATTTTAAAAATTTCTTTTCGAATCTCCCATTTGGTTTCTTCCTTCTTAATTTCGTTAACCGTCTCCATTTTTATCCATCCGCACTCAGTATAATTTAAAGTCTCATTTTTCATTAATTCGTCTCTCTAAATAATACCTTTTTTTGTACTGAAAGAAAAGCACTTCTGAACTTGTTACAGAAACGTCATTTATAGTTGCTTGATGCCTCTTTTATTTGCTCAAAATTGGAGAAATACGTTTATAGAGCATCATGGTAATTAACGAAATAACCAGTCCTTTAAAAAGGTTAAATGGAACAATGCCATAAAGCACAAGTGTCATGACGCTGTCGATATTTGGATTCACCGCTTTGCCCATTCCGATGATTAAATCAAGCGGCATGAAGTTTGTATAAAATGGTATCAAAACAAAATAATTTGCAAGTGCTCCCATTGCTGCCATAATAACCACACCAACTGCAAGCCCTAAAACTGCACCAACTTTTGTCTTGTGTTTTTTATAAATGTAAGATGCTGGTACAACCATTGCGATTCCAATAAAGAAGTTTGCAATTTCACCGACGCCCCCTGTGGAGGTTCTGAGCAGGTGAAGAATATTCTTGACCGCTTCAATGGCAATTCCAGCCATTGGTCCAAGTGCAAATGCGCCAATTAGAGCGGGTAGATCACTTAAATCAATCTTTAAAAATCCTGGAAAGATTGGCACTTGAAGTTCAATAAAATAAAGGATAAGTGAAATCACACTCAGCATGGCAATTTTAGTCATCATCCTAACCGACATTCTTTTTCTCGTAGTAGTAGTCATAATACGACCTCCTATAATTTTAATAGGTTTTATTATGGCTTTTTGGGTATAAAAAAACCCTAAAGCATGCACTTCAGGGTAATGAATACATTCATAATAAACCTCTTCTTCCATCCAGACTATACTGTCGGCTCTGGAATCTAACCAGATCAACCTTTCGGCTCGCGGGCTTTACCGCCGGTGGGGACTTACACCCCGCCCTGAAGACTATTATAGATTCAGTATAGCACGGAGCGTTTTTGATGTCAACCCACGACTTTATCCTCTGAAGTTCATGACTTTATCCTCTGAAGTTCATGACTTTATCCTCTGAAGTTCATCACTAATCCTACCTATTATTTCATAAATTACAGATTATTTCATAGAAGCCAATTCTCAATTATGGTATACTAATTATCAATTGATTTACATAAAAAAGCAGATTGCCACATGTAAGCTCTTAGATATACATAGAAAATTTATTCTATATCATATTCCTGTGTTCTATCCTTTCCTTAATTTTATCGAGACACAGAATCATTTAATGGAGGTCTACATGATTTTAAGCAAACGCACTCTGCCGCTCATCACCATTGCATTTCTGATTTTATTGCTTGTCTCTGGGTGTCAATCCACTGATTCAGACTCTGACAAGCTGAAAGTTGCCACAGGTATCTTGCCTATGAAGGCATTTGTGGAACAGATAGGTGGCAATCATGTGGTATGCGAAGCGTTGATTCCACTGGGGGCAAATCCCCACAATTACCAACCGACACCTAGTTCTATGAAATTTCTCTCAGAGGCAGATTTATATATTTACACAGGTGTTCCAACAGAAAACGAAAATATTGTCCCTAAAATCTCAGATTTTAACGACCATATTGGCCTTGTCAATCTTCAGGCTGCACTTGCAAAATCTCATCCGTTCTTAATTGGAGATGAACATCACCACGACGAAGACGAAAATCACGACGCTGAGCATGAAGAAGATGTTGACCACAGTCACGATGATGAGACTCTGCTTTACTTCGAAGCAGTCATGTTGGATTCTACAGATACAATCGGCGCGTATGCTGAATATGACCCTCACACTTGGGTTTCTCCAACTAGAGCAATTACAATGGTCAAAACCATCACCGAAGCATTAAAAACCGCCGACCCACAAAATACACAAACCTATGAAAAAAATGCAGCAGCTTTGATTGAAGATTTAGAGTCTTTGGATTCGGAAATTAAATCAAAAGTAGAAACCCTTACACAAAAGACATATTTGATTTATCATTCATCATATAATTACTTTGCCTTTGATTATGGTCTTTCCTTCGTCTCTATAGAAAACGAGGGAAAATCCCCTACAATACAAGATATCAGGCATGCTATTGATACTGCAAATGAGTATGGGATTCACACCTTGTTTTATCAAAATGAGTTTTCCGTTGAGCAAGCAAAATCCATTTCTGAGGAGATTGACGGTGACGCTGTTCCGTTAGAACCACTCTCAGAAGATTATTTTGGCTCTATGCAAAAACTCCTAAAGGCATTGAACTAAAGCAGTTAGAGAGGATTAACATGTTACAATTAGACTTACAGGAAATCAGCGTCCAGTATGGAGCAAATCTGATATTAGACCATGTTTCTATCTCCATTTTCAGCGGAGACTATATCGGATTCATTGGGCCAAATGGCGCTGGTAAATCAACTTTAATCAAATCTATTTTGGGATTAGTTCCCATAAAATCAGGTAAGATCTCAAAATCGCCAGACCTCAGAATTGGCTATGTTCCCCAGTATTCCCAATTTGAAAAAAACTTTCCCATCAGCGTAATGGATACTATTTTAATGGGGTCAATTAAACCCAACTCGGGACTTTTACATCGTCATTCAAAGGACGAACGCAGTAAGGCCAAGGAACTGGCTGAATACCTTCACATTGAAAACTGCCTAAAAAAAAATATCAATGAAGTTTCTGGTGGGCAGATGCAAAAGGCCATGATTGCCAGAGCTATGATTCAAAGTCCAGATGTCCTCATTTTAGATGAACCGACTTCAAATGTTGACAACACTTCTAGAAATGAAATATATGATATTCTTCGAGATATCAACCACAGCCAAAACACCACCATCTTACTCATCAGCCATGATATTGGCGCAATCTCTTCGTATGTCAAATCAGTGGCTTGCCTAAATCGCACACTGCACTACCATCCAGAGAGACCACTGACCAGTCAAGATATTGAAAACACTTTTGGCTGTCCAATTGATCTAATCGCTCACGGTGCACCTCATCGGGTTTTAGAGCAACATGACATCGTAGATTTATCCACTGGGAGGCGCTCATGATTTTAATGGACTTTTTCAAATATGACTTTCTGAGAAATGCAGTGCTCGGTGGTCTATTTGCCAGTATATTATGTGGTATTATCGGCACAATCATCATCGAAAAAAAGCTGGTTATGATGAGCGGTGGCGTCGCCCACGCAAGTCTTGGCGGTATTGGCCTCGCACATTTTATCGGAATAGACTACCTATTGGGAGCGCTTTCGTTTTCGTTTCTCTCTTCGCTGATTATTTCAGCCTCCAGAAAAAATGAACGCGCTTATACGGATACCATCATTGGCATGATTTGGTCGCTTAGTATGGCCATAGGACTCTTATTCATCTACCTGACGCCGGGGTTTCCACCTGATATAACAGGATTCTTATTCGGGGATATCCTGACGGTTTCAAATTCGAACCTCCTCTTTATTGGAGTCTCATTGCTGATTACGCTAATCGTCATTTTTTCTCAGTTTAACTACTGGAAATACTTTTTATTCGACGAAGAATACGCGACAATTCTAGGGATAAATACAAACCGATATACACTTGTTTTATTTGCACTGATCTCCCTTGCCATAGTCTCACTAATCAAACTGGCAGGAATTATCTTGATTATTGCTCTGTTGACAATCCCGCCGATGTTGGCAAAATTATTTTTTAATCAGTTTAAATCCGTTATGATTGCCTCCATCATTATCAGCATTTTCTCTATCTGGGTGGGACTTGGCATCTCATATTCGCTCAATATTCCATCCGGCATTACGATTATTATTTTCAGCAGCACCTTGTTTTTTATCAGTAAGCTGATTAAGACAGGAAACCTATTTAGTTAGATCGATTGCAGTTCTCCTCAAAATATTGAGAAAACCGCCTTCTATCTTATTAAATTTCTGTTATAATGTTTATAATTCAAACGAATCTCGTTGAAATATCAAAATTAAACCGACAAAATAACTCACTAAAGGAGGGTCATATGATTGTAGGAAATTTTAATGAGCTAATCGCATCACCAATTATGAGCAGTGAAGCTAAAAACGCAGCTATGAAAGTGCTTGTGTCACCTAAAGAAGGCTGGGAAGATCATGTCATGAGAGTCATAGAGCTGGAAGCAGAAGGATATTCTCCTAAGCATCAACACGATTGGCCCCATATCAACTATATTATCGAAGGCGAAGGCACTCTCTTAATTGGTGATACACTTCATCCAATTCAAGCTGGTAGCTATGCCTATGTGCCAGCCAACACACTTCACCAGTTTTCAAACAGTGGCAGCTCGCCGCTTAAATTCATATGCATCGTTCCAGTGAGAGGTCATCAATGAAATATATAAAACAAGCCGCACAACGTCCGATTCAAGACCTGAAGGATTTAAAATCTGGCGTGGCATCTATTATAGAAACGGTCCAATTAAGAGGGGACAAAGCACTTATCGAATACAACATCAAATTTGATGACAATCATAGAACTGAACTCAGGGTTTCTGCTGACGAAATCAAACAGGCCTATAAGACAGTTTCAAACGAGTTGATTGAGGATATGAAAGTTGCCCATGACAACATCAAAGCGTTTGCTGAAGCTCAGCGCGGTTCAATTGCCGATCTACCTGCCATTGAGGTCATGCCCGGCATAAAGCTCGGTCATCGCGTCATCCCGGTTGACTCATGTTGCTGTTATGTTCCAGGAGGAAACTATCCTCTATTTTCATCAGCTCTGATGTTGGTCGTTCCAGCTAAAGTAGCTGGAGTCAATCGAATTATCGCATGCTCTCCTTGCAAAAGAGGCACTGGGCAAATTGCGCCTGAGACATTGGTTGCACTGGATATTGCAGGTGCCGATGAGATATATGCTGTTGGAGGCGCCCATGCAATTGCCGCCTGTTCTTATGGCACACAGAGCATTGCCCCTGTGGACCTAATCGTCGGCCCGGGAAATCAATATGTAACAGAAGCCAAACGTCAATGCTATGGTCAAATAGGCATTGACTTCGTCGCTGGTCCAAGTGAAGTTATGATTCTTGCAGATGCCACTGCCGATGCCCAAATTATAGCGGCTGACTTACTCGGTCAATCTGAACACGACTTTCTTGCCAAAGGGATTTTGGTCAGTACCTCTGAGGCACTTTGCTTTGAAGTGGAAACTGAAATTCAAAAACAACTGCCTCAACTAGGAACTGCTGCAATTGCAGAAAAATCATGGGCTCAATTCGGTGAAATTATATTTGTCGACTCTATTGAAGAAGGCGTAAATCTCTGTAATGAGCTAGCGCCAGAGCATCTAGAACTGGCTTTGGAATCACCTGAATCCATCATCCCATCCCTTACCAATTATGGTTCGCTTTTTATAGGTGAATGGTCGGCTGAAGTTCTTGGCGATTATATCTCGGGAACCAATCACACGTTGCCAACGCTGAGAGCATCCCGCTATACAGGTGGCGTCTACGTCGGTACGTTCTTAAAGACACTTACACATCAAACCATCAGCCCTAATGCGCTTTCATCTGTTGGACCTTCAGCCTATAGAATGGCTAAAGCGGAAGGGCTTGATGCTCATGCCAACGCAGTTGGTGTTCGGCTGAACAAAACCAAAACAGATTTCTCAAACTCGTAATCGGCAGTTGTCTACAAAATATGAGCTTGTCGAGAAACGTCAAGGACAAGGAAATGAAAAAGCCTGCTTTCGCAGCGTATCTAAACATACGTAAGAAGGCAGGCTTTTAAAATTGACGCCGTAATTGACGTTTGTCATCAAGCTGAGGTGTCGCTATATAGACTGTCCCCTCTTTATGCATATTAAAATCATTCTGAACTGGTGTCATTCCCACTTAAAAAAGCGAACGGAGAGCACAGTACAAATCAACGCAACTGTAATCATTAAAATCACAGGTTCAAAAACACTTTCTACAGGCAGTCCCAGGGATGACGCTTTTAGGAGTTTAATCCCCTGAGTCAGTGGCAATACATCCGCTAACGTCTGGAGAGCTTTAGGCATAACTTCATAGGGAAGCGTTGCCCCTGAGAAGATGAGCATGGGGAAGTAAAGCAAACTGGCAATGATACTTGCCGTTTTCATATTTGGGGAAAGGCCACCTACCAAGAGACCTATGCTGAATATTGACGCCATTACCAACAAGTACGCACCTAAAAAAAACAACCACGATCCTCGCATATTAAGGCCAAAGAAAAGCGCTCCTACCATATAAACTAAAACCAGCGATAAGAATGCATATAACGCATAAATAACCAATTGGACAGTCAAGATAAGAACTGGACTTATAGGGGTAACTTTAAACCGTTTTAAGATTCTTTTGCCTCTATAATCTGATATTACAAGTGGAAGTCCCATAACACCGCCTGCACAAATGGCAATTGTTGCAATTGCCCCAAAAGATTGCTCTAAAAAAGTGTAATCTGCCCCTTCAAAAGCAGGCTTACTTCCAAATATCATGCCTAAAATAATCACCATGACAACGGGCATGCAAAGGGCAAATATAAACATGTCCATCCCTCTAAGAGATAATTTTATCTCCGTTTTTAAAAGTGCATTAAACGCCTTCATGAGGCACCTCCTCTTCTGTATACCATAGATATGCATCTTCAAGGGTTTCATATGGGCTGCCCTCAATCGCTTCCTTTACCGTTCCATCGAATACATTTTTTCCCCTTTTGAGAATCATAATTCTATCACAGAGGACTTCGACTTCATCCATAAAGTGTGATGTCAAAAAAATCGTGATTCCCATTGATTTTAACTGAGATAGACGCTTCCACACATCTCGCCTTGCTTTGGCATCCAGTCCTGTTGTCAATTCGTCTAGGAAAATCACCTCCGGATTTGGAATCAGAGCAAGGACGATAAACAGCCGTTGCTTTTGTCCTCCCGATAACCCATTGATTAGAAATTTTGACTTCTCCAAAATCCCAAATTGGCTCAAAAGCTGTTTGTAATCAAGAGCCTCCCTATAAAGTGATGCAGTCATCTCACAAAGTTCTTCCACTTTTATCTTTTCCTGATAATTTGACTCTTGAAACTGAACCCCAACCTTTTCAAAGAGAATCCTCCTCTCTGTTTGCGGGTTCATGCCCAAAACTGAAACAACGCCTTCATCCTGTTTTATCGTTCCTAAAATACATTCAATAGTTGTGCTCTTCCCCGCTCCATTTCCGCCTAATAGCCCAAATACCTCCCCTTGTCCAACGGAAAATGTCAAGTTGTCCACTACCTTGACTTGAAGGTAAGATTTTGATAAATTTCTCACCTCAATTGTAGCTTGCTCTTCATCACTTGTTTTCATCTAATTGCACACCTCCTATTTTTAGCTTCAGTTTTCACCCACCACCAAGTGGCATATCCGACCCTCGGAACACAATTTTATTTGGATTCTGTCAACTGCCTTCTTACTTGATGGATTTGCTTCAACAAAAGAATAACACCAGACTCAAGTCTGGTGTTAAACTGTAGGGTTGTTCTATTCTATCTTTTTCATCTTTTGAAGTTGATTTAACAACCTATGGGCATTTTTCTCTGCATAATTTAATGATGATATGAGTTTATCACAAACTGAGATCATATCTTCATTTTCCACAGGGGTATCTATGACCTCTCGGATATTTGCCTCTGGATTTTTAGTGAGCGTGTTCAGCATTCTCAAAATTGATGAGAGCGAATAATTTGCACATCTAAGGGCACGTATAATTTTTAAACGTCTCATTTCCTCAATCCCGTAAACTCGATAACCGTTTTGACGCCTCCTCACTGTCAGAAGACCATTCATCTCCCAATTCCTAAGGGCATCTATGGTAATCTCGAGAGTCTCTGCCGTCTCTTTTCTGGTCAAAACCCGCTCACTGGATTCATAGACTTCTCCAGACAGTAGCACTTCCACAATTTCAAGTGCCTCTTCTGCATGTCTTTGCTCGGCCTTTATTTGACGAAGATACTGATTTGTCATTTTAATTGCCTTTTCAAACGACCCTTTAGCAGAGGTCTTGATAATTTCAACAGCCTGTTTCCTCAGGCCATTTTGAAGAACTTCCACTTCGAGTGCAATCCTAGCCAGTTTGATTTGCTCTATATGGGCATCAGTGAATACTCGATACCCATTCTCTTTGCGCTTTGCAGGTGGAATCAATTCAAGCGCCTCATAAAGCCGCACGGTATTGGAGTGAATTCCAAACTTTTTTGCAATTTCTGACGTTTTATATGTTCTCATTTTCATCATCACATCCTATTAAAATCAGTTTATCACAGTTTAATAGTCTGGTGTTATAGTGGAGACTTTCTACCTGATTGTTACTTCTTGTTTAGTTCAAATTTCTCAGCTCTTTTTACAAGGGCATCCGCCAGTGTCCTCAGCTCGTCTATCATGTTTAATATCTGCTCTGTTGACGCCATTTGCTCTTGTGCAATGGCACTGATATGCGTCGTCGTGTCGGATGTCGTTTCAAGTGTCTGTTCAAATTGTTCCATAGAATTGCTGATTTCGGTCATCGAAGCAGCCTGTTCCTCCGTTACTGCTGCAATTTCTTCCACGGCGACATTTGCCTTCCTCGATATCTCAATAACCCGCGTCATACCGACCTTGGCCTCTTCTGAACTCTTCGATGATTGATTCACGCCTATTTCAATCAGTTCAAACTGTTTGTAAATATCTTCAATCTCCCTTTGTATGGAGAAAATGATTCCCGTAATCTTATCCGCAGAATCATTTGACTGCTCCGCCAGTTTTCGAATTTCCTCGGCTACTACTGCAAAACCTCTTCCAGCTTCCCCTGCCCTTGCCGCTTCTATAGAAGCATTGAGCGCCAAGAGATTTGTTTGTTCTGAAATTGATTTAATGGCCTCAGAAATCCCACCGATATCCTCCGCAGACGTTTTGAGTGCCTTCATCTTGCAATTGGTTTCACTACTGATTTCCGATACTTTAAGCATCTGCTCCACTGTTTGGGCAACCAACTTGAAGCTCTGATCGGTTTCGTCTAAGTTAAACTTTACAGTTTCATTTAAGGTTTCCGTATTTACGGCAATCAGATTTGCCCCTTCTGACATTCCCTCTATCATTTCAAATGTGCCTTTCATTGAGGACATATCCTGAGCCGCTCTTGTGGAAAGTCCCACAATTTGCTCTGTCATCTCCTCAGTTGCCTTTGCGTTTTCCCCACTGATTTCATGAAGCGTGACTGTGAAGCCTTCTATATAATTCATATCTTCAAGCAGTCTTGAAAGCAGTTCGTTGTATTCTTCTATAAGCTGTTGAAGTTCGTTGGCAAGTACCCCAAACTCGTCTTTTCGTTTTAAATAAGTTTCGTCCATGTGAAAATTCAAATGTCCCCCAGACAACTTGAGCACCACAGATTCAATATAAGCAATATTTTTGAAAATTGTTCCCGACAAGAAAATCCCCAGTCCCAATGCAATCAGTACCCAAACAGCAAGGGAAAAACCTGAAAATAAGTTCAATCGGGTCAGACTCTTATAAGCAAATTCCTTTGGAGACTGCATGACAACTGCCCAGCCCGATGAGGTTACCGGGGTGTATGCTACGATGGATTCATGATCCTCATACATGGCATCTTCAACACCTGCTGCCCCAGAAAGGGCTTTGGCAACATAGTCGTACTTGCTGAAATTTTCCATACTCTCAACATAGGATGCGTTGGGATGTGCCAGGACTGTCCCCGATTTTTCCACGATAAATGGATAGGATACAGAACTGTCATTATATCTCTCAATTAATGTCGTGAGGATTTCCAAGTCAATACTCGCCCCAATGACACCGCTTACTCTCCCGTTTTTTTGGATGGGCATTGCCAAAACAGCAGTGGCCTTTCCTGTAGTGGATGAATAGATGATGTCATACGCCTTCTCGCCTTTGATCGCGTCTTTAAAGTAGCTTCGATCTGCTCTGTCACCTAGATCACCAGATGTTTTGTAGATCTGCATGCCCTTTGGATTCATCACATATATTTGACTGATAATAGAGGAATTTTCCACTGCTCGATTTAAAATCGACATATCTCTTGCATTCATGCTACTGACGCCCTCATCCGATGCTAAAGTGGCCATTAGTCTTTCAGTCTCGGACAGTAGGCGGTCTATTTCTCTTGAAATAGCCTCTGATCTTTCATAATCTCTCTGCATGATTGAATCTCTCAGAGAATTGCCGTTGAGCCACAGCGTGATCCCCGAATTCACAATCAATGGGACAATCACAACCAGTACAATGGTCATGATTAGAAACCGTTTGTAGCTCTTTTCTTTTTTCTTAAACATAACTACCTCTCCCATTCAACAATTTATAAGCTATTTCTCCATCAATAAAGGAAGAGTCCCGGAATATTAAAATATTTTAACTTAACGCCTTTTGCATTGAATCCCCATGATACAAGTAATAAAATAAATGAGTGGAGGTGTCAAATGAATACCAATGATAAAATCAGACTCATCAGAGAAGAGATGGCGCAATCAAATATCGACGCTTATATTATCCCTTCAAGCGATCCTCATGGAAGTGAATACCTTCCTGAGTATTACAAGACCAGACAATGGGTATCGGGTTTTACAGGTTCTGCCGGTACGCTTGTCATAACTCAAACGGAATCGGGTTTGTGGACCGATGGCCGCTATTTTATTCAGGCAGAAGAAGAACTTAAGCCCTCAGAAATCAAGTTGTATAAAATGCGCATGCCGAATACGCCGTCGATTCACCAATGGCTATTAGAGAAGTTACCTCAGGGCGCAACAGTTGGCTTTAATGGATTTCAGTATGCAACTAAAGACGCTGAACTCCTAAAACATGAACTCAGGGATAAAAAAGTACGATTGGATTTTAAGACCAATATCGTCGACAAAATCTGGCTGGATAGGCCTTATTTGCCTACAGAAAAAGTATTTATTCACGACGAGGTTTACGCCGGGAGATCGGCGAAACAGAAGATTGAGCAAGTGCGTGCAAAAATGTTGGAGGATGGCTCTGATTACCATTTTATCAACAAATTGGATGACATCGCATGGATACTCAACTTGAGAGGTAGTGATATAAAGAATAACCCTTATTTCCTATCGCATTTACTCATTGATAAAGAAATAACATATTTGTATATTGATATTCTAAAACTAAATGACAAAATAATCAATTACTTACATGAAAATAATGTAAAAGTAAAATTATATGAGGACTTATTGGATGATATTCAATTACTTACAGAAGGTGGTAACTTATCACTGGATAAGCGATTTGTCCCATATCAGATTTTCCACGATATCGACAAGAAACTCGTCGTCACTGACAAGTCAAACTACAGCAGTGAATTTAAAGCCGTAAAAAATGAAACTGAGATAAATCATTTGAAATCATGCCATGTTCAAGATGGTGTAGCTATGCTCAGATTTATGAAATGGCTTGATGAAAGTGTCTCACTTGGAAGTGTCACTGAGATTTCTGCCGATGAGCAGTTAACAAAATTTAGATCCGATATATCCACTTACTTCTCAAAGAGTTTTGACACCATCGCCGCATATCGAGATCACGCTGCTCAAATGCATTATCGCGCTTCATCTGAATCACAATACAAATTAGAATCCAAATCCCTATTCTTAGTGGATTCTGGCGGACAATATCTAAACGGCACAACTGACATCACAAGAACCTTTGCCCTTGGCACACTTTCTGAGGAAGAAAAACGCGACTACACGCTGGTGTTAAAGGGGATGATACAATTGAGTCTCGCCATTTTCTTAGAAGGCTCAACGGGTTCTAACCTAGATATTTTGGCAAGAAAGCCCATGTGGGATCAGTGCATGGACTACAAGTGCGGCACTGGACATGGTGTCGGATTTTTTATGGGTGTTCACGAAGGGCCGCAAGGACTTGCAATGGTCTGGAACTCAGCCCCTCTAAAACCTGGAATGATTTTGACCAATGAACCAGGAATCTACAAGTCAGGGCGTCATGGCATTAGAACTGAAAACACCCTTTTGGTCGTTCCACATCGTGAAACCGAATTTGGTGCTTTTTATAAATTTGAAACTCTGACGGTTACACCAATAGATACGCGTCCAGTTATCGTCTCCATGCTCACAGATGATGAGCGCCTATGGCTAAACCAGTATCACAAACGCGTTTACGATACCCTGCGCCCTCATCTCTCTAGAGAGGATGCCGCTTATCTCGAACAAGTGACTGTGGCAATCTAAAATTGTATCTCTAAGTATTAAAATGTACGTTGCTATATTAAAATCCTCAGCTGTGATGAAACTTTGCACACGGCTGAGGGTTCTTTTATTTTCAGTGATCTATTTAAATACTTTATCCAGTTTATCCGCATAAAAGCCAATGGCTTTAGCATATTGTTGAATGCTCTCATCATTTGATGTTTCAGCAATCAGTTTTAGCAAGATTTCAAGTGCCTCCTCACTTTGGTTTAAATTATAGAGAGTCATTGCATAGAATACTTTAAGGGCGTTGTCATCAAATTGTCCTATGGCCTTTTCTAAAAGTTCTTTTGACTTTTTAAATTCTCCGATTGTCCTATACGTGCTGCCCAAGCCCAGATAGGCCTCTTTCAAATCTTCTAAAGGAAGACCAAGTTCTATTGCTCTTTCATAATAATAAATTGCCTCTTCCTCTCTTTCCAAGACATCGTAGCTCCACGCACACTGATACTGCACCATCGCATCATTTGGATGCTGTGCCGCCAAATTGACGAGAATCTCATTTGATTCTTTTAGCTTGCCTGATTTTCTCAAACTCACTGCTTTTTCTAAAGTCACCTTAGCCTCCCTCTTTTTACAATAGATACATTCTAGTTGAGTAGCATCATGATTAATTCGAACTCTACAAAAACAGGAATTGCATACAAGATAAAGAAGAACTGAAAGTAGAATTTACAATAACCAATACGCTGAAAATGACTACTTTCAATTATAAATCTTTTCTTATCTGAATACGACTCTCAAGAACCCTAAATCAATTTATGAAGTCATTTATCCTCTATTTTTCAGCGACATTGGGTGGCCTTCGTTAAATTGAATCAAATCCCACAGGTTTCCATACAGATCTTTAAACACTGCAACCGTTCCATAGTCGGCTACTTTTGGCTCTCTGACGAATTCAACACCTCTATTTTCCATCTTACGATAATCTCTCCAAAAATCATCTGTTCTCAAAAATAGAAAGACCCTTCCACCTGACTGATTTCCAATAAAGTTCTCTTGATTCGGCGTCGATGCCCTTGCAAGCAAAATCGTCGTTCCGTTTGATCCCGCAGGGGATACCACCACCCATCTCTTGTCCTGCTCGGGCTGATAAGTGTCTTCAATGAGTTCAAAGTCAAGTTTCTCAGTATAAAAGGCAATGGCTTCGTCATAATCATTAACAACAAGCGCTATGTGGATAATTGACTGCATTAGAGTTCCTCCCCGATTGTAAAAATCTCTTGATTTTGTTTATTCAGTAGCTGTATTGTCTTTATTTCTCTTATGCCATCAGCTCTATAGGTTATGATTTGAGCCTCCTCCTCATCTAAAGTCTGCTGTATGGAGTACGGCCGATCTACAAGTTCATCTGCGAAATAGAGTCTGACGCTCTCACTCTTGTGGATAAGTTCCTCATCTGTTATAACAATCCCCACTACACATTCGTCCTCTGCTTTGAGCTGGGTATAAATCACCTTTGACGTTTGAATGCCTTTCTCCATCTGCGCAGTGACCGTCGAAATTTCATCAGAATCATCCGCTACATAAAACGCTATAAGCTCATATGCCTCAGGTGATTCTGCTAATATAACTGCTTTTTTACTGTCTATTAACCGGCTCATTGTATCAATACCAGTTTCTGTTTCATAATCTTGCTGAAAGGATGCCAATCTCGATTCATATGATTCAGCTTGTTTTGACGCTTGACTACATCCAGTAATTACGAATAGTACTGACAAGACTCCCAGTGCAAAATTAACGACTTTCCCTTTTCCAATGTTTATGTTCATCTTCAAATAACGATTCTCCTTCAAATAATTAATCCTTTCAAAATTATACAACTCAAAACCAATATCGCGATCTTCTCTAATCCGCCTTTGACTATTGCATTAAATAACGTCACTTGTTCAATCTACAAATTATGGGCTGTGACATCAATGCGATAGGTAATTGGCGTGTTCGTATAATTGAAACATCCTATTCTGATGTGCCTAAATTGTTAAGTGCTTCAAATAACAGCTTCGTTTTTTCTGGTACTTCAAGCCGTGTATATCCAGTTTTATCATCCTCATAGTATGACAAAACTGTACTATTGTGGTACTTTCTTATTATTTCTTTAATTGCAACCAAGGTATTCATATCAGTATCTGTTGGTCGTTTATTACTATTCAATATACCTTCTAATTCATCTAGATAGTCAATTACACCATATAAGTTAAAGTCATAATTATTATTTAACAAATCTAATTTTTCTATGGATTTATCTATAAGAAAAACTTTATCTCGTGCATCTAATACTTCTTTATGCATTAACTCTATATCTAATGTTTTATAAGCATCATCAGTTAGCAATATTTCAGATATATCCGCAATAACTAAATCAAGCATCGAGATTTCACTAGAAATATTGTATTTTATGTATCTATCAATTAGTCTAAAGTGCTCAAATGGTCTAATTGCAACTATTACGATTAATATAAATACTGCAACAATGACACTTTTGAAAATCATTTTTCTCAATAAAATCACCATCCTATATTAAATTCAAGATTTTCTATAACGTTCCCGCAGTTTTCAAAATATCTTAATTTGATTTTGGCTAACCCCCTATTAATTTCGTATTTCCATCTTTTTAAGTCATTTTCTACATAGAATTCAACCAGAGTCCTTGCTAGCTCAGCCGATGAGTCCACTATTGACAAAGACGCCTCATTCATTCCAAAGTTGCAAAGCCCTCTCGCTTACACCGCTCAATTTTATTTATGCAGCACTGGCTTTTTTAAATCAGGTTTTAAACTAGCTGTTATTTCATCAAAATATTTATGGGCACTATTACATGGGCTTGCAATTACATACACACCTGTGCTATAGGGTAACTCAATAGCATTCTATTCTATTTTATCATTTCTTTTCTAGAGCAAAGGACTTCTTCCGCCGATGTCTTATAATTGTAATTTCGTTACAATAATAAATCCCCCAGCTCATGAAATCTTCTATGTTAAAACCTTTCTTTCAACACACGATTTCATCCTCTGAGGGATTATATATCAAATGATACTGCTTATTGAATTCAATTAAAGGGTTATCTTTTTGCCTATATCTGTCCTATAAAATGATTTTGGAAATTCGATTTTATGAACGGCTTCATAAGCTGCTATTCGAGCAGATTCAAGAGATTCTCCAAGCGCCGTTACCCCTAAAACTCTGCCGCCATTTGAAACGATGCCACCATCTGCCTTCTTCGTGCCACAGTGATAGACATACGCGCCACCATCAAGTGCAGGTATTCCAATTGGCATTCCCTTTTCATAAGAAGCTGGGTAGCCCTCTGCCGCCATGATAACACAGACAGCATGCGATGATTTCCACCTGAGTTCAATTTGATCCAATCTTTTATCAAGAAGGGCTTCAAAGACTTCCACGAGGTCATTTTCAAGTCTTGGGAGGGTCACTTCAGTTTCGGGGTCTCCAAACCTAACATTGTACTCGATGACATTGATATCGTCATCCTCAATCATGATGCCAATAAACAAAATACCCTTAAAGGCAATGCCATCAGCTTTGATGCCCTTTATAAACGGTTTTAAAAGCCTGTCATCAATTTTACGCATGATACTGTCATCAATAATCTGGCTAGGCGAATATGTCCCCATGCCTCCTGTATTTGGGCCGAGATCACGGTCAAAGGCCTTTTTGTAATCTTGAGCTGGTGACATTGGCAATATTGTATCGCCATCGACAAAACAGAGAATTGAAGCCTCAATACCTGTTAAAAACGACTCCAAGACAACTTTGTCTCCCGAATTTCCAAAGACCTTATCCGCCATAATTTCACGAAGCGCCTTTAAGGCTTCCGGTTTATCCTGAGCAATAATAACGCCCTTCCCAGCTGCCAATCCATCGGCTTTAATGACCACCGGATATCCGAAACTGTCAATTGCATCAACAGCAGCCTCATACTCAGTTACCTCTAAGTACTTGGCGGTTGGAATCCCATGTCTCATGAGAAAGGATTTTGTAAAGGCCTTGCTCCCTTCGAACTGAGCTGCCTCCTTATTTGGACCGACAACCCTGAGACCTTCTGCCTCAAACGCATCCACAACACCGTCAACGAGAGGGCCTTCTGGCCCAACAATTGTCATGTCAATGGATTCTTTCAGCGCAAACGCCACCAAAGCCCTCGTGTCTTCAACATGAATATTAACGCATTCAGCAATCTCTGAGATACCGCCATTTCCAGGTGCAACAAACACTTTGTCCACTTTGGGGCTTTCGAGAACCTTCTTGCAAATGGCGTGTTCCCTGCCACCACTTCCTATAATCAAAACTCTCATTAAAAGTGCTCCTTCCGTTAGTGCTTAAAATGTCTCATGCCTGTAAACACCATTGCAATACCATACTTGTTGGCCATGTCAATCACTTCTTGATCTCTTATAGAACCACCTGGTTGAATAATTGCTGTGATGCCCGCCTTTGCTGCTGCTTCTATTGAGTCGCCAAATGGAAAATAAGCATCTGATGCCAAAACAGCTCCTTTGGTTGGAAAATTTGAGTGCTTAATTGCATTTTCCGCCGCCCACACTCGGCTGACTTGTCCTTGACCAATTCCAAGCGTCTGACCGTCCTTAGACACCACGATGCCATTTGATTTTGCATGTTTACACACCTTCCATGCAAATTTAAGCTCATCAAGTTCTTTCTTGGTGGGAATTCTTTCTGTGACAATTTCAAGTTCACCATCAAATAACTTTGTATCTGGTTCTTGAATAACCATGCCACCATGAATTTTCTTGATATCAAAGCTATGGCTCGAAACTGGCTTTAAGATGTCCTCTAATTTAAGCAATCTAATATTCTTCTTCGTGGTCAGCACTTTCAAAGCCTCTTCATCAAAATCAGGGGCGATGACGATTTCCACAAATATCTCATTTATTTTAACAGCAGTTTTATGATCCACTGTTCGATTTGCTGCAACAATCCCTCCGTAAATGGATTGGGGGTCACAATCGTAAGCCTTCGTATAGGCGTGATGGAGGTCAAATCCAACCCCAACGCCGCATGGACTGGAGTGCTTCACCGCCACAACTGCTGGCTGTTCAAATTCTTTAAGCAGTGCAAGAGCACCGTTTGTGTCGTTGATGTTGTTAAAAGACAGCTCTTTGCCGTGAAGCTGTACAGCATTTGCCAACGTTCCTTCCACACTTAGCGGCTCTCTATAAAAAGCCCCTGCCTGATGCGGATTTTCACCATATCTTAAATCCTGAACTTTTTCATAAGTGATGGTTAAAGTCTCAGGGAATTTTTCTCTCTTTCCTTTCCGTCTCAAATAAGAGGCAATCATTGCATCATAATGAGCCGTATGAGAAAACACTTTCAGCGCCAAATCATACCTTGTATCATAATCAATTTCCTGTTTGGCTTTCAAATCCTCTATGACAGCTTCATAATCGGTTGGATCAACTAAAACCACAACGTCTTTATGGTTCTTAGCCGCAGATCTGAGCATAGTTGGCCCACCAATGTCTATATTTTCAATGGCCTCTTCAAGCTCTACACCTGGTTTTGAAATGGTCTCTTTGAAAGGATATAAGTTAATGGCGACAAGGTCAATGGTTTCAATACCTTGTTCCTCAAGTTGACTCATGTGCTTAGGAACATCGCGCATAGCCAAAATACCGCCATGAACAGCAGGATGAAGCGTCTTCACGCGCCCGTCGAGACATTCTGGAAATTTGGTGATTTCTGAAATGTTCTTAACTAAAATCCCAGCTTCTCGAATGGCCTTCTCTGTGCCGCCGGTGGAGATAAGTTCCACACCGAGCTTGCTGAGTTCCTTTGCAAATTCAACAATACCCGTTTTATCCGATACACTCAAAAGAGCTCTTTTAATCATTTTAAAGCCTCCTCTTTTCCCTCTGTCAGTTTATTATAAATGTCTTTATGGTTTCAATCAACAACTTGTGTTCCTCAATCAGAACCCGCGCTGCCAAATCATCTGCCGTATCTGATTTGAACACAGGGACTTCCACCTGAAAGATGATTTCGCCTGTGTCCACCCCTTCATCCACATAGTGTGTGGTCACACCGGAGCTAGATTCTCCGTTTGCGATAACGGCATCGTGAACATGATGCCCATAAAAACCCTCACCGCAGTATTTGGGAATCAATGATGGGTGAATGTTAATGATATGCCTTTCGAACTTTCGAATCAAATCCACAGACAAAATGCTGAGATAACCAGCCAAAACCACTAACTGCACATCATGTGACTCTAAGATTTGACTCAATACCTCATTTCGTTCTTCTTCGTTTGGATAATTGGCCTTTCCAATATAAACAGCTGGAATTCCCGCCTCATCAGCTCTCGTCAACCCATAGGCCCCTTTTCTATTTGAAATCACCACTTCTATTGTGGCATCAAGCTCACCAGATTGAATGCTGTCTATTATGGCTTGTAGATTCGTTCCGCCACCTGATATTAAAACGCCCAGCTTTAGCGACATAAGGTCACACCTTCGTGAGATTTCGTCACTTCTCCAATGATATAGGACTCTTCACCTTGTGCTCTCAGAAGCGCTTGCGTCTCGGCAGCCACTTCAGGAGATACAACCAGTATAAATCCAATGCCCATATTAAAGGTGCCAAACATCTCTTCTAACTCAATGTCACCCTTTTCTCTCATAAATTTAAAAATCGGTTGTTCCGGCCATGTTCCAAGTCTAATGTCCACACCCATCCCCGCCGGAATAATTCTTGGAATGTTTTCAAAGAATCCGCCGCCAGTCATGTGAACCATTCCTTTTATGGATTGTTTTTCAAGGACATTTAGAACGGGTTTCACATAGATTTTGGTTGGCGTTATCAACACGTCCCCAAGTGTTTTTTCAAGTTCTGGCACGTAGTCGTCCACTTTGAGTTCGAGCTTGTCAAAGCACAGTTTTCTCACAAGCGAATATCCATTTGAATGTACCCCAGAAGATTCAAGCCCTATGAGGAGATCTCCTTCCTCGATAGAAGCACCTGTGATGATTTTAGGCTCATCTACAACGCCCACTGCAAACCCTGCCATGTCATACTCACCCGGCTGATAAAATCCAGGCATTTCTGCCGTTTCGCCACCTAAGAGAGGCATGGCCGCCAATTTGCAGCCATCGGTGATTCCCTTTACAAGAGCGGCTGCCTTTTCTGCTTCCAGATGCCCCGTTGCAAGGTAGTCTAGGAAGAAGAGCGGCGTCGCTCCCTGACACAGTATATCGTTAACACACATGGCAACAAGATCTTGTCCCACTGTGTCGTGTTTATCCATCATGAAGGCTATTTTCAGTTTTGTGCCGACACCATCTGTTCCCGCAACAAGCACAGGGCTTTCAAATTGTCCGCTCAATCTCAACAGGCCGCCAAAACTGCCTAAATCTCCGATGACATCTTCATTAAAAGTCTCTTTGACGTGCTTTTTCATGAGTTCAACTGCTCTTGCACCTTCCTTGACGTCCACTCCGGCCTCTTGATATGTCAATTTTCCAGTACTCATCTTCTACTCCTTCAATCAAATAATCTCTGCATATTTAAACATTTTTAAAGGCGTGCAGCCATCCACTTTCTTTAGGTGGATTAGCACTTTTCAAACACATTTTTATTGCCTTCTTTTGGAACTTCCATAGGATAATTCCCATCAAAACAAGCGGTGCAAAGATCACATTTTTTCATGCCTATTGATTCTACCAGACCATCAACACTGAGATAAGCCAAACTATCTGCACCTGTCATCTCTCTAATCTCTTCAATAGTATGCGTCGCACCGATGAGCTGTGCCCGATTCGGCGTATCAATTCCAAAATAACAGGAATGTGAAACTGGCGGCGAGCTCACTCTGATGTGCACTTCTGTTGCCCCTGCATCCTTTAGCATGTTCACAAGACGTTTGCTAGTCGTGCCTCGGACAATTGAGTCGTCTATTAAAATCAGGCGTTTGCCTTCGATGTTTTCGCTCATGGCATTGAGTTTTAAACGAACTGCCAATTCCCTCGACTTTTGATCGGGCTGAATAAAGGTTCGTCCCAAATATTTATTCTTGATAAGGCCGATGTCAAACGGAATCCCCGATGCTTCTGCATATCCAATTGCCGCCGCAATACCGGAATCTGGAACAGCTATGACCATATCTGCTTCCACAGGGCTCTCTTTTGCCAGTATTTGACCAGCTTTTTTTCTTGTGATAAAGACATTTCTGCCGTCAATAATACTATCAGGTCTTGCAAAGTATACATATTCAAATGCACACACGGCCTTGCGCTTGCTGTCATCATACATGATGGATTCAACTCCATTTTCGTCTATAATGACGATTTCACCCGGCTCAATATCTCTGACGAACTCGCCACCCACCACATCGTGTGCACAAGTTTCAGAGGCCAGGACATATCCATCATCTACCTTTGCCAGTGACAACGGTCTAAGACCATGTGGATCTCTCACGCCTACGAGCATGTTGTCAATGATGATTACAAGGGCAAACGAGCCCCTTATTTCTTTCACAGATTCGATAACGGCCTCTTTCATTCCCAAATGGTAATTCTTCGCAATGAGATTTGCAATCACTTCTGAGTCGATTGAGGTCTGAAAGATCGACCCTTCATCTTCTAATCTATTTCGTATATCCCCGGCGTTTACCAAGTTTCCGTTGTGAGCAAGGGCAATACTGCCGCCTTTATATCTGACTACGAGTGGCTGTGCGTTGGAGACATAGCTTTCTCCTGTGGTGCTATATCTCACGTGACCAATTCCAATATCTGCTGGGAGTCTGTCCAGTATCTCGCTTGAGAACACTTCCTGAACAAGTCCCATTTCCTTATAATATTGCATCTTACGATCTTTGAGGACTGCGATTCCAGCGCTTTCCTGTCCTCTATGCTGGAGTGCAATCAGTCCAAAACAGACCATCTGCGATATATTTTCCATCCCCGGCGCATAAATACCGATGACACCACACTCTTCTTTTAGCTTATCAAGTTCAAACAATTCAGCCATTCTCTCTTGGCCCTCCTTACTTTTCGAGTCTGCCCAAAACTTCCTGATAGGTTTCCTCAACATCACCTAAATCTCTTCTAAAGCGGTCCTTATCCATTTTTTTACCTGTCTGTGCATCCCAAAGTCTGCAAGTGTCAGGACTGATTTCATCTGCGAGGATAACCTCTCCTTTAAATACGCCAAATTCAAGTTTAAAGTCCACGAGCTTTAAGCCTCTTTCTGCAAAGAAAGCCAAAAGCAGTTCGTTGATTTTAAGCGCATATGTCTTAATGGTTTCAACTTGCTCTTTTGTTGCCAGTTCAATAGCCGCTATGTGATAGTCGTTAATCATTGGATCGCCGAGTTCATCATCTTTATAGCAGAATTCGAGGACAGTTTCCTTCATTGGAACCCCTTCTTCTATGCCAAGTCTCTTTGACAGAGAGCCAGCAGCTATATTTCTGACAATCACTTCAAGTGGTAAAATCTTGACAGCTTTAACATGTTGCTCACGGTCATTTAAAAGCGCTTCAAAATGAGTTGGAATTCCTTTTTCTTCAAGCATTTTGAAGAGGAGTGCACTCATTTTATTATTGACAACGCCCTTGTCTTGAATAGTCCCCTTTTTTACACCATTAAATGCCGTTGCATCGTCTTTATATTCTACAATATAGTAATCTGCGTCTTCTGTCTTAAATACTTTTTTTGCCTTGCCTTCATAGAGCATTTCTAATTTTTCCATCATCGTCATCCTTTCTCATTTTGCCTCATCACAGCTTTTTAGTTTTATTAAATGTCAGCTTTTATTCCCTCTTAGTAAAGCGTCTGTATTTTCTTGTCCTTTTCAGTAACTTGATCTACCATTTCAAGTCGATAAGCCTTCATGCGATTTCTGAGCTCTGGGTATTTTATTGAAAGCATCTGAACAGCTAAAAGAGCCGCATTTTCTGCACCGTTTATCGCCACGGTTGCCACCGGAATCCCACTTGGCATCTGAACAATTGACAACAGCGAATCAAGTCCGTCCATTGTAGACGACTTAATTGGAAGTCCAATGACTGGAAGCGTCGTCACACCTGCTATAACGCCAGGTAAATGTGCCGCCTTGCCCGCAGCGCCGATTATCACTTCAACGCCATTTGCTTCTGCATCCATTGCATAGGAAATTGCCAAATGCGGTGTTCTATGCGCTGATAACACACGAGCCTCAACTTCAACACCAAAGTCCTTGAGGATTTTAATGCCCTTCTCCACCACTTGAAAATCTGAGTCACTGCCCATTATGATTGCTACTTTCATCTTTTCCTCCATCATCAAATAAATACCATATCTTCAGTTAAAAAAAACCTTCTAACAGCCGTTAAAAGGTTTTTGACATACGAAATGAACCAATTCTCAATTGGCTTTGAACGATTTTCTGAGTTCCCTGTCCATTTACCAGTAATTTCATTCCGTCCAACTCCTTTAAAAACCCGAATAATTTTTATTTGATCTAGCTTATCATTCGATTAACATCATCATATAAAAATATCCCCTTGGCGTCAAGGGGATAACGAATTATTTTCTTGTAAAATTTCTTAATATTCACCTTATTGTATTAGATAGGCTAATATTTAGCATAAGCGTATCTTCTTAATTCGGTTTTTTGTCGTTTGGAATGTATATAATGGCTTTGAACAAGTCGCCGTCAATGACTATATCCAGTTTGCCGCCCTGTATGGACATAAGTTCGTTTGCTATGGCAAGCCCGAGGCCAAATCCCTCTTCTTTTCTGGATAAATCTCCCCTTGCGAAACGCTCTTTCAAGTCTTCATTTCCAACTGGTAGCAATTCCTTGGAGATATTTTTAAATTCCAGCGACACAAACTGCCCTTCATTTTTAGCAATAATAAAGACCCTTGAGTTTGGCATACCGTATTTGATGATATTGCTGACGATATTTTGGATGACGCGCCACAGTTTTGCCGAATCCCCTTTCACCATTTTGGGTTCATTTAAGTCAGAATGTATAACAGTGAGCTTCATCTGTGCCAATTCCTCTTCATATTCCCCCAGTATTTGCATGAGCATCTGGTGAATATCCAAGGCTTCCAAATTGACTTCCACATTCCCAGAACTCACTTTGCTGATCTCAAGCACATCTTCGATAAGAGCCTTCAGCGAAAAGCTCTTTTCCTCCAGCACTCTTATATAATTTTGCGCCTCTTCGTCTTCCAGTTCCATTTTTTTAAGGAGAGAGACATAGTTAATAATTGCTGTAAGCGGTGTCTTTAAATCGTGAGACACATTGGTTATGAGTTCCGTCTTTAGTTTCTCACCTTTGAGAGCCTGCTCTACAGAGGTTTGAACCGTTTCCTGCAAGTGATTGATATTATAGCCAAAATCATACAGATGCGAACTCACATTTTCAAGGTCTATTTTGCCCTGATTTTCCACTTGTTCCATGATGGATTTCAAGCCTCTCAACATTCTGTACCCTAAATAGAGTGCTCCAATATTGAAAATAAGCCAAATGAGTAGCCACCCTCCCTCATTATAGACTAGAACACCCAAGAAGGTATTCGCCATGCCATAAAGGCCAATCAGTGCCAGCATGCGCCTTCTAAACACAACATTTCTAGAGACGGCACGATTGACCTGTCTACCAAAATTAAAAAGTGATATGATTCCGCCCACCAAAAGGGTGTGTTTAAAAAATCGCCGTTTGCCAAAATCACCGATGAAGGATAGCGTCGCCATAATACCAAGGAGCACCCAGAGAAATGTCGCTAGAATCATCATGACTTCCAGCATCTGATCTCCACCGTTGCTCGGCAGGAAAAACGGCTCAAAATCAAGGGAATAATATATGAGCTCCATCATGATTGGTACGGAAAATCCCATAACTACAATTTTGACATCGTTTGGAATCATATCCATCCAAGTTTCAAGCCCGTATGGATTTTTGGCCCTTCTAAAAGCCAGTATGCCAAATAGAAATATGCCGACAATTACCACAAACAACATACCTACATAGAGCTGATTTTTACTGTCAAAAAAAACTTGAATACCATCATAGGTCTGCTTATAGTTATAAAAGATATCAGTTGGCGCATAGGGTTCGAGCAGAGTGAATCGCCCTTCCCAGTTTCCAAGCTCTCTAGCTGCCTCAAGGACAGAATTAACATTTTGGGAATATTGGTCAAGATAGATGACTTTTCCATTCTTTATCTGTATCGCCTCGATCTTTCGACTGTCAATTTCCACTCTAAATGGGTAAGTTGTATATTTTTCGGGATCGTGAAGGTCACTGAAATTGCTGTAGACTTCATCTGTATCCAAGTTGTGAATGTAATATCGAAAGGTTTGACTTTTGTCGAGATTCGCCTCAATTTGATACCACCTAAAAAGCAACTCTTGATAGTCCAAAGAACTGTCATTTTGAGCCATCTCTTCTATGTGCTCAGGCGACTTTAAAATCAGTTCCTTCTCCACAATGTTATGAACCCTTCGTCCAAATTCATATCTAAAATCATATGTGTTGTAAACAGAGCCTGCATAATAAAGGCCTTCGTATTTGTCAATAAACAGGATTGTCAGTAAAGTGACCAAAACCAATCCCGATAAAATAACCTGCCCGAGAGTCTGGAAGATGCTACTCCGAGCTGATGTCTTCGATTTTGTATCCAATTCCCCACACCACCTTTAAATATTTTGGGTTTTTTGTGTCGATTTCAATTTTTTCACGGATTCTCCTAATATGTACAGCAACCGTATTATCTGCTGCAACGGCATGATTCTCCCATACACTTTCATAAATATCATTTATGGCAAATATGCGCCCTTTGTGTTTCATCAAAAGGGCAAGAATACCGTATTCAGTGGCTGTCAGCGAAATTGATTCGCCTTCCAGCCTCACTTCCTTCTTAACTGGATCAAGGCTAAGTCCACCTGTCCGGTAGGCTTCAGGAGAAACTTGATGTGTATTGTACCTCTTGTACCGTCTGATTTGGGAGCGCACTCTTGCAATCAATTCCAGCGGATTATAGGGCTTGGTCATATAGTCATCAGCACCTAGGTTGAGCCCGATTATTTTATCGACATCCTCCGACTTTGCCGTGACATAGATAATTGGAAAAGAATGCGTCTCTCGAATACGTCGCATCACTTCGAGTCCGTCCATCTCCGGCATCATGATGTCAAGCAGCAGCAAGTCTACTTCTTCCGTTTCAATGAGTTCAATTGCCTGTCTTCCATTCATAGCCTTTAATACCCGATAGCCTTCACTTGCCAAAAAAATCTCCACTGAATTGACGATGGCTAAATCGTCATCACATACAAGAACTGTGTGCTTCATGTTGCCTCCTCTATAACTGTAACGCGCTACAGGTTTATCATACCAAAATATTCTGTCAAAGATGTGCATATATTTCTTACAAGTTTCTTAAAATCTCCTTTTTTCAAATCTTTTTTATGTCTTTATTAAAAAAATCTCCCCGAAGAGAGATTTTGATGTTCATTTGAGCTTTTGTCAATTTTGAATATACCTCTTTGAAAAATGCACCTTCGCATTTGTTCATCTGTCAGGCATGATTTTAGGACTTCTGCACATATGTCTTAGCGATTCATCACGCCAAATTTTAAAGTGGTTTCGCTGACATAAGGCGTTGTTGAATCCAATTTGTAAATTTGATTTGGATAGCCCTGTGTTTCAAAGCAAATGGCTCTATGCGTCTTAAACGGGCCATTGTTGCTGTAAATAACAACTGCCTCCTGATTGGTTTTGATGCTCATGACTCGCCCTGAAACGGGATCTGCATATTCTATGTCAGGCATGCCCTCATCTATTTTAAACGCTATGCCAAATGGGTTGTCAATTCCCTTTGATAGCGCCGTCCCAATTGGAGAGAGTTCCGTGAAGTCAAATGGCGTTCCAGCACATGCCGTCATGATATCCAGTGGCAAACAATGTGCATCCACTTCCCTATAGTATTCTGCATTCACAAACAGCAGTTGATCGTCAATTTTGTTCAGACGTTTTCCCGAAAGATTATAGTAGTTGTGATTGGTTAAATTGACTGCTGTCGGCCTGTCAGTGGATGCTTTAAACGTTATGGAGAGCTCATTTTCATGGTTGAGTCTATAGACTGCATATAAATCCATATTTCCTGGAAATCCATCCTCAAGGTGTCTGTGATGATGCTTTAACGTCACTTCATCAAAATCAGCACCTGTGTCCGTGGCTTCTATGCACCATACAACTTGATGAAGTCCCCTGTCTCCACTGTGAAGGCAGTTTATATCATTATTTATCTGGAGCTTATAGACCTTGTCCTCTATGGGGAGTTCGCCATTTTTAAGCCTGCCAGCCACTGGCCCAATAGTTGCGTTTAAGTAAAACTCATTTTTGACATACGCTTCAAGCAAATCATACGTCAGTAGAATATTCTCAAAGTTCCCCTCTCTGTCCGGTGTGTAAATCCCCATGAGAATACAGCCAAAGTTAGTGAGTTCCACACTATAGCCATTAGAATTTTTTAGTGTAATCAGATGCACTTCCGATCCTACAAAGTCACTTAACGCCTTCCACTTTTCCACTTGAACGCTCATGTTACCCTCCAATCAACTTTTAGAGACTCGCCTATTTTTTTCTTTGAGCTGTGTTAGAGCACTGCCTTTTTAAAATACAGCGTTCTTTAGAGTTTAGCACCTTCTTTTAGAAAGACCGTCATGCGCTCCCACTTGTTCTTGTAAATCCCCGCATCACATAAGGCAGAGCTGAACTTGGCTCCAATTTCCGCTTTAATAACCTCGTCTAGAGCCGTCTCAGACTGCATACTTGCATCAATCATCGGTTTAATTTCCGAAAGCCACACAAGATGTTTTTCCAGACTTTCAAACTGCTCGCACTTACTGAGATTGAGCCCTGTTTCATCTATACAGGATTTCACAAGATCCATCTCCGCTACCAACCGGCTAGGCAGTACTGCCAACCCCATCACTTCAATCAGTCCTATATTTTCACGCTTGATGTGATGGTGCTTTCTTTGGACATGGAAAATTCCCTCTGGACTTTCCTCAGACTTCCGGTTATTTCTAAGTGCCAAAAACAGTTCATAAGCCTCTCCGTTTTTCCTTAGAATTGGCGTGATGGTGTTGTGTCTTTCATCTGTATAGGCCACTAGGTCGACCTCTTCGTCGCTGTATTCAATCCAGTTGTTCAAAATGGCATCACTTATGTCTATAAGCGATTTTCGATCCTTTGATGTCACTCTCAAAACAGAAACTGGCCAGTCCAAAATATCTATTTTTACATCTTCATATGCCTTTGGTTCATAAGTCATCAGCGATTTTGCACGCATCATAGGCATTTCATAATTTCCAGCCTGATAGTGATCGTGACTGAGAATTGATCCACCCACCGTATGAAGATCGGCATTTGACCCCACAAAATAGTGGGGAAAGACATCGACAAAATCACAGAGCCTCACAAATGTCATTCGATCTATCTTCATGTTTCGATGCGTCTCACATAAGACAATGGCATGCTCGTTGTAGTAGACATATGGAGAGTACTGAAAATACCAGCGTTCTCCCCCCAGTGTGAGATTGATAATCCTATGATTTTGTCTGGCTGGATGATCCACTCGCCCCTTGTAGCCCACATTTTCTTTACACAGCAAACACTTGGGATACTTCACTGCTTTTACATTCTTTTGAAGTGCAATTTCCCTTGGGTCTTTTTCTGGTTTCGACAGATTGATCGTTATATCCATTTTACCGTAATCCGTCTCCGTTTCCCAAGAGATATTCTTGGAGGTTCTATCTGTCCGGATGTAAGTCGAATCCATGGAAAGTTCATAGAAGAAATCCGTCGCTTCGTTTGGAGAGTTCTCATAGTGTTCATAGAACTGACGATTGAGCTCTGATGGTCTGGGCATGAGCTTCGACATGAGCTCTGCCTGAAACGATTCAACTTCATAAAGAAATTCCAGTGTTCGCCCGTGTTCTCTGGCATCTGTCACCAATTCATCCAGTAGTGCGTATATCTCGCCATCAAACGATGTGCACTTTTCCACGCTATCCAAATCTGCCTCGGCCCCGATGACTTTCCACAGCTCATTTCGAACACAATCGCTGTCTTCAAAGTCAATCATTCCCTTTTGAATGCCATAGGCTATCAATTGCTCCAAATGATTAAATACTTTCATTTACGACTCCTGATCCATTTGATATTTCGGCAATATAAAAATCGGCACTCAGTCCCGTGGTCTCTTTATACGCCTTGCCAACATAGTCAATATAACGGTCACACTGAGATTTTTCCAACAATGCAATTGCACAGCCTCCAAATCCAGCACCTGTCATCCTAGCGCCCAAAACGCCTCTCACTTCTCTGGAGAGTGTCACAATCACATCGAGTTCTGAACAACTCACTTCGAAGAAGTTCTTTAAAGATTCGTGCGAGCTGTACATCCATTCTCCAAATTCAATTAAATTTCCCGCACTCAGGGCTTCTTTGCTCCTTTGAGTTCTGAAATTCTCCGTTACGGAGTGGTGTGCCCTCTTATAAACGGAATCCTCTGTCAGAACATGGGCTATTTCCAAGAATTCCTGAGGTGACAGATCACATAAATAATTGAGTTTTCTCTTTTCGAACGATCCTTTAATCAGCCCAAAGGCAATTTCACATTCTTTGCGCCTGATATTGTACTCCGAATCCACAAGTCCCCTCTTCTTATTGGAATTGATGATGATGAGTCGATAATCCCCCAAGTCCGCAGGAACGAGCTCAAACTCCAGAGTGTCGCAGTTCAACAAAATCGCGTGATCTTTTGCCCCTTGCGAAATTGAAAACTGATCCATAATGCCACAATTTACACCGTTAAAGGTATTTTCAGAGTGCTGACATAACCGTGCCATCTCCGTTTTGTCGATTCCAAGCTCTAGGTACGTGTTCAAAATAACACCTGTGAGCACTTCGATGGAAGCTGATGAGGAAAGTCCCGCACCATTGGGCAGATCTCCATAGAACAGGATGTTAAACCCTGTCTGTATTGCATGTCCCATCTGTATGATTTCATTGAATACACCCATGGGATAGTTGCCCCAATCCATATCAGGATTATTTTGAATTGATTTCAAGTCGAATGTCAAAATGCCCATCTCCTCAAAATTGAGAGACATCATCTTCACTTGCTCATCATGTCTTCTTGAAACAACAGCGTAGGTTCCAAGGTTAATGGCGCATGGCAACACCATGCCGCCGTTGTAATCAATATGTTCACCAATTAGGTTCACACGACCTGGGGAGAAAAAAGTCTTTATGGAGACTTGTCCCTGTCCCTTTAGTTCCTCTTTAAACACGTTTAAAAATTTATGTTTTAAACTCGAAAGTTCCATTGCTTTCACCTATCCCTTATATCCATTTGGCCTATTTTGATGAAAATGCCAAGCATCCTCTATTATTTCTTTGACACTGGTGTGCGTCGGCACCCATTTCAGAATCTCAGCCGCTTTCTTAGGGGATGCAATGAGGATTGATGGGTCACCACTCCTTCTCGGCTCAATTTTTTGATTTATTTTCTGACCTGTGACGATTTCCGCCACATCTATGATTTCCTTCACTGAAAAACCTTCACCGCTCCCCAGATTAAATATGTTGCTTTCATTTCCCTCTCTAAGATAATTTAAAGCCTTCAAATGTGCGTCGATTAGGTCGATTACGTGAATATAATCCCGGATACAAGTTCCGTCTTTTGTCGGATAGTCATCTCCAAAGATAGAAATCGCCTCACGCTGTCCAAGCGGTACTTGGAGCACCAGTGGAATTAAATGCGTCTCTATTGTGTGTGCCTCTCCAATACTTCCCGATTTGTCTGCCCCTGCTACATTAAAGTACCTCAAAGAGACGTATTTGATACCATGTGCTGCGTCAGCCCATTTGAACATCTTCTCCATCATCAATTTGGACTCGCCATAAGGATTTGCTGGAATAGTCTCATTTTCTTCCGAAATCGGCACGACTTTTGGCTCGCCATAAACTGCCGCAGTGGATGAAAATACAATTTTCTTGACGCCGTGATCTTTCATGACTTTCAAGAGCACATTTGCACCGTGTACATTGTTATCAAAGTACTTAATTGGATTTTCGCAGGATTCACCCACCAGCGAATTGGCACTAAAATGAAGTACAGCCTCAATATCATGACTTTCAAAAACTGCTTTCAGCGCCGCTTCGTCACGTATGTCCACCTTGTAGAAAGTCGCTCTTGAATCAATCGACTCCACATGTCCTGTTTCCAAATTGTCCACAACGACAACTGCTTCGCCCGCTTCCACGAGCATTTTTACCGCATGGCTTCCTATATAGCCCGCGCCTCCTAATACAAGTATCATATAATTTCTCCTTTTGTTTTTCTCCTTTTGTTCCTCTCCCCCCGATAGTATTTTGGGGAGACGCCTGTCACCTTTCGAAAGGCCTTCGAAAAGGCATGCTGACTCTTATATCCCACTGACTCTGAAATTTCTCCAATGCCAATTGTCGTCGATTCCAATAACTGTTTAGCTCTCTCTATTCTATAGTGAATAACATAGGTCTGAGGTGACATGTCATATGCCTTTTTAAACAATCTATAAAGATAACTCCTGCTGATGTCCACTTGTTCTGACAGACTTGAAATTGTCACAGCTTCTCGATAGTGCTGTTCTATATATTTCACAGATTTCATAAGATAAACATTTTCTCGCTCCTCTGCAACATTTGGCAAAGAAAACTGCTCTGACGCTTCGCCTTTCATCAGGGAATCAAGCATCTCCATCAGAACGCTCTGCTTGACCATATCGTGAATTGGCGTGAACGCACTTTTCATCTCACTGAGGGAAATCAGTCTTGAAACGGTTCCCTGAGTGTCAAATCTAAAGATAGGATTTTCAACATTGAGCCCAGCTTTTTCCAGTACCATTGCCGCGTCTTTACCGTCAAACCCCATCCATGTGTACTGCCAAGGTTCTTCTATATCTGCCACATAGCTTGAGACAACATCAGGACATATTAAAAATCCCTGCCCTTGACTGAGGTTATAGGTTTCCTCGCCGATTTTAAATTGCCCCTTTCCAGCTAAAATGTAGTGAATCAAATAGACTTTCCGAGTACCTGGGCCATAGAAATGCCCAGATAAACACCTCTCTTCTCCAAAAAAAAATAGCTTTATGTCAAGATCATTCAAATTCATGGTGACCTCCTAAAACTATCATAGCACAAGCCTATTATTTTTCAATATGTATTGGTAAATATTTATCTTTGTATTGATAAATATTTACCTTCATCTTTATTATTTATTTTGCGCCGCCTTTATCTTCTAATTCTTTCTCAGTGAGAAACTTCCAGTATTTTTTCGGCATGAAATTCATCTGTCGTTTGATGCTCCTGCGTTCTTGTATGGCAATATGTTTAAAATAGGCCTGCCAAAGTGCCTGATAATCCCTTTCTGATTCGGAATATGCAAGGCCATCAAATTCATCAATCGCACTGATAAACCACTTGCTTCCATCGTAAAACGCACCAATTCCCCGCTTGGTATCGTGTATAACCCACAACTGGTCTTTGAGACGCTCGGCAAAATGCGGTGCCACTATCCCAGTTAAGTCGTAGGTCGGCTCATATTGGGCATAGTAGATATTGCGTTCAAGATGCGCAAACCTCAAAATTCCAAGCATGAGATGCGATTCCCTCGCAACAGCTCTATACTGCTTATAGAGGTTAAAAATATCCTCGTCACTCAGGCACTCAATTGCGTTATTTCCAAGTTTGTATGCCTTTTTTAAAAAGCGATAGAGCATCGTCCCATAGCTTTCATCTTCATATAAGTAGGCATATAAAATGAGTTTAAAGCCCTCTTCACCAAAAGTCTCCATCGCTGAACGGGCCACTTTGGAGGCTTTTTCTCTGTCTGTGGTCAAAATTTGATGAGGCACAGAGAGACGCAGCTGATAAGACTTTTCCGGTAAAAGTTGATCTGCCACTGGACTTGCCTTGCTATAAAACATATCATAAACACCGCTTAAAACGCCTTCAAAGCTGCCATCATGTAAGTAGTCCATGCGCGCCTCCCACTGCGAGTCCCTTGTTAAAGACATCCGGGTATAAATCGCTAAGCATTAACTGGCTTTGTTTGGGCTTATCTAAAAGTGCCATTTTAAGTCGCATTGGCTCAATATCACCCATTCCATAATACTGCCCCTTGCAGGTAATAAAATACTTAGCACGCTTTAAAACTACGCCCATTTTTTTGAGGTCTTCATAGCTCACAGGGCCAAATCGTCTTGCCGCCATAATTCGCCTTGCTGAGGTATTGCCAATTCCCGGTATCCTGAGGAGTTCTAAAAATGAAACTCGATTCACTTCCATTGGAAATAGGTTTAGATTTCTAAGCGCCCACTGACACTTTGGATCCACCAGCATGTCGAGGTTTGGGTGTTCTGGGCTCAGGATTTCATCGGCCTGAAACCCGTAAAATCGAAGTAGCCAATCCGCTTGATAAATCCTGTGTTCTCTCTGAAGCGGTGGCACTTCGTGAGGAATAATTGCCGGATGATTGTTCACCGGAACATAGGCAGAATAATAAACGCGCTTTAAAGACATGCGATTGTAAAGTGCCTCTGAAATTTTAACAATATGGTAATCCGTTTCATTAGTTGCCCCAACAATCATCTGTGTGGACTGCCCTGCGGGAACAAATGATTCATCTCGTCTCTTTTGGAGTTGGTGTTCATCTATCTGGTTTTTTATGAATTTCATCGGTGCTAGGATTTCCTTGCGCTCCTTTTGCGGGGCTAAAAGCCTCAGACTATTGGTGGTGGGAAGTTCAATATTGATGCTCATCCGATCCACGTAAAGCCCTGCTTCACGAATTAGTTTTTCATCTGCTCCTGGAATGCCCTTCAAATGAATATAACCGTGAAAATTTTCTTCCAGCCTCAGTTTTTTAACCACTTTTACAAGCCTTTCCATGGTGTAGTTAGGATTTCTTGTAACCGCCGAGCTCAAAAATAGACCTTCTATGTAGTTTCTCCTGTAAAAGTTTATGGTCAGCTCCACGATTTCCTCTGGTTCAAACTCCGCTCTTGGAAAGTCATTTGACAGTCGGTTCACGCAGTAGGCGCAATCATAGACACATTTATTGGACATGAGTATCTTCAGAAGTGAAATGCATCGTCCATCATCTGCCCAGCTATGGCAAATACCAGCGGCAGTGGCATTGCCCAATCCGCCTTTATTAGCTCTTGTACTGCCACTCGAAGAACAGGACACGTCATATTTAGCTGCATCTGCTAGGATTTTTAATTTTTCCAGCACTTCCATCTCATCACCTCTTAATCCAGTTTTTTCAAAACAAGTTGAATTCAATTGCTCCTTTAAGCCACCTTTTATACACTCAATAAGCCCAGTATCTTTTGTAGAAATAGCCTTTGCTACGATAGCCTTTGTCAAGTTTTCATTTAACCATAGCCTTTGTTAGAATCCAAACTTTTACTTCAAACAGAACATGTGTTCTATTTTTATTATATCTCATTTTCACTTTATTTCAAGGGTTTTGAAAAAGCTTCATAAAAGAAAATTAAAAAAAGCGAGGATTCCCAGAATCCTCGCTCAGATAATTGAACGTGCTCTAAAACGTCAATTATTGATAAAAATACTCTCCATCTATTACCTTGTAAAGATCATCTCCCTTTCCTGAAAAAGGTCGATTGTTAAAGTAGAGACATCCCTCCACATTGTTCTCCCCATTTAAGGCCTTCTTAGCCGCCAAAATACTAGATGCCTTTGGCTCTAAAACCAAGAAGCTCTCCTTGTGGGCTGGGGGAAACTGCTTGTATTTTCCCTCTTGATAGATGACATCATAGACACTGCCCGGGAAAGAATCGCTCTTAACCCGATTTAAGACCACATTTGCCACTGCTAGCATCTGCTCTGGTGAGCCGCCACCAGCTTCGACGTCTACAATCCTGGCGAGCCAGAGGACGTCTTCTTCTGTATAGGTTGGTATCATAATTGAGTCGTTGTCCACAGTGTAGCCTTCACTTTGAAGGCTGAGGGTAAGTGTCTGCTCATTCCAGACAAAATTTCCCGAAAATTGTTCGATTAAAAAATGAATAGGTGCATAAACTCGGTTTTCTACAGTTATGGATGGTGCATCCATAGTAAGCGTTTCATTGTCCACAATCACTTCTGTGGCATTTAGCTTAAAGCTGATGTATTTCTCTCCATATTTGACAACTGCCAGTCCAGCATTTTCAAACCATTCTGTCTCGGCACCATATCGCTGTGCAAACTCTGCAACACAGCCATAAAGCTTTCCGTTCACAAGGACAATCATGTCTCCATGATCGACCGTCTGGTCGTTGACGACAAAGGTCACTTCGTTGGCAAATGCCAATCCTGATGTGATAAAAATCGCCACCAATACTAAACTTATCAGTCTTTTAAACCTCATAAGACCTCCCTGAATTTAGATTGAATTTAAATATGATTCATTTTATCACATCATGGTCATTTTTCAACCCAAAAACCGTTTTGAGGCTGTTTTGCCATAGCTTTGCCACTCTCTGTATTTGTTTTTTCAGGGTTTTCAAGGATTATTACAATTTGAAGTAATTGACACCTGCCTCGAAGATTTTGAGGTCACTCTCGCCGTAAATGTTCTTATAAAGATGCTTTCCGACACGCTCAACATGACCCATTTTCCCCAAAATTCTACCGTCTTTAGAGGTAATTCCCTCAACGGCAAGTACCGATCCATTGATGTTGTAATTGCCCTCATAAGTCGCTTTATCGCTCAAGTCCACATATTGAGTTGCAATTTGACCATTTGCCTTAAGGGATTCCAAAACAGCTGGTTCTGCATAGAACCTGCCTTCACCATGTGAGAAAGCAGTCTCAAACACGTCCCCTGCTTCTACATTGGATAGCCAAGGTGATTTTGTTGAAGCCACACGAACCCTAGCCATTCTAGCAACATGGCGTCCAATGCTGTTAAATGTCAGCGTCGGTGAATGCTCATCCAAAGTTCTGATTTCGCCATATGGCAACAAGCCCAGTTTTACAAGTGCTTGAAAGCCGTTGCAGATACCGATAACCAATCCGTCTCGCTCTTCAATGAGCCTCATCAAAGCCTCTGCTACTTTAGGATTTCTAAAGACCGATGCAATAAACTTTCCAGAACCCTCTGGTTCATCACCCGCACTAAATCCACCTGGAATCGCCAGTATTTGACTTCTGTTCAGTTTCTCCACCAACTCCTCTATTGATGCCATAGTCGCCTCTGGCGTCAAATTTCTAAAGACAAAAGGCTCTGCAATAGCACCCGCCTTTTCAAAAGCTCTAATGGTGTCAATTTCACAGTTTGTCCCTGGAAATGCAGGTACTAAAACTCTCGGATTAGCCACTTTTACCCTTGGTTTCAACGTCGATTTGCTCATATTTGTGATGGTTTCACAGACATCATTTCCCTCATGTACCCTAGGGAAAATTGAATCAAGCGGTTTTGACCACGTTGATTTGAGGCTTTCCAGTGACAGCTTACATCCGTTCACCTCTACTGTCCCAGCTTCATGCGTCCTGCCTATGCTTTTGAACCCTTGACCTTCAAGGTCTTTCTCATTCCCCTTGTATTCAAACACAATACTGCCGTATGCCGCTTCAAACAAGTCTATCTCCGTACTCAATTTCAGTCCTATGTTATTGCCAAACGCCATTTTGGAAAGTGCCGCCGCAACGCCTCCTTTTCCAACTGCATAAGCCGAAATAATTTCACCTGATTTTATAAGTGTGTGAATCTTGTCATAGCCGTCTTTTAAAGCGTCAAAGTTGACAACTTCTGCCTCGTTTCTTCCTGCGTAAAACAAGCCAAGTAAATTGCCTCCTTCTTTCAGTTCTGGAGAAATGATTTCCGTGCCCTCTGCAGTTGCAACTGCGAATGAAATCAAGGTTGGTGGAACATTTATATCCTTAAACGTTCCCGACATGGAATCCTTTCCACCGATGGCAGCTGTACCAAATTGAGTTTGTGCGTATCCTGCTCCCAATAAAGCACTAAAGGGCTTGCCCCACTTTTCAGGATCTTTTCCCAGTTTTTCGAAGTACTCTTGGAGGGATAATCTCGCCTTTTTATAATCCCCTCCCGATGCCACTATTTTGGCAATTGAATCTACCACTGCATAGAGTCCACCGTGAAACGGCGACCACTTGCCGATTTGAGGGTCATATCCATAGCTCATCATGGAAACTGTATCGGTCTCGCCCTTTAAAACGGGAAATTTGGCAACCATGGTTTGAATTGGAGTGGCATAGGTAACCCCACCAAAAGGCATGAGAACGGTTCCAGCCCCAATCGTGTTGTCAAACCTTTCTACCAGGCCCTTTTGAGAGCAAATATTTAAATCAGAAAGCATCTGATGCCACAAGTTTTCCTGTGTTTCAGACTCTTTTTTAAAGGCATTGTCATCAAAGTAAGAAACCGCTTTTGGCTCAGAAATTCTAATGCCAATGTTTCCCTTGACGCCATTTGTATCTAAAAATGCTCTGGAGAGATTTAAGATTTCAGTGCCGTTCCACTTCATAATCAATCTGCCATCGTCTGTTACCCTTGCCACTTCTGTCACTTCTAAGTTTTCAGAGGCACAGTGCGCCATAAAGCCGGCTCTGTCTTCTGGTGATATCACCACTGCCATACGTTCTTGGGATTCTGAAATTGCAAGCTCAGTGCCATCGAGTCCCTCGTATTTCTTCTTAACCGCGTCGAGGTCGATGATAAGGCTGTCTGCAAGTTCACCAATCGCCACTGAAACGCCCCCTGCGCCAAAATCATTGCATTTTTTTATGAGTTTGGAGAGTTGTGGATTTCTAAAAAGCCTTTGAATTTTGCGCTCTTCTGGCGGATTGCCCTTTTGAACCTCTGCACCACATGCAAGAAGGCTCTCTTCATCGTGCTCCTTAGAAGAACCAGTGGCACCACCAATGCCGTCACGACCAGTTCTGCCGCCAACTAAGAGGATTATGTCGCCTTCCACTGGCTTTTCTCTGACGATGTTCTCCCTTGGCGCTGCTCCAACAACAGCTCCGACTTCCATGCGCTTTGCCAAGAAGCCCTCGTCGTAAACTTCTGATACAAGTCCTGTGGCAAGTCCAATTTGATTCCCATAAGCACTAAACCCAGCTGCCGCCTTTTGAGTGATGATTTTTTGAGGCAGTTTGCCTTCCAGTGTCTCCTCAAATGGAACGGTAGGATCAGCCGCTCCAGTTACCCTCATGGAGTGGTAGACATAACTTCTACCTGAAAGCGGGTCTCTGATTGCGCCTCCCAGACAGGTTGCCGCACCGCCAAATGGCTCTATTTCAGTTGGATGGTTGTGAGTCTCATTTTTAAACATCAGAAGCCAAGGCTCTTTTTCACCGTCCACGGTGATGTCGACTTCTATACTACAGGCATTGATTTCGTCAGATACATCTAAATCCTCAAGGCCACCTTGTTTTCTAAGTGTTTTCATGTTGATAGTGGCTAAGTCCATCAGCGTCACATCTCTTTCCCTATCTGCATAGACAAAGCGACGCTGTGCCAAGTAGTCTTCGTAAGCGGATTTTATAGGCGCACTGTATTTGCCGTCTGCAAACTCAACTGCATTGATCTCTGTTGAAAAAGTCGTATGGCGACAGTGATCCGACCAGTAGGTATCTATGACTTTTAGCTCTGTAATGGTTGGGTTTCTCTTTTCCGTTTCACTGAAGTACTGTCTGACATAAGCAAGATCTGCACTTGTCATAGCAAATCCCATACGCTCTCTATACGACTCCAGCTCCGTTTCGCTCATGTGAATGAACTCGGATACCGTTTCCACTGCATCAGGTATTTGCCACTGCATAGAGGCCGTCTCTGGAATACTCATGGACACTTCTCTCGATTCAACTGGGTTGATTAAATAGGCCTTTACCATTTCAAAAGCATCGTCACTTAGATGCCCTTCCAAGAGAATAATGCGGGACGAGAGAATTTCAGGTCTTTTTTCAAGTGTGACAATTTCAATGCATTGAGCAGCGGAATCTGCCCTCTGGTCATACTGCCCTGGAAGCAATTCAATTCTAAAAGCTCTCGTCGCCTTCGGAATAGCCAGTTCACCTTCTTTGACACTGTCCACATTTGGCTCTGATAAAATAAGCGCCTTGATTTCATCTAGCTTTTGTAAATTTACACCTTCAAGGTCATATGCATTTACGATTCGAACCCCTTTAAGCCCTTCAAGATGGAGTGTTTGCTTTAAATCGCGAAGCATTGCCTTGGCTTCGACGTTGAAACCCTCTTTTTTTTCCACTAAAATTCTCTTAACCATGTCTGACCCTCCTGTGGCAACCGTTTTAAGGATACGGTATCACCTGTCTCATATCATTCAATCACTTTATATTGATTTCTATCTGAATTGCGTCAATAGTCTCTTATGATTTTATTTTAGCATAGGTCATATCATAAATAAAATTAATATTATTAATGGTTAAAATAAGCCCTGCTAATCATTTGCTGATTTGCAGGGCTTATTTATATAAGTTATTTCAATTTAAAATTCAGTTCAAAAACAGCGCCTTCTTCTCCGTTATACGCTTTTATGTCTCCATCATTAAGCGAAACTGCCGTCTTGACAATGGCAAGTCCCAGTCCGTGATTCCCCCCTGTTCCCTTGTAAAATCGGTCGAATAAAAACTCAATGTCCTTCGCCCTGAATCCCATACCGTCATCTTTTATGCGCAAAGTGCATTTTTCATCATGTCGTTCGGCTTCTACCCAAACCTTTGATTTTGCATGGCGAATTGCATTGCTGAGCAAATTGGACATGATTTTTTCAAGGTGGGCTTCGTCCACATTCAATACCAAGTCCTCATCACAAGTATACGACATTTCTTTGCCTTCTTTCAGAGCGAGACCCTCCGCTCGTTTAATGGTCTCCATAAGATACGGCTTCAAACAAATATCCGATTTTATAATCTTTGAAGATGAACTTTCCAGACGTGACAAAGTGATGAGTTCATCTACCAGTTCTTTAAGCCTAACACTCTCATCGGCAATAATTTGCGCCGGACTCTCACATTCCTTGAACACACCGTTTACAAGTCCCTCTGCGTATCCCTGAATCGACATAAGTGGTGTCCTCAACTCATGAGAGACATTTTGAAGAAAATTCCTCTGGGTCATGTCTTGATTTTCCAATTTCTTGCTCATATCGCTTAAACTCGTGGTCAGCCGGTGAAGTTCATATGTGCTTTGATTTGTAATAATCCCTCCATATTTGCCTTTAGAGATTTCATCAGCATAGTCAGATGCTTCTATAATAGGTTTTGAAATGCCCTCCGCAATTCGCTTTACGATAAAGCTCCCCGCCAAAATGGACAGGGCGATGATGCTCACCAAAATAATATTAATACGCCTCATCATGGTGTTAGCAGAGTCCAGCGACGAGACATACACAGCATGGAACTGCCGTTGTGTCGGGGAAGGTTCTTTTATTTCCACAGTTGCCCCTGCCACTAAAAAGATCTTGTTGTTGACGTGAACTCTCTGAATCCCGTCTATCTCCTGAATTGGATACAAGTCCGTTATGGCCTTCACCAGTTCAGGATCTCTATTGGAATGTGTTGGAAAAATCAGTTCTCCATTTCTTGAAAAAATAAAGACATCTGTATTCGTAGCCATCTTTGAAATCTTAAAAACTTCGTTCAAAAAATCTATTTGATCTCCAAATCGCTTTCGATCGTCTTCACTCTCAAAATCCACTGGTTTTTTTATAAGCTGCTGTTTGAGCAGCATGTTGGTGGTAATTAGTGTATTGCGAATTTCCTCTCTGCCGCTCTTTTCAATATAGAATTTCATCGACACATTGAAGAAGATGAGAATCACCAGTGGCAACAAAATCATGAAGCCAATATAGGGCCTCAAAATTCTCTGCTCAATGGTCACTTTTTTCTTAGACATCTGTCTCATAAAGTCTAGTCCTCCGTCTCCAATCTGAATCCATAACCCCAAACAGCTGAAATTCTGACCTTTGTTTGAGTCAACTTCTTTCGAAGCCTCTTGACCACGTCATCGGTTGCTCTTGTATCCACTTCAAAATCGAACTTCCAGACGTTTTTAAGAAGCTCTTCCCGCGAAACTGCTCTGTCTTGATTTTCAAACAGATACGTCATCAGGGCAAATTCAGTAGGTGTCGTCTCTATCACCACATCGCCAACTCTCACTTCTCTGACCTTGACATCTATGGTAATATCCCCATATTTTAGAAAGTCGATTTGTATGGTCTTCTGATCCAGCTGAATTCTCCTGAAAATTGCCTTGACTCTAGCCACAAGTTCCACTGGCGAAAACGGCTTCACCAAGTAGTCGTCACTGCCAATAGTGATGCCCATAATCCTGTCCAGTTCACTGTCTCTAGCAGAGACGATGAAAATTGGCACGTTGTGATGTTCCCTTATCTTAGAACAGAGCGACAGCCCATCTATCCCCGGCATCATAATATCTAAAATCAGCATATCAGCGGGTTCTTCCACAAAAGCCCTGTAGAGACTCTCGCCATCTTCAAAGGTCTTTACCCTGAATCCGTCATTTTTGAGGAAGCTCTGAATCAAGTCCCTTATGTTTTTTTCATCGTCTGCAACATATATCATTTGTTCCATATAATCACCTCATCTTTATAGCATCATCATACCATATCTCAGGTCACATTTTATACTTACCTCAGTTTTGCCACAGTTTAACCTTTGATATGACATCACCCGTTTTGTTATGCTTGATTTGTGATAAGACATCACAACAAATCGAAAGGAGAATTCACCATGAATCATATGTTAAAAAACGTCATTACATTTGGGCTAATCGGCTCACTTATGCTACCAATCGCTTCATTTGCAGATAATGCAGATGCTACTACAACTACCGAAAAGCCTATAAAAGGCGTCGAAAGAGAACACAATGGCGATTTCCCTGGCAAAGGCGGCCACGACCGTCTAGACGCAAGACTGGATGAAACAATCGTCCTCTATGCGCCAGAGCTTCTTGACGAATACGAGCAAGCTGTGGAGGCTCAAAAAGAAATTCGCGATGCCATAAGCGAGCTGAACAAATCGAGGTTCTCATCGCAAACAGACGGCCTTAAATCACTTCTCACTAGCTTAAAAGATCAGCTTGAAGCAGGCTCAATCACCAGAGATGAAGCGAAAACTCAGCTCGAAGCGTTCCATGAGACTCAAAAGGCAAACAGAGACTCTACAAAAACAGAATTCGACTCCCTTAAAGAAACTTATAATGCGGACAAAGACAGCCAAAAAACACTTATGGAAAACTTGAAAACAGCAATCGAAGCGGAAGACGACGCAGCCATTACATCTGCTCTCTCTGCTATCATAACAGCGCTTGAAAACCGCACTGCATCCGACCAAGCTATCTACAATCAAATGCTTAATCAATAAATGCACCATTCTTGCAAAAAGACGATTCCCTCTGTCTCGGGAATCGTCTTTTATCTATTGTCCTCTATAAAATTGCAGTCATCAAATTACGGTTTCCACTATCTGTATCTGCTTTTACATTACATTCCTCTTCTCTCAGCAAGTTATTCCATTTCTATGATTGCGTGATGGGAATCCAACAGATGCAGGTCTATATTCAATATTTTCTCCACACCCTCCACCGAGAGATAACTGTTGTCATTAAAGAGTCTCATTCCAGAACGCTCGTCTATCATCCCTTGACTGTCAGCACTTTCATAAAAGACACTTCTGCTGGACTCTTGCCACTGAACCCCATATTCATGCGCTTCCATAACAGCCCTAAACGGAAGGTAAACAACGCCATTTTCTTCTATAATCGGCCTTGAAAGAATCAGGAGATTCCCATCTTTCCAAAAGCTCCATGCCTCAGTTGTTCTCTGAGGGTCAATCAGACTTTCAAGTGATTTTTCAGAGCCACTAAAGACAGCATCACTATAGTCAATGTCAATCTCTTTTACTTCGTTATTCCACATATCTGATACAATGAGTTTTCCATTTCGAATAGCGATCCCTGTCGGGGTGTTAAATCTCGCCGATTCAAGCGTCCCAACAGTGTTCCCTGAAAACAGACTGCCAGCGTAAGTTTCCACTGCACCATCTGCTGTAATCACTCGGATCACATGATTCCAAGAGTCTGAAACGAATATATTTCCCTTGTTGTCCATGACAAATCCCTTAGGAAAATTAAATCGCGCCTCTCCCTTTCTCGCATCCACAAGCCCCGTCTCACCATAGCCATTTGAATCATTTATTCCAGTATAACCTGCAACCAGTGAAATAACACCGTTTTGAACGCGCTTAATCGCTTGATTGCCACTGTCCAAAATATACAAAACACCGGAGGCTGTCATTAAAATATCACTTGGCTCGTTCAACGCCGCTGTCTGAAGTGTGATTCCGTCGGGTCTAAAAACCAACGTCTGAGTAATCCCGCTTCCGTCTATTTTGCAAATCCTGTTATTGAGTGTATCTGCTACATAGAGGTTGCCATCCGTCGTTTGCCACACAGCAGAAGGCATGTTGAATTGTGCCTTTTCAGCCGTTCCATCTGCCCTTCCAGCAACACCTGTTCCCGCTATTGTCACCACACGTCCATCTGCAATCTTGCGAATCACGTGATTTTCTGTATCTGCTACAATCAGCTCGCCCTGCTCAGTGGCAAAGACGTCTCGAGGTCTCTTAAATTTAGATTCCAGTGCTGGACCATCTTTCAGACCTCCCTTTGGGAATCCCATGCTGTTCTTTCCAGTGTAGCTCCCTGCCACAATCTCAATCCCCAATGGAGATATTTTTTTTATCATGTTGTTGTACGTATCCGCTACATAGAGATTGCCCTCTTTGTCTACAGAAATTCCATAGGGTTGGTTCAGCCCATCTTTGACATCACTTTTCACTTCTGGCTCTCTACTGGTCAAACTCACAACTTCCGCTTCCAAGGCGAAAGCAAATTGAGATGCCATGAGCAATACGCACATGATCGCCGTTATCAGTTTTTTTCTCATCCGTCTCCCCCCTTTGGTTATTCTACAGTCCATTTTGTGCCATCATAATGCAAAATAATCTCTTCAGATTCAAACCCGCCCTGATACTCGTTGGCATAACAATTGGTAATGCCCTTGACGCCACTTAATATAAGCTCATCTTCTGTAACAGGCGGTTCCTCTGCTGTGAGAATTAACGACTTGTGATCTGCTCCAAAGGCGGCTTCAACTTCGTACGTCTCATCTGTATTATAGACAAATGGCACTATGATTGAATACTCAATTGCGTTAAACGTCTCAATATAATCATCAAATGTGACGATTATTTCCTTGTTGTTGTCGCCAAATACCACCGAAGAAACCTCTACGCCTCTGGTTCTGACGACACTATCCATTGTTGGCGTCTCAAATGGACCTCCGATCTCTCCCATTGGCAGATAGGATTCCCCACTTTCGGATTTCAACCCCATATCGCCTTCTATCCTCAAATGGGCATCTTCCATTTCATAAAGGTAATTTGCCATCATGCTGACATAAGTCGATTCACTTTCAGAAATGGTGGTCATCGGGAATCCAGAGATGGTGACTTCATTACCGGCAATTGAAGTATCTGTTCCCTCAATATCAAATGTGCTGCTGGCAAAAGCACCTGTCCCAGTAAGCTTAATTTGACTCAAATCCAAAGATGACGTTTCATCTAACGCTTCCGAAAAAACCATTTTAACGTATTTTTCATCATATGGTTGAGATAAGTCTATAGAAGAACCCACCATGACAGGATCAGCGCCATCTGTCAGTTGGACATCTGTTTCAGCATTCAAATATCGACCGCTAAAACCTCTAATCATACCGACGTCTGGAACATTCACACTGCCAATAGCATCTGTATTGTACACATATTCAGTCACAGTCAGATAAATCTTCTCGTCATAGAGCTCGTCGCCACTGACATCTGTGGCTAATTGACCTGTCATGACGTCTGTCAACCCTATTTTGCTGGAGGTTATGGTCAATCCCGAATCTGCATAGCTGCTGTCCTCAACGGCTTCGTTGAAGGTCAATTCAACGGCATCCACTTTTCCATTTTTGTCTAAGTCCATCGTCTTGGCTGAGAGTAATTTGATATACGGAGAATTCGCCTGCCAAAATCCATTCTCATGGACGATTCCAAATTTGCTTCTAATCACATCCTCATTTGTCATCACCATTGGATTTTCTGATAAATCATAAAGTCCATCCAAATCAACACTAAATTCAGTTATATCTGAAAGCGGTTCTTCCAACGTAAATACGACTGTTAAACTAATCTTGTCATAATACTGATTTTCAAAGAATTTTGAATCAATTATAGCACTTCCATTTTCAACGATTACTTTGTCTTCAATCGCCTCCAGATACGCTTGAAGGTTTGAACTTTTCAGATAATCTGAAAATGTAATTTTGACCGTTGCGGTGGTTGTCCCCTCACCAGTTACGCTCACTGAGCTGACCTTTCCCCGCTTTGTATCGGCCTTATAACTTGTCACTTGCAAGTTTTCATCTAAAATGCTGGTGTTCCCAGAGGTATCTGTCAATTGAATCTCTGTATCGGGATCAAATTTAAAGCGCATGCTCTCATAACCGTTTGCCGCCATGCCCACAAGACCTTCCACAGTTGGCCTTGTCAGCTTAATGGCCTTTATGTCACTTCCAGTAAAACTCGACTGCCCAAAGTAGAGCTCAATGCCCTCTGAATATGCCATGCCCATATTTGAAACAACTCTGGTGTTCTGCCAGAAGTCAGGGCCATAACTTGACAGCGGTTCTGAAAAAGTCATCTTTACGAACTGACTTCCCGCATCGCCGTCCAAGAAAATTTCAGTTCCCAGAATTTGAGGTGCGACGCCATCTTGCACACTGATTCCAGAGACAGTTCCCAGTGCAGCGCCATTCATTCCCTTTATAATCCCAGAATTCGATATGCTGAACAGACCTGTGGGCTGCGTGTTCATGCTCATGCCATTGGTGTTGATTTTCAAGACGATGGATTCATCATCAACTGTATTTTCATACCCCTCTATAGCATCATATGATATTTCAGATGTGTCCACAGTGCCCAGTCCCGCCTGTGACGAAAAGGTTATTGGGCTATTAACGACAAACGTGCTGTCGTCAACCGGCTTGTCAAATGTCACAATCAGATGATCTGCGATGCCATCATTTTGATTTGAATCAACGGCTTTAACACTGAGTAGTGAAATGCTTTCAGCCGAACCGCCTCCATTTGAGCCACCTCCGCCTGAACCACCGCCATCCGATCCGCCACTTGGCGCTTCTGCTGGTGCCTGTGCTTCGTTGGAATCGTCCATGCCTTCATATATAATACCATCTATTCCTTCGCCTTCATCCTCACCTTGAGGTTGTTCATTCTGCTTTTGCTGAATCAGAGCATCCAGTTCATCTATGAGAGCTGGCTCGTATTCATCTGGTGTTTCTGCAATGATTTCAAGGACGAATAAATCTAGGTCAACAGCCCCTATTTGTTTGGCCTTTGCAACCCCTGCAACGACCTCCTGAATATTGATGTCTTCTATCTTTTGACCACCGTCAATCAGAGCCTTAAGCGCATCGGAAATACCCTGCACCAACTTGGGATTTAATGTGACAGCTTCATTGGCGTTCGCATAGAGTTCCACCTCATCTGTTCTCTCACTGCCGAAAAGACTGGTCTTCATGCTCACGCGTCCCTCTAAAACCACGAGTTCTGTTTCACCCTGTTCCTCGGCATCCCCTGTTACCGCATTTGAATACTTTACATAGAATTTCGTTCCCTTAGCCCCCATTACAGCTGTTGGCGTCTCAATCTCAAATGAGTCATCTCCCCCCAGTGGCTTGCTGAGCGATGCCCACACTTTTCCGCTAAACAACTTGATATTGGTGGAATCACCTCCTGATTCCGCCTCGGACATCAGCTCGCTGAGGCTCATGTAGGTTTTTTCACCTACTTTGACATACTTGTCATCATTGATTTTAAGCGCAATAGATGACTTTTTCCCAGTGATGATTCGATCACCGTGCTCAAGAACCGTTGACACCTCTGGCGCAAAGGCCTTTTCGCCTCCTGCCTTTAAGATAGATACCGTTCCCGTGACCTCCACCACTGTTGCTGTCTTGTACGTAACGGCATATCCAATAGGCATTCCCATCAGGATCATCAAAACCGCCAATATAACAGCCATTGACTTTCGTCTCATCTTGTTTCCCCCCTCTTCTTTTTTATATGCCCCCAGTTGTCTTATGTATCAATGTCATTTGGTTCGAATTATACCCTTTTTGTCTTATGTACTCTTATTTTAACTTATTTTTTCGCTCATAAAAGGTTCATACACAAATTTAACAAAAAAAGCATGCTCCACGCCGTTTAAATTGTTACATTTTCGAAAAAAAGTGTTATAATATTCATAAGCTGAGCTTATCAGTTTTAAATTAAACATTAATTTAACTTCTTTCTAATTTAATACCATTTCAAATAGCATTTATTTTTACAGTCAAGGAGTCCATCATGGAGCATTATCCCAATATCAACTTTGAACTTTACAAATTTTTCTACCATGCAGCAGATGAGCTGAACTTCTCTAAGGCTGCTCAAAATTTACATGTGACGCAATCAGCAGTGAGTCAAGCAATCAAATCCCTTGAATCTCAGCTAGGCGTCACTTTGTTTTTTAGGCAAGGCAGGAGCATCAAGCTCACTTTTGAAGGCGAAGTGCTCTTCAAACACGTTGACAAGGCCTTCAATTTCATCAAGTCAGCTGAAAATTCTCTGGACAGCATTAAATCACTTGATGAAGGTACCGTTTTCATAGGTGCCAGCGACACCATCACCAGATACTTGCTTCTCAGCAAGATAAAACACTTCAATGCCGATTACCCAAAAGTTAAGCTCTCCATCAACAACCGGCCTTCCCCCCGTTCCGTAGAACGACTCAAAAACGGGGAAATTGACATTGCCGTCATTAACTTAAATCCAAATGTCGACTATGACGGTTTGGACATTATTCCGTTCAACACCATAGACAACATCTTCATCACTTCTCGAAATGACTACAAGTCCACACCATCAGACAGAATCTTCCTCAAAGATATCGCTGGACTGCCGCTGATTTGCCTTGAAGAAAAGTCCACAACCCGAAAGATTTTGGAAGTCTTTTATGAAGATCATCAACTCTCACTAAACCCCTCTTTCGAATTTGGATCACTCGAGGTTATTCTCGAAGCAGTCAAGGCAAACATGGGCATCGGTTTTGTCTCAAGAAACGTGGCAGAGCAAGATTTGGCAGAAAAAAAAGTTCAGGAAATCTTCATCCATGAGGAAATTCCAAAGATAAATGTGGGTATACTCACCAATAAGAGCAAACCCCTCTCGCTGGCAACTCAAAAATTCTTAAACATTCTACTGGAAAAAGAAAGTTAGGTGATTTTATGCAGCCTCATGAAATAAATCAATATATAAAGGAAAAGGGCTATTTTTACTTAAACGAAGGTGAATTTGATATTCACCTGTTCCACGAGGGAACCTTTTATAAGAGCTACGAATTTTTAGGAGCCCATCCAATTGAGCGCTTCGATACGCCAGCAGTTCGGTTTGTGGTCTGGGCGCCAAATGCACTCAGCGTTTCTCTTATTGGCGATTTCAACGGTTGGGAGATCAATCACTATCCTATGCAGCGCATAAAAAACAGTGGCTTATGGCAAATCTGCGTCGTCGGCGTTCAAATCTACGACTGTTATAAATATCATATCGTCGGCCCTGATTTTACAGAGCATTTTAAAGCCGACCCCTACGCTTTTCACGCTGAGGAACGCCCCAGAACCGCTTCAAAATATTATGATATAAACGGGTATCAATGGCATGATGAAGGCTGGGTACATAAACGCAGCACCACCGACCACTACCACAGCCCTATGAACATCTACGAAGTCAATTTGCTCTCATGGCGCAAAAAATACGATGGCAATCAGTATTCATACGGCGACCTCGCCGATGAGCTAATTCCCTATGTCAAAGAACTTGGCTATACTCATATTGAACTGATGCCCATCATGGAACACCCCTATGATGGCTCTTGGGGCTATCAAGTGACTGGCTACTTTGCCCCTACTTCCCGTTTCGGCACACCCAAGGATTTCATGAGCTTCATAGACAGATGTCATCAAAACAATCTTGGGGTTATCCTAGACTGGGTTCCCGGTCACTACTGCAAAGACGCACACGGTCTCTACTACTTCGACGGTGGAGCCTGCTTTGAATCCTCCGATTATGAGAGTGCTCATAACGATCAATGGGGAACTGTGAATTTTGACTATGGCAAACCCGAAGTCAATTCGTTTCTAATCTCAAATCTATTTTACTGGCATGAGATGTATCATGTGGACGGCATTCGAATAGATGCTGTGGCTTACATGCTCTATCTGAATTTTGGCGGCAAAATACTGAAAAACAAGTATGGCGGCGTGGAAAATCTCGAAGCCGTGGCATTCCTAAAAAAGCTCAATCAAACTGTATTCAAGGCCTTTCCATATACCTTGATGATGGCCGAGGAATCCACCTCGTGGCCGCTTGTCTCACATCCGGTTTCCAAAGGGGGACTGGGGTTCAACTACAAGTGGAACATGGGATGGATGAACGACATTCTCGAGTACATGCAGCTTGATCCCATCTATCGCAAGGGATTTCATAAAGCCCTGACCTTTACTATTACCTATGCCTTCACCGAAAATTTTGTCCTGCCGCTGAGTCATGATGAGGTAGTGCATGGAAAGCGATCTCTGCTCGACAAAATGCCAGGAGAATATGAAGAAAAATTTGCCAATTTACGCTTGCTCTATATGTATATGATGGCTCACCCCGGCAAAAAACTCCTGTTCATGGGAGGGGAGTTCGGCCAGTTTATCGAATGGGACGAATGGAAAGCACTGGATTTCCACCTGCTCGAGTACGACTCACACAAAAGGCTCAAAGAATTTGTAAAAGACCTAAACTGGTTCTACCGAAGCCATGACGAGTTCTATGAACTAGATACCAGTTATAGCGGCTACAACTGGATAGAAGTGGACAATTCAGATGAGAGCATTATCTCCTTTGAGAGACTCAACAGCAAAGGTGAACGCCTAATTGCCGTCATGAACTTCACCCCCATCGCCAGAAAGCGTTATCCAGTTGGAGTCTACACCCCTGGAACCTATGAAGTTCTCCTGAGCACCGCCAGCAAAAAATACGGCGGCACTGTTTCAGATACCGTCCACACTTATAAATCTCAAAGCGAACTCATGCACCATCGCTTTCACTCAATTCGAATTACACTGCCCGCATACGGCGGATTATTTATAAAGCTAAAGGAGGAATAACATCATGAAAGAAGGCAAAATGATTGCAATGCTTCTAGCCGGGGGCCAAGGCTCCAGATTAAAACTGCTCACAAAAGATGTCGCCAAACCCGCCGTTCCCTTTGGTGGCAAATATCGCATCATTGACTTCCCCTTGAGCAATTGCTCCAATTCAGGGATATTTGATGTGGGCATTTTAACGCAGTACAAACCCTATCATCTGAATTCGCACATTGGCATCGGCAGTTCATGGGACCTCGACAGGCGCACTGGTGGCGTCAGAGTACTGCCTCCCTACACCAATGAGCAAGGTGGGAGATGGTATAAGGGCACAGCAAACGCCATTTATGAAAACATCTCCTTTATCGACGAACTCGATCCCGAATTTGTTCTGATTTTGTCTGGAGATCATATTTACAAAATGGACTACTCCATGATGCTGGATTACCACGTTCAAAAAAAGGCGCATTGCACCATCTCCGTCATCGAAGTGCCTTGGGATGAAGCGCCTCGTTTCGGCATCATGAATGTCAACGAAGACCTCTCCATCTATGAATTTGAAGAAAAGCCAAAAAATCCGAAATCAAACCTCGCATCTATGGGCATCTATATCTTCGACTGGAAAACACTGAGACGCTACCTCGTCGCTGATGAAAAAGACTCGACTTCGGAAAACGACTTCGGAAAGAACATCATTCCAAAACTCATGAACGACGGCAAAAAACTCGTGGCCTATAAATTTGAAGGGTACTGGAAAGACGTCGGCACAATCAAGAGTTATTGGGAAGCCAACATGGATTTGCTCGAAGACAGCAATCAACTGGATTTATATGATCGAAAATGGAAAATATACTCTAAAAATAGACATCTGCCACCTCACTTTATTGCGAGAGATGCCAAAGTTGTCAATTCTCTCATCAATGAAGGCTGCTATATTGAGGGAACACTTGAAAACACCGTTTTATTCAGCGAGATAAAAGTTGCCAAGAACGCCAAAGTTATGAACAGCGTCATTTTATCTGGTGCAGTTATTGAAGAGGGCGCAGAAGTTCACAATGCTGTGGTCATGGAAGACGTCGTCATTAAAGCCGGAACAAAAATCGGCGATGAGAGCGACGAAGTCGTCTATCTGGTGTCAAAGAATAAAATCATCGAATCTTAGAAAGAGGTGCTTTCATGAAAAACTGTTTAGGAATAATCAATCTCAGTGAAATAGACAACAACTTCGGGGTGCTTTGCCAAAGCCGCCCTACCTCCATGCTCCCCTTTGCGGGCAGATACAGAATTATCGACTTCATGCTGTCCAACATGGTGAACAGCGGCATCACTGCCATTGGCATCTTCACTGGCAACAAAGTCCGTTCTGTTATGGACCACCTAGGATCAGGTCGTCCGTGGGACCTTGATAGAAAGATAAACGGCCTGTTCCTCTTCACGCCGACATACGATTACACCACCACTTATAAACGCGTGGGAGACCTTGATTTGTTCTATCAGAACAACTCTTTTATTCGCTATGCAAAGCAGGATAATTTATTTCTCTCAAAGTCCTACATGGTGGCCAATATAGACCTCAACAAGGCCTATCAGGAATTTTTGGAATCAGATGCCGATATCTGCATGCTCTATAAATCTGTGGATGATCCCAACAAGTCATTTATAGGCTGCGACAAGATCCATCTGGATGAAAATGGAGCATTTAAGAGTATTGGAACAAATCTAGGCAAGGATGAACACTTCAATCTATCCCTCGAAATGTACTTCATGAAGAAGAGCGTTTACTTTGATATTCTCTTTGACGCAATTGAAACAGGTTCAGCGAATTTCTTGAAGCAGGCCGTCTTTAACAACCTCCACAAGTTCAAAGTAACCGTTCACGAATTTGATGGACATGTGTTCTGCATCAACAATATAAAAAACTATATGGATGCCAACTTTGCCATCCTCAACCCTGAAACTGCAAATGATCTGTTCTTTAAACACGGTCAGATATTTACAAAAGTCAAAGATGAACCCTCCACATACTACAAGTCAAATGCCGAAGTGGTCAATTCCTTCGTGGCAAACGGCTGTCAAATAGATGGGCATGTTGAAAACTCCATCATATTCCGGGGCGTAAAAATTGACAAAGGCGCTGTGGTGAAGAACTCCATCATCATGCAGAAAGCGGATATTCAAGATGGTGTTCACCTCGATTATGTCATCTTGGACAAACGAGCCACCATTGAAGAGAACATCACCTTGGTTGGCGAGCCAAACAGTCCATATGTTGCCGGTAAAAAGGCATCTATTTCAAAGGAGGTTCTCTAACATGAAAGTTGTATTTGTCGCCTCTGAGGCGGCTCCCTTCGCAAAGACAGGAGGGCTTGCAGATGTTGCTGGCTCTCTCCCAAAGGCACTTATTTCAAAAGATGTCAGTGTGGATGTCTTCCTACCGCTTCATGCAAAGACAGCCCCTAAGTTTAAGGAGATGATGACTTTTGTAGACAGCACGGAAGTCCTCCTTGGCTGGCGCCATCAGTACGTCGGCATTTTTAAACTGGAGTATGATTCTGTCACTTACTACTTCATCGACAATGAATTTTACTTTAAACGTCATCAGCTCTATGGGAACGGAGACGATGCAGAGCGGTATATCTTCTTTTCAAAAGCAGTTTTGAGCGCTCTGAAGCACCTTGATTTAAAACCAGACATCATTCACACGCACGACTGGCATACTGCTGCTGTGAATGTCCTCTTGGATCACTATAAAAAATACGATGATTTTTATGATATCAAGACGGTTTTCACCATCCACAACCTCAGATATCAAGGTATCTTTGACCCTTTTATTTTGGGCGATCTGATGAATCTGCCAGATCATTACTTCAGCGAAGAATCTCTGAAGTTTTACGACGGCATCAATCTCCTAAAGGGGGGCATCGTCTATTCAGACCATGTGACCACTGTCTCAAAGAGCTATGCTCAGGAAATCACCTATCCTTATTTCGGTGAAAATCTAGACGGCATCATCAAAAAATATGCTCATAAACTCACAGGCATCGTCAACGGAATTGACTACGACACCTATAACCCCGCCACTGATCCCAATTTGGCAATTCATTTTGACAAGCGCTCTATCAAGCGCAAAGACGAACTCAAAATGCACCTTCAAATTAAGTATGGCCTGCCTGTTGATCCCAGTATTCCCATGTTATCCATTGTCACAAGACTGGCAGATATGAAGGGCATCGACCTCATAGAGCACATCCTTGAAGAACTTCTCAAAGAAGACGTTCAATTGGTTATACTGGGCACTGGTGAAAAACGATATGAAGACATGTTCAAGTACTACCAATACCGATATCCTCATAAAATAGCCGCAAGAATTTATTTTGACCAGTATGAATCTCATGAAATCTATGCAGGGTCTGATATTTTTCTCATGCCGTCGCTATTTGAACCCTGTGGACTCAGCCAGCTCATTGCCCTGAGATATGCGGCGATTCCGGTTGTTCGTCAAATTGGCGGTCTAAAGGATACCGTCATCCCATACAATAAATACACTGGTGAGGGCAATGGATTTTGCTTTATGAATTACAATGCCCACGAGCTTCTCTTCACCATAAAAGACGCCCTTGAAACATATCGGGACAAAGCAACTTGGAAGATGCTCATGAAGCATGCCATGTCAGCTGACCACAGTTGGAAGACATCTTCTCTTGAATACCTTGGGATATATCAGAAAATATTGGGTATAAGGAACTCATAATTTACAGATGAGGTGAATTGCATGAAATTAACAGTTGAAAGTTTTAAAGAGGACTACATGGCCGCCATTCAGGCCACAACTGCAAGGCAGATTGAAGATACAACACCACTGGAGAGATACAACGCCCTTGGGCAAATGTTAAAAGACTATATTGGAAGCCTTTGGGCCAATACCAACGCAACTTATCGAAATGAACAGTGCAAGCAAGTTTACTACTTTTCCATGGAGTTTCTGACTGGCAAGTTTCTCGCCAACAATTTAAACTACCTCGGTATTTACGATGTCACCAAGGAAAGTCTTGCCTCTATGGGCATCTCTCTTGACGATCTCATTGAAGTGGAGATGGACCAAGGACTTGGAAATGGAGGACTTGGTAGATTGGCAGCCTGTTTTCTAGATGCCATGAGCTCCATTTCAATCCCCGGTCACGGCTGTGGTATCCGTTATAAAAACGGCCTATTTGAGCAAAAGATTATAGACGGTTATCAGGTTGAATTTCCCGATCGTTGGCTTGTCAACAACAACGTCTGGGAGTACAAACGCCCGAACAAAGCGGTGGAAGTCAGATTTAACGGCCATGTGGAAACGACAATGGACGGTGATAGACTTTGCTTCAAACACGTGGGATACGATGCCGTCAGAGCCGTTCCATACGACACCCCTATCCTCGGCTACGAAAACAATACCGTCAACACACTGAGGCTTTGGTCAGCAGAGGAAATAGAGGACATTTTCGACTTTGAAAACTTCTCCCGCGGAAACTACCTGAGCGCCTTCGAAAAGAAGCACTCCGTGGAGATTATCACTCAAATTCTCTATCCAAATGACGCCTATGATGAAGGCAAACTCCTGAGGCTAAAACAGGAATACTTCTTCGTATCAGCTGGCATTCAGAGCATTATTGCAACTTTCAAAAAAATGGATCTCCCTATGACCGAGTTTTCAAATTATGTGGCCCTGCATGTAAACGACACGCATCCAGCACTTGCCGTGCCGGAGTTAATGCGCCTTTTACTCGATGAAGAGCAGATGGAGTGGGACAATGCTTGGAAGATTACAACGTCATGTATTTCCTATACCAATCACACCATCATGGCTGAAGCTCTGGAAAAATGGCCGCTCTATATGATGAGAGAACTACTGCCTCGAATCACCATGATTATCGAAGAAATTAATCACAGATTTCTATTTGAGTTAAAAAATGTCCATCATTATGAGGATGAACATAAAATTGGTGAAATGGCTATCATCCACGACGGAATTGTACATATGGCGCATTTGGCCATCGTCGGTTCACACAGTGTCAACGGCGTTGCCAAACTGCACACTGAAATTCTAAAGAATAAGGAACTCAAGGACTTCAACAATATCTATCCGACCAAATTCAACAACAAGACAAATGGCATCATGCATAGGCACTGGCTTTTAAATGCAAACCCCGCACTGACGGATTTAATCGAAGACACCATCGGTGACGGCTTTAAGAAAAACCCAATTGTCCTCCGTGATTTGTTAAAATATCGAGATGACAAGGCCTTTTTAGACAACCTATACGATATCAAACATCAAAACAAGGAAAAACTTGCGCGGTTTATCAAGGACAAACTGGATATAAAAGTAGACCCTTATGCTATTTTTGATATGCAGGCTAAGAGAATTCACGAGTATAAACGCCAGCATCTCAACATTCTTCACATTATGCATCTTTACAATCAACTCAAGGAGAATCCAAATCTTGACATCCCGCCGAGAGTGTTTATATTTGCTGGAAAGTCCGCACCGAGCTACTATGTTGCCAAACAGATTATTAAGCTCATCACCACCATTGGCGACGTCATCAACAACGACAAGACCATTAAGGACAAGCTCAAAGTTGTCTTTCTTCCGAATTACGGCGTTTCACTGGCTGGTCGCATGATTCCTGCGGCAGATGTCAGCGAACAAATTTCCACCGCTTCAAAAGAGGCCTCTGGTACAGGCAACATGAAATTCATGATGAATGGCGCTGTGACCATTGCAACACTGGATGGTGCAAACATTGAAATCATGAAGGAAGTCGGCGAAAACAACATCGTCATCTTTGGATTGCGCGATGCAGATGTTTATGACTACTATAAAAACGGCAACTACAATGCCTATAATGTGTATAATTCTTCTCCGGCTCTTAAACAAGTCGTGGATCAATTGGTAAACGGCTTCCTCCCAGTGCCAAAAGATGAATTTATACCAATTGCAGACCGTCTGCTGAGATTTAACGATGAATTCTTTGTCCTTCAAGATTTTGAAGCCTACTGCGACGCTCAGACCAGACTGGCACTCTACTACCGCAATAAACCGCACTGGATGAAAATGTCTCTTACAAACATCGCATGCTCAGGTACGTTTTCAGCCGACTACACCATCGACAAATACGCATCGGGGATATGGAATGTCAACCGAAATGCAATGGATTTTAAACTGTAGGTGATTTTATGAATTTTCCCTCAACCGATAAGCCGCTTGGCGCACTTCACAGCCGTGAGGCAACGCTCTTTAGAGTTTGGGCCCCTTCCATTAAGGAAATCCATCTGGCTCTTTACAGCCATCCAACAACCTTGGATCGAGAGACTTATCTTATGAACAAGAGTATCGAGGGGGTTCACAGCATCAAAATAGCTGGGGATCTCAATGGCTTCTTTTACACTTATATCCTCGATAGCATATTGGAGGTCACAGACCCCTATGCCGTTTCAGCGTCTGCAAACAGCATAAGGTCCGCTGTGGTCGATTTGGACAAAACAAACCCTGACGGTTTTTTAACACATCAGAGGCCCGTTTCACCTGTAAAATGTGATGCAATTCTCTACGAACTGCACATCAAGGATTTCACAGGACACATGAGCTCTGGTGCTGTAAACAGGGGGAAATTTCTTGGCCTCACCGAGACTGGCCTTCACTGCGATGGCTATTCCACAGGCATCGACCATTTGGTTGACCTCGGCATTACACATGTTCACCTAATGCCCGTCAACGATTTCCTCTCAGTCGATGAGACAGATGATTCCGATGACAGCTACAACTGGGGGTATGACCCTGAACACTTCAACTTGCCTGAGGGCAGCTATGCCTCCACCGCCGAAGACCCTGCGGCACGCATCAGAGAACTTAAAAGCGCCGTCATGGCACTCCACGAAGCTGGACTCAAAGTAGTGCTGGATGTGGTTTACAATCACACCTATCGTGGAGGACAATCCAACTTCAACGCGCTGGTTCCCGGTTATTACTTCAGAATTACAGATGAGGGCATCTTCTCCAATGGCTCTGGCTGTGGCAATGAGTTTGCCTCCGAACGTCCAATGGGCAGAAAATTTATCATAGATTCTCTCTGTTTTTGGGCAAGGGAGTATCAAGTGGATGGATTCAGATTTGATTTAATGGCCCTGATTGATTTAGAGACCATCACCCTTGCCATTGTCGAACTAAGGAAAATAAATCCAGACATCATGATATATGGTGAGCCCTGGACAGGTGGTCTATCCCTGCTTCCCGATTCCAAGCGCGTTTATAAAGGGTCTCAGTGCAATCAGTGCTTTTCCCTGTTCAACGACGACTTTAGAAACGCCATAAAAGGGGACAATGACGGCACTGGCAGAGGATTTGTTCAAGGCAATAGAGATTCCGAGCACGATGTCAAAGTGGGTATAGCCGGGTCTATTCCATTTGATGACTCGCTTATGGGATTCGCCATGAACCCATGTGAGACTATTAATTACTTCAACGCTCATGACAATTTAATCATCTTTGACAAATTGCAAAAGTCTATGCCTCAAAACTCCTACGATGATTGGATTAAGATGAATAAACTCTGCTTTAGCATCCTCATGACCTCTCAGGGAATTCCCTTCTTTCATGCTGGGAATGAATTTTTAAGGGATAAAAAGGGACATCATAACACTTACAACGCTCCGCTCAGCATCAATGGCATCGACTGGGAGTACAAAAAATATCACTATGCTTTTTACGCCTATGTCAAAGACCTCATTGAACTTCGAAAATCGCACGATTGCTTTCGCATCACTTCACCTGATGAAATTCGCCAAAGACTTCACTTTGTGGATGTTGATTCAAACGCAATTGTGTATACACTTCACGCTGAAGAGGGACACGACTACGACTGCCTATTAGTGGTGCACAACGCTCAAGAGAACATGCTCATGCTCTCCATTGCAGAGGTGCTCCGCCACATGTGCTGTGCGCTTGGCATTGAACCAGCCGTCAAACCGCGAGAAATTAAAATCAAACAGATTTTCAACGAGAGTGGCATCCTTAGGAAACCTGTTGACATCCCGGATGTTGAAAAACACGTTGTGGGTATAAACCCTTACAGCTCCGCTGTATATACTTTTAAGCGCACTTAAAAACACATTATTTTAAACACGTAAAAGCCCCCAGAGATAACCTATTTGAGATGACCCCAAAAGTTAAACTTTTAGGGATCAGCTCATTTGAATCGACTCTAGGGGCTTTGTTATTGAACATTCTTCTCGTGCTTGCATGTGCTTAAGGGTATTTCTTGCATGCCTATCCGCAGTTGGAGGCGCCACTGCCTGTTGCATATACTGAATAGCTATAGCCATTCCAGCTTATGCCAATCTCACCGACAGATTCATATAAATCCTTCTCGATGATAAATGGAACACCGTGGATGGTTTCCTTTAAATCCGCTTCTGTTGACCAGTCTAGACCTAGACCGAATGATGGCCCGCCTCAGCCCATTCCCGCAATATAAATTCTCACTTCCTGTGGCTTATCCTGCTGTTTGCTTAAAACACCTAGAATTCTCTCACAAGTTTCTTCGCTGACTTTAAACATCATTTTTACACCTCCAATACTTTGCTTACTCAATAAATACCCTATTTGTTGACTTTAAAAACAACCCCCTATAAAAGAGGGCACTGAAAAAGTCGAACCT
>DKFC01000049.1 GCA_002452745.1 Firmicutes bacterium UBA6806
TCACCTTATATTTATCTTACAAGGATGGTTAATAAGATCTTAAACCTCAATTTCTGCAACATTATACTGACACCCCTTCATAAACTTTACCCACTAAATTGCTTTACCCAATTTTTTATAAAATATTACTTTCGGTGCAAATTTTCTATAGATATATATTCCCCATTATAAATATCTAACGCTTTTAATTCGCTCATAAACCCATCTACAATATTTTTTGAACGCATTTTTTCATTTGCGGCAAGTCCAAAAATCGTCACTTTGTCCCCAATTTGGATTTCGACATTGCTCATTGCACCCGTTTCCCCTAGATAGCAAATTAAATCTGGCGCCATCGCCCACGGTTTCCCGTTTAAAGTGGCAAATAGATTTTCATTTTCATAGCTCAATAAAAGTGTATTTCCCTCGCCGTCTTCAACTGTGACCGTTCCCAAATCCAAGTCTCCACTCTTATCCGATGGCGTTTCAATTTTAGTGATTGTCCCCTTTTCAAAAGTGTAACAAGGGGTCTTTACACCTTGAAAATATTTTTTCAAATTCTCAGTTGCCTCTCCACCTGCTTCAATCGCATCTAAGATGACCTTTCCAATTTCATATGATAAGGTCAGCGTCCCCCCAATTGTAGCACTTTCCACTTCTTCACTGCTGAGCATATAGGTTGCCAACCCTCCCATCTGTCCAAAAGTGGGAATTTCAAGAATGTTTAAACTATAAGCCTCAAGAGCATCCGCCATTTGATTTTGCGGAATATCCCTCATGAGAATAATGTTATCAACCGTTGGCAACCCCTTTTGTTTCCCATTGGATAGAGCCGCTGGGCTTGGTGAAGTCACCTGCGCATAAGTGGTGTTTTGAATCTTTGGAACTGCTCTTCCAGCACCATCTCCATCTAAAATTGGAATGTTTTTTCGAACTGCCACCGACATGGGCACCATGCTGTTTCCAGCCCCAATTTCAATGAGCATGGCAAAATCCAGCGGTTTAAAATTTTCAAGTGCGTTAAACGCATTTGTGGGCGTTTCAAGGTCAATTCCCTGAGCACCCGCAGATGGCGATCCCATAAATGCCACCACAGCACCATTTAAACCATGTTGTGATTTAAGAGTTTGCACATCCACCACTTTGACTGGAACTTTATGTGCCAAGACGTCTTCCATGATCTGTTTTCCAGCCGCAACAGGTCCTCCTCCACCACTTCCAAGAAAAGCACCTCCCATAATTATGTATTCAAAATCCTTTTTTTCAACCAATTCTGTAATTTTATTTTGTCCAATCATAACCATCCTCCTCAAATTATTACAATTATTTCATTACTTTATTATAACTTGTTTCCGCCATTAATCCTAGTCAAAATTCACTACTTAACCAAACCATTTTTCCTATTACAGGGGATTTTGTATTGATTTGTTCTCATTTGTTCTCATTTGTTGCTCAATTCTAAATCGCTTTCGATTCAAAATCAACCATTTAAACTTTTTTACATAAAAATAGAGATGGCAGCAAAATACAATGCCACCTTCCCTATTTTTCATATTTTTCTGAAAGCATTTAATCATCAAGCTCCCAAATAAGCCTTTTTTACATCTTCATTGTCCAACAAACTCTTTCCAGCACCCTCAAGAACAATGACCCCAGTCTCCAGAACATATGCATAATCAGAAATTTCAAGCGCCACCTTTGCATTTTGTTCAATTAACAAAATCGTCACACCCAGTTTATTAATTTCCTTTATGATGTTGAATATATCTTTGACAATCAGTGGTGCCAATCCCAGAGAGGGCTCATCCATCATCATCAGATTTGGCTTGGTCATGAGTCCTCTACCCACTGCCAACATTTGCTGTTCCCCGCCAGACATGGTTCCAGCCTTTTGCCATTCTCTTTCCTTAAGCCGTGGGAACAGTTCAAACACCCACTGTATATCCTTTTGAACCTGCGCTGTATCTGTTCTGCTGTAACCACCGAGAATCAAATTTTCCATCACGGTGAGGTTCGGAAAAATCCGCCTTCCCTCTGGGACGAGCACTACACCCGACTTGACAATTTCCTTTGTCGTTTTTTTTGTAATTTCACTTCCCTCATAGACAATCTTTCCATTTGTGCAGCGCTCAAGTCCAACAATGGTTCTAAGCGTAGTGCTTTTGCCAGCCCCATTTGCACCGATAAGGCTGACGATTTTTCCCTTTTCCACGTGGACGTCTATCCCCCTAAGTGCATGGATTCCTCCATAGTGTACGTTAAGTCCTTCTATTTTAAGCATATCAATCAACTCCTAAGTAAGCCTCAATGACTTTTTGGTTATTTTGAATCTCCTCTGGATTTCCACTTGCAATCATCGCCCCGTAATCAAGGACATAAATCGTCTCACAAACCCCCATGACCACCTGCATGTGATGTTCAATCATGAGGACTGACAAGTCGAACTTATCTCGAATGTCATGTATAAAGGACATGAGTTCAAGGGATTCCTGCGGATTCATCCCCGCTGCTGGTTCATCGAGTAGCAACACCTTCGGATCTGTCGCCAAGGCTCTGGCAATCTCGAGTTTTCGCTGTTTTCCATAGGGAAGATTTGAAGATTTTTCATGCATCAAATCCAGCAAGCCCACTTCTTCAAGCAAGTGCACTGATTTTTCATACATGTGCTTTTCCTCTTTTTTATAAAAGGGCGTCTTTAGAACAGCTTGTAAAGCCCCTGACTTGAGCCTTAGATGATTGGCAATAAGCACATTTTCTATGGTGGTCAAATCCTTAAAAAGCCTTATATTTTGAAACGTTCTTGCAATCCCCAATTTAGTGATAGCATGTGGCTTCAACCCAGTTATGTCCTTACCATCAAAGAAAATAGAACCCTCTGTTGGCTGATATACGCCTGTTATCATATTAAAAGCCGTGGTCTTCCCTGCGCCATTCGGCCCAATAAGTCCAACGATTTCATTTTTATTTAAATTCACCGAAAGATTCGAAACGGCAGTCAAACCGCCAAATCGCTTGATGATATTGTCCGTTCTGAGTATTGACACGTTGACAGCCTCCTAATCTTTTTTGAGTTTAAATTTTTTGAGATAGTACCCTCCGAGTATTTTATCCCATGTGATTTCTTCTCTTCCCATAAGTCCCTTGGGATAAAACAAAATAACAACCATCAGCAAGATGGCGAATATTACCATCCTCATACCTGGAATACCCGGGATTTCAAGTGAACCAATTTTCATAGCCTGATCTAAGAACCTCATCTGTTCCAGCATAAATGTCACCACAACTGCCGAAATAACAGATCCACTAATGCTCCCGATTCCTCCCAGAACAACAATCAAAAGGACGTTGAACGTCAAGACAAATCTAAACATCAAAGGGTCGATCGTACCAATGAGATGTGCTAAAAGACCGCCGCCAATTCCCGCTAAAAAAGACCCGATGACAAAGGCCATGACCTTATGCTTATATAGGTTAATGCCCATTGATTCGGCCGCAATTTCATCTTCACGAATTGCCTTGAATGCCCTTCCATAGCTGCTGTTAATCAAGTAAATCATGAAGAGAACTGTCAAAAATGCAAGCCCCCAGCTCCACCAGATATTTGTATATCTTTCGAGTCCTTTTAGCCCCAGCGCGCCATTTGTAAGAGACTGCGTATTGGTAAACACAACTCTGATGATCTCACCAAGTCCAAGCGTCGCTATGGCTAAATAGTCATCTTTTAGCTTTAAAATCGGTGCACCGATAACCCATGCCACTGCGGCTGCAACAAGCCCGCCCATGAAAAGCGCCACTGGAAACGGCAATTGAACATTGGCAAAGATCGGCAAAATAGGCTCTATGAAAAAGTTCATCTGCTTTGTTGCAGGTGACATGGTCAATATGGCTGACGTATAGGCACCCAGTGCCATAAATCCCGCATGTCCAAGAGAGAAGAGGCCAGTAAAGCCATTTATCAAGTTCATGCTCAGTGCTAAGATAATGTAGATGCCCGCCAAATTTAAAATTCTCATCTTGTAGTTGTCAAATGTCGCATTGAAAAACAACAAGATGGCAAATACAATCAATATGGTTAGAATCGGCAATAGCCGCTTGCTATTTCTCTTCATGTCTACACCTTCTCCGTTAAATTTTGTCCAAGCAACCCTGTAGGTTTAGCCATTAAAATGACAATGAGAAAGACGAAGGCAAACGCGTCGCGATATCCAGTCAATGCTGGGAAAAAAGCCACGATTAATATCTCCATAAGCCCTAAGAGAAACCCGCCTAGCACAGCCCCTCTTATGTCTCCAATACCGCCTATTACGGCTGCAATAAAGCACTTTAAACCTGGCATAAGCCCCATTGTAGGCAGTAATTGCGGGTACTTGAATCCCCACATAATCCCACCAAGACAAGCAAGGGCAGAGCCAATTGCAAAGGTGAATGAAATGATGTTGTTGACACTGATGCCCATGAGTTTTGCAGCTTCATAATCTTTTGAAACCGCTCTCATAGCCATGCCAGTCTTCGTCTTATTGACGATGAAGAGCAGCCCTGCAAGCAAAAGAATTGTGACGATTGGTATAAAAAATGTGATGCTCACAATTGAGACATTTCCTATGACGATAACTTTGTTGAAAAGTTCTGGCACGGGAAATGCCTTTGGTCTCCCTCCAAATACCACAACGCCTAGATTTTGAAACAAAAACGACGCACCAATGGCTGAAATCATAATGGAAATTCTAGGTTGATTTCTCAGCGGTGAGTAAGCTAGTTTTTCCATCAGAACGCCGAAGATAATCGTAATGACAATTGCCAATAGAATTGCCAAATACCATGGCAACGTCAAAAAAGACGATGTCATCAAATAAAAGGCCATGTAAACGCCAAACATGAAAATTTCCCCATGCGCAAAGTTAATCAGCCTCAATATCCCATATACCATGGTGTAGCCTATCGCCAGTAAAGCATATAGACTTCCCAACGAAATGCCGTTTGCCAAATGTTGTAAGAATACACTGATACTCATATATGCCCCCAATATAGTTAATGGAAAATGACAATTGATGTGCATGACAAGCACGCACATCAATTGCACATTTTGTGTTACCTCAAAAAAGATTGTAAGGGTTTACTTATTTCTTTATTGGTTCGACAATCGTCTTGTAGACAAACTTGCCGTCTTCCACAGTCTTTAAGATGGCGCTCTTCACAGCATCACCATTTGCATCTAGGCTAATCATGCCCGCAGCGCCTGGATAACTGACGGTTGTTGCCAAAGCGTCTCTAATGGCCACGGGATCAGCTGAACCCGCTCTTTCAATTGCGTCCAGTATGACTAAATAAGCATCAAATCCAAGTGCTGTAACAGCTGCTGGTTCTTTATTGTATTCGGTTCTATAAGCCTCAAGGAAAGTCGCTGATGTCTCAGTAATTGGCACTTCCGATGCGAAGAAAGTTGAAAAAGTAGCCCCATTTACAGCATCACCACCGATATCCAAAAACTCAGGTGCTTCCCAAGTGTCACCACCGAGAAATGGAACATCAATGCCCTGTTCCTTGGCCTGTTTAATAAGCAGAGCAGACTCTGAGTAATTTCCAGGTGCGAAAATGACATCTGGATTTTTTGCCGCTACATTTTGAAGTTGCGCTGTAAAATCTTGATCGCCGGTATTATAGTTGGCAACTTCCACGATTGCATTTTCATCGCCAGTCATTTCTTTAAAAGCATCTGTAAAGAACTTTGCAAGTCCAACAGAATAATCATTTGAGATTTCCTGAATAATAGCAACTTTTTTTGCACCAAGTTCGTTATATGCGTAATTTGCCATGACCACACCTTGGAATGAGTCAATGAAACAAACGCGGAAATAATAGTCATTTCCAATTGTCACAAGTGGATTGGTACAAGATGCCCCCACAGCCGGAACCTGAGCTTCCGCAACAATTGGGCCAGCTGCCATTGAGAAAGATGATCCCCATGACCCTATAATAGCAACGACATTTTCCTTATCAACCAATCTTGTTGCTGCATTTGCCGCTTCGACTTTATCAGATTTATTATCGACAACCACCAATTCAACTTTCTTTCCAAGAACTTCTGGATACAACTTATTGGCGAGTTCAATCCCCTCTACCTCCATAGCTCCACCAGCGGCATTTGCTCCCGTCATTGGTTCGAAAACCCCAATTTTGATGATGTCGTCTCCATTTGCGCCATCGCTATTTGCAGGCGCTGAAGCATTTGAATCAGAAGCTGCTGGTGCTTCATTTCCACCACTTGAACAGCCTGCCAAGACAAAGGCCAACATGGTTATCATTAAAAATATAGCAAGTACTCTTTTCATTTCATAATCCCCCTTCAAGATAATTGTTTCTAATTTTTAAACATATTATTAAATTATCTTAACATTGTTTTACTCATTTTATTATTATTAACTATTCATGTCAATATCAACAGTGCCCCATTCAATCAGCTCGAACATATAAATAAATTTGTACGCGTATAATTTTTTTTACTGTCTGTATACTGTGTTCAAATCATTTTAGACTGTCTGCTAAAAGCACGCGAATTGATTTTGAGATCATCTTTATCCTCATCTCTTAATACCTTAAAAATGCCCAGCGCATCTTTGGAATTCGCTGGGCACTCACTTTTAGTTTCAATGAAAGGCTATTCTGAGGCCTCTTCATTTTTTGATTTCTTTTTCTTTTTTTTCTTGGATTTCTTGGAGCCATCCTTCATCCCATCATCCTCAGCCAATTTTCCAGCAACATCTTCAACGTAGGTCTGTGAATCAATTGGCGGTCTAATATATCCCGTGTTCTCTTGTCTCTTTGGCAGTTCCAGTTTTTTGTGCTCAATTTCCTTATAGTCAATTACGGACAATAAGTGTGAAATACAATTGATTCTCGCATTTTTCTTGATGTCAGAATCTATAACATACCACGGAGAAGATTCTGTATCCGTATATTGGAACATAATATCCTTAGCTTTTGAGTATTCAACCCACTTTGAACGCGCTTCTAAATCCATGGGACTGAGTTTCCACTGTTTCGTTGGATCGTTGATTCTAGCTTGGAATCTATCTTCTTGTTCATCATCACTGACCGAAAACCAGTATTTGATTAAGATAATCCCCGAGCGTATTAATTGGTTTTCAAATTCGGGAACAGACCGCATGAACTCCCAATATTCTTCATCTGTACAAAAGCCCATGACCCTTTCGACCCCAGCTCTATTATACCAACTTCTATCAAAGAGCACCATTTCACCTGCGCTTGGAAGATGAGTGATATAGCGCTGAAAATACCACTGCGTACGTTCTTTTTCAGTTGGTTTAGGCAGAGCCACCACCCTACAAGTTCGCGGATTTAGGCTCTCAGTTATACGCTTAATTGCACCGCCTTTCCCAGCAGCATCTCTTCCCTCAAAGATTACGACAACCTTGAGTCCCTTATGTACAATCCATTCCTGCATTTTGACAAGTTCTATTTGTAGACGTGCCAACTCTGCTTCATATGCTTTTTTGCTAAGTTTCATATATGCCTCCGCTTATTTATTTTATCATTATATTCATATCCTATTTGAGATTAAAATAACGATAAATTTATCTGCAATAGTACAATTAAATTATAAACCCATCCTACAAAATAGAAAATAGGTTATATTGTAGATACCTATTATTATTTATGTTGCTCTACTTTTATGATAGCAATCAACTTATTAGTCGTTTAAATCTGTGCTGTATACGAGATAAAAAAGGAATTCAAAAGAATTTTCCATATGATGAGATACTCACCTGCATCAATTATACACAAAACAGCAAAAGGAGAAAAATATATGACCATTTTTTCAACAAGAGAACACAACATCACCCCAATTTCACCCGTTGATGTTCAGCATTTGTTAAAGCAATCCTACTGGGCAAATACCCGAACACTTGAAACCGTTGAAACAAGTATGAAAAACTCTTATTGCTTCGGCTTCTATGACAACGATGATCTAATTGCGTTTGGGCGTGTTGTCAGTGATTATGCCACATTTTATTATATTTGTGACATCATCGTGGATGAAGCTCATCGTGGTAAGGGTCTTGGAAAACAATTAAATCAACACATTCAAGCGCATCCAGTTTTTAAGGCATTAAAGGGATTTCTAGCCACAGGCGATGCACACGGTCTATACGAACAGTACGGCTTCACAAGAGAGCCCGAAAAATTCATGGTAAAAAGAGTTGATTTATAAAATCAACTCTTAGACTGTAGACAAAATATACAGTCTAAGAGCTTGTCGAGAAATGTCAAGGACAAGGAAATGAAAAAGCCTGCATTCGCAGCGTATCTAAACATACGTAAGAAAGCAGGCTTTTGAAATTGACGCTGTAATTGACGTTTGTCGTCAAGCTGAGAGTTGATTTATAAAATTGACTCTTACAATTATACCTGTGATGCAATCTCATAAATGAGCTTCTCAGAGGCATCCCATCCCAGACAACCGTCTGTAATGGACTGACCGAATACCGAGCCCGTTACAGGCTGAGTTCCCTCCACCAAGTAACTCTCAATCATGAGTCCCTTGATGAGCTTTCTGATGCTCTCTGAGTAATTCATATTTCTAAGAACCTCATGCGCTATTCTCGGCTGTTCTCTGTATTGCTTCATGGAGTTTGCATGATTACAGTCCACAATAACCGAAGGATTTTGAAGACCCCTCTCCTCATATTTTTTTGACACATATCTCAAATCTTCATAGTGATAATTTGGGATATTTCTTCCATATTGATTGACTGCACCCCTCAATATAGCATGCGCAAATGGATTTCCACTGGTTTTCACTTCGTGCCCTTCATGTATAATTTCGTGTGAAATCTGCGCCGCCTTGACTGAATTGAGCATAACCCCTATGTCACCACTGGTTGGATTTTTAAGTCCAACGGCTACATCTATGCCACTGGCAGTGAGTCTATGTTTTTGATTCTCAACCGATCTGGCCCCCACAGCAATATAACTCAGCAAGTCGGATACATAACCTAAATTACTCGGGTACAGCATCTCATCTGCCGCTGTCAGATGTGTGCTCTCAAGCACCTTCAACTGCATCTTTCTCATAATTTTTATGCCCTCTGTCACATTTGGCGTCTCCAGTGGGTTTGGCTGATGCATGAGCCCTTTGTAGCCCTCCCCAGTGGTTCTAGGTTTATTGGTGTACACCCTTGGAACCAATATGAGTTTGTCCTTGACTTGCTCTTGGACTTTTGCCAGCCTTTCTATATAAGTCAACACAGCATCTGGATCATGTGCCGAACAAGGGCCGATAATCAAAATAAAACGACTGTCTTCACCTGATAAAACCTTTCTGATTTCCTCATCTCTTTTCATTTTTATAACTTTGAGGTGTTCAGGCACGGGTATCAATTGGCGAACCTCTTCTGGCGTCAAAACCTTGTTAATCACTTCAAATGACATAATTTTCCTCCTTGCAGCTAAATTTTATTCCTTATGAATTTATTGCATAGACCACTTTATAGAAAAAACTCTCATCCGCTGCGGGATGAGAGTTTCACTCTGAGATATGGCTTTTTTAAAATATAACGCTATCAACTTTCACTGTCAATCCGTGTAACTTTTTTTTTATGAGAATCCATTATAAAATGGATAAATTCTGTCATCAGAATTATTTTTATCCGTCACTCGCAGACACTTTAAGTTATTTTTCCTTTAATTGCTCATATGCCATCAGCATTTGACTTGGAGTAACCGGGAGTCTCGTAAACCGGACACCAGTGGCATTAAAGATGGCGTCCATAATTGCCGGTGCCGCTGTGTTGATGACAATTTCCCCTATTGATTTTGCGCCAAATGGACCAGATGGCTCATAACTAGGTGCAAAAGCCACTCTTGTTACAACAGCATCTTTCCTAGAGGGTAGCTTGTAGGTTAGAAATGTGGCATTTTGTTCATCTCCGTTTGAAGCGTGATTTGCCTCTTCAATTAATGCCATGCCAATTCCTTGAAGCATGCCTCCTTGAGCTTGAACGGTGGCGAGGTTTGTGTTGATTGGGGTTCCACAATCTATGACACCCACAAAATCCAATACCTCGATTTTGCCCGTTTCAAGATCTACCTCAACTTCCGCAAATCCAGCCTTGTACGGCGGTGCTTCTTTGCCGCAAACATGACTTTCTGTAATAGTCAGTTGCTTGTGATCCAGTTTATACCCAAGTGTCTCTAAATTAATGGCTCTGTCCTCAACTCTGAATACCCCCTTTTCATAAGTTAAATTTTCTGGTTCCACATTCAAGAGCCTTGAGGCTTCAGTCTTAATGGTTGCAAGCATTTTTTCAGCTGCTTTCCTAACTGCCGTTCCTGTGACATAAGTTGAACTCGATGCATATGAACCATCATCATAGGGGGTAACATCCGTATCTGCTGAGTAGACAATTACCTGTTCCAGAGGCACTTCTAGAACTTCTGCCGCCATCTGAGACAAAATCGTGTCACACCCTGTTCCCATATCTGTGGCACTGATGAGTAAAGTGAAAAAGCCATCACTGTTAAACTTAAGGGTTGCACCGCCAGAATCTATGTTGAGAACCCCTGAGCCCTGGGTTGCAAGAGCCATTCCCAGTCCACGAACTTTTCCATCAGAGACTTGGCATCCTGGATACCGCTCCTGCCAGCCAATCATCTCTCTGCCCTTTTCAATGCAGTATTCCAGTTCACAGCTGTCCTGTCGAGTAATGTCTTCATGATAGACATGATCCACGCCCAAGTTTAAGTGCTCACCTCGTCTGATGATATTTTTCAGCCTCAATTCACAAGGGTCTATCCCCAGCTCATGAGATAACTCATTTAAAATTGACTCTATGGCAAAGCCTCCTTGCGTTTTTCCATAGCCTCTAAACGCCCCCGATGACACGTGGTTGGTATACATGGCTTTCCCGTCAAACCGATACCCCACGGTCTTATAAAACGCCATTATCTTCTCTGCACAGGCACTCATAACCGTCCCAGCATGTTCGCCATAGGCTCCTGTATCGGAGAGTGCCTTAACATCAAAGGCCTTTATAATCCCCGATTTAGTTGCCCCCACTTTGACCTCAAAATAAAAGGGATGCCTTCTGCTCGTTCCCAAGAAAACTTCTTTTCGGCTGAAGAAAATCTTGCAGGGCTTACCTGTTTTGAGGGTTATCAGAGCAGGGTAAAATTCTGCACCCGATGTTTGCTTACAGCCAAACCCGCCACCGATTCGAGGTTTAATAACCCGAACTTGACTCATGGGAAGATTCAGTGCATTTGCCAGCATACGTCGCACATGGAATGGAATCTGAGTTGACGAAACCACCACGAGTCTTCCTGTATGATCTAGGTAAGAATAAGCCGCAAGTGGTTCCATCATAGCTGGATGAGTTGCCTGCGTCTCATAGGTTCTCTCAATGACAATTTCGCTCTCTTCAAATCCTCTCTTGTAGTCGCCAACTTCAACATAATATGATGATGCGACGTTTTGTTTTGGATTGAATCCCACCTCAAAATGCGTAAAAGCATCAGATTCTGGATGCACTTTCACAGAACTTTCAAAGGCAGTTTTATAGTCCAGTACAGGCGGGAAAATTTCATATTCAACCCTGATTAGCTTCATGGCCTTAAGGGCAGTTTTCTCATCCACCGCCGCCACCACGGCAACTTCGTCACCTTTATAACGCACCAGTTCATCGAGCATTTTCCAATCTTGGGGTGAGGGTTCAGGGTAAGTCTGCCCAGCTCTAGTCAACCGCTTATCCGGTACATCCTTGTAGGTGATAACACATGCCACACCATCTAAAGCCTCTGCTCTGGAAACATCAATCGACTTAATCCTCGCAAAGTGATGATCACTTCTCAGAATCTTCAGCACCAGAGCCTCTTTAGGGGCTAAATCATCTGTATAAACTGGTGCACCTGTGACCAGTTTCATGCCATCTCGTTTTGGGGTGGGTGTATTGACATGTTTCATTTTGTCACCCCCATGTATTTTTTAATGCCCTTGAGCTGTGCCACATACCCTGTACACCTGCACAAATTACCAGTAATATAGTGAACAATTTCAGCCTCAGTGGGGTTCTTCAATTCGCGTTTCATGGCGATGGTGGTCAGTGCCAGTGAGGGGGTACAGTATCCACATTGATCGCCACCTTCTGCAATAATTAGAGCTCCAAGCATTTCTGCTTCCTCTTGTTCCCCTTCAATAGTTGTAATGGATTTGCCATCGGCTCTCGCCGCGATAAAGCTACAAGACAGCACAGGTCGATCGTCCACCAAAACAGTGCAAGCTCCACAAGTGCTCTTGTCACAGCCTCGTTTGACACTCTTATAGCCATTTTCTCTCAGAACCTCTGATAGATAATCTCCTGGTTCTATTTCAAGGCGTTTCTTTACGCCGTTTATCCTAACCTCTATGTTCACAAGCTCACCTCCATAAGGGCCCTCTTCACCAAAACTTTTGCAATCTGTTTTCTATAGGCCGCTGTTCCAAAGCGATTGCTTCCAAAGGTCACGTCCGCCTCTATATGGGAAATAGCTTCTTGAATGCACGCCTCAAAAGGTCTTTTCGCTTGGCTTTCGCCTCTTAGATTTAACACTTTCATGGTTTCAAAAGCAAAGGCAGTTCGCTGTGGTCTAGCGCCAATTGCCACTTCGTAATTACCGGAGATTGTTTTGCTCACTGCACAGTTTAAAATAGCAAAATCGCTGGATGAGTTTCGCATCATTTGAAAAGCACAGGTTCTACCGTCTTTTGGGATTTCAACCGCCAAGAGCAGATCTCTTTTTTCCCTTTTGCCAACACGGGGCATTTCCAAATATGTTTTGAGCGGAAGTCTTCCCCCTTTGTAAAATATGAGGGTGGCATCCATAACCGCAAAGGCCGTCAGCACATCAGAGAATCCATATTTGCTGTGGACCGTTCCACCAACCGTTGCAATATTTCGCATTTGAACCCCCACTATATCCTGAACAGCCACTTTGAAGTATTGATTGAAAGCGGTGTTTAATGCATGATTTATTTCCAGTGTTCTCAGCGTCGTCATCGCTCCAATTACAAAGCGATCCTCCATCTCAATGATTTCATCTGAAACCACACTTGACAAGTCAATAGCCGTTTGAATCGTCAAGTCACTTGCAAGTCTTAAAAATAGGCCGCCGCCAACAACTTTATTATTTGCGCTTAGATTCAGCACTTCATACGCCTCTTCCAGCGTATTTGGCTTTTTCCATTCTTTAATCTTCAACATCTGCTCCCCTCCTCACCCTATATTACCATAGAACCCCTCTGAGAACTATTAAAATGAAACTTCTGATACTCTCTCAATTTTCAAATGCGTTTTTTTATGGTACTCTACTGATGAGGAGGTTTGCTCATATGGAATTTAGAGAAATGAAACATACAGATATTCATAAAATTTGGTCCTTATTTAAATTTTTAAAATCCGAGGGAATTGAAATATCCTTTGCTGATGTTCCTTCTGAGGAGGTTCTAGCCACTTGGGTGTCCAGTGACTGTCTCTTGACTTATGTTGCCGTGCAAGAGTCGGAAATCTGCTGTGTGGTCAGGGGGAAGAGGGAAGATTCTCCAGAAAAGAGACATGCCGTTTTTTTGACTGCCGCCACTGCACCTATCTTTAGAGGCCAAGGTCTTGCCGCTTCGCTCACTGATTTTGCCCTCCGAGACATGGCTGAAAAGCATCAAGTAAAAATTGCTCATATTTATGTTTACAGTGATAATTTATCATCGCTAAAAGCAGTCGCAAAAATGGGTTTTGAACCCGCTGGCACTGTGAAGTGGCACCACTATGATTTCAAAACCCATGAGTTTGTGGACGATTTAATTTTTCATAAATACTTGTAGTGGACTGAAAGGACTTTCAGTCCTTTTTACAACAATCAAGTCTTTGTTCACCAAATGCGGCCTTGTTCTCTGCCGCTATTTTTTCAATTAGTCTCTTCCACCAGTTTTTTATTTTCATAATGTCACCTCTTTCTAATTATATGACTTATTATATGGCTTAGGATCCTTTATCCATCAGCGGATCATCTCAATTTCAACTGCAAAATGACTGCCTTCTCCTTCAGTAGACTTAACAGAAACAGTTCCATGAAGTTGCCTACAGCTTTCTTTAACCAGATAAAGCCCAAGGCCTTCACCCTCTGCCGCCACTTGATTTTCACCTCTAAAATAGGCATCAAATACGGCGTCTAGCTCGGTCTCTCTTATGCCAATTCCGTTGTCCTCAACAGAAATATGAAACTTCGTCTCTCGAACATCATATGTGATTTCAACCCTGCCACCTTCTGGTGTGTACTTGTAGGCATTGGTCAGCAAATTGTAGATGATTTTGCTCAAAATATGTCGATCACTGTCAATCTGAAATTTCTTTGACGTATCGCAGATTAATTCAATTTTCTTCTTTTGAAACTGACCCTTCATCCCCTTGACTATTTGAGTCACGAGGGCACTGACTTCAAATCTTTCCATTTCTACGACCTGTTCAAGTCTTTCGGCATCTAATACCCCCGACAGTTTATTTAAGGTCTTCGATACATCTGCCACTTGCGCCTGTAGGAGTCTGAGCTCAATTGCATCGTTTGGTACAAAGCCATCTTCCATCCCTTCTAGGTGCGTTCTCAGGACAGTTATTGGCGTCTTGGTCTCGTGAATCACTTGATCCACCAAAACCTTTCTACTCTTTTGTTTGAGCCGCAATCTGACGTTTAAATCATTTAAACTCTCTCGAATAATATCTATTTCCCTGACATTTGACTTTATTAAAGGCGGCATCTCATTGAACTGAACTGCCTGAGCCATATCAGCCGTATCAGTCAAATCCTGCGAGAGCTTCTTGCTGATAAAAAAACCTGTGAATGCGGCAATTACACCGGAAATCAGAAGAGCCAACAAGCTATTTTTTAGAAGATTTACCTTGAAGAGCCTTGCAACAAAAGACTCCTCTGCTGATGTTCGTCTGAATATGTTTAGCTTTCCTATGACTGTAGAACCATCCATGACCTCATATTGGTCAACTTCGCTTTGCTCATTCCCTCGCATCATCTCATTCATTGGTCTGCCATGCATCATGGTTGATGCCGCATATGCCTGATCGTCCACATTAACAAGTTCATTTCCCGCCATATCGTATAGTTTAATTCTAATAATCGGATCAATCAAGTGGGTTTCAAGCTCCACGGCCATTTGAGCTGGTGTTGACTTAGTCTTTGCAAGTGCTCTTTCAGAGTAGTTCAAAATCTGTGAGACATGGTTGGCATAGGATTCTGCCATATAGGTTTCAAAGTACTGATTGGTTAGTGAGGCCACAATGATTCCATAGACCCCCACGGAGACAATCGCTATAATCATCAATGTCATAAGCCATATGCGCCTCATGGTCATGTCTCTTCTCCTCCAAAAATATACCCAAATCCATACTTAGTTCTAATATAGACTGGGTGTCTGCTATCCACTTCCACCTTTTGCCGCAAACGCTTGATATAACTATCAATATTTCTATCGAATCCTTCGTACGACTCACCAAACGAATTTTGAATAAGCTGTTCTCTTGTGAGAACTTGTCCAGCATGTTCCATAAAAGTCTTCATCAATAAAAATTCAGCTGAAGTCAACTCAATTTCACCCTGTTCCGTCATCAGCTTCATCGCAGTCAAATAGAGTTTAATTGCCTCATACTCTAAGATATCCACTCCATCCGAAGTAAGACTGCTCCGCTTTAAAATAGCCTTGACCCTTCGCATGAGCTCTCGTGGGCTAAAAGGTTTGACTACATAATCATCCGCTCCCAAGTCAAATCCATATAGGCGATCACTCTCATCCTGCTTTGCTGTGATAATAATCACCGGCACTTCAGATGTTTTGCGCATGGCTTGCAACACTTCAAATCCATTTAACCCCGGCATCATGACATCTAAAAGCACCAATTGAAAGTCTTGCTCTTCAAATATTTCCAGTGCCTCTATTCCATTTTCAGCAAGGTCAACTTGGTAGCCTTCTTGTTCCAAATACTTGATGACGACCCTGCTGATCTCCACATGATCTTCAACCACTAAAATCCTCTTCATCATCCCTCCGCCACTGCTGGTTTGAAATTAACTGCCAGCTGACTTTCAGCACAGATATTCCAGTAAACTGATACCCCATTTAAGGGCCTTCACCCCTACGGCAACTCTTTTCTATTTTTGTTTGAGAACTTCTTTTCGTTTTAAATAGTCTTCCTCTGTGATTTCACCTCTTGCGAACTGGTTTTTCAAGACATCTATTGCAGATGTATTTGAGCCTCGTTGCCATTTATAAAAGGCAATAATCCCAACTGCCAATAAAATAGTCCAAAAAATCATTCCAAATCCGCCGCCTCCAAAACAGCTGCCATATCCTATAAAACCTCTCATCATAAAATCGACTCTCCTTCCTCTATTACATCATTCCATAATTATTTTCATCTTCATAATCAATCATAGACCTTAAATATGTCAGGATTATGATTTTTTGATAAAAAAATAAAAGTTTTGTCATTTTATAAATATATGCATATGGGTACTTATAAATAGGGTATAATATGAAGATAGTTATTATATTAGTATAGACATTGTACCGGTCTTCAATAGAATATACCACCAAAGGAGAGATGAACATGAGATTCAAACCGATCGACCGTCTGAAGGAAAATGAAATTCTTGCGGAAAATATCGTTAATATAAATAACCAAATTCTGCTCAAAAAAGATGCCTCCATGAACTCAAAGAACATAGAGCGTATCAAGAATATGGGGTTTAAATCCCTCTATGTGAAAAATCCAGAGGAAGAGGTCTTTCTAGAGGAAGAGGTCAAAGATATCATCGACCCCGTCATCAGAAAAAAAGCCGTCTTCGATATGAAAGAATGTGTTGACAACTTCTATAGTACCATTAGCAAACAGAGACAACAACTGGCTTATGGCGACTCTGGACAGGCACTGCTTGATTCTCTTGATAAAATCTCAACAAGCCTAATTGACGAAATTTTAAATTCAGAAGAGCTAAAAATCTCCATTATGGACATCAAATCTGAGGGAAATTACCTGTACGAACACGCTATTAACACATCCGTTCTCGCCATTATGCTCGGTGCAAAACTTGGGTATTCCACCAAGGATATGAGAAATATCGCCATTGCCTCCATGCTTCTCAACATCGGATACAAAAACCTTGAACCGACACTCTATGACCATGAGGGAACACTCTCAGATGCACAATGGCTTGAGATGGTACAACATCCCAAATTCAGTTTTGATATTCTCTCTAATAATACGCATTTCAACGCTCATATAAAATCAATTGTCATGCAGCATCACGAGCGTCTAGATGGGTCTGGCTATCCAGCTGGCCTCATGGGTTCAGAAATTCACCCTCACGCCAAGCTAGTCATGATTGCCGATGTGTACGATGCCATGACTTCAGATAGACCTTTTAGACATGCATATCCACATCACGAAGTTGTGGAATATATCATGGGCAATGCGGGAACGCTGTTTGACTTCGACCTTGCAAATATGTTTTCCAGATGTATCATCCTCTACCCAGCTGGATCATATGTGCTTTTATCCAATGGGCTCAAAGCCGTTATTTTGAGAAATCATGCTTCCCATCCGCTCAGACCTATTGTGAGAACATTCAAAGCAGGAAAAATAGATAGCTCTTCTGCTGGTTATATAGATCTCCTCGAAACGCGCAACCTGACCATTCAAATGCTCATCTATGATTAATTCTTGCATTATTTCGCCATAAAAAGGCAGGCTTTTTCATTTACTTGGCCTGCCTTTTATTTTGAGTTATTCTCTTTATTTGATATTTAGATCACCACAGAAGACAGTGAAAAGCCGTCATTTAGATCCGAAATAACAGCACCATGTCCTGCTCTGGTGAAGATGCCTTTCATCTTTTCATTGTAGACAAACAGACCTGTAATGTTGTTGAAATTCGAAACTTCAAAACTGCCATCTGCTTTTATATGAAGATTCTTATTCACGGATTTCTCACAGAACTCCTGTATAATGTAGCCTTCTTCTGCGCCCTTCTCAAGCATGCCCTTCCATGTTTCCAAATTAAATTCTCTGCCAGCATATACGCCCTTTGATGCATAGTAGTCAATTGGCTTGATAATGTAATTGTCTTTGTCCTCTAGGTATTTTGTCAGATCATCAGTTGATCGGAGAGGAGCTGTAAAAGGCACATGGGTATCTATATAGGCCAGCATTTCATCGTCAAAATACTGCCTGACTATTGGATGATGCAGTGCTTCAAAGTATTTTTTTGTGTGGACAATTTGTGACCGAATGGAACCAATGATGCACGTTTTATTAGCTTCAATCCCCTTTATAAGTGCTGTGAGATCTTCGTAGTGATCCATCATGTCTCGTGTCACCAATCTTCTGTAGATGATGTCAACTTTTTCACCCTCATGATATAAATATCCGTCATTTTCCACCAGCTCATCTGGACTGACAATCCCACATTTATAGCCATTTGCTTCAAAAATGCGCTTAAAAACTTCAAATTCATGTGGCGATCCCTTTGACATGTAATCCATAATGATTACATACGGCGCATCAGATGCTTCTCCTCCATTTTCAACAAAGGCAGTATAGAGTTGTTTCACTTCATCCACCCATGATTGATAGAGTTCATAGCGTTCAACCGTGTATCGCTCTCTCATCTGTCGCATCACATGCGTCTCAAGCAGGACGTCGGTCAGTGGCGTCTCCTCATTCATGGCTGATGTCCCATCTGTGTTCAGTTCACAAAAGCGATAGCTGCCATCGGGATAGTAAAAGAAATCAAATCTGCCCATTGGGACATTGACCTTGAACTTGGGTTCAATCAAAATAAGGGATTCGAGCGCACTTGAAAAGCCCCAAATATCTCTGACCTCAGGGTGGTTTAAATAGATGTCAATAGATTGATTGACCATCTTAAACACATCTTCTGTCAGCTGTTCAAACCGTTGGACATCTTCCTTTGAATAGATAGCCGGAAAATATAAGAAGGGAAGCTGTTTGCCCTTATAAACTGCATTCGATGAGCCAACCGCACGGTATGCCTTGATGTAGTCTGCTTCTACAATGGTTCTATCCCCTTCCGCTATTTCGACGAGTTCGCTGTTGTATTTAAACATTCATGCCTCCTTCAAATATCTTGTTTTCAATAATTGCATCTCTAAATGACGCTTCCGATTGAACGGCCCTGCGTTTTAGAAACTCAGCATAAGAGCGATTTTCAAGCATCCACTTATGCCCTCTTGATAAGAGCTGCTGCTCTGCTTCTGTCAGCCCTTTTTTTGCATCTTCAATTATCATTTCTATAAATTGCCTTGAATTTATATCATCTCCCAAAAAGGTCAAATCGAAGACATCATACTCTTGAATCATTTGATTGAGGCGTTTCATGTCATCATCACTTGACCTTAACGAAAGTTCATAATAGCGATTTAAATTGTGTGTTTCATAAAAGATTCCCTTTACAAGTGCCGGAAGCATTAGACTCAATTCAAGCGGAAGCGCATCTGCCATTCGAATCTCAATAAACTGCTTAAGACGCACATCGGGAAATACCATTGTCGTCGCGTGAATCAACTGTTTTTCACTGAGCGATTTGCCCTTTGCATAAGATTCAACTGTCAAAGATTCAGTGAACTTTGTGCGTTCTCCCTCTGGCATGAAAATAGGCTTTGTGTTCATAATATATGTTGCGTAGGCATTGTAATCAAATGTTTTCTCAAAAACACCCGCTGGGATTTTACACCGCTCTGGGTCTGTATAATCCCAGATGTGCACTCTCAGGTTTCTGCCTTCAAAAATCTCGCCCTCAAAGACAGGTGCAGCATCAAATAGCGTCGATAGAAATGGTGATAGAAAATTGGCCACCCTGTACTTCTTTATAAAATCAGTTTCACTGGAGTAGTCAATTGACACCTGAGTTGAAGCACTTCCCTTCATCATATTGCGCGCACGCTTGCCCTTTTGATGAAGCGCTTCATACATCCACCCATATCTCTTTTTCGGAAGAAGCGGCAGTTCTTCGATTTTGGTCTTCGGATGATAGCCCATGGAAACCAATGCCTGTCCAATTTCCATTTCTGTTTCAACTTCACGGCGTACTGCCAAATACTCAGCTTCTATTTCCCATATAAACTCAAGGGGCTTGATGCTGATTTCAAGTTGCCCGCCGGGTTCAAAGGACAGTGTATTCCCGTCTTTTGATGCATTGAGGATATGTCCTTCTTCTTCATAATCTATCTGCCAGCCCTTCTTGACAAGCCTTTTCGCAAGCGCTTCCTGTCCAGCGGATTCAAAATAGCTTAAACTTCTGAGCGACTCTCCATCAACTAAAAAATGTTCAAATTCGACACCGAGTTTCTTTTCAGTTTTTTCACCAGCTTTAAAATAAGCCGTCAGTTTCTCAATATTTTTGTCCATAATACCGTCCCATATACTCTCTATTCCTTTATTCTGATGCCTCTATAAACAGTCTCTACTGGTTGTAACATATTTTAACCTGATCTATTTTAACTGCATCCCACGCCACATCACAGGCTTTATTCACCCCATAATCACACAGTTTTGAGCCACAGCACAAATTGCGCTTAGCCAATTGTGATGCTGGATAAAATGTAAACGCAAAGAGGATTTCATCTGAAATCGGTTTTATGATCTTTCTCTCTTTACCGATTTTAAATAACTCATACACCTTTGAAAAATAACACATGCCATACTCCGAGTGATAATCCTTTGAATACGGCGAATTCGAAAACTGCATGGTGTAGTCAAATTCTTTGTGATATTTTAAACAATAATGATAATAATTGAGCCACAATTTCTTATATGCGGCTTCAATACAGCCGTCCAGATCCACATCTTGCATGACAAATTCACCCATTTCTCGCCTGATGTTCAGGTAGAGTTTACTGATTAAATCCTCCTTGTTCTCAAAGTAAATGTAAATTGTCGCTGGAGATACACCCGCTGATTTGGCAATCTTTGATATGGATGCATTGGCAAATCCATCTGATATAAAATTGTCCATTGAGGCCACTAAAATGGCCTTCAATTTATTTTCATCCTTTAATCTCATAAATCTATAATAAACGACCATTCGTTTATAGTCAATATTAAATGAACGTTCATTCGTTTATAATAGGGTTGCAGTTCATTTTAAAATGTGTTATCATTCTTTTTAATTTAATAGGCTCGGATGAAAGTTGCGGAATCTCATGGAAACCGTTACCGGACGAACCTCTGGAGAGACTCGTTAGAGCACCGAAGGGGAAAGCTGTTTTACAGTGAAACTCTCAGGTACAAGGGACAGGGGCAAAATATCAACAAATGGCGCATGGCGCCCATTTGATTTGCATATCTTTGTGTTAAACTCCAGAGGCTACTTTTTAGTATGCCTCTTTTTATTTGCTCAATACAATAGCTCGCCACAATACACTCAGCACCATTACAGACTAGGAGGTTTTTTATGAATGCATATGTCTCTGTTATCGGGATGGACAAAAAAGGAATTATCAAGGCCGTGGCAACGGTTTTGTCGGATTTAGGCGCTAATATTTTAGACATTAATCAAACAATTGTCAAAGGGTGTTTTACCATGGTCATGTTTGTGGACCTTACTGATCTCACAACCGATTTAGCTGGATTAAAACTGGCACTTTCAGTGCCCTCAACAGAACTGGATGTCAAAATTAAAGTACAACATGAAGCTATTTTCTCAGCAATGCATACGATATAGGAGGCGAATTCATGAATCATTTTTCAAATGTTATCGAAACCCTGAACATGATAGAACGAGATAAATTGGATATCAGAACCATTACAATGGGCATTTCCCTGCTGGACTGCTGCGATGCCGATGGTGAAGTTGCCAGAAAAAAAATCTACGACAAGATCCTTAGACTCGCTGGAAATCTCGTCGCCGTCGGAGAGTCTATAGAAGAAAAATATGGCATTCCAATTATCAATAAACGCATCTCTGTCACGCCTATTTCTCTGGTGGCTCAAGCCAGCAATGACGAAGACTACGTTGCTTTTGCAAAAACGCTTGACGCAGCTGCCAAAGCAGTTGGCGTCAATTTTATCGGCGGTTTTTCCGCTCTTGTTCAAAAGGGGTACACAAAGGGCGATGAAATCCTCATCCATTCTATTCCGCGTGCACTTGCAGAGACCGAAAGGGTCTGTGCCTCCGTCAATGTGGGTTCAACCCGTGCGGGGATCAATATGAATGCCGTCAGAGATATGGGTAAAATCATTAAAGAAACTGCTGAATTGACTGCTGATGCCGAAAGCATCGGCTGTGCCAAACTGGTGGTATTTGCAAATGCAGTTGAAGACAATCCCTTCATGGCAGGCGCTTTTCACGGAGTCTCTGAAGCAGAGTGCGTCATTCATGTGGGCATCAGCGGCCCTGGTGTGGTCAAAGTAGCCCTTGAACAGGTTCGCGGCGAATCATTTGACGTCGTTGCTGAGACCATAAAAAAAACGGCCTTTAAAATCACACGGGTTGGTCAGCTTGTGGCCAATGAAGCTGCTGAAAAGCTAGGTGTTCCCTTTGGAATCATAGATTTATCCCTAGCCCCTACACCAGCGGTTGGAGATAGTGTTGCCAGAATTTTAGAAGAAATCGGTCTGGAGGCCTGTGGCTGTCATGGAACAACGGCAGCACTGGCTATGTTAAACGACGCTGTAAAAAAAGGCGGCGTCATGGCATCCTCCCACGTAGGGGGACTCAGTGGCGCATTTGTACCCGTCAGCGAAGATGAAGGCATGATTGCCGCCGTTCAGTGCGGGTCTCTCAGCATTGACAAACTTGAAGCCATGACTTGTGTCTGTTCTGTTGGGCTGGATATGGTAGCCGTTCCCGGTGACACGCCTGCCGCCACACTTGCTGCCATCATAGCGGATGAAGCCGCAATTGGCGTTATCAATAATAAGACAACTGGTGTCCGAATCATCCCAGTCATCGGCAAATCCTTAGGTGATGAGGTTGAATTCGGCGGACTTTTAGGGATGGCACCAATTATGAAAGTCAGCCCCTTTTCAAGTGAGGCATTTATTCAAAGAGGCGGCAGAATTCCAGCTCCAATTCACAGCTTCAAGAACTGATTTTAACGTCCTTTTCAATACTGTGTACAGATTTCTAAAAACTTTACCTAGATTTAACATTGGTTTTACTTCGATTTAATTCCAACCTTTTTGCCTGTCTGCTAGAATAAACTAGGTGTGATTTCATCTCAATTGGGTATGATTTTATACAGCTTATGTAGGAAAATAAGAGAGATTTTCATTAAGGAGGCATTGGGCAATGTCGATTGCAATTGGAGTAGTAGGTGGATTGGGCCTATTTTTATTTGGCATGCAGATGATGGGAGCTGGGCTCCAAAAGGCTGCTGGAAAGAAACTGGAAAGAATTATAGAAATACTGACCACAAATCGCTTTATGGGCGTTTTGGTGGGGATGTTGGTCACTGGCGTTATACAGAGTTCCAGTGCAACCACTGTTATGGTCGTCGGATTTGTCAACGCAGGTATTATGAAACTAACCCAAGCTGTTGGCGTCATCATGGGTGCCAATATTGGAACGACCATCACTGGACAAATTGTTTCCATGTCCATTGAAGACATTGCACCTATTTCAATTGGAATTGGTATGATTATTTGGATGACTACCAAGAAAGACAGCCGCAAGACACTTGCTGAAATTTTTATTGGTCTTGGGATTCTCTTCCTCGGAATGGAGTTTTTAAAAGACGCTCTCAAGCCTCTAAGAGAGCTTGAAGCCTTCAATACAATGATGATTTCACTGAGTCATCACCCTGTTTTAGGCGTTCTTGTGGGATTTTGTTTAACATTTATAGTTCAGAGTTCAAGCGCCTCTATCGGTATGCTGATCGCCCTTGCTTCACAAGGCGTTTTACCGCTTGCAGCAGCTCTCCCTATTTTATACGGGGACAACATTGGAACATGTACCACTGCACTGTTATCCAGTATTGGCGCCAGTAAAAACGCAAAGCGTGCTGCGATTATCCACTTGGCCTTTAATGCCGTGGGAACCCTTTTATTTGTCGTCGTACTCACCCGTCCAATTACAGCACTGGTTACCATGTGGGACCCTGCTGATGTCGGCAGACAAATTGCAAATGCCCATACGATGTTCAACCTCATCAATGTGGCCGTTCAATTTCCATTTGCCTTCCTATTGGTCAAAATCGCCATGTGGGTTGTTCCCGATAAAGACGAATCAACACCTGTTAAACTCACGAAGTACATTGATGATCGTATTTTAGAAACACCTACCATTGCCATTAAAAGTGCTGTCAATGAAGCGATTAACATGGGAACTTTGGCTAAAGAAAGCCTTTCTGCTGCTATGGATGGGTTCTTTGAAGGTCAATTTGACAAAGTAAAGCGAACTTTTGAACTTGAGAGGGATATCAACACTCTAGAAAAAGTCATTACAGATTTTTTAGTAAAATTGTCGAACCGTGATATTCTAGATACCGACAGACGATATATAGATGGATTATTCAACGCAATCAACGATATCGAGAGAATTGGAGACCATGCCGACAATATTGCAGAGCTCATTACAACTGTAAACGACAATCATATTCGATTTACGGATTCCTCTAAAAATGCCCTTCTGATTATGTACAATAAGACCAGAAGCACTTATGAGATGGCGCTTAAAGTTTTAGACAAGCCCGATAGAGCGATGATTGATGAAGTTATCGCCCTTGAACAAGAGCTTGACCAATTACAGCGAGATGCCAGAAAGGATCACTTTGCAAGACTCAATAGCAATGAATGCAGTACCGAATCAGGTGTTTACTACCTCGAAATGGTCAATAACCTCGAAAGAATCTCAGACCTCTCATGCAATCTCGCAAAGATGGTTTCAGAAACAGTTGAAATCGCCTAAACGATTAGAGAGCTTTTATCCCTATATGATTTAGACTCTGACCCCGCAGTTTTAACACTGCGGGGTTTTTATGTGATCTTTTAACACTGGGACTTGACATATGTAGATAATCTACCTATAATTCATAGTAGATAATCTACATATATAGAAAGGAGACTTATATGGCAAAGGATAAATCAGCTCTCTCTGGAAATACGACAATGCTTATTTTGAAGCTACTCGAATCAGAGGACATGTATGGATACCAGATCATAGACACCCTGGCTCAGAAATCTGATAACACTTTTTCACTCAAGACAGGGACACTCTACCCCATTTTGCACAAACTCGAAAACGATGGCTTTGTAACCTCATACGATGAACAAGCGGATCAGGCACGGGTCAGAAGGTATTACAAACTCACTTCCAAGGGGAAAAAACATCTTTTAGAAAGACAATCCGAATGGAAATCCTATCGCGACGCCGTCAATAAAATTATGGAAGGAGGCCTGTGCTATGCCATTTAACAACGACATCAAAGATTATACAGACTTGATTTGCAAACAAATTCGATTTAAAAATGCCCATGAGCGCATCGCTTCAGAGATGACAGCTCATGTGGAGGATCAGAGAGATGCTTATCTAGAGCAGGGTATGTCTCCTTCTGACGCCACTAAGATGGCAATCTCAGATACAGGAGATGCTATGGAACTTGGCACTTACCTGGATCGTGTACATCGTCCTGCTCCAAACTGGGGGCTGCTGACCTTAACGGCAATCCTCCTGACCCTAGGTTGCTTGATTCGCGTTATTTTGATGGGTACATTTATCTCTGGCAGCCCACTGGGAGAAATTCTAACGCTCTCATTTGGCATTTTGATAATGTTCCTCATGTACTTTACTGATTTTACACTGATTGGGAAATATGGAAAGCACCTCTATATTGTGACGACTCTCATGGGTATTCTTCTCGTCTTTATGTCTCCTAAAGTAAATGGTCGTACTTTCTTTCCATATCTTTTTAATTTTCCACTCTCCTATCTTGGGTTGATTTTTCCCATTACTTATGCTGCCTTGATTTTCAATCTGAGACAGAGGGGCCTTGTCGGTTTACTTATGGGAAGTGCTGCTTTTATCATTCAAGCGATTATTTTACTGGCTGTTCCTTCTATGACTGCTTTTGTGCTTTATTCGCTCTCCGCCTTTATCACACTTGGAATTGCTATAACTAAGAATTGGTTCGTTCCAGACCGTTTCATGGCAGGGCTAGTGGCTTTAATTGCCTTTATTCCATTTATTGTTCTCTTTGGCGTGAGAATTATCTCTTTGACCCCATATGCACTTGATCGAATCAAAGCCCTATTTTTTCCGTCACAGTTCAGTGAAAACCTCGCTTACACCGCAACGGTCACACGCCGCCTTTTAGACAGTTCTATTTTTGTGGGAATGGGCACTATGCCGAACTCACTGGAAGGTTTTTCTTTTCCACTTCCCAATGTTAGCAGTGATTTTTTGCTAACCTTCTTGACGTTCAACTGCGGTTGGCTATTCACAATTCTAATTGTGGCTATCATCTGTGTCTTTATGGTGATTGCGTTTAGGTATTCGCTTCGTCAAACCAGCAGTTTAGGCCTTTTAATTTCTATTTCTGCCACAACAGCACTGTCCTTTCAGTTCATCAGTTTTATCATCTACAATTTAGGATTTCAGATTTTTTCACCGCTTTCCCTTCCGCTCGTCTCACAGAGCGGTGCCGCACTGGTGTTTAACATGATGCTTATCGGCCTCATGCTATCTGTTTTTAGGACAGGACATGTCGCCTGTGAGGACTCTTTTAAGCTGAATCCTTCTCGGCTTATTCGATATGAAAACGGTATTTTATCCATCCAGTTCAAACGATGATACCTTCCGTTTGTCAATGAGAATTGACGCCACTATCCCTTCCTTGATATACTGATATCAGGAGGTGAACACCTATGAAATTTGGTATTATCGGTATCGGCGATATCGCTCAAAAAGCCTATCTGCCAATTGTAACGACCATTGAAGAATGTGACCTAATCCTGTTCTCAAAAGATGAACAGAAACTTAAAAATATTCAAAAAAAATATAAGGCTGTTGACTATGTCACTGACCTTCTCTCCCTGTCTCAGCAAGTAGATGCAGTCTTTATTCACGCTGCAACAGAGGCACATTTTAACTACTGCAACTACTTTCTGGATAAGGGTATTCCCGTATATGTGGACAAGCCAATCTCATATCGGCTCCATGAAATCAAACAACTTTTCGAACTGGCTGAATCTCGAAATGTCCTGTTTAGAACAGGCTTTAACAGGCGGCATGCCCCAATGATCTCCAGCCTTCACGCCGAAGGCACACCCGATATGCTCATCTATCAAAAAAACAGGCTCTACTTGCCAAACGACATTAGAACATTCATCTTTGACGATTTTATACATGTTGTGGACACTCTTAGATTTCTCATAAACGCACCTATTGACAAGGTCTCCGCATCCGGACAGTTTGCAGAGGGCAAACTCCTGTCGGTCATGTTGAGGTTCAACTCTGAAAAGACAATGGCAGTGGGCATCATGAATCGAAATTCAGGCAGAAATGAAGAAGTCATTGAAGTTTTCATGGATGGAAAAAAACACATCATCGAAAACTTGAACACTAAAAAAGAGCTCAGTATGAATCGAGAAAAGATCTATCAATTCAATGACTGGCTCCCTGTGCTACATAGACGTGGGTTTGAAAATATTATTGAGACATTCCTCAACGAGCTTCAAGACGGCAAACACTTTAGACCACAAGACCTAGATAGTTTAAAAACTCATGAAATCTGTGAAGAAATTGTAACGCAACTGGAATCAAAAGCGCGAGAGTTGCATCAATTATAGGAGATACCTTGATAGTAGTTATCAAGAGTAAATCCATGAGTCGTCACTGAAGCAATGGCTCGATTGAACACTTGACTTTCTGCTAGAGAACGCTCTAACGAATCGCTTCTGAGACCCTCAAGCCACTTGTGAAAGTCATCCACCTTTAGGCCTCCGCTCAAATTTAATTTGAGGATTTGATCCTTGATGAGGTCAATAATCAGAGATTCATTGTCCTTTGGTTTTAAGTGATTGAGTGATTCAGTCACTTCTTTTGGCGCTCTGTTGAGCTTAGAACTAAACTCATGCAAATAGAAGTAAAGACCATAGTTGTAGAGCTTTCCCGTATTGACATTGATAAACAAAAGTTCCTTGTCAATGCCAGTTGAGGTTAACCCCATGTGTTTAAGTGCTGTGAGGTCATAAAACATGCCCTCACAGATTTTTCGATTGCCAAGTGCTTTTAAATAGCCCATGACGGACTCCAAAACTACAATTGGCTCAATTCCCTTCTCCTTTTTAAACACCAGATAACCATGTGTTTTAGAGTCAAATGAATCCACGACATTTGGCATTTCGATCCTAAAGAAAGTGGCGTCCTGTGCTTGGATAACAGCTAGGGCATCCATGAAAATTTTTCGCTTCAATTTGGTAATTTCAAGCATAAAATAGCTCTCTGATAGATACATATAGCCCATGTCAATGAGAACGCGCTTTAAATATTTAAACCTGACCACCTGTCCAGTGGTCTTTTTTATTTCAATGCTCTTTTTCTTTGTACTCCTTCTCATTGGCTCTTTATGCTCTGTATAATCCACCGTTGGTTCAGAATCGTCATCTTTTCGACTTTTCTGTGTAGAGCCTCTGTCTTTTCTGAGAAGCCTTTCTTTTTCATAAAATTTATTCTGCTCAATTAGCGTTCTGCCCTCGTGATAGAGCGCATTGACTTTGCTCATGATATATAGGGCTTCCTTTTCGTCCGAAACATCGGGATGCCAAATTTTCGCAAGCTCTCGATACTCCCTTTTAATTCCCTTTACCGTAAAGAGTTCGGAAGGCATGTCGCAATTCAGTATATAAAATTTGTCTTTAAATTTATGTCCAACAGCCATATGTGCTCACCTTTCAATTTATAAACTAAATCCGCCAATCAATTTATTATACCATCTTAAATCAAACCAATTCAAGAAATCACAATTCTGTTTTTTTAATGCCCTTTTCTGTCGACATCAATCATGCTTTTGCGCTCACAATTTACGGTAAAATGCAACTTTTTATTGACATATGTCACAAACAGGTTATAATCAAATTTGGAGAGCTTTAACTTTAAACACAAAGATCATATTCAGGAGGAATTCATATGAAAATTGCATTGCCAACTAGAAACGGCGCAATTGACAGTCACTTTGGTCACTGTGAATACTATACAATCGTAGAACTCAACGACGAAAAGCAAGTGGTGGACAAACAAGTTTTGGAATCGCCGCAGGGCTGTGGATGCAAGTCGAATATCGCTTACACACTATCTGATATGGGGGTTTCACTCATGTTGGCAGGAAATATGGGACAGGGTGCTGTCAACGTTCTAGCAAGTCAAAATATCGGTGTTTTAAGAGGCTGTAGCGGTGAAGTCGATCAAGTGGTCTCAGACTATGTAAACGGCAAACTCTCAGATAACCAAATCGCCTGTGACCATCACGATTGCAATCACTAAATAAATGCAAAAAGAACTGACATCTAGCCAGTTCTTTTTTTATTTTAAAAGATTGATGCAAACACCAGTATATCATTGAATAGTCATCATGAGAAACCCGCAAAATGCCGCGTTGTCCACTTGAAGTGACTTGTTGACTTCTGATTTCAATTCATTGATAAATTCTCTAAAGCACTTATAAAAGAAATAGGACGGCTTGCTGACATATTTAAAATCCGATACTTCAAAATAATTGAGAACGCTTTTAGCCGTGGTCGGCTTCACAAGCACTTCCACATCAGGATACATATAGACACCTAATACTGTAAGAATTGGCCACTTTGCCAACTTATGCCTCTCCAGAACAGACACCATCAAGTCAAATCCCAACGCCTGATTGCCATATAAAAATTCCTGAATTCCCCTTGATAGTTGCTGGGTTTCGTCAGGCTCAAAGTTTTTTGAAACATCTCTGTACCTCGCTTTTTCAAACACGGACACGAGTGAAGACATGGATATCAGTTTGGTGAATCGTTCTGAAACCAGTCGTTCATCTTCAAAATCATCTTCTGAAAAATTATCCAAGACATAAGCTCTCATTTTCTCCACTTTGTGCTTCTTGCTAATCATCTGAATTTCCTCTGATTCAAATCCCAGCGGGTAGTCCAGCATAAAAGCCGATTCCAATGCTTTCAGTTTATCACGGTTCATAGATGTCCCTCCTGTTTCAACGTCATCTGTACTCTTTTTAAAAAGACTTAACGATGTTTACCAGTTCAGTGGTTCTCTTCTTCAATATCGGATGCAATTTATTCGGCGCAATTTCTGCAAGCGGCTCTAAAACGAACAACCTCTCGTGCATCCTAGGATGCGGCAATATAATTTGTTCATCTTCAGTAATCAAGTCATCATAATAGATAATGTCGAGATCAAGCGTCCTCGGCCCCCATTTAATAACCCTTTCGCGTTTGAGCTCTGCCTCTATGCTCATGAGAAATGTCATGAGAGATGCAGGCGTCAAAAGTGTTTCCACTTCAAAAACACCATTTAGAAATCGATCTTGATCCAAATAGCCCACGGGATCGGTTTCAATGAGTTCGGATTCCCTGAGGATTTTCGTATGACCACTGTTTGTAATTTTCTCCAGAGCATTTCGTATATTGCCCTCTCTGTCGCCAAGATTTGCTCCAACCGCAATATAGGCTCGATGCCTCGAACGGGATATCTTAACAGCGGGATACTTCACTGGCAAATGAATCGGCGCCCACGGTTTCTTCAATGTGAGCTCCACGGTTTGCACTTGACTGTAGGTTTCCAGTATCAACATCACCAAACTGTGCGCCGCATGTTCAATCAAATCGTGTTTTGATCGTTGGAACTCCTGCTGGAGTTTATGACACAGTTCCGCGTAATTAATTGTATAACTTAAATCATCTGTTTCACAGGCTTTTGACAAATCCAGTCCCAGTTCTAAATCCACTATGAATTTCTGTCCCATCGCCTTTTCTTCCACGTTGACACCGTGAAAGCCAAAAAGCTCCAGTTCCTTTACTATGATTTGATCCATAACACTCTCCTATATCATGTATTCCGTCATTTTTAAAGCTCTCAAGTTCTCCTTGACATCATGGACTCTAAAAATTCGACAGCCTCTCATAAACCCAACAACCGTGGTGGCAATTGTCCCTTCAAGCCTCTCTCCAACAGGTAAATCCAGTGCTAGGCCAATCATTGATTTTCTAGAAGTTCCAAGTAAAATCGGATATCCCAGCTCCAAAAATTGCTCTAAGCTCTTCATCACTTCCAAATTGTGATCTAGTGTTTTGGCGAAGCCCACCCCTGGGTCAAGCATGATATTTTCAGGTTTTACCCCTGCCGTCAGACAAATGTTCACACTCTCAGCAAGGTCATCTTTCATGTCCTGTATGAAATGTTCATATTCCATGTTTTCACGATTGTGCATCAGACAAATTGGCACATCCAATTCAGCCGCAACACGTGCAATTTCAGGGTCTCTTTTAGCACCCCACACATCGTTTATAAGCGCCGCACCTGCCATCACAGCCTGTCTTGCAACCTCTGCTTTAGAAGTATCTATTGAAATGGGCACATCCACAACCTTTGCAAGCGCTTCAATCACTGGAATAACCCGTTTGATTTCTTCTTCAGCAGTGACTGTACCATGTCCCGGTCTGGTTGACTCTCCGCCAACGTCGATTATGTCAGCCCCATCTTTCACCATATCCAGCGCATGTGCCACAGCCAGTTCCACCTGTGTATAACTGCCGCCATCAGAAAATGAATCAGGTGTCACATTTAGAATTCCCATGATATAACCCTTATGTGTTAAATCAAACTCTCTATTTCCAATCTTCACTTGTATTCCCCCTCATTGACTTGTTCAGTACTCAATTTCCATGTTCTTCTTATTCGCCGACCAATCACAACTGGATTCTGCTTTACAGGTCAGGCAATTTCTCGATAATTTATCCGCTCTGTAGATTACAGAAGAAAGAGGACTCTTTAGAGCCTCTTCAAGGTTTCGATGATGCCCAATTGCCTCCAAAATCATAGTGATTCTCATTTCATCTAGTCCGATATCCCCCATAATCTGGGAGGCGATTTTTAGACTGGCCTTTTCATGCGGAATGCCTTCTCTATACTGATCGTCTCTTCCAATATCGTGCAGAATAGCTGTTATATAGATATCTTCCCTTGCTATGTCTAAAGTCTCTTCGTAGGCTAAAATCGTGGCAATTCTTGCTACTGATAAAAAGTGCTCCATGTCATGCCCGCAAAAAATACGCTTTCGCTCAAATTTTTCAATGGCCTCATAGTGTTTTTTATATAATTTATGTGCCAATATTTCACTCAATACCTTCATTTAAGCTCCCTTTTATCTGACAGATCATCAGGCTACAACAATTCCTGAGTCAAAATAAATTCTCTTATCTCGTCAATTTTTATAGAGCCCGCCAGGGTCACTGTATCCACCAATGAAATGTGAATTGCCCCCACTAGACTATTGGTCATAAACGCTCCATCGCACCGCATCAGGCGCTCAATTGGAATAGATTCCTCTTTAATCTGAAAGGATGCCATCAGTTTATCTCTGACGATTCCCGGCAAAAGTCCATCGGATACAGGCGGTGTTATCACTTTACCCCTCTCCACTATAAATAGATTTCCGATTGCAGTCTCTGTGACATTTCCAAGCTCATTTAGAAAAAAACAATCGTCAAACCCTTCATTTCGTGCCAATTTGAGATTTAAGATGTTTTCGCCATAGTTTGATGACTTATGTCTCACAAGGAGACCGTTTGAGCTCCTGCGTCCATGCGCTATTTTAAGTTTCCAACCGCTTTGATATTGCGCCTCAGTATAGCTTAAAGCTCTGGTTGTAAAAACGGCGTTCTTCTCTGAAATGAGAATTTTAAGAGCTGTGTGCTTGAGATTTTGACACTTCACAAAAGATTCGACCAAATCCTTGTCCAGTTGTCTTAGGATTCCAAATGCCGCAAGACTTTGATTAAGCCTCATAAGGTGTTCTTCCAACCAAATGGGGGATTCTCTAATCAAAATGGTCTCAAAAAAGGCCATGCCAAATTGGATACCATCGTCGTGCTGAATGAGAGCACCTTTTTCGTTCGGATTTCCTTTTGTAATAAAAGTGATTTCCTCGAGTTTAATTTTCTTCATAGGTTGCACCAAGACTTTTAAATAATGCCACTGCCTTTGCAATGGTCTCATCATATTCAGACTGTTCATCCGATTCCCAAGTGATGCCACCACCAACACCTATATGAGCTTTGTTGTTCTTGACCAAAATAGTCCTTATGACAATGTTGAAATCCGCATTTCCATCAAATCCAAAATAGCCAATTGCCCCTGTATAGAGCCCTCTCCGGTTTCTTTCGAGTTCATCTATAATCTCCATGGCTCTAATTTTAGGTGCCCCTGTAATAGACCCCCCTGGAAACGTCTGTCTAAGACAATCCACAGCAGTTTTATCTGACCCCAGTTCTCCAATAACCGTTGCCACCAAGTGATAGACAGTTGCGTATTTTTCCAGTTTGAAAAGCTCAGGGACTCTCACACTGCCAGGAATGCAGACTTTGCTTAAATCATTTCTCTCTAGATCCACAATCATCAACAGTTCTGACCTATCCTTTTCACTGTTTAAAAGCGCCTTGGCATTGGCTAAATCCTCTTCCTCTGTTTTACCTCTTGGAACCGTTCCCTTGATTGGTCTTGTTTGAACATATGGCCCTCTCACCTCCAGAAATCGCTCTGGTGATGAACAGAGCACCTGAAATCCCTCAAGTGGCAAATACGCCGAAAATGGAGCAGGATTAACCGTTCTGAGTCTGGAATAGACTTCCAAAGCGTCATCGTCAAATGCACTTGAAAACGTATGCGTCATGTTGGCAATATATATATGTCCTTCTCGGATATACTGCCTCATATTGAAAACAGCGCACTTGTAATCCTCCATTGAAAAAGGCGACTTAAATATCTGCCTAACTAAAGAATTTCCAACTGGTTTTTCCTGTTTCACAGCTTGTAAAGTTTTCTCTACAGCTTCAACACACTCAGCAGCATCAGCCGAAATGCCCATGGCTGTTATATGCGTTTTACCGGTCACGTGATTCACCAAAACAGCACCGTCATAAAACACAAAATAGGCATCGGGAATTTCCATCAATTCCTGTGCCTCTATCTTAATTGACTCCAGTTCGCAACCAAAATCGTAACTGAAATACCCAATGGCTCCACCCACGAAGGGCAGACCCGTATCGTTTTCAACTCTATATTTGGCAATTCGTTCTTTTAAATAGTTAAATAGAGCTTCACTGCCCTCGTTTTGTTTTTCTATCTTGATAAATTCACCTGGTTTTTCCCCATGAGTCTTCTCATAAAGAGTGCCCGCTTCTAGCTTGACTGTTAGAAACGGATTGACGCCTATAATACTGAACTTACTAAAGGCTGAATCCCGTTTGGAACTATCTAGGAGGATGTAGTCATCCCCCTTTTGAAGCAATTTATAAATTTCAAAACCGTTCAGTGTCGTCTCTATTACCCTGTGTTCAAATTGCAATGTGACGTTCCTCCTTGCACCAGTTGATGAAATTACCGAGCAGTAAATGCCCATACTCTGTCAACACCGCCTCTGGATGAAATTGGACGCCTTCCAAAAGCAAAGTCTTGTGCTTTAGCCCCATGACCTCTCCATCTTCACTGACAGCCGTCACTTCAAACGCATCTGAAAGTGTGGACGAATCAACTACCAAAGAGTGATACCGAGTGACTTTCATAGGAGATGGCACATTGGAAAACACACCTTTATTTAGGTGTTGAATATCAGATATTTTACCGTGCATGGGACGTTTTCCCTTCACTACTTTTGCACCATGCACATGTGCTATGGCTTGATGCCCCAAGCACACGCCTAAAATCGGAATCCTATCTGCAAACGTTCGGATAATATCTTCGCAAATTCCCGTCTGGCTTGGGTCTTTAGGGCCAGGAGACAGGATGATGCCACTTGGACAGAGCTTTTCTATTTCCTCCAAACTGATGGCATCGTTTCTGTACACCTGTACGTCTTCATTCAACTCTCGACAGTAGTGTACGAGGTTATAGACAAAAGAGTCATAGTTATCTATCATCAGCAACATACTGTGTTCCCCTAACTTTGATAGATTGCCATCAATTTCAAGTATAGACTTTCATCGGTCATAAACCGTCCTTTAAAAGTCGTTGAAACTGTAGAGGTTCCCGGCTTTTTTATACCTCTAGTGGTCATGCAGCTGTGCTCACCTTTAATGATTACGGCAACATCCTCTGACTCGGTTATCTTCATTAAAATATCCGCAATGTCCGTTCCAATTCTCTCTTGGAGCTGAAGTCGTTTGCTCACCATGTCGGCTATTCTAGCAATCTTGCTTAGACCAATGATTTTATTTTTCGGCATATATGCCACTGTTACATACATATTGTACATCAAGGCCAAATGGTGTTCACAATAAGAAAATATCTCTATATCCTTCATGACAATCATATCCTTGCTGTTCGATCGAATGTCCAAATCTTCTTCAAATGTCTTATTGAGCATATCGGCGATCTCTTGGTTCGAATAATTCATGCCCTCAAAGACCTCTTCAAACATGCTGGCCACGCGCTTTGGTGTGTCGATAAGCCCCTCACGATCAGGATCGTCACCCAACGCGATCAAAATGCCTCTAACATGCGCTTCAATTGCTTTTTTATCGATCAAATTCATTCCTCCTATGCCTACAAATGCCTTGCTTTCAATTAAAAATTAAACCACATTCATACCATCAAGTCAAATGGTATTTCTGTAATATCATCTACTAATCGTCTATTGCGACTATTGCAAGCTCTTTTCCTATATAATTGTCCTCTGTACGCCTCTTTGTTTTAAACGCCATCCGTCCTTCTAATTTCATCTAACGGTTTGGGTTTTGAAAAGAGATATCCCTGAATAATTCGAAGCGGCGTCTCTTTGATTTTTTCCAGCTGATGACTGGTTTCCACACCTTCTGCCACAATATCATACCCATATATTTCTGCTAGATTGCAAAGAATTTTAAACAGTTCAAAGACTTTATCATCTTCAATAATTTGGTCGATAAAGCTCTTGTCTATCTTCATCTCATCTAGTTTAACCCGCATCAGATAACTCAGTGATGAATAGCCTGTACCAAAGTCATCTATGGCAATTTTTATTCCCAGGTTGTGAAGGTTCGTGATGACATCTGATATTTCATCAAAGTCCATGATAAAGACATCCTCTGTGATTTCAAAGATGATTCGATCCCCATGAACCCCACTATTTTCAATGAATCCTTTGACCTTAGAATAAAAGTTCTTGTCCAGAAAATACGATGGAGAAATGTTGATTGAAATCGTAATCGGTGACTGGTAGCGCTCTGCTAACTGTGGGTATTCGTCCAAGACTTTTTCAATCATGTAGTCAGTGAAATACGACATTAAATTCAACTGGCTTATAGATGGAATAAACTGCCCTGGCGGCACATATCCGAGTTCGTTGGATTCCCATCTTGCCAGAGCTTCAAGTCCAACGACTTCTCCAGTGACATAATCCACTTTCTCCTGATAGTAGGGAATGATTTCATGATACTGTATCGCCTGATGAAGGTGTTGACGCATTAAGATTTCGTTTTCTATGTCATCCTTCATTTTGGTTTCGTAGATGTTGATTTTGAGGTCATTTTTATCTTTTGCCTGCTTCATGGCCATCGTCACTTCTTCATAAAGCATATCGAAAGTTGTTCCCTGAACGGGATAAATGGCCATGGAGAGATACATGTCAATCATTTGGTAAAAGTGATTTTTTTCAAGATGCGTCTTGATGGATTCCCTCATTTCATACACGATTGCATGGACATCTTCAACGTCAATGCCTTCAATCCAAATGGAAAACTCATTGCTACTGGTTCTTGCCACATAGTATTTGTCGTTTAAGGCCTCTTCAAAGTAGATGCCAAAATGTTCTAGCAACTTGTCTCCCTGTTCATATCCCATGGTTGAATTGATGGCCTTTAAGCCCACCACATCCATTTGAACGATGTAGCCATTGGTGCAGTTTGCCAACCTTTCCTCCACATATCGCTTAAAACCGTGTCTATTGGGCAGACGAGTCAGCTCATCGTTGAAGGCTAGATATTGCAGCCTTCTATTTTGTGACATCAATCCATTTTCAGCTACAATTAAAGATTGAACCATATTGTTATACCCATTGAGAAGCATCTCTATTTCATCATCGGTAGCATCAACCTTAAGGGTTGTGTACTGTCCCCTTCCCACCAGTTCCATTCCTCGGGATACCTGTGTGATAGGCTGAGTTACACGCCTGATGTATTTAATCATAAAGAGAGAGGTGGTCAGTAGGATCACCGCCACTGCGAAAAAGATAATCATGAGAATCTGGTTGGCATCTGCATTGAAATCACTTTTGTAGGCTGTTGCCACAACCGTCCAGTTCCAGTTGTCATAATAGGCGCAATAAGAAATTTTCTCCCCGTACTTATCTGAATTTGGATAAGTCCAATTATACGTGACAAATCCTCCACCAGCTTTAGCCGCCTTGATTTGCTCTCTGACAAGATAGTGATTCGTCCTTGCGATATCTGTGACGTTCCATACATTTTGCCCTTCGAGGTTTGGATGCATCACTTCAGTCCCAGCATCATCGTAGATAATCATATATCCATTTTCGCCCAAATTAATGGCGTGATTTAGATTTCGCGTCCCATCTTGGTTTTTCGTTCCCACAAGTGCTTCTTTGATGCGCTCTTTTGCCGTATCCTCAAGCATATCGCCAAACTGTACTTTTCCGTACTCAGAGTCGATGAGTTGAATCGCTTGAACGACGCTGTTTTTCAAAATGTCTTGCCCCTTTTTATCCAGTGATTCATGGGCGATGACAAATGCTGTAACCCCTACGGTCATTGTCGAGAGCAACAGCAACACAAAAATAGTCAAGATAAGTTTCTGATGAAAGGAATATTTTACAACTTCAAGTGACTTCAATGACTTCCTCCTATTTAAACGAATTTCAACGCCTGAATCCTGTACTTATATTTGTAAACTTACCTTTTATTAGTTAGATTATCCTCTATTATAACATTTACTCAAATTAACGTAAATGCGGGTTTTACATCATCCCAGCTAGAAAAACCGTCCACATTTCATGACACATTTACATTTATAGTTGTAGCATTTCGGATACAAATTTTGTACTTAAGCTATCTCATTGATTTTTTTGTAGATTTTTAGCTACAACCGCGTTATTTTTTTATCAATCTGTATCCTCTTCAAACGCTCTCATACGGTTTTTATCCCCCTTTACGTGTTGATATCCCACGTTCACAATTTTTTTAATTTTTTATTTCAATTTTGGCACAGTATTTGCTATAATTAAATTATGGATGACGATACGGCTACATACGAGGGAGTTAGAGGGCCTTTGCAGCCGTTGCATCCAACGTGATATTCTAAGGTAGGATATCAGTTAGCATCAGGGAATGACCCGTTAGAGCCTTTTCAAAGCATGACGTATGGAATTCGACTTTAGAGAGGAGCAAATCCCCGGAGCGGATTACCAGCTGTTTTGAAACTCTACATTAAGGTATTATTCTTAGGAGGGATTATATGTTTAAAAAAATAACACGTGCTTGTGTTAAACTGGTTCAGAATTATTTGCCAGATCCATTTTTATTTGCAGTTATCCTAACCCTCATCGTCTTATTTGTAGGCATGGGTGTTACACATCAAGGACCTATGGCAATGATTAATCACTGGGCTGGTGGTTTCTGGAATCTCTTGGCATTTTCAATGCAAATGGCACTGGTTCTTGTAACAGGTCACACTTTGGCCAGTACGCCGATTGTCAAAAAAGTTTTAAACAATTTGGCAAAACCTTGCAAAACGCCACTTCAAGCAATTATGGCAGTCACTTTTGTCTCTACAATTGCATGCTGGATTAACTGGGGATTCGGTCTCGTTGTCGGTGCACTTTATGCAAGACAACTTGCAAAAGAAGTTAAGGGTGTTGACTACAGACTTTTGATTGCCTCTGCCTATTCAGGATTTATCGTGTGGCATGCAGGTATTTCAGGTTCAATTCCACTTCAACTTGCAACACCAGGTGCTGCACTTGAAAAGGCAACAAGCGGTGCTGTGGTCGATCCAATCAGCACATCACTGACTATTTTTTCGCCATTCAACTTAATTATTGTCGCTATTATCCTCTTTACACTTCCACTAGTAAACCGTGCAATGCATCCTTCTAAAGAAGATGTCATCACTGTTGATCCTAAATTGTTAGAAGATGATACAACTCACAATGAGACCATTCAACACGGCGATACATTTGCCGACAGAATGGAAAACAGCATGATTTTATCAATGTTAATCGGTGTAATGGGACTTGTTTATATTTTCTATTATTTTGCTAATAACGGATTTGAATTAAACTTAAACATCGTAAACTTTATGTTCTTATTCTTGGGCATCTTGCTTCATAAAACACCTAGAAAGTTTCTCGATGCCATTTCAGCAGCTGCTAAAGGGGCTTCGGGAATTATCCTTCAGTTCCCATTCTATGCTGGGATCATGGGTATGATGGTCGGCACAAATCCTGAAACAGGCGCATCACTTGCAGGCGCAATTTCACATGCATTTGTTGCCATTTCAACACCAACTACCTACCCGCTCTTTACATTCCTCAGTGCAGGGGTTGTCAACTTCTTCGTTCCATCAGGCGGTGGACAATGGGCTGTTCAAGCACCTATTATGATGCCAGCCAGTGTCGAATTAGGTGTCAGCACTGCTAAAACTGCAATGTCTATTGCTTGGGGAGATGCTTGGACAAATATGATTCAACCATTCTGGGCACTTCCAGCACTTGGGATTGCTAACTTAGGTGCTAGAGATATCATGGGATTCTGTATCATAGACTTAATCTATGCAGGTGTTATTATCGCACTTGGACTTATGTTCTTATAGTTAAAGCTGTTTATTCACATAAAGGGGTATTGCTTCTGTTGTTCGGGCAATGCCCCGCTTTTTTTTATTTGGTTTTTTAAGTTGTATATGATATAGTTAAACTAATAACAATCTTTGCGCCTATTTACGTCTACTCTGGGTATATAGGCCCTCTTTAATCAGACGACAGGATGGTATAGATGGAAAAAACATTTGAACAGCTTAAATGGGAAATGGAAATTATAGACGAATTTATAGAGAAGGCTTATGAAGGTCTTATCATCATAGATCACAAGGGGAACATCATAAAATTCAAGTACGAACGCCTTTTGGATGTCAAAGAAGAAGAAGTAATCGGAAGGCATGTAACGGAAGTTATTGAAAATACACGCCTTCATATTGTATTGAAAACAGGGCATCCTGAAATCGGAGATGTGCAAATGATTCGAGGCAACAACGTCGTCACTTCGAGAATCCCCATCATTCGTGATGGCAAAGTCGTGGGTGTAGTGGGAACCATTCTTTTTAAAGATGTCACCGAAGTTCAACATATGGCGGAACACCTTGATCGAATGAAACGTCATGTTAAGAAGTACAAACAAGAGCTGAAACGACTAAATGGTGCCAAGTATACATTTGACGAAATATTGACAAACGACAAGCACATGCAGTCCATGATAGATATCGCCAAGAAAACCGCCGTAACAAATTCCTCAGTCTTTGTTGAAGGCGAAAGTGGCACAGGCAAGGAATATTTCGCCCATGCCATCCATGAAAACAGTTATCGAAAATACGGACCTTTTGTTAAAATCAACTGTGCCAGCATCCCCGAAAATCTCATCGAATCAGAACTTTTTGGCTATGAACCTGGAGCTTTTACTGGGGCTTCCAATCATGGCAAAATTGGCAAATTTGAACTGGCAAATGGTGGTACGATTTTTCTTGATGAACTCAATTCCATGCCTCTTGAAATGCAGGGAAAATTACTTCGAGTTATTGAAGAACGAGAACTTGAACGAATCGGCGGCAATTCGCGCATTCAATTGGATGTTCGCTTTATCTCTGCCTGCAATCAAAATTTAGCCTCACTTGTGGCTGACGGCAAATTCAGAAGCGACCTCTATTATCGTCTCAATGTCGTCCACTTAAAACTGCCTCCACTAAAAAATCGTAAAAAAGACATTTCCATGTTTGCGCATCATTATCTAAAGTTCTTTTCCAACGACTATCCAAATTGTCCCAATGGCTATTCAAGAGAAGCACTCCACGCACTAGAGGCTTATCATTGGCCTGGAAATGTCAGAGAACTCAGAAATGTGGTGGAAAGTGCCATCAACCTCTCTACAAAACCCTCCATCACCGCCTCAGATCTTCCCGACTACATTTATCAAACAAAATCTTCAGAGGGCATAAAATTTGAAATAGATTCCGATTTTGATGGCGACTTAAAGTCACATATGGATAGAATTGAAGGTGAAATTATTTTAAAAGCTATCAATCAAGCTCATGGCAACAGGACGGAAGCAGCCAAGTTACTTGGAATTCACAGAACGGCCCTGTATAAGAAGCTCAGCAAACTCGGCATCATGGAATGATTTTTATTACAGTTCTTAAGCAGACACTAAAAAAGAGTTATTGTCCTCTATCATGAGAGATGCAATAACTCTTTAAAATTATTCTTCCATATTATTTATTATCATTCACATTGGTTTTATACATTTAAATTGCCGAACAATTCATTTTACTTACTATTAAAGTCATTGATTATGCCCATTTGGAGTTTTCGCATGAGCTGATTAAGTGTGTTTCTCTCGTCTTCTGACAGAGCTTGAACCATTATTTCACTGAATTCTTTATGGAGAAATCTCACTTCGTCAAATAATGCCATTCCCTTATCGGTAAGAAAGGCTCTCGTAGACCTTCGATCTGTCTTACTACGCCTTTTGACCACAAGCATTTCCCTTTCCATGCGCTCAATCAATGTCGTCATATTGGCTTTGCTCACCAACATCAGTTCCCCCAGTTCTGAAAGTGCCATCCCCTCTTGCTTTGTGCTCAAGAGCAACAGTACAAAAAACTTAGGTTCCGATATATTGTATTTTTCGAACAGCTTGTTATAGACAAGTCTCATAACGCCCTCTGTTTTCAAAATATTCAATATCGTCTGCCCTGATGAAAATTCAACAAACTCATACGCATTTACATAACGATGCAAACTCTCCACTTCTATCTTAATCAATGTCAGTCCTCCTTTGGTATCAGCCTCTTAACAGATGTAATTCTGCCAATCACCAACCACAGAACCCCAAAAATCATCATTTGAACTATATTTGAGCCAAAACTTGATGGGAACTGGCCTTTGATTAGGTAATCCCTCAGTGGCGATACCATGTAAATCAACGGCCAAATGCCCTTAATGATGACAGTGAGCACTGCTGGCATCTTAAAAATAGGCCAGACATATCCAGCTGTCAAGAAAGATGGCAATGACATCATCATACAGAATTGAGTCGCTCTCAGATCATTTCGTGTCAATGCTCCTATGGTCATGGCAGTTCCCATGAGACACAGCAGATAAAATCCAGCCATGCCCGCTGCCACCAATATACTTCCACGAATTTGAACCCCCACGATGTGTTCAAGAACCAGCAAGCATAACAAATATGCTCCAGTTCCCACCAAAGCGTGAATGCCTGCTTTGATGATTGTATTCTGCTGATCCTTAATATAGTTTACCACAAAAATCGAAAGAAACAACTGCTGCACTAGTACGAGAACCATTCCCGGCATGACGTAATACTTATATGTTAGTTTCGAATCCCATAAGATATTGGTGTTAAACTGGATCAGCTTTGCATAGTTTTCAGCGGTGCTCTCTTGAACGCCTTTTCCCTCTAGAAACTGAATATTGACCCCTGCATTAATGGTGTTCAAAATCTCAGAGGCAGACGCCACAGCATTGTTGGCAATGGCAATATTGGTACCGTCCACAACCAATGCCGCAGTGGTGCCTTTCTTGCTCTTCATGTCACTTTGAAAATGGCTTGGAATCACGAGTCCCATGTAAACCTGTTTAGTCTCTATCAGCTTTTCCATGCTCTCCATATCATTTACTGACTCAGTTACCACGTAGCGCTCATGCTTTCCAAATTCATCTATAATACTTCTTGAAAGTGCCGTATGATCCATGTCATAAACTGCAATCGGAATGTCATTCAGATAGTCATTCGAATAGACATATCCAAAGAACAAAGTAAAAAATAGTGGACCCAATACCATAAAAACGAGATTTTTAGGCACGGAGAAGAATTTTTTTAATTCAGTCGTTAATTTCTGCATGCTGTCCTCCTCCCGATCTAATTCTAATTGTATTGAGCACAAAGGCAGCCACTGAAGCCACGGCAAAGATAATCATTAATTTAATCAGATTTTCTCCATAGACATAGGAATTCCCCTTGAGCATCAAATCCCTCAATGTATCTCCATAGTAGGTAAATGGCATGAGGTGAGAGATTCTCTGAATTCCATCAGGCATCGAAATGAGCGGCCAAGTGTACCCAGATAAAATCGAACTTGGAATAAACCAAAGTGCCCCCACTTGAGATGCAAACACTTTGTTATTCAGTCCTGAGGCAATTGCCAAACTCACAGCTGTAACCGCGAGGTTAAAGAGGGCAGTCAACAAAATGATTTGTAAAAGACTCCCTTTAATAGGTGTTTTAAAGAACACAGACTGAACTGCAACAATGCCTAGCATAGATACGAATCCCAGTGTGCTAAAATTCAACAAATACCGCACAAATGACTGTTTAAACGTTTCTCTTTCTCGTCTTGAAAAAACAGCACTGGCATTCATGGCAAGCCCCACTTGTACAAGTGCAGTCATCATCCCAGGCAACAGGAAATTGATGTAATTTCTCGTTGGGTTTCCAAGCAACCTAGTGGTGATGGAAATTGGCATGGCGGTATTGAGTGCTTCATGTTCCGATATGTTGAATTTGCCTTGATAAAGCGACATCATAGCACCAGTCTTTATGGTTAGTAAAATCTCTGATGATCTTATTTTAGTGAAAGAGGCCAGAGATAACTGACTTCCATCAATTACCAAATCAACCGTTGGCGCTTTCGCTCCCTTGACATCCTTTGTAAAGTTCACTGGAATAGCCAATCCGAACTGCACTTTTCCCTCTGACATGAGTGTTTCAATCTCTTTTATAGACTCCACATAGTATTGTACATCGAATGTCTCGTTTTCATCAAAACTTCTCACAATTTCACGTGTGAGATCTGTGTTATCCCCGAGATACACCGCCATTGGAATCTCTCGGAGTTGTTTGTCAATCATCATGGTGCAAGTGGCTAAATTCACCAAATGAGGCATTAGAATTATGAGAACAAGCGGCACTATATATTTTCTTACTTTCTGTCTCATCGCCTATTCCTTTCTATTGTCCCACCTTTACAAATGCGGTCATTCCCGGTCTGAAAAGTTCTTCTGGATTGTCTACTTTTACTTTTACAGAATAAGAGACCAAATCAAAATCTCCATTTTCATTACTTGCTCTCTTAACAGCAAAATCTGCTTTCTTGTTGATTTGTGTAACAACACCTTCAAAAGATTTATCTTCATATGCCAGAGTTGTCACAGTCACTTTATCATTTTCTTTAAATTTACCCAATTCTTTTTCTGAAATATTTAATACAATCCAAGTATCCGTTAAATCAGTTATTGTGGCAATGTTCATCCCTGTTGAAACCATTTCTCCGCTTGAAGTGTTCACTGAAGTCACATAACCAGACAAAGGTGCTTTAATAGAGGCATCTGTGATATAAGTATCCACCTCTGTAATACCTGCAAGCGCCTGTGCATATTTTTCTTCTGCCGCTGCCACATTCATGAGCGCTGCCGCAACTTGTCCTTTATAAGCAGTCACTTGTCCTTTTGCAGCCTCAATATCTTCTTGTCTTGCCCCTTCTTTTGCCATTTTTAAATCTTGTGATGCCACGTCAAGTTTTGTGGAAATCTCGTCAAAACTTGCTTCAGATATTGCACCATTATTGTATAGTGTTTCAATTCTGTCGTAATTTTTTTTGACAATGTCATATGCAGCCTGAGCTTTTGCAATTTCCTCTGCTCGAGCGCCATTTTGTGCTTTTGTCAAAGTAGCTTCAGCCGCATCTAACTGGCCTTGCGCTGCTTCTGATTGAGCTTTTGCAGCATCAATGCCGGCAAGTGCAGCTTTGGAAACTGCCACAAGTCCATCTCTCTTCGCTTGTAAATCCTTTGCATCTACAACTGCGACAACTGCTTCTGAATCAATAAACTCACCCTCTTCCACATCAACTTCTGAGAGTCTCCCAGCTATTTTGGAATTAATATCGACGCTGTTGGCTTCAACCGTTCCTTGAAAGACAGTTTTATCCGCATTTTCCACGGCTTGTTGACATCCTGTTGACATGATAAGTGCCAATGATAATAACATAGAAAAAATAAATCGTTTTGTTTTCATTGTTTTTCAAACTCCTTTTTAAGTCTTTATACTGTGAACATGTTATAGTATACGCTCAAAAATGAATTTAGTAAATATGTTTACTAATATTTTTTTATCGTTTTTCCTATTTTTTTTTTGAAAAATTTCCATGTCAATGAGTTCTCCCCACACTTACCAGTCATTTTGTACGAGAAAAGCCATGAAGGTTTCAATCACTTCATGGCTTCACGTGTATGCTATTAAAGCACTTTTATTGTAAAGTTGTTGATTTTACAAGTTAAAAACATTTCTAAGAAATTTATATTTTCATATCATAATATTAGCTTTTGAACTTCAACCGTCCCTCTCTTCACAGACTTAAAACCTAGTTTTTGGTACATATCTAGTCGACCTCTGTACTGTTTTTCCCTTGGAATGTCAGAAGCCTCTACCACTGGTAAAGCAATTATCGAATCATACTCTTCAATGCGATATGCCTCTATGGCTGCAGAGAGTAGTTTACTCGCAAGTCCCTTACCTCTATATTCAGGGTGAATTACGAAACAAATGACAACAGCAACTCTTTCATCTGCCACAAATGGATCAAGTACATGTTCCAATCGTTTAAAAGATGTCACAGGATTAATATTGCACCATCCAATCGCCTTCTCTTCCTCAAAAGCCATGTACCCCCCCATTTGTCCTGCCTCAATTTCAGCTTTGGCTTCTGCTTTGTTCATGTCACCGTCTCTTCTTTGCCACTCCTCTTGAGAACAATCCTGGTGATAGTATCTGCAAAAGCAGGATGCCCAGTGCGGTGAATGCTCAAAGCTCAACTTTTCAAAATAATCTGTAAATATGTCCGCCATCGACGGATCCAAAGCCTTTATCGTAATCATAGTTTCCTCCATTTTATATTCTATTCTCATTATATTGGGCCACAGAGGAACTGTAAAGTTATTTTCAGAATATTCGTTCTGTTCGGGTATTTAACATTCCTGTGCCGTGTTCTGAAACTAATTTAAGTAGCTCTATTGGAGTTTTGGCCTGATAGTGCTCACCATCCACATCAAAAGTCATTCCACCCCATTCAGCTTTTATAAACTTTATATTTGCCCTCTTTGCTGCTTCATAATCATGAATTGTATCCCCGATGTACACGGTTTCGCTTGGATTAAAGCCATTGATATTCATGGCATAAATGAGAGGATCGGGATTGGGCTTGTGTTTATCTGTATGATCCGCTGTGATAATCGAGCGAAAGAAGCTTTTCAGGGCGGTCAAAAGCGGATCGTTTTCGACTTCATAATTTGTTCTAGAGGTTACAATGCCAAGTCCAAAACCTGCCGATTTTAGAACAGATAACGTCCCCTGAATCCCATAATAGTATTCAAACATATATTTTCTATGTTCGATTAAAGAACCCCACTGTCTCTGAGCTTCTCGAATATTTTCAAATCCCAGCGCTTTAAGGGTATAGCATCCGGGTATGCCTTCATACTTCATCAACTCATCAAATGAATATGATTTCTTACCTGACATGGTCAGCAAGTCTTGTAACCCCATCAAATTTGCAGTTGTTGTGTTAATTAACGTCCCATCCACATCAAACAAAATATTTCTAAACTTCATATCAATATCCTCCACATTGCTATTTCAGGCTATATCATGCACGTTTTCTTGCAACTTATTGCTTTTTTATGCTGTTTTTTTAATTTCATATTAGCACATTCCCCTTTTCATTTCAAGCATAAACAGGTATAATAATGCATAAATACGAAAGGAGATTTCATTATGTTTCTTCAAGAACGGCATCATAGGATTTTAGAACTTTTAAATGAAAACAAACGCGTCATCGTCTCAGACCTATCAGATATATTGAACGTCTCAGTGGATACCATCCGACGAGACCTCAGCCATATGGAATCTCAAAAACTACTGGTTCGGACTTTTGGTGGCGCTATTCTTCCCGACAACATGAACGCCTGTCCCTCCCTCCAAATTAGAAAGGAACTCTACTCTGGAGAAAAGTCACTCTTGGGCAAAAAAGCTGCCGATTTGATACAATCTGGGGATACAATTTTCCTCGAAGGCTCTTCAACCACCCTCTTTATAATCCCATATCTAAAAGATAAAGAGGACGTTACCGTTATTACAAACGCCATTGAGGTTGCAGCAGAGATCATAAATACAGCACCACACTTAACGCTTTATGTAATTGGTGGTGTTGTAAAAAGTCATATTGGAGGTGCTGTTGGAAGTGATGCACTTTTAAAGCTAAGAGAATTCAGGGTGGATAAAGTCTTTCTTTCCACCATTGGCTTCACCGAAGAAGGCATCTTTGATACAGATTTTGATGAAGTTTTGTTTAAAAGGCAGTTGATTGCATGTGGATCAAAAGTCTATTTCTTATTTGATGCCTCTAAGGCCAATCGAATGGGTACCATAATCATTTCAAGCTATGACGGTTCATTTAAAATCATCTCAGAACAAAAACTTCCTGATAAATTGAAGGAAAAAATAGAAGCATCAGCTCCAGGAACTTTGATTCTAAGCTAAGTCAAACCGCATCATAAGAAATTATGCACTTTAATTCGCCTCACAACTCTATTTGTCCATACTCAAATGAATCCATTATTTTATATCACAAAAAATCCCCGTTTTCACGAGGATTACAGACTGTAGAAAAAGTCTACAGTCTGAGGACTTTTTGAGAAATGTCAAGAAACGGGAAATGAAGAAGCCTGCATTCGCAGCGTATATAGACATACGTAGGAAGGCAGGCTTTTGAAATTGACGCCATAATTGGCGTTTGTTATCAAACTTAAAGGGGCTGTCGGGAAATAGACA
>DKFC01000036.1 GCA_002452745.1 Firmicutes bacterium UBA6806
ACATAATAACTTTCTCAACATAAGCTACCCCACCTTTTTGGGATGCTACAGCTATAATTTTACTCATGATTTTTTTACTCCTTTCTAACATTCACTTTATAATTTGATAATACACTTATTGATTTATTCAAGCAAGATTTCACTTATTTTACATTTAACGAATCAAATAATCTGGCAATTAGATTGCAGATATTCATTAATAGGTGTATTATTTAACTTAGGCAGGTGATAATTAATGAAATTAACGATGGGTGAGAAAATTCGAATTTTACTGAAGAGAAAAAATGTAACGATAATAGAACTTAGCAAAAGACTTGGAACTACAAATCAGAACATGGCAAATAAATTCAAAAGAGATAACTTCTCGATGAATGAATTAGAAGAGATTGCAAAGACTTTGGATTGTGAGTTCGAAGGGTATTTTGTTGATAAGAACGGGAATAAGATATAATACTCTTTTTCGCTAGTTATCAATGTTATTATTGAATAGTTTTGGCAACTGATGTATAATTGCTAGATGGTTTTAATACTTTTCATGTTAAGAAAGAGGTGAGATATATGGATAGTGGTCCTGAACATAGTTGTTACAACCAAAATTTAATAAAGCACCTTAATCCTATCTATATGATTACCTTTATGTATACTTGATTATATCTTGTATTAATCCCGTATACTAAGTTTACTGTGAGAAAAAATGCTTGAGACATGTAATCATAAAGATCGCTTTTGTGTGCTCACATTATTCTAAGTATTGAAAGGAGATTATTATGATCAAGTATTTTAAAACACTCAATGAATCTTTAATCCAATTAAATGAAATTCAAGATAACATCTGGATTAATATGATTAAACCAACAGAGGAAGAAATCAATATAATAAGTAATTCATTTTCAATTCCACAAGACCATTTACGAGCAGCTCTTGATGAAGAGGAACGATCAAGAATAGAAGTAGATGAGAACTGTACGCTCATTCTAGTAGATGTTCCATTTTTTGAAGAAAATGATGGATCAAAGATTTATACAACATTACCTATGGGAATCATTTTATCAGGTGAAAATATTATAACAGTATGCCTAAAGGCAATCCCATTACTAAATGATTTCATGTCTGGTAAAATTAAAAGTTTCTACACTTTCAAGAAAAGTCGATTTATACTTCAATTACTTTTCAAAAATGCAACTTATTACCTTCAATATTTGAAACAAATTGATCGCATGAGCCTTAATATTGAACGTGAACTGCATAAATCTATGAAAAACAAAGAATTAATTCAACTTCTGGATTTAGAGAAAAGCTTAGTTTATTTTTCTACTTCTTTAAGAAGTAATGAAATTGTTCTTGAAAAAATGCTCAAACTTGATGCAATTAAAAAATATCCTGAAGATGAAGATTTACTTGAAGATGTTATTATTGAAAATAAGCAAGCTATTGAAATGGCCAATATCTATAGCAATATTTTAAGCGGAATGATGGACGCTTTTGCTTCTATTATTTCAAACAATCTAAACATTGTAATGAAGTTTTTAACCTCAGTGACAATTGTACTTACTATTCCTACAATGATTGCAAGCTTTTTTGGAATGAATGTACCTGTTCCTTTGTCTATGCAGCCTTATGCGTTTATTATAATAATCGCAATTTCTTTAGGGTTATCAACTATTCTGGCTCTTTTCATGGTAAAGAAAAAAATGTTTTGACATGTTGAAAATTAATACTGATTATGATAAATTCATATTATTGGGAATGAAGTTCTCCCTAAGCTTAGCTTGAACCGCAAATTTGCTGATGACTTCTGTGATTTTTTATTTTCACAGACTCATCAGCTTTTTTATTATAGGGTCAATTCCCCTAACTGCGGGTGTATTAGCTGGTAATACCATATTGACAGTAGCTGTTTTGACAATTATGATTACTGCTCCATTGGGCGCCATTGGTATTGATCATTTGCATAGCCGATTGTTAAAAAAGATGATTAATAATATAAATTTAGATAATGAAATGCCCTAGNNCTAGGGCATTTCATTATCTAAATTTCCATTTTTGAACCTCAAAATCTACTGTTGGTAGACGTGTTCCCACGTACCATGTCATATTGCGATTTTGATTTTGATACTCCTTTTTAGGTCTTTTTGGGGGTAATTTTCGCTACTTTTGCTAAAACTAAAGAAGTCATAAAAGTGCTTAAACTCCAGTAAAATCAAGGGTTCTGGCGTTGTAGTTTTACCACCGTCTCCACATGTGTCGGGTGATAAGTGGGAATATGGTTCTTTTCCCATAGTAATCGTTGATTTTGGACCAGTTTTAAATACGAATGTCAGTTGATGAGGGTCTTTTTGACCGTTATCATCAATACCACCTAGTATAATCTTCTCGACAATAGATTCAAAGACATCAGCATCAAATTTTTTAAGAGGCTTGTTGGCATCAAAGTATTTTCTAAAGCTTTTAAGTCTTATTTTCATTTCCTTTTCTTCACTGGCTGTCAAAGACAGTTCGTTTGTTTCCTTGATCAATCGTTCTTTGTCTTTATTTAGTTCAATAAACTTGTTTTCATAATTTTCTCGGTCAATGGCACCATCAATATGAAGATCAATAAGCTTCTTGATTTTATCTTCCACTTTGCTGAGTTCTTTATTCAGCGTTGATAACTCCTTCTTGCTGGTACTTTCACTTAAAGTATTTTCAATGGTTGATATAAACTCTTCTATGATCTCTCTGTTATGCTGGCACATTTCATTAAAGACTTTTACAAATGCTTCTTCGATAACTGCTTCATGAATCCCCTTGCTATCCGGACAGAGCTTCTTACCATGTTTACTGGATTTAATACAGTGCCACACCACTTTTTTATTCTTAGTGCCTGAGTTCCACGCCCTTCTGCCAACAGTGGTTTCACAAAATCCACACTCGATTTTGCTACTGAAAGTATACTGCCTGCTATAGCGTTTTAATCGCCCTTTTTCCATGTTGCAATTACGTTTATTTCTTATGGCTTGAGCTTTTTCAAAGGTTTCTTTACTAACAATGGGTTCATGATGATCTTTGATATAATATTTCTCTTCTTCCCCCATATTATCAAGGCGCTGCTTGGTAATTGGATCAACGGTAAAGGTCTTACCTAGGAGTAAATCGCCCATGTATTTTTCATTCTTTAATATGCCTCTGATGGTACTATCAGGCCAGTTGCTACTCCCTCTTTTGGTCTTATAGCCTTTTTCTTTTAATTCATTTCCAATGAGCCGAGCACCCTTACCTTGATTATAACAGTCAAAAATATACCGAACGACTTCAGCTTCTTCTTCATTAATCACAAGTTCTTTAGTTTCCTTATCATAGTCATAGCCTAAACAACCTTGAAAACCAATCAACTCACCACGTTTCATTTTCATTTTTAGACCCATCTTTACATTGGTTGAAATACTTTCACTTTCCTGTTGGGCTATTGAAGTTAGAACGGTCATGGCAACTTCTCCTTGCATGGAGAAGGTATTGATATTCTCTTTTTCGAATAATACAGCTACATTGTGCTTTTTTAACAGTCTAGTGTACTCTAATACGTCTTTTGTATTTCTACCAAATCTTGAGATGCTCTTGGTAATGACTAGGTCAAACTCTCCTGCCATGGCATCACGAATCATCTCTTGAAATCCAAGACGTTTATCTATATTAGTCCCACTAATACCGGCATCAGAGTATATCTTTGCTAGTTCCCAATTAGGGTTTTCTTTGATTTTCTGCTCATAATAAGCCACTTGAGAATCATAACTTGCCATCTGTTCAGCCGAATCGGTACTCACTCTGCAATAAGGGGCTACTCGTATTTTGGAGAGCTCTTTGCCTGACGCTCGGTCAAATTTATTCTTTTTAGGTTTTATAACTTCTACTTCTTTCAATTCATCACTTCCTTCACTGAACCTATAACAAGGTTACTTCTTATGTGTCCACTCATGTTCTTCTAAATACACATCAAAATCATCTTTTTCAGCTGTAGTTAATCGTTTTTGATTAAACTTCTCATATTCTTTTTCAGCAAGTTCCTTGGCTACTTCATGCGAAATAGAACCTGCACCAGTAAGAATGTCACGCTCATTAAATTTTAGAAAGGCATTAAGCTTTACTTCCCAATCCTTCATATGCATAGGATTACGTCTTTCTGCCTGATCTTCTGCATAATCGAGATACATGGTTACAATACGGTTAAGAGATTTTATCTCTTTTTCGGTCAAATAATTCTTGGCAACGGTAATATCCCCTTTGCGTACCTTGTCACCTTTCCAAGTGGTAAGTCCCATATTATCTATTGAAGCATCAGCTCTTTGTTCAATAAGTTCTGCAGCTGTATGACCATGAATAGCAAAATGAAGCTTGTTTTGCACCGTTGCAAAGAACTTTTTAGCTTCTTCTGATTTTCCGTCATAATCTATAGATAAGGCATAAATATCTGTGATTTTCTTATAAAATCTTTTTTCTGAAGCTCTAATATCACGAATACGCTCTAAAAGTTCATCAAAATAGTCATCACCGATGTTACGCATACCTTTAAGACGCTCATCATCCATGGTAAAGCCTTTGACTAAGTATTCATTTAATCGTTCTGTCGCCCATCGTCTGAATTGTGTACCTCTGCTAGAACGTACACGATAGCCAACGGCAATAATCATTTCAAGGTTATAGTGGCGTGAATTTCTCTGAACCCTTCTATTTCCTTCGGTTTGAACTTGTAAGTAATTCTTACAAGTTGAATTTTCCTCTAATTCACCTTCTTCATAAATATTTTTTATGTGAAGTGTTATATTTTGAGGCGTTGTTTGATAAAGTTCTGCAATCGCCTTTTGTGTCATCCATACGGTTTCATTTTCAAGTCTTACATCAACTTTGGTTTTTCCGTCTTCCAATTGGTAAATAAGAATGTCTGTTTTGTTTTCCACATTATCCCCCATTTCCGTAATTTATTAATCAATTCGTCAGACACTGTCTGACTTTTTTAAAGTGAACTATCCGGTAAAATCCGGATAGTTCATCTATGTTCCTAATTGTTAATTTAATTTTACCACAGTGGTTACAACTTAACCACATAAACCTCGTTTTATTTTGTATTTTCTTTCCAACTCAGCTTTGATCTTGATGAACTCTTTTTCTGAAATCATCTTTTCATCAAGCAGGCTGGAAAGCATGGCTAACTGTATTGTAAACTTCATTAAGTTTTCCATCTGACCCTCCTGCTTGATCTTCTTTTCATATTATTCTATATTCTTAAGAGCCTCCTGCAGCTCTTCTAGTTCTTTGGTGTATTTTGTCAGATTCACCAATTTAATTCTTTCTTGATGACATAACATCACCAAATGATTTAACTCACCCCCAATCTTTGATAGCCTTGCATTTATTTCATACAAATCATATTGGATTATTTCTTTGTTTATGGCTTTATTTAGGATATAATCCGTTAATGATTTACATCTACTCCTAGCTGCTAACTTTATAATTTTTGTTCTATCTTTTTCAGTTACGCGTATATTGATTTGCTTGTTTCGCTGTCTCATAATGTTCCTCCTGTAAATGGGTGTGGGCTTGCCCACTTTTAAACACTTTGGCTGTACAAAGTGGAAGCTTGCCCCTGTTAAAACAGGGTAAATAAATCCTCAGCCTTTTCCTACTGTCCAGTAACAAACTAGACGCTTTCGGATTTATTCAGGGGTATTGAAGACAAAAGCTTTATAACTTCGTTAGCAAATAGTGAACCGTGCTTTTGGACCACTTTTCACCGGTGTATTCCGTCATTTTATCTGCAATTTCCTGATAGGATAATTGATTATACTGATACATTTTAAGAAGTCTCATATGTTCACCAGATGCTCTTGATGATCGTCCAAAATGATCTGGACATGCCTTTAATTGGTCATTTTCATCAAGCAATGATTTAATATTCTCTTCCAATATCCTCACGGCATCTTCAAGTTGTTCTATGGACTTTTCCTTTATTTGAAGCTTATGTTCAAGTACTTGGATTTCATCCCTAGCTTCTTGTAATTCTGCTTTTACTTCTTCTACACCAAATAATTTTCCTAACATTTCTTCACCTTTCTTTCAAGGGTGCAAGCGTGCAAAGGTTATAAGCATTGCCCCCTTGCACTCTTGATTTTATAACTGCCATTTCCAACCTTCCTTTGTTTTAATAGATTTCACTTCAAGATTCTTTTTAGCTGTTTTCAGCGTTCTTTGAGATATCTGCTTTTCTTTTGCCTTTTCTACAACATAATCACTGGCTTTTGCACCATCATCAAGCACTTCTCTAATCAGCTTTTCAGCTCGCTTTAGAACACTTTCCGTTGAACTAGCACCAAGTAATTCATCTAACTCAATGTCATATTCTCCTATCCACGCAAAACCATTTTCTTCATCCAGCTTAAAGGCAATTTTCTTGCCTTCAGGTGCTAAGCTTGATTTGATCTGAGCCATTACACGAATAGATGGGTCAGCTCTTACACGCCCTACTAAGAGAACACTCCTAGCGGCAGCTGTAATATCAATAGAACCCAGTCCACGATAAAGCCCTTTGGTACCTCCAGCCTTATTCATATGACCAATAATGACAATTGCACAGCCTGTCCTCTCTGCAACACTAGAAAGATTTTTGAAAATGGGTCTGATTTCATTTGCCCTATGCATATCTACACCAGAACCTAAATAAGCCTGTAAGGGATCAATAATGAGTAGCTGAGCACTCGTCTCTATAATGGCTTTTTCAATCCTCTTGTCTGATAAGGTCAGCTCCTTTTGACTTTCATCAATAACGATTACTTTGCTACAATCAGCACCTGCTGCTAATAATCTTGGTTTAATGGTGTCACTTAAGCCATCTTCTGCTGTCTGATAAATAACTTTGCTACATTCTAGCGCCTCCTCACTTAAAGGCAATATAGCACCAGTCGTCATTGCTGATGCAATTGCCAAAATCATGGTCGTCTTACCCTCTCCTGGATCACCTTGAATAATAGTGATTTTCCCAATGGGAATATAAGGCTTCCATAACCATTTCACTTCTGTTACATCAACATCACTCATGTTGATGAGTTTCAGTTCATTTTCATGTTCCAATTTGTTTACCTCCTTTTTGTCCCTATACTTATAAGCCGATTTTTCGAGGGGTCTGGTCTATACATTTTTTTCATTTTAATTTTTGCCCCTCACTTATTAGCCGAAAAAACACGAGGGGTGGGCGAAAATTTTTCAAGATTATTTTGCCCCTCACTATTAAGCCGAAAAATCATAGGGGGTGTACGAAAAAAAACACAAAAAAATCCCCCTATCTATAAGCCGAAAATAGATAGGGGGGTGCCGAAATTATTTTATTTTTATTCTCCGTTATCTTACTACAAATATTTGACAACTACGGTTTATAACAGTTTTTTCAATGCCATTGATAAAATATTATAGGCATATCGATAAACATTGTTTGAGCATTCATCTGGAGCGACATCTCCATGAGCCAGAGAACAACGCAATAAATAAAGAACTTCAACAATAGATTTCCCAATTTTTTCATTGTCATTTACAAAATTATAAGCGCCAATTTTTGTATAATGTTCTTCTCCTTCTGAAATATCTCCCAAAAATATAATACTCTCAATCAAATATGGTGATAATTCTTCATAACAAATTTCACATTGATTTTTTTGAGTTAGAGTTAATTTTTTATAATCAGTTTGCTGGAATAATTCCTCTTCATCATATCCATCTTGCTCAAACTGAAAACGAATACTTCCATTATCCTTATGCTTTATCTCTGTTTTAAACTTTGCGTTAGAACGGAAAGTTTTATAAACAAATTGTCCATATGTGTGTTCAGATTTCTGATTCGTATTTTTTATTGCAATTTCGGAAAAAGATATTTGTTTCTTGACTCCTCCATACTCTTGAGTCGTACAAGCAGCATTGCAAAGTGCTGCATGTAAATTTGAAAGATTATCTTTAAATCTTATACCTTCCGCTTCTTGTGATGCTAATAGATTCGTCATATGTGTTCTAAAGCGATTATTAGAATCCTTAATTTTTTCAATAATTGACTTATCAGAACCACTTCCAAATTCATATCGATACCAAGAATTAAAAGCTATCCAAGCTTTCATAAAGGCGGAAAAATAGTCAATATCTATATCTATATTTTTTATCCAATCTTTATAATTAGACATCTTCTTCTCCTTTACTTTGAGCAGATAACTTCGTTATCAATTATTTTTAATGCCTGCTGCTCCAATTTATAAGCTTCATAACGTTTACTATTTGCTTCAAGCGCAAGATCATTGATTTGTTTTTGAACATCCTTGTTCCGCAGTAGTGGAAGTTGAACTTCTTTTATATGAAACGGCTCTAATGCATCAACAACTCCACCATAAGTAAATCTTTGTATTAGTGCCTTTCCGTACTCACTATTCAAAAAAATATAAACATATCCACAAAACTCTTTATTTGATAATATTTGCATCATATTATCACTAATTGCCCAGCTATAAAAATGTTCACTTGGTAAAGTTACATTACCTAAAGAACCTCTCGCAGGAGTTAAAATTGAATACGGCTTTATACCTAGAGCACCTTCAAGTTGTTTTTTATGTGCTATCCTAGATAAATATTTTTCTGATGATGGATCTAATTGAGATACTTCTTTTCCACCGATAAACTTTACTCCATATTCTTCATCAACATACACACGTTTAAATCTACCAGGCAAAACAACATCTTTACTAATCTTGCTGTCACCAATTGTTGTTATTTCCTCTGCATTCTTAGTTAAGTGTTTAACTATAGCATCTACTATTGGTACATGATACGAAGCATCCAAGCGGCAACTCATCTCACTTAACTTAACATTAAAAGATTGAATTTTTTTTGATTCATCTATCAAATCAAGTTCAAATTCTTCAATACTAGGTAAATTGAGTTCATTTATAAGTAAATCTGTTGCCATATCAATGAGAGCATTTGATTCATCTCTCAACTTAAATGATTCCATCACATTTTCATGAACTTTCATTTTTAACATTTGAGGTGGATTAGGAATAGGTGTTTCAGCTAAATGTTCTGGCTCTAAATGTGTAATTACAGATCCATATCCATTAGTCTTTAATACTATATTTCCTACTTTTGATTTTAAAAAAGCATAAGTATAACCCAAATCTTCAATATTCTTAAATGTTACACGAATAACATCATCTGAAAAAACTTTGTTCAATATTGTTCTTGACACTAATGACATATTACCTATGGTTCCAGAACGTGTTAACAGTAGAGTGTTCTCTTTAAGCCTTAAATCATCAATGTTACATTTAGTTAATGACGATATGTACTTATCCGGTTTCGGATAAATATCAGTCATTTGTGATGGTAAGTAAAATGGTTCACCGTTTATTCGATCACAATAAATACGCTTAAATCTACCAGGATAACTCGCAGTCTGAATTAATCCATTTTCACCAAGCAGAGGCACATAATTATACCTTCCATGTATTATTAAATCTCTAGCCTTTTTGGCTTCAACATCAAAAACACTTGCTTCTAAACGTTTATCTCGTTTAAGTACTTCCGAAAGAGTAACTGAACACCAGTTCAAAGGAGATTCCTTCACTTCTGCGTTGTTTATAGTTTTTTCAAAATTTCTTATTAATTCCGCATTGCTTCCTACCATGCTATCCCCTCCTGCGTTTTCCATTTATAAAATATTGCAGGTACATCAGGAGTTTGGTCATCTATTACCTTTACTTTTTGCTGTTGGGATACAGTTCTATCCCCCTCACTTGTTTCACCTAATACAAGAATATTATTGGTATCAGGAACAAGAATTTCATTTCCCTCAGTATCTCTTTTAAATATTGGCGTCCCTCTTCTATCATGACCTACTTTCTCAACCATTGCCATGAAAATATTATAATCAGCCATATTTCCGCTTTTGATTTCCTTGTCCTTCTGTTCAGAAGTTTTCTTCTGTAAAATAAGCACTGATGTTTGGGTGCCATTTTTGGGCTGAAATGTATCTACGTGAAGATCAATACTCCCAATTATTCTTGTATTAATAATAAGCCATTCCCTTATATAACCCAAACCGGGTGACCCTAATATTGAGTCAGGTAAAACTATTCCTAGCCTTCCACCTGGCTTTAACAATTGTACACACCTCTCAATAAAGATAATTTCTGGCGGTACTGATGTTTGTAATCTTGAGGTTTTCTTCCATGTTCCTATTTTTTTATTGTTTTCCCATATATGAGCTAATTCAAATTGTTCTAGGATAGCCTTATCTTTAATTGGTATTTTGCTACCAAAAGGAGGGTTAGTTATAATCACATCAAAAAATTCTAGAGTCTTATAATTACGAATAGCCTCTTTTTTTACATTTAAAGCTTCAGCTAATTTTGATCTGAAATCATTCGTCCATTCATGTGGTGGAAGCAAAGAATTTGTCTGAAGAATATTACCGCTACCATCATTATTCATTACCATGTTCATTTTAGTTGCTTTAACAAGATCAGGATTAATATCAAAACCAAAGTAACAGTGAGATGCCATTTCGGATATCCTATTTTGAAAAGCTCTAATACAATCGCTATCCCACTGTTCTTTAGGCAAGCATATATCATTAGAGAAATCTTTTTCCAGTTGCTTAATAACATGAGTCATAGCCGTTACTAAAAAACCACCTGTGCCACATGAGCTGTCCAATACTTTTTCATCGGTTTTAGGATTAATCATTTCCACGACCATTTTCATTACATTTCTTGGAGTAAAAAATTCACCACGATCGCCGCGTAGATTCGATCCTACAATTTCTTCGTAAGCTTTCCCCTTAATGTCTATATTTGTATTTAACAAGCTATATTTTTGTAATTCACTTACAATATATGCCAAGCTACGTGGAGACAACTTTATTTCATCATTTGAGTCAAAAATTTTACCTTGTTTAAGCTTCACACGTTCAAATATTTTAGAGATTCTTTTCTTTACAGTAAGCTGACCATCAGTATTTGAACGTTCTTCAGATGTAGTATAAAAATCAAGAGGCTTTGGAATATTTCGTTCATCTTCAATTTTACAAAATATTACCTTAAGCAATTCAAAAAAAGCAGGTTGTTTTTGTAATCCGTCATTAACGTGAATATGGTTGTGACAAGTTTTAAAGACAAAAAGTAAGTTATCATCATAAGCATTTTTAAGCGAAGTCCGCTTAGGTCTGTTTATGTCATCAAGATTTCCATCAGCGGATGGTATGTCATTGTAGTCCATAAATTCTATTTGATCTTTTTCATTCCTAACTTTTCTAAACACTTCTTTTTGCTTACCATTTGTCCACATACCCCATTCACAATTAGAACAGGCTGACATATAGGATTTTAGTTGTTCCACTCCTTCTTTTGCATTACGTGCATCAACAGATTCCTTTTTACACTCAATAATAATCTTAATATTTTCTTGAGTTTTATCATTACAATCTTTATCGAATATAACTATATCTGCTCTTGGTTTCCGGGATCCTAATTGTAATGTATATTCAATTTTAATCTGATCAGGAAAATATTTATGCTCATTTACCAGTCGTTTTTCTATCGTTTGACGAACATACTCTTCTGGAGTATCATTACGAAATTTTCCATCAACATAATCACATACTTTTCCTTCTGGAATAACAATTACTTTATTTTCTGCCATCTTCATTCTCTCCTAAACTATTTATTGGTTTGACATACCGAATAATATCCGATAACTCACAATTTAACGCAAAACATATTCGTGCGAGAACATCAAAATCCGGACGTTTAATTTTGTTTTTGCAATATGAATTCAATTGTGTTCTTTGAAGATTAGCCTTTTCAGCAATTGTATTTTTACTGATATTTCTCTTTTTTAAATATTCTTCTAATACAATTTCAAAATAACCATACTCAATTGTAGTACTCATAATTTATCCACCTCCACTAATACATCTTAACACAAAAAAACCAACTATGTACAGCTGTATTTTTTTACAACTGTACATAGTTGGTTTGATATGATAAAGCATCTAATATTGTTCAAAACTAGTCTTCTTACAATTTTAATTTTATATATCCCTACATTTCACATCCAAAACCCAAGCCTCACGATGATTTCATCTTTCAGTTCTTTATTGCGATAATTTGCAATATCCGTCTTAAACATGAAAAGCTTTGTTTTCAGCGGTATATGGGCAAATATGATTAATCTTTTTTGTATAGTGCTACTATAGTCTCCACATGCATTGTATGTCGGTACCTATCAAAACACTTTTATTTTTCTTTACTTACCTTTATTATAGGTTACTTAAAACCCTTATAGAATCAGCACTTTTCGGAAACTGTTTTACTTATTTTTATTTTATGTTATTTCTGATTTTATTAATGAACGTCTGCTTGGGTGGAAATAGGGTGGAATTGCCACCCTAAAATCATTTATTATCACTTTTCAATTCATCAATAAGCTTTATTTTATATGGATCAGTAAGATCATGTCCTTTGAATTTATCCAGGAATGTCATTAGATCCTTCCTGGTGACTTTCATTGATCCAAGCTTCAGCGCTGGAAGCAACCCTGCCTTGATTAGATCATAAACATAGGATTGATTGGATTTAATCAATTCAGCCACTTCCGTCACTGTATAAAGCACATCCTTTGATTCAGCATTATAGATTACTGTTATATTCTGATCTGAACCAATAAGACTTTGCTTCTTCAGTTGATTTATTATAAGATCACTAAGTTGCTTTTCATCAACATTCATTTCAATTTTCATCTTCTTCACCTTCAATCACTAAAACTGATTCTTTCATGTATAGTTCAAATTCCTTCTTCAATTCTTCAGGTGCATCATCTTTCAGATGCCAATTCCCATATTCCTCAACAAAATATGGTGAATCAAAGAAGCTTGGTCTTGGTTGTGACATAATGCTTCCACCTGCCCTTCCAGCTTGTCCAAATTCGCTTCCTTTGGATTTGCCTATATAAATCTATACCCATGACTTCAAAACGTCTTAGAAAGGCTTTCTGAACCCTTGTTTTAATTATAGCATAGTCTACAAATAAAAAAAGAACCCCTGGACTTAACCAAGGGTTCTAATAATTTAATCGTGGATACCTTCACTTGCAACAACCATAGTTTCATAAAGTTTATCTTCCAGGTATGTGACCATTCCATCAAGATCTGTTTCACTGCTTACCTGGTTAGTAATTCCACCCATTTCAACTTTGATTTCTGCTGTTGTAAATCTATTAATAGCTTCCTGTTCAGCCATTTCACGCAAATATTTCAATTCTTCTTCACTTGCATCCATTGAATTTGCCATCTTTGATGTATTTGAAGCTGTGTCAGCCATATTATAAGCCATGTCATCAAAAGCAAATCCACCTGGATCACTTTGTTTTGCAAGTGCTTCAGCTTTTGCAATATCAATTTCAGCTTGTCTTGCTGCAGTTGCTGTCCTTGCATCATCCTGCATTTGGATCAGCTTTGCATCACGATCAGCCATGCCTGATTCAATTTCACTTCTGTAAGCATCCAGTGCAGCTTCCCTTGCAGTCTTTTCTGCTTCATTCTGAAGCTGTGCATTGGTTCCAAAAGTAACATTGTTGATGGTGTCGATAGAAACACCAGGGATCTTATTCAACGTGTCTATGAAGCCATTGATGATGTCTATGGCACCATTGACCATGTTCTGCAGGATCATCAGCACACTTGCTTTCATGTCACCCATGAAGTTTGTGATGCCAACACCAGCTGTCATCATTCCAAGCTTCATCTTATCCCAAAGATCCAGGATCCAATAAACACCTGTGAAAAATCCTATCTTCACCCAATCCCAACCAGTCAGGATCCCATTCATTGCAATCTTCCAGGCTACTTCCAAACCACCAACGGATTGAACCCACTTATAGATCATTCCAATAAGCACACCAATTGCCAGTGCAATCCATAATGCAGGGTTAGCAAGTAATGACATATTCAGTCCGTCCTGTGCAACCTTAGCATACCATGCAGCAGCTGCTTGAACACCCAACACTGCAGCATAAGTGGCAGCAGCACCAGCTAAACCATAAACAACTGGAATTACTAAATCAAGGTTTTCACCAATCCAAGCTGCACCCCTACCAATCAATTGAATTGCAGGTTCCAAGGTTTGGATCAGGTTATTGCTGATCAATGTTCCTATTTGACTAAAGGTCATTGGCATTTCTTTGAAGGTTGAATCAATATCACTGCTTGCACTTAGCATTGCATTTTTAACAATATCAGCAGTGATCATGCCTTCTGAAGCCATGTTTCTGATCTGTCCAATTGGAACATCCATGTAATCTGCAATGGTCTTAATAACGTTTGGTGCTGATTCAAACACCGCATTGAGTTCTTCACCACGTAAGACACCTGAACCAAGTGCTTGTGTCAACTGTAAGCTTGCAGAAGCCATTTCCTGTTGGCTTGCACCTGCAATGACAAACGATTTATTCAAGGCTTCAGCAAAAGCAATGGTTTCTTCATTAGAACTGAAAGCATCCCCTGCCCTTTGCCCTAACTTGGCAACTATATCTGCAGTCCCCCTATATGCAGCCCTGGATCTGTTTGCTGACTGTAAGATCATGTCTTGAAGTTCTGCAGTGGTTTGAAGTCCATCATTCATCAGATCCAGCCTTGCTGTTGTTTGTGTCATGCTGTCAGATAGTTCAATAATCTTCTTTGCACTGAATGCTGCACCAAAACCAATTGCAAGGTTTTTGAGTTTACCAAGCATACCTGATGAAGTTGAAACTGAATTATTGAACTCTTGCTGTGCAGCGTTGGTTTCTCTTATTTCTTGTTCAAAGCTGTTCATTGCCATTTCTGCCCTGTTTAACTCTGATCTTGCTGCCTGGATGGATGATGTATCAACTGCCCTTCCTGATACATTCTGAAGTGCTTCAAAGCTGCTGATGGTCATATTCAAGGCTTTATTCATGGACTTAATAGCTGGTGACATACCATCTTGAATTTGTATAGCTGTTCTAATAGTAGCCATTATTTATCACCCCCTTTTCTTTGATCTTCTTTCAAGTTCTACCTGAAGCATTGCTGAATAGGCAACCTGCCAATTAGTTTTATTCTTTAATGCTTCAGATGCTTTAATTTCTCTTTTAAGTTGCTTGTCTTTCTTTTTCATAAGCCTTGGCATCCAGTCTTTGAAGATTCTAAAAGCTGGATAGTCCTTGTTTAGAAGTAAAATTCCATCACCTGTGACACGTCCAAATTCTTCAAACGCTGGTATTTCTTCATCAGGTGTATAGTCAATTTCTTTGATCAGTGGAAGTAATGAAAATTTAACTGCCATCAGATCCTTGTTGATTACTTCAATGTTCTTATTCACTCTTATCACCACCATTCACAAATTTTTCAAACCAGTCATTATATTTCATGTTGGAAGGTACATAATAAGTCTTTCCGTCAGCACCTCTTGCAGCACGTTCACCAAGACTGAATTCATCATCAAAATAAGGTGCTGTGACTGTTCTACACCAGGGATGGAATGGTGGTGCTGTTACACCCACTTCATAGCTTTTCATGTCAAATACATGCCCATCCAAGTCTTTACACACTTCAGAAGTGTTATTGTCCAGTGTTGCCACGATTTCAAACCGTTCCACATCAAGATCATTAAAAGCATCTTTCTGTGCAGCAGAAGCAAAAGCAGCAGATTCAGTCATTACAAGCCTACCTGCTTTGTTCCTATCAGTTCCAAATTGTGCTGATAATCTTTTTATTACTTCATCAGGTGCTTTACCTGTAATGACTGACTGTGTTAAATGTGTTTGAAGGTTTCCAATCAATGCTTGTTTGTTTGTCCATAATCTGTCACTGAAGGTCTTACCATCCATTGTCCAGGGTTTACTTAGGATCTTATCAAGCTGCTTGTCATTGATTGAATGAAGATCCCAACCAATATTGAAACCCTTTTGGATCTCAAAAGCAGTGTGATAATATCCATCTTTGTAAATCCCACGCAACAGATCATCAATACCATCAACCTGGTTCCCATAAAGCACTTCAACCTGTTGTTGCAGTTGCACCTTTAAAGCTTCCAGCCTGGAAATATGAACCCTTGCTGAAGCATTTTCAAGTTCTTGCATCCACCGTTGATTGAAAGCATTTTCTTTCCCATATTTGATGTATTCATTTACATCCCACTGGAATTCTTTCAATTCACTGGTTGTCAGAAGCCTTCTTGCTTCAGTCATGGTGATTTTATTATTAGCAGCAAACCTTCTGTACCAAACAGAAATCTGACTTTCAATTTCCCTGGATGCTTTCCTGTATTGATCATCAAGATCCTTCAGGTAGTTTTCACCTTTCTTGATCTGCATTTCTTCAAGAAGTTCCATCCTGCGCTGCCAATATCCATTATTCTTGGGCATTATCATCACCTGCATTTATTGGATTGAAGGCACCTTGATAATCAGCCATTGCTTCTTCTTTTTCACCCTTAATCCTTTGAAGTTCTTTTTCAACATCAGTGATCCAAGGATGTTGTGAAATAATTGTTTCACTAGATAGAATCCCCACTGATTTGGCTAGATTATCAATGACAGTTGATTCATTCATCATCATATCCCTGTTGAATATTACTTCTACCGATTCATTAAAGAAGTTACCTATTCCACTCAAATTTAAATGTGTGTTCACGAACCAAAGCAGTTCTTCAAAAGATGCCTGGTATTCAGTTTCCATTTCATTGGCATCCAAATCAATGTCATTGTACATGGATTGAATGTTCATCTGATTTGGTGTTCCTGACATCCTTTCATCTTTGGCATCATATCCCCTTGCATTTTCAATCAAGGCTTTCTTGAAGATCTCAACAATGGCTTTGTAGTTTTCAGCATTAACTTCAACAGTCAGTGTTTTCACACCACCCTTTGCACCATCAATGCTTTTGACCTTAACTGCACCATAGGTTGCAAGGTTGTGTCTGAACTCTGCCAGGTTTGCACCATCATAGTTTTCAATAACCAGGATTGTGTTCCTTGCATCTTCCTGCATGTTGTTTTCAAAGTCAGAAAGCATGATGTTGATTCCATCCTGCAATGACTTCACCCTGGTGATCAGTGGGATTTCCTTTGCATTATACTTGAATGGAATCAGTGGGATCCGTTCCCAATTTAATTCCACCACTTCACCTTCACCATCTGTAAAACTGAAATAATTACTTGAAGGATTTTCAATATCGGGAATTAACGTATTACCTTCTAAAACGTATCTATCTATACCATTAAGGGTATATACTTCAACCTTTTTAATGGTCTTTTCCTTTGCACCCTCATAAGCTTCAACTTCATACAGTCTGACTGCAAAATCAAGTTCTGTATGTTCAGCATCTTTCCAAAATGGAAGGATTTCATAAGGTTGAAATCTCTTAAAAGAAAATTCCCCAAGATCATTGTAATAGGGATGTAACCATCCAATACCACCATTCAAGGAATCTTCACCCAAGTTCTTCAAGGTTCTTTGGAATCTTTTGTTTAATACCTTCTTCAATGCAGCTTCATAATTCTTGTTTTCAGTGTCAAATGTAAGTGCCTGACTTAGAAGATAGTTCTTTTTCTGATCCACCATCTTTGCATACTGGTTATCAACAATCTTGTTGTTTGGAAGATTATAAACAACCTGCAGCAACCCATCTTGTCCAACCATTGTTCTTTGACGTTGCAAAATATCATGTTCACCCTTGTAATACTTTTCACCAGTGATCATGTTCTTTCGATTAATTGAACTTTCCCATTTCTTAATTTCAACTTCAATAAATTGCTTTTCAGTCATCCTTTTGCTTGCTGCTCTTGTAATAATATCCTTGATTTTAGACATTTCACTTGAAATATTTATCATGTTGATACACTCCTTTATTATTTAGTCAAAACTGAATGTGCTTCCTTGTCCTATCTTTTCAGCAATACCTGTTGTTGCATCAGGTGCATCATCATGAAGGTTCTTTCCTTCTTTCTGATACTTTGTCATTGCTGCATGATATTCAGGGAAACGATCTGCCCAATTGATTGGCATATATATGTGATTCATCACCCAAGTAGCATTGGAAAGGATCCTTGCTTTCTTATTCTTGGACTGATGAAAAGGATTGATCTGAACTTTGTTGCTTTTGAACTTCTGCTTCAGGATCCGTTCAACTTGTCTTGCAAAACCACGTCCACCATTATTGGATTCAATGTCTGCATTATTGACACCATCTTCATGAAGCATCTTTGCAGTGGCTTCTTCAGTAACTTCCATTGCTTCCTTGGTATAAAGTACATTAAGGACATAAGCTTCACCCTGGTAAACACCATAATCAATTGAACAAAGGTAATCATTCCCTTGATCAGCTGTGTCAGTGTAGTTCCTGATTTCACTGAATAGAAGATTGCCATGTTCATCCATTGGAAGCTTCTTGTAAGTCTTAAAGCTGGTGTAAAGCTTACCCTTGATGTCAATTGGTTCCTGCTGATAGTTAGCTGAAGCAATATCCAATCCCATTGCTTTGATCTTTGCATTGTAGGATCTTCTTGAAAGGATTTCATCACAAAGCATGGATCCATCATCCTGAAGTGCTTTCTTTGTAACATGTCTAACTTTAAATCCAAGCTTTGGAAGTTCTTCAATCACTCTACCTGCAAGATCCCTTGAATGCCAACGTGTCATGATTAAAATAATCTTTCCACCTTCTTCAAGCCTGGAAAGCATAGTGTTTGTGAACCAATCCCAATGCTTCTGCAGCACTTCTTCATTCATAGCTTCCATTGCATTCTTGATCAGGTCATCAATGATCAGTAACGTGGCACCAAAGCCTGTTGCAGTTCCTGTTGGTGATGTAGCAAGATAATTATTATATCCACCTTCCAGTGACCAAAGATTCATGGCACCATCACCTTGTTTGATCCTGACTTCAGGAAAAACATCAATGTAAACAGGTTTCATTTCATCCACTTTGATTTCCTGGATGTTGTTTCTTACACTCTTTGAAAACATAGTTGAAAGGGTTTCATTATAGGATCCAGTCATGATCTTTTCAGTTTTCTTCTTACCAAGTACCCATTCAACGAATAATCCAGCTGTTCTTGACTTCCCATGTCTTGGTGGTTCATTCACCACTAACACTTCAGATTCAGGATCTTCATAAAAGGCTTGAAGTTCGCTGCATAGATCCACCAGGAAGGTTCTATCAGGTTTATAAAAATCAGGTGCTTTAAGATTGCAATAAAAAAAGAACTCACGTCTTGCAAGTTCTATCTTGGTTAATAACTTCAATTTTCCCTTATGCACTTAAAACACCACCTGTTGATTGATATAACCCCCTTCTTTTAAGTTCAACGTCTATCATATCCAATGACAGCACCTGATAACGATTTTTCTTTACCCTTTTACTTCTGATCTTCTTCATTTCAAGAAGTTTTACAGTTGATGTTCTCATATGATAAACAAAGATCTTCTTCATTAACTCATAATCACTATTGTCTTTATTCAACACAATAAGTCCATAATCAAACATAACACCATATCCTGCAGTAATAGGATGATTCAGAATAACTGGTTGAATGTCTTGAAGTTCTGAAAATTTAGCTGACCATAAATAGTTCTTAATCAATTCAACATCAATCTTCTTTCTACACCCTAAAGCTTTTAATGTTTCATATTGTTCCAATGCTTTTTTCTGAAGGTTAAAGGCTGTTTGATAGCTGCAATCCATTTCATATGCCACATCTGACCATATCTTATCCTTGATGTATTTAAGCTCCAATACCCTTGAATACTTTTCATTTGGTATGGAATAAATAATTCCTTCAACTGATTCTTTTTCAAGTATCAATCTATCTATTTCTTCTTTCTGCTTTTTACACTCCATGACTTTCTTTTGTGTTTCAATATCAGAAAAGTCCTTTTGATATTTCAACTCACTTAGTTTTTCAGTGAGATCAGTTGTCATTTCACTGATTCTTCTTTTTAATTCAATGTATTCATTCATTCTTCTGACACCCCACATTTTGACATAATGTTGTCTAGAAGATCATCAATAATTTCCATCTTCATGATCAACTTATCAGGTGATTGGAATTCATTAAATGATTCTTTTTTCTGAATAACCATTTCAGTATACTCAACCTGATATTTACGCATGAAGGATCTACCTTCATCACTTCTTCTTATCGTCCTGATCCCTTCACTGATTAGATGCTGTATTCGTGATTTTCCCACATTATATTTGTCTGCTAATTCATATTGGTTTATTGGATCACAATTAAGTCCATAATATTCAACAATTAAAGTTGCACTGAAGTCATTATCCAATACCTGATCAAGTAATGAAAATAAATCATCCCTTAATTCTTCCAAATAAAGTTCTTCTTCAATCTTTAAATAAGGATTGTCAGGGTGTAAAAAATCGGATGTTTCATCAGCAATACTTTCACCATATGTAACGCTATCTGTTCCAGGTATCACTTCACTCATACTATTAACATTCACATATTCACCACGATCATGACGTTTATGGGTTCTATTATGTGATAAATAAGTAGCATTGATCATAGCATAATTAATTGCCTTTCCAACATATGATGCAAATTCAGACTTACCATCAGGATCATCATTTGGTGAATATGATTTAGCCACTTCAATCAACTTAATCCATGCGATTTGTTCTAAATCTTCAAACGATAATATTGTTCCAGCCGATTTCACGTATTTATTGGCAAAGAATTTGACCAATCCTTTAGTTTGATCATATAATTGATCAAGTGCTTCAACGCAACCATTCTGATATTGGATTACAAGTTCTTCATTGGTCAAACTTCATTCACCCCCTTAAATTGAAAAGCTGCACTAATGCAAAGTCAATCTAAGCACCAATGCAGCTATATTATTATTCTTCTTCACCATTCATACTTTCTGAAATCTGATCAATGGAATCCACTGAATCTTTAAATAAATGAACCTTCAATCTTCCTTGGTAGGAATTATCAAATCCGTTCAGTATCTTTCCAGCGTTTCCTTCAACGTCTTTCAATTGATCCATCATCTTCATATAATTGTTTGTGTCCTTAAAAGTATTTTCAAACCGATTTTCAAGGCTTCCTGCAACCCCAACAATTGCATTCTTAAATATTGCCATAGTTTCATGATCACCCTTAAAAGGCTTCAGAATTTCATAAGCCTGATCATCTGAAAGGTTTTTTCCAGCCATTTCAATAAACTTCAACGCATTTGAAATCTGAACTTGATAATCTGCAGGTTTTTCTTTTGGATCACCAACAATAGAAGGTTTTTCAGTCTGAATGATTTCCTGCAGCTTGTTATTATACTTTTCATCAAGAAGTCTTAAAGTGGATGTCAATTCCTGTTTAAGTTCACTGATCACATCCAACTTATATTGTTGTGTATAACCTGAATGCCTATTTGTCTTATTTATGGCATCATCATATACCTTTCTAATCTCTTTCACTTCTTCAGCATACTTATCCATCACTGGTATAACTGCATCCTTAAATTTTCCCATTTTAATACATCCTTTCATTCTTATAATTTTTCTAATAGATTTTTAAGTTCTTCAGTGGTCAACCCTTCATATGGGTTGTTAATGTTCCCTGATAATTCAACCTTGTCTTTAAATAGTCCTAGTATCTTTCCAATCTTATCAAGGGCATCAAGCTTGTTATATAGCTTAAAGGTGAAAACACCCTTTGAATTGATTGATACTTCCTGGATCACCTTTCCATCAACTTGGTCACTATTCAGCACTTCAATGATAGGTGAATAATCAATTATTGGTTCACCAGTGTCCTTGTCAGTGGTAATAACAGTTTTTTCAGTCCTATATGAAAGATAATCCTTAATGTCAGCAAATCCAATCCTTGCAAGTTCCTGAAGCACTTTATCTTGTGTGATTTCAGTTCTTTCCTGAAGTGCCTTCTGACGTTCCATAAGATACTTCTGAACCTTAACATTTCTTAACAACCTTGCACTTGCAGCTGCAGCAACTTCATCCTTCTTCACTCTTTGATAAACTACCTTATATGCCCTAGTTGCATTTAGATCAATCAAGTATTCATCAATAAATCTCTTTTGGTTATCTGTCAGCTTTCCCAAATTATCACCTACCTTTCAGCTAAAATGAAAATGGATCCTTCAGGTCGGAGGTAAACCCAAAGAATCCATTTTCTTAGAATATAAAAAAAAACACCTGGCGCAAACCAAGCGTTTCTTTTTATAAATCTCACTATATAAATTATAGCATATCTTTTCCCATATCAAAAGGGCATCAAAAGGACATTGAATGTTCATAATTTCACTGTATACATTATAGCACACAACAATAGTACATAAAATGACATGATTACGACACATAAAAAAGGTGAACCTTTTGAAAAAAAGAAGAACCTACTTAAAGCATTGATTTTACTGGGTTCTTAGTGTTTCAGGTTCAAGGGTTCACCTTTTTCCCTATATATACTTATTTTTTATATATTATATATAGTAATTATTAAATAGTAAGTATATATAATATAATACATCTATTAATAAGTGAAAATATTGTTGAACCTTGAACCTATACCCTTGAAACCATTGATATATAAGGTTTTAAAAAGGTTCTTCATTTGTTTGAAATGAAGAACCTTTTGAACTTACTTTGAACTTTTAACGAATATTCTAAATTTTACTCCCTTTGATTTCTTGTCAACAATCATGAAATCATAGTGATTGGTGATATATTTAGAAAAACCAATCTGTGTCATGAACCCTATTTTCATTTTTTCACATACATTCTTGTACATTTTATATACTTCATTAGTTGGCTTATAAGTAATATCCACTTCATTGATCATCTTTTGGATCACCAACTTGGATTTTTCAGTAGATAATTTGTGCTTTGGTTTGTAATGTGGTCTTAGATCTTTCTTTTCCAACTCCACGCATATCTCTTTAAATTGATTTTCTGAATTTTCGTCAAATAATATCATTTGTTTCATCATTTATCAATCCTTTCTCATTTGAATTTATCGTCTGATCACTTTTGGTTCAAAGAAATATTTATGAATTTCTTCAGCAGGTATCTTCAGCAGATCAGCAGCCTTTTCAATTTCTGCTGCAGTGAATTCAGTTGCACCTTTCAGCCTGGAATTGATCCTTTGCTTTGTCATACCAAGCAGCTTCCCAAAAGCCACCATATCACCATACATTTCATTGATCCTTGCTTCCAGCTTTTCATGATTAAAAATTATAAACATGTTTATTCCCCCTTCTTATAGATAAAAGTTCACTTCATCCTTCAGTCTGATTGGATCCCATCCAAGGTACTTTCTTAATATGTTCATTGAATCAATCAAAGCCTTGATTTCATCATAATATGGATTGTCTGAAAGCTTCTTGTAGTTCCCTTTTCTGTGTTCTTCAATGAACCAGTCCAGCAGCACTTCAAGTGTGGCTTCATTCCTTCAATTACATGATCCATACTTACCATCCTTTCTGATTTTCGCTAAAGAAAAGCACTTGAACCGTACTATCTAAAGCTTCAGCAAGTTTTTCCATTAATGACTTACTTGGATTTTTAGCTGTTCCTGTTTCAAGTTGTGATAAATATTTGCTGGTTACCCCAACCCTTTCTGCAAGTTCGACTTGTGTTAAATTTTTCTTAATCCTGGCAATCTTTAAATTTAGATTCATAATATTCACCCTTTCATTTACCATTATCAATGGTATTAATTTGTCTATATTCCCATTATAATGTCAGTTTATGTATAAGTCAATACTATAATGGGATTTTTATAACTTACATCTTTACTTTTATCATTCACAATGGTATTATTTAATAGAGGTGATCAAATGCCATTGAAAGAAAATTTAAAGAGAATAAGAAAAGCTAAAAAGATAAGTCAAAAGAAATTGGCAGAACTAAGTGCTGTAAGTTATAGCATGGTCTGTAAACTTGAAAGTGGTGAACAGTCAAATCCTTCTTTAGATACGATTGACAAAATATCTTCTGCTTTGGGTGTCAAATCATCTGATCTTATTGGAATTGATGTTAGGGTACTAAGAGATGATTTGAAATTTATTGAGTATCTTGAATCCATAGGATACACATTTCAAAATGATATGAACCCAACAGAATGGGGAGAAAATCCAGATGGTAGTAAATACCCTGTGAAGTTTGACGAATCACCAAATGCACCTTGCTGCACTTTAATTAAACATGGAATTATTTCAGTATTCACAAACCAACAATTTGAAGATTATAAAGCTTCAATGGTTGAATCTGCTGAATTTCATGCTTTTAAGTATCGTAAATAAAAAAAAGAACCCCTGGTGCGCCAACACCAAGGATTCTTTCAAATAGATACTATTCGGTTCAGATGTCCGATATAATATCGATCATGTCAATCATATTATATCATTTCAGGCACCTGAACTGCAATGGGTGTGTTTATACTCATAACTAAGAAAGGAATGATATATTATGACAGGTGGAGTTCGTAAACGTGGTAACAATTGGTACTATTATTTTGATTTAGGGAAAGTTGATGGCAAAAGAAAGAAAATTGAAAGAAAGGGTGGAAACACCAAGAAGGAAGCTGAAGCTGCACTTAGAAAAGCACTTCAGGAATATGAAAATGCTGGATTGTTCTTTGAACCAAGTGAAATTTCTGTGGCTGATTATATGGATTATTGGTTAAAGCACTATGTGAAAATGAACTGTAAGTATAACACAATAGATGGTTATACCAGGATTGTTGACAATCATATCAAACCAGCCATTGGATCCTATAAGTTAAAATCAATTACACCAGCAGTTCTTCAGCAGCTGGTGAATGAAAAAGTAATGCAGGGATTTTCTAAGAATTACTTGGTTAACATTATGTCTGTATTGTCAGGATCATTTAAGGCTGCAGTTTATCCTTATAAATTCATTAAAGAAAACCCCATGCTATATGTGAAACTACCTAAGAATGAAAATATAAAAGAAGAAACCAATAGAAAAGTCATCAACCAAGATGAATTTAAGCAGATCATTGAACGGTTCCCCCAGGGAAACACATTCTTTATACCATTACAAATTGCTTACCATACTGGAACAAGGGTTGGTGAATGCTGTGCTTTGACTTGGGATGATGTGGATCTTGATAAAAAGGTAATAAAGATTAATAGGATCCTGATCAAGAAAGAAAAGAAACAATGGTATTTTGGAACCACCAAGACAAAATCTTCTGTTCGTACAATACCAATAGGTGAAACACTAACTGATATTTTAAGAAAGCATAAGAAGTGGCAGATGGAAAACCGTTTGAAGTTTGGAAAATTCTACAACCATTATTATGTTGATAAGAATAACAGGATCTATTCAGTTGATGGAACTAAACCATATAAGACCACTGATGATCCAATTCAATTTGTTTGTACAAAAGAAAGTGGGGAATTAGTTACTACTGAAACAATTAGATATTGCAGCAGGGTTATCAACTATGAATTGATGATTCAATTTAACTTCCATGCTTTAAGACATACTCACGCAACCTTATTGATTGAAAATGGTGCTAATATGAAAGATGTTCAAGAAAGGCTTGGTCATTCCAGGCTTGCAACCACAATGGATACTTACACTCATGCAACTGATACCATGTCAAAGAATACCGTTGATATATTTGAAAAGCTTTGCCACCCACAAACAAATTAGGGTGGAAAGAGGGTGGAAAAACCACCCTCTTTCATTTTTCTAATCCTCGAAACCCTTGTTATTCCTAACTATTTCACAAACTACCTCAACATGCATTGTCCCTGGAAACATATCCACAGGCTGAATCCCACTCACTTTATACCCTGAGCCAGTCAGCTTGTTCAAATCTCTTGCCAATGTCACCGGATTACATGAAATATAGACGATCTTATTTGGCTTAAGCACTTTCAGCGCCTCTAAAAAGGCATCATCGCTGCCGCTTCTAGGCGGGTCCATGAACACAACATCCAGATGTTCCTTTTCCCTTGCAACGCCGAGTAAAAACTCACCTGCATCACCATGATTGAAGCGCACATTGTCGATGTGGTTTCTCTTGGCATTTGCAATTGCATCTCTCACCGCATCACGGTTCAGCTCAACACCAGTCACATGTTGAACTGATTGGCTCACGATAAGCGAAATCGTACCAATTCCACTATAGGCATCTAAGACAATTTCATCACCCTTTAGTTTAGCCATCTTAATCGCCTCGCCGTAGAGAACTTCTGTCTGAACCGAGTTGATCTGATAAAACGACTTGGCGGAAATTCTAAAAATCGTATCACAGAGCGTATCTTCTATATAGCCCTTACCGTAGAGCACTGTCTCACGATCCCCCAATACCATGCTTGTGCGTCTATTGTTGAGGTTTTGAACAATTGTTGTAATCTCTGGATGACGTTCGATCAGTTTCTTGACAAAGTGATTTCTCGCTGGAAATATTGGACTGCCAACCACTAGCACAACCATAACCTCGCCGCTCTTATGGCCTGTCCTTATGAGAACATGCCTTAAAAAGCCTCTCTCCGAATCTTCATCATACGGCTTCATCTTAAACGAGGGCATCATTTCCCGAATTGAATTGATAATCTGATTTGCCCGTTCATCCTGTATCTTACAGTTATTAATGGAAATCACTCGATGAGATTCCTCTTCATAAATACCTGAGACAATTTTCCCGCGAGTATCAGCAGAAAAAGAAGCATGCACCTTGTTCCGATAGTGATCGGGATTTTTCATTCCAATAATTGGAGAGACCTTTCCAAACTGTCCCAGCAACTTAACAACAGTATTTTGCTTATATTCAAGCTGGCCTTTATAAGATAAGTGCTGAAGCTGACAACCGCCACATGAATCTGAAACATCGCAAAGAGGGGCGATCCTCTTTGGAGACGTCTTAATCATCTCGACGATTTTAACTGACGGTTTTCTCCCCCGTCTAATAATTTCAAATTTTGCAACTTCATCAATCAATAAATTGGGGACAGAGTAGCTGTCTTTTCCATTTTTCACAATTCCCTTTCCCTCGTAATCCATCTCATAACACTTGGTCACAAAATGAGTTTCCAACGATTTTTGATCTTTATTTAACTGAGGACGCCGACTGGCATCGGATCTTTTGCGACTATAAGCAGACACTTTTGAGCTACCTTTTGAACTGTCCTTTGAGCTACCCTTTGAAGTATTTTTGGAACTTCCCTTTGGGCTACCCATTGAAGCATCTCTTGAACTCCCTTTCAAGCTACCCTTTGAAGCATCTCTTGGACTTCCCTTTGGACTACCCTTTGAAGCATCTCTTGAACTCCCTTTTGAGGATTTTGATTTGTATACAGGCTTTTCGTTTTCCTCTGATTTAAAACGGCTTTCACCTGTTTTTGTTCCTGTATTGCGCTTGCTCTTTGGACGACTTGCTGCTGTGTTTCCCTTTTTCATATATTCACACCTGCTTTAACATAAATTAACCCGAATTATCTAAAAACCCAATAACCCGGGAGTTTGAACTTCATTATTTTCAACCATCAGATATGTGACTTATCCCTCTAACAAGGCTGACTTGCATATCTGATGGTTGCTCTAAATAGTATATTCTATTGTCGAGCGTTTTACTATTCATTTTTTATGTGACTCTTCTTGACAATCGAAAGCAACAGCAGACACATCACAACGATTACCACCGCAAATACAATATCTGACATGTGATCCCTTACGAAAAAATACGCATATCTAAGATCCAACGACTCTTGTTCATAGCCTCTTTGCAAAATCGCCCTTAACATGTGCCAACACTCCTTCAAACTTTTCCTATATTTACCCGCTTTAACTCTCAGAAAACGCAAATTATCATATAGATCGAGTAGGAGGCTAGCCATTAATTGACTAGCCGACCTCTCACACCACCGTGCGTACCGTTCGGTACACGGCGGTTCTCTAGTTTTCACATATTTTCAGATAATAGTCAGTCATGGACATATATCCAAGTCTGGCTATTTCTTTGTTTGTAAGTACACTGTTCATCATTTTCGCTGACCGCCAAATTCCCTTACGACAATTCGCCAATTCCAGTGCTTTCCATTCAGGCAAACCGAATTTCTGAATCATTCGGTATCTCGTCTTGATTTTCTTCCATTGTTTCCAATATACTGCCCTAATCCTACGGCGCAACCATTCATCCGTACCCCTTAGTAGTTGCTTCATGTCAGCAAGTGAAAAATAATTTACCCATCCTCGAATGAACTGCGTTAATTTCAGAGCCCTGTATTCATTTCCCCATCCGTTGCTTTTGGACGTCAGTTCTTTCAGTCTCACTTTCATTTTCGCTACCGACTTTGAGTGCACTCTCAGTTTACATTTTCCTTTGAATCTGTAGAAACTGTATCCAAGATATTTCACTTTGCTGATGTGCGCCACTTTGGTTTTCTCTCGGTTCACTTTAAGAAAAAGCTTTCCCTCGATATATGGCATAATGTTCTCCAAGGTTCTGGTTGCACTCTTTCTGCTTTTGCAAAAAATCATGCAATCGTCCGCATAGCGCACAAATCTGTGCCCTCTGCGTTCAAGTTCCTTGTCCAGTTCATTCAGCATGATATTGCTAAGCAGTGGACTTAATGGTCCGCCCTGGGGCATTCCAACTTCTGTCTTTTCAAACATCCCATTGCTGATTACTCCTGCATTCAGATATTTGTGGATGAGAGATATGACTCTGCCATCCTTGATTATTCGTGACAGAACTTCAATGAGTTTGCTTTGACATACTGTATCAAAGAATTTCTCTAAATCCATATCTACCACATATACATAACCCTCATAGACAGGTGTAAGCACTTGTGTGATTGCCTGTTGAAACACTCGGTCAACCACTGTTGGCACTCCCAGTTTCCGAAATTCGCCTTTTGTTTCTTTGGGTATTTCTACCCTTCGGACTGGGTTCGGTTTATACTTTCCCTCTTTTAACTTTTGGATCAGTTGCTCTTGGTTTTCTTTGAGAAACGTTAGAAGTTCATCCACGCTCATCCCATCAATGCCGCCTGCTCCTTTGTTTGATTTCACTTTCTTATATGCCTTGTTCAGGTTTTTCGATTGTAAAATCTGCTCCATCAGTTTGTCCGTCTGAAAATCTGTGATGATGTCGTTGTTTTCAGCAATCTTAGGCTGGGCGGACACTTCTGCATTCTCTTTCTGTTCCGCAGATACCCTTTGCAGATAGTCCTCATTTTGAAGTTGTCTGTCCTTAAATCCATCATTAGTTACTTTCATTTACTCACATCTCCTAGAGTTCAGTCCTTCCCTTCACGTTTGCAACCGCGTTGGTACTATGACCTCTGCTGACTTCTCATGGTAAATCTTGTTTCAAACATAACCACAAATATTGTATTGTATTTAGCTATGTCCATGAGATCTCCCCAGGTAAGAACGCAATCTTCCTCTCCATCTATCTGCCACATCTACTATAGTTAACTCCGAGTAGTTATTGGACTTTGACTTGTACTGCAGCCTTATCCTTATCTACAGCCTTATGTGATTTCTGTTCGTCAGACCAGAGATTTGCCTACACCTTCCTTCAGATTCCACCTCACGGTGGACACCCTTGGTGTTCAGCTATGTCTTTCCCACTACTTGGGCAGACTTGGGACTTTAACCCTTAAGATTGCGCCCATGCTGGGCGCACAGCCAAAATCCCCGTCTACACAACCATGCAAACGGGGATTGTAGGATCAATATCTAATTGTTTTTCTTCTTTCCCAAGTAGGCTTCCTGAATTGCAGAATCCAAGATCAGTTTAGAACCTGGGCCGTTTTTGGAAATCTTTCCCTGCTCTAGAACATACCCATAATCAGCGATTGACAGTGCCTTATAAGCATTTTGTTCAACCAGCAAAATCGTCTTGTTCATCTTCTTAATATCTAAGATGATTTCGAAAATAGTATTCACAAGAAGCGGGGCCAGCCCCAGAGACGGTTCATCCAGCAAGATGATATCGGGGTCGGACATAAGCCCTCTGCCCATTGCCAACATCTGCTGTTCCCCACCGCTGAGTGTGCCCGCCATCTGCTCTTTTCGCTCAAGTAACCTCGGGAACAACTCATAGACCTTTTGCAAATCCATTTTGATTTTATCCTTGTCATTTCTGAGATAAGCGCCCATCATGAGATTGTCCTTTACCGTTAGATTCGCAAAGATTAACCTTCCCTCTGGCACTTGTGAAATCCCCAGTTCAACGATTTTATTTACCTGTTTGGGAAGCCTTTTTCCCTTGAATTCAACCGTTCCCTGACTGCTCTTAACCACTGCGCAAATGGCATTTAACAGCGTGCTCTTGCCTGCACCATTCGACCCGATAATCGAGACAATCTGTCCCGCCTCCACATCTATATCCACACCTCTGAGAGCATGTATCCCACCGTAGTGAACATTTAAATCCCTTATCTTCAACATGCGGTTTCCCCCTCTCCCAAATAGGCCTCTATCACCTTGGGGTTGGACTGAATCATCTCAGGGGCACCCGCAGCCAATTCTCTTCCAAAATTTAAAACCGTGATTTCATGACATAAATTCATAATCAAATCCATATGATGTTCAATAATCAAAATCGTCAGGTTGAACTGATCTCTCACCGACTTAATCAATTCCAAAAGCTGTAGGGTCTCTTCTGGATTCATCCCTGCGGCAGGCTCATCCAAGAGCAGCAGCTTGGGTCTAAGCGCCAGCGCTCTTGCAATTTCAAGACGTCGTTGTAACCCATATGGAAGATTGGAGGCTATCGTATCCCGCCTGTCTTCAAGGCCTAAAATCGTCAAGAGTTCTTCGGCCTGTTCATGGAGACGTTTCTCACCCTCTCGATACTTCTTCGTCCTGAGAACGCTGTCCACAAGCGAATAATTCGTATTGAAATGACATGCCGTCAATATGTTGTCGTACGTGGTCAAGTTCTTAAACAATCGAATATTTTGAAATGTCCTCGTGATGCCAGCATCCGCTATTTTAAAAGTGGGTGACCGATCAATTCGCTTTCCTTCAAAGAAGATTTCACCCTCTGTAATGTTATAAATCCCTGTAATCAAGTTGAAGATAGTGGTTTTACCTGCGCCATTTGGCCCAATCAAACCATAAATTTGATTTGCCTTTACTTGCAAATTGAAATTGCCAACGGCAGTGAGTCCGCCAAATTGCTTGGTCACGTTTTTAAGTTCGAGCAGATTCATTTATACCTCCCGTTTCAGGCTGTTTTTTACCCAGAAGTTTTCGAACCATGCTAATCGGCCTAAACTCCTTGCCACCCATAAGTCCCTGTGGTCGTGTAATCATGATTAGTACCACTGTTGCCCCATAAAATACAAGTCGCCATTCCTTGACATTTCTCAGGAGTTCTGGAAGAGCTGTCAAGGCCACTGCCCCAATCACCGAACCGGTTACACTGCCAAGACCACCGAAGATGACAATAATCGTAAGTTCAGTTGACTTCACCATCTGGAACATCTTCGGCTGTAAAAATCCAATATAATGTGCCAGCAGTCCGCCAGAAATTCCTGCATAAATAGCGCTTATCCAAAGCGACTTGAGCTTGTACTTAAACACATCAATTCCAATAATATTAGATGCCATTTCTTCCTCTCTAATTGCCTTCATACTCCTACCGTGCTTTGAATTGACAATATTGATTAGCACCACAACCCCTATGATGTTGATGACGATAACATTCATCAGCGTCGTGTGATTGGCAATTCCAGGCCACCCCCTTGCACCTCCAAAATACTGCACATTGTCCAGTATGAGCCTTATCGCCTCTCCAAACCCAAGCGTTGCAATAATAAAATAGTCGCCTTTCAGATTCAAAGTGAGCTTGCCAATTATCAAGCTGGCCACACCTGCTGTCAGTCCCCCAATAATAAGGGCTAGGTAGAAATTGAGTCCTAATGTCATCGTACAAAACGCCGTGGCATATGCACCAATCGCCATAAATCCCGCATGGCCAAAAGAAAATAAACCTGTAAATCCTGTGAGCAGGGACAGTCCCAACACTGCCAAGAGGTTTATGCCCGACAGAATGAGTATCCCTTCTATATAATACCAGTCCATCCTAACCCCCTAAGCCTTATCTTCACTTTGTTTGCCCATAATGCCCATAGGCCTCACCACCAAAATAAAAATCAAAAGTGCAAAAGCAATCAGATCCCTTAACTGAGACGAAAAATACCCTGCGGTCATGGTCTCGATGACCCCAAGCAGTATCGCTCCGAGAACAGCTCCCGAAAGACTGCCCAGTCCTCCAAATACTGCCGCTATAAATGCCTTTGTCGTAATAAATCCAATTTGAGGATAGACAGTGTACTTCATGCCAAATAAAATACCTGCAATTCCCGCCAAGCCACCGCCAAGTCCAAATACAATAAAGATAATGTGATCTGTATTCACTCCCATGAGTGAACTTGCCCTTAGACTATAAGCGGTTGCCTTAATCGCCATTCCCACCTTGGTTCTTTCTATGATATAGAGCAGTATGGTCAGTGAAATTGCCGAGATGATAAACATCATTACATCAAGTCTTCCCAATGCCAGATTGCCAATGATAAACGGCTCTTTGGCAAACACCTTTGGATAGGTTTTAAAATTAGGACCGATCGTTGCAATCACTAGATTTTCTAAAAAAATAGATGCCCCCATAGCAGATATGATGAAATAGAGGTAAGGTGCATTTCGCTTTCTCAGGGGATTGTAGGCAATTCTCTCTAGGAGAATGGCAATTGCAGCCGCTCCCAAGGTGGCGACCAAGATAGCCACGGGAAAGGGGAGCTGAGCCCCCGCCAGTGCAAAAAATCCCATATACGCCCCGAGCATGATAACACCACCATGGGCAAAATTACTGAAATTCATAATGCTGTAAACCAGTGAATATCCCACTGCCATCAGCGCATAGACACTTCCTATCGAAATTCCGTTAATCAACTGTTGCAAAAAAGTTGTCATAGCCTCACCTTCTACTTGAGTTCCACTGAGTACTTCATCTGGAAGACGTACTTATTATTGTCTATCTTCAACATAGCCGCTTCTTTTCCCTCTGGATTGTGCGTCTGAGCATTGATTTTAATTTTACCTGTAATCCCCAATACTTCTGCCGTTTCCATAGCCTCTTTTATCTTCACAGAATCTGCTTCTCCTGCTCTATTTACAGAATCTGCCAAGAGCATAAATGCATCATATGCCATATATCCATTTAACTCCACCGCTGAATTATACTTGTCGGCATAGGCCTTCTTAAACACTTGAACATCTGGGTCTTCAAAATCTAGGTGGTTGACAACGTAGCTGCCCTGAACGGCATCTCCAGCCATTTCAAGGAGCTGTTCAGAAGTCCATCCGTCACCACCCATTAAAATTGCGTCAATTCCAAGCTCTCTTGCCTGTGTACTGCTCAGTGCCACTTCCTTGAAGAAATATGGCATAAAAATAACCTCTGGATTTGTTTCCTTTATGGATGAGAGCTGTGGTCTAAAATCCACATCGCCAAATTTGAAGGCCTCTTTCGCCACCACTTCTCCACCGAGTTCCACAAATGTCTTTTCAAAGTACTCAGTCAAGCCTTGGGAGTATTCGTCTGCGACGTCATAGAGAATTGCCGCTTTCCTCAGTCCCAGCTTTTCATAGGCATATCCCGCAGCAACTGCCCCTTGATATGGATCAATAAAACAAACTCTGAAATTATAAGGCTTTACATTGCCTGCATCGTCCACTGTTACCTTCGGATTGGTTGCCACAGTGGCTATGTCTGGAACCCCTGCCTCTTCCAACACTTGGCTGATGGCAATTGCCTGTCCAGATGCATTTGGCCCAATAATTGCCACGACTTTGTCCTGTCCTACAAGTCGCTTCACAGCATTTACGGCCTCAAGAGAATCCCCTTTTGTATCGTATCCGATGACCTCTATCTGCTTTCCTAACCAGCCACCCTTCTCATTTGCCTGTTCAACCAGCATCTTGACTGTGTTAAACTCGCAAGTGCCCCATACTGCCTGATCACCAGTCAAAGATCCAATCCAACCTATCTTGATTACATCGCCTCCATTAGAACCCGAAGCCTTTGTATCCGCTCCTCCAGAAGAACAGCCAGACAGTGCCCCCAGCAACAACATCATCACCATCATTATGACAAATGCTCTTTTCACGTTTTTATCCCCCTTTTAATTCATTGAGAAACTGATTTTAAGTCTCTCATAGCGCTTTGATATTTTCAGTATATTCAGAAAATTCACTTTGCTTCACTGGGACACAAAAAGACACAGAAAAAAATCTGTGCCTGAACTGTCACTCTCTAAAGTTTTAAATTAAGCCTCTAACCAATCTTCCCCTGACTCTGAACCTCAATAATCATACAGTTTAAAAAATGAAGCAGATTGGGTTTCCCGCCAGACTTTCGATTTCCATTTATATAGGCCGTCTCCTCTCGGACGCTCTGCGGGTCGAAAAATTTATACGCATAATTAATAAACGTCTCGTGTCCAAAATCGTCTAGCCCCAAATGTGCTATGTTGTTGAGCCCTTTGGAAATAGCCCGTCTCATCCTCTGACTGACAGTCTTTGGCCTCTCACCTGACGCCACAAGCCATTGGCTCAATTCCCTTTCGCTCAGCCCTCCAGCTGTGTTAAAGGACTCACAGACATTTAAAAGATCATAGGTGCCCTTCTCACCCATCATGCCCAAATCCATGAAGATTCGCTCAAACCTCTGTCTCGTTGTGGTTTTTACCTTTTGCTTTTCACCGGGTATCTCCCCCAGAAATTGTCTAATATGATTAATTTTTTCGTTCATCTGCCTCTTTTGCATCACATGAAGGACAACTTTTTTGAACTCAATGGTATTGAGTGGCTTATGAATGAAGAATTCAGCCCCGTTTAAATAAGAAGCCGACACCATTTCCTGATCGCTCACCTGTGAAATCATGATAAAATCCACTGATTTGTTTTTTTCTTTTACTTTCTTGATGAGCGTACTTCCGTCTAACTTCGGCATCAGATAATCCAGTAGGCATATGTCAATGCCCAGCGTCTCAATTTCGTGAATTGCCTCTTGTGGGTCAGTGGCTGTTCTCACAACTTTTCCAAGATCCAAATCTTCAATAAGATTTGAAAGCATCTGAACGGTGTTGATATCATCGTCTAAAATATAAAACCTCATGAACTTCCCCCCTATTTTATTGAATTGACTGATTCATCATCTCCTCTTGCTTAGCATTTAAATCATCGAGTAGTGTTTCAAGTGGGATGGCTATTTTAAAAGTCGTCCCTTGATTCTCCTTCGAATTAAAACAAATATGTCCTTTGAATACATTTTCCACCAAACCCTTCACAACACTGAGTCCCACCCCACGTTGGACGTCACCGCTGTCAACTGCATACTTGCTGCTAAACCCTGGATTGAACACATATGGCATATCCCGCTGCTTAATGCCCTTTCCATTGTCTGAAACTTCAATATTCAATAAGGACGCATCTTCATAGACCTCTATTCTCACATAGCCCGATTGTCCCTCGTCAAAGGCCTCGATGGCATTTCCAACCAGATTTCGAATCACCGATGTCATGTAGAAATGATAGCGAATTAGCGTCTGACTTTTTACATTTTCGATTAAATGAACCGCCTGCATCTGTTTTTTATAGCAGTTATGAGTACTTGCCATCACCACTTTCACAATTTCATGAATGCCCATTTCAAGGTCGTAAAGCCTCTTTTCAGTGATTGCTTCAAGCCCTTGAATTACTCTTATGTAATCTTTTTTTACCTCGTGAACTTCCTTTGCTACATCCAAAGCCAACTCGACAATTTCTGAATCAGCCTTCCCCATCTCGGCTTTGTGATAGAGCTTAAACGCCTTTGCCATAAGAGCCTCTATATAGCTGATATTCTTTTCCATAAAGTAAATTTCACTCCAGAAATTTGACGTCATAAGCAACAAGTTGTGATAATGCCGCTCATGTGCTTCTCTGACAATCAACGTCCTGAAATGCTTGATAATCGCAACAAATACCACAATAATAGCCGTTCTCACCAGAGCAATTACTGCCAGTCCTCTGAAGATGTCAAACGAGATTTCAAGTGTTCCCATTCGGAGTGCCATCTCCACGATGTTTGAACCAAAATCGCTGAGAAAAGCAGCCAGTACAAAATCGTTGAGTTTTCTATTTCTCTTTACATACAGCTGATTGAATAAGATGCTGTACATCATGTAAAAAAAAATCTCAGGCCAGATGACCCCAAACGCCTCTTCTGTGGTGTAATGACTTGCCAACAGGGTAAACATTCTAAAAAATGGAGATGCCAGTGCAATCATAAATCCAACTTTAAGGGGGTTCACCTCTTCATACCAATAAAACAAAATGGGCATGATGATGACAGAAATCGTAATGATAAATCCCTCTATGAAAAAATTAAAGAAAAAGAGAGAGCAGAAGGAAACAATGCCAGTAATCAAAAGCATTTGTTTAAAAATAGCCGCAGATGCATCATAGGGTTTTCCAAGTTCACTCATTGTCCACTCTCCTGAATCTCAACTCATAACCAGACCAATCACGCACTAAGTGTTTACATTTTGTTCATGTTTTTATAAGCTGCACATTAATATTCTTAATTATTTCTTAGATTTTTTAAAACAATTCTATAAACAAGTTAAAAATCCTTTAAAATCAACCATATTTCTAATAATGTTCTAATTTATTTTTAACTTTTTTCGATTATGATTATCATATCTTATTTTAAGTCAGATAACAAACGCTTTCTGAGGTTTGAATATGGCCGCAATTATCTATAATACAATTTGTGTTTGGGAGGATTAAATGAAACCAAAAGAACCATTAACGCATATTCCTGAGCTGGAACAGCCAAAGAATATACTCGGCAAATGGGCCGCCTTTTTCATTGACCGATATAAAATTGTCTATCTCCTTTTGTTGACAATTGTAATCGTTGGAACAAGTGCGTACTTTGGATTGCCAAGGGAATTAAACCCTGAAATTGTCTTGCCTTACGGGCAGGTTTTAACTCTCTATCCAGGCGCCGCCCCTGAAGAAGTGGAAAATTTGATTTCCGATGTGATGGAGACAAAACTCGAAAGCATCGAAGATGTCAAAATGATCTCCTCTTATTCTACCACTGGCGCTTCAAATGTCTGGCTTGAATTTGAACAAGGCGTGGACATGGATAAGAAAATGAATGAAGTTAGAGAAAAGGTCAACGCCGCTACACTGGAATTTCCAAGTGATGTGGAAACGCCCATTGTCTCCACACTTGAATCAAATAACACACCTATTATGATTATCAACATCTCTGGCGACTATGATAAAGTTGCCCTTAAGAGATATGCAGAGGATATCAAGCAGAGACTTGAATCCGAAAACGATATCTCAGAAGTCCTCATCATCGGAGGCTTGGAACGGGAAATCAAAGTTCATCTCGACCCGAAAAAACTGGCTGTATATGGTATATCACTGGATCAAGTGAAAAACAGCATCGCTCTTTCCAACATAAACTATCCTGGTGGAGATGCTACTCTGGATGAAAAAAACTACAATATCAGAACGGTTGGAGAACTTGAGTCTGTGGAAGCGCTGAAAGATGTCATCATCGGATATCAAGGTGCTGGCCCAGTTCGCATAGGGGATATCGCCACTGTGGAAGACGGTTATAAGGAGGTTGAATCTTATTCTCGCATGTCTGTGGGGCTTGAAACAGACACGCCTAGTATGAAGAGCGCCGTTGCACTTTCCATTAAGAAGAAAGAGACCTCTGATATCATCAAGACAAGTGCCATGGTCAGAAATATCGTCGAATCAGAAAAGGGGACACTCTACCCAAGCGATTTAGAAGTAAAAATCAGTGGTGATACCTCCGAATTTGTCGAGGACTCACTTGGTGCTGTTACAAGCAATGCCGTTTCCGGGCTCTTTCTGGTAATCGTCGTCCTGTTCCTATTCATAGGTCTCAGAGAGGCTGGGATTGTCTCCATAGTCATTCCACTGGCGATTATGATGACACTCTATTTTTTAGAACTGGCTGATATGACACTTAACACCATTACACTGTTCTCCATGGTTTTGGCTGTTGGGATGCTCGTGGACAACGGAATTGTCATCATGGAAAATGTAGACAGGCTCCGAGGGATTGGCCTTGATTCCAAATTGGCTGCTGAAGCGGGAACAAATCAAATCGCACCTGCTATTATGGCCTCAACTTTGACGACTTTAGCTGCTTTTTTCCCAATTGCATTGACGCCTGGGATTATGGGCGAGTTCATCAAGCCCATACCGATCACCGTCATGTTTGCACTTGGATCGTCCTTTATTCTCGCAGTAACTGTGACGCCTGCACTTTGTTCTAGATTGCTGACGAAGCAACATACCGTGGATATTGGCAGTAAAAAGCTCAGAGCAACTGTTTCCAAAGCTCTATCCGTACTGCTCATTGTGATGTTATCCATGCAGGCTTTTAAAGATGACAATGCCTATGGCCTGCTTTCATTCATCTTTGCTGCAATATTTGGAGGCCTTATGATAGCAAAACTCTTCTTTTCAAGTAAAGAAGATAAAAAGCATCCTATTGTGGACTTCTACGGCGACAAACTCTACAAAATTGTCAGCAAGCGTTCAAGGCGATGGTTATTGGTTTTAGTCTTAATTATAGCCTTCATCTCCAGTTTATCCCTCATTCCGTTGGGGCTTTTAAAGGTTGAAATGTTTAGCCAAACGGACTATGAACGCCTCTACGTGGACATTACCACACCAAAGGGGTCAACACTTGCACAGACAAACGAAATCGTATTAAAAGTTGAAAAGGTATTGTTTACCTACCCTGAAATAAAGACTTTTGTGTCTAACATAGGAATCACAGGCGCTGATAGTTTCAGTGAATTTGATGGTGCTTCTGGTGGCGGCACACCCAATATTGCACGACTTACCATAGACCTCTATAAAGAGGAAGAGCGCACCAAGACATCCATGGAACTGGCAAAAGAATTGAGAGAATCTCTCAAGGGCATTCCCGGTGCTGAAATCGAAGTCACTGAACTGGAGAGCGGTCCGCCAACCAGTTCCGCAATTGTCATCGGGCTCATGGGGGAAGATTTAGATCTCATGGAAAAAACAGCAGACGACCTTAAAACCATTTTAAAATCCATTCCTGGAACGCGAGATGTGGCAACTTCCCTTTCCAGTGGAGGCCCAGAAATTGAAATATACGTGGATAAGGAGAAAGCCGCTAAATTTGGATTGGATGAACTGACGATTTCATCTACCATCCGAAACACGGTTTCTGGTTTAAAAGCCACGACTTACAGGAGCAATCAAGATGACATCGACGTCATGATTTATTCTGGAATGGATCAGATCAAGACAAAATCAGAACTTTCGAGTATTTACTTTTACAATCATTTGGGACAATCCATCCGGTTCGATCAAGTGGCAGCGTTCAGAGAGACACAAACCTCTGCAACCATTCGTCATGAAGATGGAAAACGTCGTGTCAACGTCACTTCTCAGACAGAAACAGATGCCAACAGTGTTGACATTACAAATTTATTTAAAGAGAAAGTAGCAGATTACAAACTCCCTCCAGGAGTCAGCCTGACCTATGAAGGCGAGCTGGGCGATATGCAGGATTCCTTCACCGATATGTTCACAAACATGGTAGTGGCCGCCATACTGGTCTATCTCATTTTAGCAGTTCAGTTTAACTCACTGTCACAGCCGCTTATCATCCTCTTTGCCGTTCCACTTGGTCTAATTGGTGTCATGCCAGGTTTGGTTATCACAGGCAACAACTTTGGCTTCCTAGCATTTATCGGCGTGGTTGCTCTGGTGGGGATTGCCGTAAACGACGCCATCGTCTTAGTGGATTACATCAACTACCTCAGGCGAAATGGATACGAACTGCTCGAAGCTGTAAAGGAAACGGGAAAAACACGTTTTATGCCAGTTCTCGCAACCACTATTACAACAGCAGGGGGTATCCTTCCGATAACGCTGAAACAGGAGTTTTTCAAACAAATGGGATATGCCCTAATCTTTGGGTTGATGATGTCAACCATACTGACTTTACTGGCAATTCCAACTCTATATACAATGCTTGAGCTCAAAAAAGCTGAAAAGAGAGCCAAGAAAAATGCCGTGAAGGCTTAAAAGACAATGAAGAGACCTTAGGAGGCCCATACTATGAAAAAATTACTACTCACAGCGGCAATTGCAATTATGCTGACTGGATGTTCAGGAGGTGCCACTGATCCAGCGGTAAATACAGATCATCAATCGCCACCAGTCGATCCAGCCATTTCAGTGGAAACAGCTCTTGTCGGAGAAAATGAAATCACTGGTGACTTAAAAGTTCCCGGACAGGTAAAAGCCGATGAGATTCAATCGGTATCAGCTGTTGTCAGCGGACAAATAGACTATATGACTGCTGAAGTTGGAGATGATGTCAAGAAAGGCGAGAACTTGGTAAAGCTAGACGATACTTTAGTTTCCTTAAAAAAACGTCAAGCTGAAATAGGCAGCAAAATGTATCAGTTGGCACTTGATTCTGCTCAGAGAACCTACAACAGGACACAATCCCTCTATGAGTCAAACAGTGCCACAGAGGCTCAGATAGAAGAGGCAACAGACTATCTGACCAAAGCTCAGCTGGACATTGCAAACCAAAATGTCACCATGGATGAACTGAACTATCAGCTCAACCACATGACAATTAAAGCCCCCATAAGTGGCATTATCTCAAAAAAATATCAGCAAATAGGGGTCACTGTCGGTCCAGGAACGCCCCTTTTCGACATTGTGGACATCAGCGTCCTGACAGTTGAATCCGGCGTCACTGAAAAAGACGTCAGTCGGCTCGAAAAAGGACAAGTGGTAAGCGTCTCCATTCCCTCTCTTGGCATGGAGGTAAATGGAACTGTCAAAGCCATAAGTCCAGTCTCTGGAGAAGATCAAACCTATCCAGTCATGGTGGAAATCGAAAATGTCGATCTAAAAATCAAGCCCGGCATGTTCGCAGAAATGAAAATCATCACCGATGCCCCTAGAAAGGTCATTTCACTGCCAAAAGTAGCTATTTTAAATGAAGACGGCATCAACTACGTCTACGTGGTAGAAAGTGCACATGCGGTAAAAAAAGAAGTCACTCTGGGCACTGCCTTTGATGAACACTTTGAAGTACTCAGCGGCATATCCGTTGGCGATGAAATCGTCATTTCTGGTCAAGCCTATCTGGAAGATGGCAGCTCCGTTGACGTCGTAAAATAACCCCCACAACAATTTCAAATCACTGCAATAAAAAACGTGCTCTCAGATGATTATGATTGCACGTTTCTTTATACTGTTTTTCTATATTGTTTTTTATACTGCTTCTTTTAAACTGTCTTTATGCGGTCACTATTTAATCAATCCCAAAATGTCTTTTACAGTTGCGACTCTGCCTGATACTTTTACATCATCATCAATGACAAGTGCAGGGGTCTTCATGACGCCATAAGCCATGATTTCCTTAAAATCCTCTACTTTTTCAACAGTTGCCTCCACGCCAGCTGTCTTCAGTGCCTCTCTCGTATTTTCCTCTAATTTCTTACAATTCTTGCATCCTGATCCCAGTACTTTAATGTGCATAGTAAGCCCTTCCTTTCTTTAATTATAAAACGTCATAAATACTTTCCTTTGTCTTTCATTCTCTTCTAAATCAATAAATGCGCCAATCCATTAAACAGATATCCAACTGCTATGATCCCAGCACCTGTAATGGCAACAAATGCCCCTATGAGCTTTGGCTTTATCACCTTTTTAAGCAAAATCATCTCTGGCAGTGAAAGTGCTGTTGTCGCCATCATGAAAGCCATTGCCGTTCCAATGCCAACGCCCTTTAAAATAAGTGCCTCTGCAATGGGAATCGTACCCAATGCATTTGAATACAGCGGAATCCCGAACACAACCGCCACAATCACTGCAAAAGGATTTTGAGGCCCAGCATATTTGGCAAGGAGCTCTGCTGGTGCCCAGCCATGTATCAGCGCCCCAATTCCTATTCCTATTAAAAGATAAATCCAAATTCGCCCGACAATGTCCTTTGTATTTTGCTTGGCAAATTCAAGTCGCTGTGCTGTTGTCATGTTCTCAATCTTAGATTCCCTAGATTGAATTTCATAGACGTAGGCCTCAACTTGATCTTCCATCTTGAAAGCCCCTATCAAAATGCCGCCTGCAACGCCTACGACAACCCCAGTCACCACATAGACAAGTGCTATTTTCCATCCAAATGAAGCCAGCAAAATAGCAAATGCCGCCTCATTTACAATTGGGGAAGTTATGAGAAATGAGAACGTAACCCCAAGCGGTATCCCCGCCTCCACAAAGCCTATAAAAATTGGAACCGATGAACAGGAGCAAAATGGGGTTACAATCCCAAGCAATGAGGCCATAATATTTCCAGTAATGCCTCCAAATCGTTCCAATATCTTCTTCGTTCTCTCAGGTGGAAAAAAACTTCTAATATAAGAAATGGTGAAAATCATAATGGCAAGCAATATGATAATCTTAATTGTGTCATAGATAAAAAAGTGAACACTTGAACCAATCCCATCTGCCACTGATAAGTGAAACACATTTTCGACCAGATACGTAACTAAGTTATCCAACCAATTAAACATAATGCCTCCTACAAGAGCTTGAGTTCACCTGTTTCAATCCGATGAATCAGTGTCTCAACCTTTTTCTTAATCAAATCCCTCGTCTCTCTATACCCTTCAATTGGGCCGCCAGAGGGGTCTTCCAGTCCCCAATCCTCCATATGCTGATTGGGAACAAAGGGACATACCACGTTGCATCCCATTGTAATCAATATATCCAGCTCAGCGGGAATATCACTGAGCAGCTTCGGGTGATGCTCACTCATATCCACCCCAGCTTCCTCCATAACTGTCACTGCAAGTGGCTTTACCTCTGGATAGGACTCTGTTCCTGCTGAGTATACTTCCAAAGTCTCTTTTCCAAGCAACTTCCCCCATCCCTCTGCCATTTGGCTTCTACATGAATTGTGCACACATACAAATGCGACTTTATATCTTTTCATAAAATATCATCCTTTCACGGTTCCAATTGAATGGTTTAACTGTTCAATCACATAGATTTTGTCTTCCGTTATCATCTGACAAGTTAAACTACTGTCTAGATAGGTTCTCAGCCGCTGACGATCCTTAAGATAGTCCTCTTCTTCTGAAAATTTTTTTACCAGATAATTGTATAGCTGTGCATGTTCGCTGATAAAGGCATCCTCTATCACATGTCTCACCCACTGCGCCTCTTTTCTAGAGACAATTATGCCCGCTGCCTTCAACTTGCCAAGGTGCCGTGAAACATTGGACTGATTCATATCCAGCATCACCTCTATCTCACAGACACATAGTGTGTTTTCCATGAGCAAATTGACGATTCTCAATCTGCTCTCGTCTCCAAGTGCCTTAAATATCTCCAACATATCTTCTCTCTCCATTTTTCACGTGAGATGGCAACAAGTACCACCTTTATATGAGTATATTCAAATATACTCATATAATATCATTAACCTCTCTATATGACAATCCCTCTCTGCTATTTTTTTATAATTTATCGAAAGAGTAATCAGGGTCTGTAAAGCATAAAAAAAAGCTATGATGTTTCCATCATAGCGAGTCGCATTACTACATTCTAAGGTCAAGTTCGGATTCATAGGAATCTAACCAATCGACATTGGCACAAGTTCCTTCATCCATCTTTTGAATCAGAAAGCGTGGTTTATCTTTGTCTGTAATGGTGATTTCACCGTTTCTTTCAAGCAAGAGCTTCATGAATGCATCTGGATTCCCGCTAGCTAGGTCAATACATTCCACTAATGCTTCGAAACTGACAGTTTTTAAACCGTTCATAGCATTGCCTCCTTATATAATTTTATGGCTTATTTATAGTATACCCGATTTTGACATTAAATAAATAGCTTTTGCCAATAATGTTTTTATATATGAACAAAAATGCCAATGGACATGTGAAAAGCCACATTTGCCCATTGGCATTTATAAGTTTTATCTTTACTCGCACAGTCTCTATTCAAAGACCATTTGTCTCACAGAAACAGATTCGAGTTTAGCCAGTTCAGCTTCAAGCGCTTTAATTTCCACTTCATTTCCCTTTAGAAACTCAATCAAAATCAATCCATTCGAACTGCACTGTCCCGATGAAGCCTCGTGTAACCCAAGTCTTGTCTTGATAATACACCCATGCTTCGTCAATAATTCTTGAACTCTAGTTGCCTCGCTTTCACGATTGCCAATTTGTATTCCCAATATGATTCTCATAAATACCTCCAGAATTTAGTATCTGAACGATCCATGAGCACCATTTACAATCTCAATACAATTGGTATGACGTCATGGATGTCTCTACTTATTCTATGAGAATACCCACTCCGCCTTTAAATAAACGAAACTACTTGAGTTTAATATCCACGACGCTGTTGCAGCTTGATTTAGCTGAGCAACTTGAACAACCGCCGCATCTGTTATTTTTCATATCTTGTCTGGCCCGTTTAAATGACCAGTATAAAACGCCTGCCAGTAATAATCCTACAATTGCTGTTGACATGATTATGCCTCCTGTCCTGCCTCCTGCAATTTGCTTCTCTTCTGGTCTGCTCTCTTGATGCTTACTACAACCAATGTTATCATTGCCACCAATACGAAAATTGCTGGAACAAATCCAACTGCTGTGTGGCCTTCAAAGATGAGTGTTCCCACTTGAGTAATCAGCAATGCCAAGGTATATCCGACTCCAAATTGGAATCCCAATGCTCTAAACAACCATTTCTTCGAACCAAGTTCTGCATTCATAGCACCCATAGCCGCAAAACATGGTGGTGTAAATAAGTTAAAGACTAAAAACGCGTATGCTGTAACAGGCGTAAAGAATGTTGAAAGCACACCGCCTGGAACATGAAGTGCTTCTTCTGTTGCCACTGCAAGAAGAACCGCAAACGTTCCCACGACATTTTCCTTCGCTATAAATCCAGTCACAGCCGCTGCTGCAAGTTGCCATCCTACAAATCCAAGTGGAATTAAAAGTGGTGAGATAACCGTTCCCACAGATGCAAGGATACTTGCACCTTGATCTTCAACTGGTTGAAGGTTCCAACCATACGCTTGCATGAACCACACTAAAGTATTCATAACCAAGATAATTGTAGATGCCTTGTAAATAAATGCTTTCGCCTTGTCAAACATCTGGAACACAGCATGTTTGATACTTGGCACTTTATACTCTGGTAATTCTAAAATAAAGTGAGATGTATTTTCCCACACAAATAATCTTCTGAGTAAGAGTCCACCAATAATAATCATGACAATTGCCAAAATGTACATGCTTGGCCCAACCCAAGTTGATTCGGGGAAGAATACCACTGAGAACAGCGCAATAATCGGTAGTTTTGCACCACATGGTACAAACGGCGTCAAAATTGTTGTGATGCGCTTCTCATTGATATCTTCAATGGTTCTGGTTGCCATAACACCTGGAATTGCACAACCAGATCCGATAATCATCGGAATAATCGACTTTCCAGATAAGCCAATTTTCTTGAAATATCTGTCCATGACAACAGCAACCCTTGCCATATAACCGCTATCTTCTAATAAGGATAAGCAAAAGAATAATACCATAATAAGTGGTAAAAATCCGATAACGGCACCAACACCACCAATAATCCCATCTACAATCAAGGCTTGCATTAATGGATGGACATTGACAGATTCTAAGAAAGTTGAAACAGCTGTTGGAATAGTCTCCCCGAACAGGACATCATTGAAATATCCTGATAAGAATCCACCAAGACCCTCAATTGAGAACGAATAAACCGCCCACATGACCAAGAAGAAAATTGGAAGTCCGAGGTACTTATGAGCCACAATTCTGTCCACTTTATCCGAAAGAGTCACTTGGTGAGCATCCACTTTACGTTTGATGTGCTTTTCCACAAGACCATTGATGTACTTTTGTCTCATCTGATCATCGTTAAATATTTGTCTTTCAACCACATCAGAAGTCTTTTTCGATTTCCCCACCTCAACCGCAGTGCTGATGAGGTTTTTCAGTCCATCTCCGCTTGTTGCAGTAATCTCTACGATTTTACATTTTAAGACTTTACTCAGTGCTTCAATCTCAATTTCATCGCCTCTTCTCTTGATGATATCCATCTTATTTAAAGCGATTACAACTGGGATACCGATTTCAATCAACTGAGTGGTAAAGAATAGAGCCCTGCTCAAATTTGTGGCGTCTACAATATTGATGATAACATCTGGTGATTCATCCATAACAAAATCTCTTGTGATGGCTTCTTCACTGGTAAATGGTGCTATGGAATACGCCCCCGGTAAATCCACCACCTTGATTTCAGTGTCTTTCACTCTAAATTGTGACTTTAATAGTGCTTCTTTCTTTTCGACAGTGACCCCCGTCCAGTTTCCCACATACTCCATCTTGCCTGTGATGGCATTGAATAAAGTGGTTTTTCCGGAATTGGGATTGCCGGCCAATGCTATTTTCATTTCACCCTTGTATACTAAATTTATCTTAG
>DKFC01000067.1 GCA_002452745.1 Firmicutes bacterium UBA6806
CGGAAGTTACTTTTTCATTTAACGAGAAGCTAAAACAGAAGGTGAAACTGGTAAAAAATGCTTACATATCGTCCCATTTTTAGATGAGCTCATCGAGGGCAGAGTCATAGACTATAAATTGCTAGATGCATTTTACAAACAATCATCTAATGAAGAACTCGTTGAAAAAGATAAAATCAACGATCTTGAAGAAGATAGAACAAAGACACTTTCCAAGTGTCATACAGGAGTGTAGTTTATGAAATTTTCGACCCTTCTATTCTGGATTTTTGTAATCCCAATTATTTTATTTGTGTTAAATGGTTTCTTTATGTGGTTTGTTTCCCTTGTTGTAACTTTAATAGCAGGTTTTCTTTTAAGTAGCTTTCTAAAAATATTTAAGGTTAGGCCTTATTTTAGCTTGTTGATGATCCCAGTTGTGTTTTTACTTCCAATCTTTGGAATTGCTGAAAGTACCCTCAGTTTTTACGTCGTTACAGCGCTGTTCGCCTTATCGACTCTAACTTTTGTTCTTAAAAAATTTAAAGCAGATAAATCTGAAGATCATACTGAAATCGAAAAATTTAATGCTGATTTACCTTGGACGGCAATTTTTGCAAACGGCTTCCAAATGATGCTTTTGCACGTTACTCCCCTGAGGACTTCTCTTCCTATACAGATGGAATCCTTGGATTTCTTTCTGTATTTGAACTACATTATATTTCTTATAATGCCTTTCATAAGCAAAAGGATAAATTTGAAATCAAGGTCTTCTCAAAAGAGAGCCGTGCGCCGTCGTCATAGAATTAATCTAACGGATATACTTGAAGAACAAAGAAATGATTCACCAAAAGGAACTGCAACTAAAAAGATTCCAAGCCACGTCTATCATAGAGATGAAGAAACAGATACTTATGATGACGATGATTTGGATTTAGATGACAATCTAGATGACGAAGATGATCTAGACATTTATGATGAAGGTGAATACGAAGATGAGGACGAGGACGAATTAGATGATATTGAAGATGAGGATAGTGATGATGATTACAAATTCACACCACAAGAGATGCGTTCCGATGCTCAATTGATTGACATAAATAGGGCAACTGAGGATGATTTTATAGAGTTAGGTCTTGGAATCGTTCAGGCTAAAAAATTGATTTCTCATCGCCAACAAATTGGGCAATTCGAAAGTACAGATGCCTTTATTAAGTTTATTAAAGTGCCTCCAAACACTTTACTTTCGATAACCGGAAGAATTACTTGTACCCCTATTAAACAAAAGAAACAAAAGTATTCAGGGAGACGATTAGAACTATAATGAGAATCCATCGTATCATAAAATCTACATTTGCAGAGGGATATGGCAAACGATATGCTATTTGGACACAAGGATGCACAATAAGGTGTAAAAACTGCTTGAATCAACAAGCGCTTGCCATAGATGGCGGTTACGAATTGACCATTGAAGCCCTTTTGGAAGATATCAGAACTCAAAGTGACATTGATGGCTTGACTATTTTAGGGGGAGAGCCCTTCGATCAGGAAGAAGAACTTGCCTCTTTATGTTACGAAGTCAAAAAAATGAATTTGAGTATCATTTTATTTAGCGGCTATCAGCTTGACCATTTACTCCAACGTAAAACAACTTCTGTGAAGACAATCTTAGACTCTATTGATTTACTGATTGATGGACCATATATTGAAGAACTCACTGGTGAACATCCCCTCTTAGCAGGTTCTTCAAACCAAAATTTAATTTATTTGACAGACTACTTTAAGCATCTTCCTTACGCTTCAAAAGATTTAGTCGAAATTCGAATAAGCAAATCTGGTCACATCAAAGTAAATGGCATGTTTAAATACAAGGAACTATCTAAAATTTGGGAGGGACTCTATGAGCTTTGAAGTGACGATTTCAAATTTAATTAAGGCCAGATTACCCATCGTTTACATCAATACTTGGGAAGAAAATCGTGCTGTTCAAATAATAACATCCACTTGTCACAACAGTACACTGGTCAAACGCATCAGAAAGGTCATCACTTGGTCTGCAACAGAGGGTCTAATAGATGAAAATGACAACATCATCGAATATACGAATGATCCCCTTGAAGCCTTGGAGCATTTTCAAAACAATCAGGATGCTTGCGTCTATATTTTTAAGGACCTGCATGTGTACCTTGCACAGGGGAAACTCTATGATTTCAATGTCATTAGAAAACTGAGAGATTTAGTACCAAGTATCCAAAATGGTGCCTATCTGAAAACAATCATCATTACCTCTCCAACAACGGCTCTGCCCGATGAACTTCAAAAAGACGTTACTGTTATTGACTTCAACTTGCCAACTCAGGAAGAAATCATGGCGACCCTTTGTGGCATCATAGACGCAAATCAGAGCGCCAATATCAAAATTGAACTAAATGAAGATGAGAAAAAAGCACTTTGCAATGCAGCGCTTGGCTTGACTTTAAAAGAGGCCGAAAACGCCTTTGCAAAATCAATTGTCGATAATGGGGTTTTAGATATCTCTGATTTAGATTTAATACTTAAAGAAAAAGCACAGATTATAAAGAAAACTGGTATCTTAGAATATGTGAATTCCCCCCTCAATCTATCTGATGTAGGTGGACTGGACAATCTAAAGAGATGGCTGTTGAGACGGACAAACTCTTGGTCTGATAAGGCAAAAGAGTACAATCTAATGCCTCCTAAAGGGGTTCTAGTAACGGGAATTCCTGGTTGCGGTAAGAGCTTAGTTGCAAAATCAATCAGCACTATTTTCAAAATGCCACTTCTCAAACTAGATATGGGCAATATTTATAGCAGCTATCTTGGGAGTTCAGAGGAAAATATGCGTCGTGCCATCAAGACAGCCGAAGCCATCGCACCTTCTATCTTGTGGATTGATGAAATTGAAAAAGGTCTCTCTGCTTCAACTGGAACAGATGGCGGTACTTCTTCAAGAATTCTTGGAACATTTTTGACATGGATGCAGGAAAAAACATCTCCTGTATTCGTTATTGCTACGGCAAATAATATAAAGGCACTGCCTCCAGAACTTTTGAGAAAAGGTCGTTTTGATGAAATATTCTTTGTTGACTTGCCGACGCTTAGTGAGCGCACTGCTATTTGGAAAGTTCATATTTCAAAGAAACTAGGAGCAACTAAAATGGATATATCAGGTCTTTTAGAAGACTCCACTTTGGAAGAACTCTCTCTGGCAACTGAGGGCTTCGTCGGCTCTGAAATTGAACAAGTTGTTATAAACGCAACTTTTGATGCTTTTAATGAAGACCGATCTGTCCAAAAATCAGATTTCTTCACCGCAATAGAACGAACCGTACCACTTTCAATTACAATGTCAGAAGAAATACTCAGCATACGCAATTGGGCCAATGTAAGGGCTGTTTCCGCAAGTGCCGTGGAAGATTTAACCACCTACTCCACAGAAGATAAACAACCTACCCCTCAAGATTTTAATGCGGATGTCAAAACAAAACGCGGTGGTAGAACTGTAGAATATTAAAGGAGCTTCCTGTATGATTTAAA
>DKFC01000044.1 GCA_002452745.1 Firmicutes bacterium UBA6806
TTCCCGCAGTTTCCGACGTTCCTTCCTTTTTTCGCCTTAGCGGAAAAAGTGGCGCAGTACTTGCCTCGCAAGGACTGTGACATTCGAAGGAATGTGGGAAATTGGCGTGTTATCTGATGTGCCCCCACACTGTAACCACGAGGCCTTGACCCTTAATGCCCATGCTCTGAAAGACTGCTTAACTTCGGAATATTTATTATGTATCTCTCACCATTATACTCTCCCCCATTTCATTAAGCACCGCAGAATGTGGTTCATTCAGGATAACAAATTTAAACCCTTTTGAAAAGATTACACCAACCACTTTCCTGAGTGCACAGAAGATATTAGCTCATTTCTTACCCTTGCCATCCCAAGATGAAATCTGACAAAAATCCTTTGGGGGAGAAAAAATATTCCTCCGTCTGTCCTTTCAGAGATCAACCTTGTGTATCTAAAAAAGCGTTTCCTTACCACTGAACTCTTGCTATTCTGCGCCGATTAAACACTATGTTAATTTCAAAATTCGCTTTTCAAATTATGTCTTTATGCTGACTCACCAATTTCTCGGCGCATTTGATATCGCTCAATCTCCAGAATTCAATTATGTTTTTATTACGCTTTTTTAGATAGGTTCAGAGCATTACTTCTGAATCCACTATACTGTCAATAGCTAAACAAAATCTAAGATTTTTCATGCCGCCCACTCCGCATTTCAGATAACGTTCCCGCAGTTTCCGACGTTCCTTCCTTTTTACGCCTTAGCGGAAAAAGTGGCGCAGTGCTTGCCTCGCAAGGACTGTGACATCTGAAGGAATGTGGGAAATTGACGTGTTATCTGATGTGCCCCCGCACTGTAACCACGAGGTTTCGACCCATAATGCCCATGCTCTGAAAGATTGCTTACCTTTGGAATATTTATTATGTATCTCTCACCATTATACTCTCCCCCATTTCATTAAGCACCGCAGAATGTGGTTCATTCAGGATAACAAATTTAAACCCTTTTGAAAAGATTACACCAACCACTTTTCTGAGTGCACAGAAGATATTAGCTCATTTCTTCCCCCTTGCCATCCTACAATGAAATCTGACAAAAATACTTTGGGGGAGAAAAAAATATTCCTTCGTCTGTCCTTTCAGAGATCAACCTCGTGTATCTAAAAAAGCATATCCTTACCACTGAATCCTTACTTATCTGCGCCGATTAAACACTATGTTAATTTCAAAATTCGCTTTTCAAATTATGTTTTTATGCTGACTCACCAATCTCTCGGCGCATTTGATATCGCTCAATCTCCAGAATTCAATTATGTTTTAATACGCTTTTTTAGATAGGTTCGAAGCAATACTTCTGAATCCACTACACTGTCAATAGCTAGACAAAATCTAAGATTTCTCATGCCGCCCACTCCGCATTTCAGATAACGTTCCCGCAGTTTCCGACGTTCCTTCCTTTTAACGCCTTAGCGGAAAAAGTGGCGCAGCTCTTGCCTCGCAAGAGGTGTGACATCTGAAGGAATGTGGGAAATTGGCGTGTTATCTGATGTGCCCCCGCACTGAAACCACGAGGTTTCGACCCATAATGCCCATGCTCTGAAAGACTGCTTACCTTTGGAATATTTATTATGTATCTCTCACCATTATACTCTCCCCCATTTCATTAAGCACCGCAGAATGTGGTTCATTCAGAGTAACAAATTTAAACCCTTTTGGAAAGATATCACCAACCACTTTCCTGAGTGCACAGAAGATATTAACCCATTTCTTACTCTAGCTATCCCACGATGAAATTTGACAAAAATCCTTTGGGGGAGAAAAAAATATTCCTCCGTCTGTCCTTTCAGAAATCACCCTTGTGTATCTAAAAAAGCGTTTCCTTACCGCTGAATTCTTGCTTATCTGCGCCGATTAAACACTATGTTAATTTCAAAATTTGCTTTTCAAATTATGTTTTTATGCTGACCCACCAATCTCTCGGCGCATTTGATAACACCTACTTTCCAAAATTCAATTATGGTCTTTTTTCGCTTTTTTAGATAATTTCGAAGTATTACTTCTGAATCCACCACACTGTCAATAGCTAGACAAAATCTAAGATTTTTCATGTCGCCCACTCCGCATTTCAGATAACGTCTCATTCTCCGACCCAAAAGTGCGGGAATGTGTTCCCAATCTCTGCCTTGAATCCTCCACCATTAGACCCATACTATTAATTATTCGACCAATATCTTGAAATTCCTCCCACAAGAGTAAAAACAGTATCACAAATTTCACAGTCACTATAAAACTGTACTATATTAATTTTCAAAATCATTTGTCAAATTGGGTTGACTAACGCCCTAAAAATATCATATACTCATTTTCAATATATACATGAAACAGATTAGGTGAGGTAATTTATGAATTTAAAAAGACTTTTTAGACTTTTCATGGGGATATTTCTCTACGCAGTGGGCATTGTCCTTTCAGTGCAGGCGAACATTGGCGTTGCCCCATGGGATGCGTTCCATCAAGGCCTAGCTGGCATTACCTCCATGACTTTTGGTCAAGCATCTATCGTCGTGGGACTCGTCATATTGATTATCAACTACACAATGGACATCAAAATCGGCTTTGGCACAATTGTCAACGCCGTTGGCATTGGCTATATTATCGACATTTTCATGTACAACGACATCATTCCCGTTTCAACCAATCCAATCATCAGCGTGTTGATGATTATTGGCGGCATGTTTCTCATTGCATTTGCCTCTTACTTTTATATTGGAGCAGGATTGGGAGCTGGTCCAAGAGATGGTTTGATGGTTGGACTCGTCAAAAAAACCAACAAGCGCGTGGGCGTCGTTCGAAGCAGTATCGAACTCACCGTTCTACTCATTGGTTTTATTCTCGGGGGACAAATTGGCATTGGCACATTGCTGCTCGCCATTGGCATTGGCCCAATTATGCAGTTCACCTTTAAATGGCTCTCCTTTAGCGTTGAAGATGTCAAACACGACTACCTCCTCTCTAAAGAAGTCTAACTCACACTCAACATGATGACCAAATTTTAAACTCATGACGGAAGCAGGATTCTATAGTCTTCCGTCTTTTTTGTGACCTTAATTCGATCTAGATATTCCATGATTGGAACAGCATATTTTCTGGAAGTTCCCATCAAATCACGGCTTTCAGCCAGCGTTATTCTATCATGACTTTCAAAAAACACCTTCATTTTTTCAAGCAGCACTTCAAAATGCAATTGGTGGATTAAAATTTCAGAGTCAATCCGAACCAATACCCTAGAATCTACAAGATGCTGGATTAGCAAATCACAAGCTGCAACCTCAGCACAAGCCTCACTTATCAGCGGCGGTTTATACACCCCCTCTTTGTAGAGACGCTCTATTCGTTCCATCGCCCTTTGCTCGATCTCGTTAAACCTTATCTTGAATCCCTTTAAGAAGACAATATCCTCATCCAAAACAATCAATAGCTCATCTGCAAATCGCTTTATGACCGCTTCTGACCGTTTGCCAACCTCTCTCTTGAAAAGTCGGCTTCTGAATTCTTCTTTCGACATGCCCTTTCTCAGTGGATGCCTCTCATGATATAAATTTAGTATCTCTATCGCCTTCACCTGAAGTGCTTCCAGCTGCCTGCTGTGAACATAAACATCATCTGCAATTTTTACCACTGCACCTTGTTCAGCCAATGTTTCTATCGCTCTTAAAACAGGCTCTTCTTTCTGCCCCATCTGAAGCGCATAAAAAGGAATTGATTCATAGCGCTCTCCATGTCTTAGAATCTCCTGTTCCAGAATCAATTCAATCGCGCCTTCATTTCGCGCTTGCAGCTCTGTCAGAACCGCCTCTCTAAACCTTTTGTGCTTCAATGGATTGGCATTTAAAACGACACCGCCTCCAAGAGTCTCCACTGGTGAATAATACCTGATGACAAATAAGTCGCCAGACTTTACAGAAATCTGTTCTTCAAGCCTAATCTGAGCAAAGGTTTCATTTCCTGATTCCAGCTCATCTCCTTCAAGTAAAATCAGCCTGCCCATCACTTCCGCTGTACCGTGGTGAAATCGAATTCTCATTCTGTTTTTTACAGTTCTTGGAATCGATTTAAGCAGCTCCAGTTTGACATCAACAATCATCGTCGTTGTCATGGAACGCACTGCTGCTAGCACATTCCCACGTTCAACCTCACTTACTTTTACCCCTGTAAGATTGAGAGCCACTCTTTGCCCAGCATATGACTTTTCAACATTTGAACTATGTACCTGTATATTTTTAACCTTTGTTTCAACTCCTTGGGGGTAGATCATAACCGATTCACCAACAGACAAAGTCCCCTCTACCTGAGTTCCTGTGACAACCGTGCCAAACCCACTCACTGTGAACACCCGATCCACTGGGATTCTAATTGGAGCGGATATATCCCTTTGGCTAATTTCAGACGTAAGTTTATAAATGCACTGTTTTAAAGGCTCAATTCCCTCGCCTGTCACAGATGAAACCGCCAAAATTTCCGACGCTTCTAAAAAAGTCCCTCTTGTTGCCTCTTTAATTTCAGTTTTAATCAATTCCAGCCACTCTGCATCAACTAAATCAGACTTTGTCACCACCACAATGCCACGTTTAATCCTTAAAATTGACAAGATATTCAAATGTTCCACCGTCTGTGGCATTACGCCTTCATCAGCTGCAACAATCAGCAAGGCCATATCTATACCGCCAATCCCAGCTAACATGTTCTTGATAAATTTTTCATGCCCGGGGACATCAATAATACCCGCCGTTTCTCCATTTGGCAAAGGCAGATGCGCAAATCCCAAATCAATAGTAATGCCACGTTTTTTTTCCTCTTTGAGTCTGTCTGTTTCAATACCAGTCAAACATCTAATCAAGGCTGTCTTCCCATGGTCAATATGACCTGCCGTCCCAATGATGATATTTTTCACGCCTCTTCCTCCTAAATCATCCAATAAAAATAAGGATCAATAGATTTGATGCCTTTGCCAATCGTCTCAACTTGATGTACTCTCCCGCAGTTTTTATCACGAGTCTCTTAAATAACCGCTGAAAATAGAAAGTTGAAAGAGAGACCTTAAAAACCAGTTTATCCGTATCCACAACTTCCTCTAAGTGTTCTTCAATGTAGTCCACTGCCTACTAGACTGATTCCCATGCGTGCCTTTCAGCACCTCCTCATCCTAAAAGGAGCCTATCAAACTGCAAAAAATCTCCCCTTAACCTCCAATGCCCAATAAACAATTTAGGAGGTTATGACTTTGAATCTTTATAATGGAGCAAAAGCGCCGCCAAAACTACCAAAAGCACACCCATGAGCTGATTGATAGTCATATGTTCCTGTAAGATGAAAAATGCGGCAACCAATGTCAGGGGAATTTCCAGCGTCGCCACAATACTGGTTCTCTCAGAACCTATCATTGCAACCGACTTGTAGAAGCAAATAACAGGCAAAATACCCGCCACCACTGAAATCAGAAACACATACTTCATGAGTTCAAGCGATAAGAGGGGAATCCCGCCATTCACTACCAACAAACTCATAAGAGCCACAGCCAAACCAAAGAGCGATGTATATAAAAGCACCGTAAAGTGATTTAGTCTCGCCAGCTTAAAGTCCGCATATATATTGTAAAAAGCATACGTCAATGCACTGAGCATCCCGAAAACAATACCCTCAGCTGCAAATGCACCACTCTTTAAGGAGAACAAATTGAGAACCAGCACAGTTCCAACCATCGCCAACAGTAGAGAGACATAGTTGGCCTTATCCAGCTTTTTTATCCCCGTCACTGCAAAGAACAGCGTGATAAAGATTGGATTTGTGAAAAGCAGCATGGATACAATGCCCGCGTTCAATGACTTTAACGCCATGAAAAAGAAAAAATTCGTGCCAAAAGCGCCTAAAATTCCCTGAATAGCTGTTTGACCAATTTCCTTTCTCGGGAGTTTGAGCTGTGAGCGGTCTGTAAAGAACAGAAAGATGAAGACGAACACACTTGAAAACAAGTACTGATAAAAAATAATTTCAAGTGGCTCAAGCCCTTCTCCTAAAATGATCTTACCGAGCACCGAATTCAAGGCGTAGATGGCAGAAGCCACAACACCATAGACATAACCCATGCCCTTAGAATTGCTTTGAATTAAAGTTTTCATAATCGATTAAACTTGCCTCCGATATCCTATAAATTAGCTCTCTGATTATATCACTTCTCATTCAAAACTTCCATAAGTACAGGATTTTCATCAGTCACTGAATCATCATTTATTTTGTCATCCCACACCATGTTAAATACGCTCTATACGTCCTTGAGTTATTTACCCTATTGCCACCAACCACAGCATTAACACCACTAGTTCATATGTGCTGCTCTCATCAGTCCTTTTGATAGGCCAATCCACCAAACCATTTGACCAAGCGCAAAAACCATCACACTTGTGTCAAACCAAGCTGGCACAATGGTCAGAACACCAGCAAATCCAATGATAAATCCCATGATATTAACCCATCTGTCAAACAGGCCATATCTATGTCCCATAAAACTGATTGCAAGTGTCCAGAGAGCACCCACAATTTCATTTCCTCCTCCAAGTCCATCTTGCACCATTCTAACCACTGCATAGGCATTGGCAGCTGCCACAGGATCATTGGGAAGCCATTTTATAGATAAGCCCATTCCCACATTGTGAACCATTCCACTTGCAATTAAAAGCCCTGACCAAATAACCCCTAAAATCAGTACAAACTGCGCCATCTTTCCGTCTTTCTCGGCCAAGACCACATTCAGACTCACAGACAGCCAAATCAGCACAAATCCAAAGACCACATAGAGCAGTGTAATCCACGCATACATAAGCCCTTGACGTTCAGCAATAAAATCAATAAGTCCAACGCTATCTGAAATCCCCGTGGTGTCCAGCATTGTAAAATTCATGACCAGTCCCACCATATAGATAAGCGTCAACAGCACTGGGGACAACGCACCTACTTTTCCAACTTTTAATCGATTCAACTTTTACCTCCATTCGTTTATAGAAATAATTCGAATGCCAAGCGACGTCATCTTCCTCATGACGCCCATCAGCGCCGCCTGATCCACAATTTCACAGCTTAATATCGTCTTATCAGATTCCAAAGAAACAATCACTGACCCATCAATATCGTCAGCCATTTCCTTGGTAATAAGACCCAAAATGACAACCTCATACTTCATCGTATTTACCTCATCCCTTCTTCCAAAAAAACATAAATAAAAACCCCCTTATCTCACTGTTTGCCACTAGCCATCATACACGAAGCATCAAACGCGAAGCTCATGTACCTCATTTGGTTTCCAGATTGTCTCTGGCTAAGTTCAGCATAACTGATATAGAGGGTTTTTTGCACCTACTAAAGTATGAATTTGTCATTTCGAATTTCAATCTATCTTGGTTTTACGATACCAAGTTTCAAGGCCATTGCGACTGCTTCTGTTCGACGCTTAACCCCCAGTTTTCCAAAGATGTTCTGATTATATCCCTTCACCGTACTAAGCGCCAAAAACAACTGGTTGCAAATATCCTGATTTGAATATCCAAGTGCAATGAGCTCTAAGACCTCAAGTTCCCGAACCGTCAGTGGTTCAATCAATGACTGTCCCTCACTTGACAATGGTTTATCTGCTAAAAGGCGCTTTAAAAGAGGCCGCCACTTTGAATTCTTGGCAAGCACTTCAGCTGCAAAAGTCTTCATCTTAGGCGACATCTCCAAAAAGGGCAGCCAGTAACCTGTTTTCAGAGCCAAATCTGCCACTCGCTCTATCTGATTTGCCGTTTCAGACCGATTCAGTCTCAAAAGACCTTCTATCATCAAAACTGAGAAATCTTCAACACCCTTGGTGCGATTTTGCCTCTCTGCATTTCTAAGCATCTTCTCAGAAGTCTTTAGCCCCAGTTCAAGCGGCCATTTATCATGTCCATGACTGAACACTCTCAAATCATACCACATCAAAAGCGCTTTCACTTTCACATAAATTTCGCTCTCGTCCAAATACTTCATGACATATGCGTCATCCATTACTCGCTCAAATGTCTCTATCAATTTTTGAACATCAATTTTTTCCGACCGCATCTGATTTATAAGAGCAGACTCGAACCGCTCTGGCGTCATCCAGTCTGGAATTGGATTTGCAAAATACGTCGCCTGAGACTCCTCTACACAGGATCTAGCAAGGTCTATCTTTCCAGACAATTGATAGAGTCTGCCAAGCAACAGATAGTATTTGTATTGCCAGTCCATGATGGCAAAGTGATTTCCTGTGGATTTGCTCTTCTCCATTAAAGCAAAGGCCTTTTCCACATTGCCTTTGACATAGGCTGCCTTCGCAAGTCCCAAATATAAGCTGGGCATCAAAATTGGCATCTGATTCTCTTTTTCAATCTTCCTAATCGCCATATGAAAGGCATTCTCCGCCAGCTCTATTTCTGCCATCTGAAGATACAGTTCACCAAGCACCATATAGAGCGCATGATAAGTCATATTCCCAAGATGCCCTTTGACATTTTGCATTGAGATCTTTAGAAGTGACTCTGCCTCGCCTAATTTGCCCTCACTCCATTTGGCAAACACCAGCATCATACTCACCACACCGCCTTTGTAGCTCCGCACCTCTGAAACAGCATTCATCCCATTGGTTGCATGCTTATAAAGAGCGTCAATATCTCCCTTTGTCGCAGCAACAAATCCATATGCCGAAGAAAGCGTCGCTGGGAGCATTTCCATCTGCTCTGAATCTGCCACAAGCAGAGGTGTCTTGTCGACATGACAATACTGATCGTATAGTCTCGATGCCAAATTTAACCATTTCACTGCGCCGTGCACATCGCCAGTATCTATCAACGCCCATCCATAGCCCATTGCCAAAACCGGACGCCGATGTATTTCTGATTCTGGAAGTTGGCTTGCCAGCGAAAGCCAAGCACCCGCCCGAAGTTCCAAGTCCATCTCAGCCCAGAGCTTTTCCACGAGATTAGAGGCTTTCACCGGATCACTTCCCTTTAAATAGTGATGAACTGCCTCTTGACGCATGTTCTGCTCTTCAAACCAGCTTCCAGCCCTCACGTGAAAGATGCCGATTGTTTCAGAAGAATAAGCATGTTTCAGTTTTCGCCTTAAAAGCTCTCCAAAGAGATGATGAAGTCTAAACCAATCGCCAGTCTCATCCAGAGAAATCATAAAGAGGTTCGACTGCGTGAAATACGTCAAATAAATTTCAGAGCTCCCAGCATCATGACCTAAAACCACATCACATAGATCGGCACAAAACGTGTCCAGTATGGATATGCCGAGCAAAAAAGCCCTGATATCATCAGATTGCTGATTTAAGACTTCCTCCACAAGATATTCCATAATAAACTGATGATTGCCAGAAAATTCTCTGACAAATTCTGATCGATTAACCATGTTCATCATTGAAATTCCCGCAAGCTGAAGACCGGCAACCCAGCCTTCTGTCCGATCAGTCATCATCTGAATTTCAGCATGAGAAAGGTCAAGTCCAAAACCACTGTTTAAAAACAATTCGCAGTCTGCCTCTTGAAACTGCAACTGCCGCATGCGAACTTCTAAAAGTTGGCCCTCTAATCTCAACTTCCCAATTGGCAAATCTGGGTCTTCTCGGGTTGCAATCACAAGGTGTATTTTCTGTGGGAGATGTTCAATCAAAAGTTTCATCGCCTTTAAAATCACTTCATCTGAAATCAGATGAAAGTCATCCAAAACCACATAGCTATCCACCTCAATAGATTGCAGACACATGACAAACGCCTTTGCAAAGCCATAGTCACTCATGGACTGCTGAGCAGATAAAAGCTGTGCCATCGTCTGCCCCACAACAGGGTCAATCTGAGTCATACCAGCCGCCCAAGCATAAAAAAACTGGTTTGGCTCGTCATCCCATTCATCCAGTGAAATCCACACATAACTTTTAGACTCCCTTTCAAGCCACTCGCTGAGAGCAGTGGATTTTCCAGCGCCAGCCATTGCAGATACCAGTATGAGCTTCAGGAACTTCCCCTTGTCGAGATAGGTCATCAGCCCCTCTCGATAGACATTTTTGCCCGTCAGTTCTGGTTTGTTCAGTTTCACCTCAATCAGGCTCTTTCCCATACATCCCCCAAGTTCACATTTCTAAGTGACATCAACGCCTAATAGAGCGTGCCATTCGATTATAAGTATGCCGTTTTCCCTTAATGGCAATGCTGTAATCCATGATATTTTCAGGAAGTGCAATTCCCGGAAAACCCGCATCACCTATGTGGTGCATATCCGTCCCCGTCATTTTGCACATAAGGGCAATCTGTCTGATGGTCTGTGCATCTGCTCCCTCCTGAGATGTGCCAATTGCAGTGAGGGCAAGCCTCTCCATCTCGTGGATATGCATCACGCATTCCCGAATGTATTCTGTTGTAATTCCTGGAACCGTTCCCGGCGCTGGCAATAAAATCACATCTGCGCCAGCCACAACAAACGCATCAATATCCGATATCTTGATGAGATTCTCACCAGCTTCTTTTAAAGAGCCTGCGGCATGCATTTTACCTGCAATTAAAATGACCTCATCGCCAACCACTTCACGAATGTTTCTGAGAGATTCCGTAATGGCAGTGTTGCTCACACCAGTGCCCGGATTTCCTGTGAGCACTATCAAATCAACGCCCATTTCAACTGCCTTTAGCGCCGTTTTTGCCGTTGCCCGCCTGCCTTCAGAAATCGCTTCAATTGCGCCAATTGTCTCGGCATTGGGATCAACTGGTTCAAGGTTTATGCCAACCAGTCTCCCTGTGTGTTTCTTTATCTCCCTGACCACCTCATCCCCGGTTCCATCTGGCAAGCCATTGAAAACTGGGTTGTGGACATCAAGCATATTCAGAAGTAAAATATCCGCTCCAAATGCAGCTGCAAGTTCTGCATTGCTCGTACTCATCAACATAGGCTGAAGTTTTCCAATAACCTCACTGACGAGAACCCTTCCCTCACTGGCGGCAATTGCTTCTAGTTTTTCCCTTTTTCCATATGTTTTAATCTCTGAAGTGTTGCAATCGATCAATCTCTTTACCACGATTCCTGCCTCCTGACTTAATCCGCTCTCCATACTATAATCCTGACTAGACTATAATCCGGCTAAATCCATCATTGATTATCTATTGTCTCTGACTGCTTCAAGGTCGCTTATTACAATTTTCTTCATCTTGAGAAAAGTCTGTGTCACCCGCCTTGAAGTTTCTTCGTCCACATCTTTATAAAAAGCCGCCATAGTTTCAGGTACAATCTGCCATGAAAGGCCAAACTTATCCTTTACCCATCCGCACTGCTCCGCTTCTGGCACATCTGAAAGCATCTTCCAGTAATAGTCTATCTCAGACTGGTCACTGCAATTAATCATAAATGAAAACGCCTCATTAAAACTGCTTTCTCCACCTGCTCCATGATCCATCACCACAAATGCCATACCGCTCTTAAAGAGAAATTCAGCATAATTGATAATCGCCCTATCATCTGGAGCTTGTCCTGTCTCATATCGGCTGACAAATCCAATTTCCGAACCGTGAAAGACCTCCTGATAAAACAAGAGTCCCTCATCTGCCTTTCCGCAATTATCAAGTGAAAACAGGAGACATGGCCGAATTTTAGGAACGTTTTCAGCTTCAGTAAAATACAACTGCCAATTTAGCCCATACCGATCACTTAACCATGCATATCGCTTGCTAAATGGATATTCTCCCAAAGGCATCAAATCGCTGCCACCCTTCGAAAGCTCTGCATAGAGTTTGTTAACTTCCGATTCACTTGAACAGGACACCATAATCGAAATGGCTGGGGTAAACTCAAAATATGAGCCCGCACTAATTGCCTGAAATTCCATTCCGGCCAAACTGAATGCCACTGTGTCAACATCTCCCGATGGCGTGTCGTATAGTTTTGAAATCCATTCTATCTTGGAGTTTTCAAATAGGCTTACATACCATTTTGCAGCTTCTACAGCCTCTTTGTCATACCATAGATGTGGTACTATCTTTTGCATATGCCACCCTCCTCACTGATTGGTAAACTTAAATTAGATTTTTATTATACCCTCTTTTCACAAAAAAGCTCAAATCGAATCAAAGAGATTGCAATTTGAGCTTTTTATTTACGCCATCCAATATGGCATATTTATCCTATTTCCGATTGGGGTTTTCGGGAAACCAGCCTTTTTTGACTCTGGCCTCTTGTTCGATGAGCTCATGTATGCTCCAAAGGCATGAAAATCCCAACACACCAATTACCGAAGATATAATTTGATTTTCAATGAATAGAGAAATTGCCAAAAATACAATTCCAACTACTAAAAAAATGGGCCACATACGCTTTCCATAATAGTATTCAGTCTTGATGACAATGGGGTGAAACAAACCGATAATCAAAAAAGATGCAAGTCCAATCAAAACGCCACCATAATACATAAGTCCTCCCTTTGACATCCAATCGGACGCCTCATCTGTCTAATAACTTTAAAGTGTTTTTTAATCACTTTTAATCCCTTATCTCTTCAAAGAGTTCATAGGCCTTTTCTCTGGCCTTCTCCAAAATAACCGCGCCATCCTCTGTGATGCTGTAGTACTTCCTGACACGCCCCTCAACTGTCTGCTCATCCTTTTCGAGCAGCCCTTGTGATTCGAGGTCATGTAAGATTGGATAGAGCGTTCCCGGGCTCATATCATAACCGTGTTCCTTCAATTCCGCCATCATCCATGCACCATAAAAAGGTGCTTTTGAAGCATGGTGTAAAATGTGAATCTGTATAAATCCAAGCAAAAATTTTCTCAGTATTTTTTCCTGCATAAAAAGTCACCTCGTGGGTATACAATTGATATCGAAATATGATATCGGTATTCGATATCGGTTTCATAATTCATTTTACTTAATTTTATCATTGCCCTTTCTGTTTTTCAATAGAAATTACAAATTCTGGAGGTTATCATGAATCCAAATCATATCATAGAAAAACCCGTTAAAATCACTCGTTCTCAATTTCTAAAAGACGTATTCATCTGCTCCCTGGCAGCTTATGGCGGCCCAGAGGCGCATTATGGCGTCTTCAGCGATCAACTTGTGAACAAAAAACACTATCTAACCGATGACGAGCTCATCGAACTCGTGGCACTTTGCAGTATTTTACCTGGCCCAACCAGCACCCAGACCATTGTCTCCATCGGTTACAAAACAGGAGGTCCTCTGCTGGCATTGCTGACCATGATCGTCTGGGCACTCCCTGTCCTCATATTGATGACAGCACTTTCATTCTTATACGGATTCCTAAATCATATAAATTTCTCCACATCCGTTTTGAGATTTATCGGCCCAATGGCGGTCGGTTTTATCGTAATCGCTGCCAAGCGCATTTTTAGCAAAGTGGTCACAGATGGTTTCACTTTCTCCCTTGCTATTGCCTCAGCTGCCATCACGTACTTCATCAGATCGCCTTGGATTTTCCCGCTTGTTCTCATAATTGGAGGCGTTCTCAGCACTGCCCTTTCTGGTGAAAAAGACTTGTGGAACCGAATCTCCCTATCCCCTCCTTGGCGATTTCTATGGGCATTCATCGGGTTTGCACTTGGTGGCATCCTATTAAATCAGCTATTTGAAAACCGTATTTTAGAACTTTTCGAGATGTTTTATCGCTACGGCTATTTGGTCTTCGGCGGTGGCCAAGTGGTGATCCCAGTGATGTACAGCGAACTGGTTGAACTCCATCAATCCCTTTCAAATGGTGAATTCCTAACAGGATATGGTTTGGTTCAAGGCCTTCCCGGACCGATGTTCAGTTTTAGCGCCTATGCAGGTGGCATGGCAGCAAGAGGTGGAAGTACTTTGACTCAAATACTCGGTGCAGTGGTCAGTGGCATAGGCATATTCCTGCCCGGCCTCCTGCTCATTTATTTCGTCTATCCTGTTTGGGAACAACTGAAAAAACTCAAGGGAGTCAAAATCTCCCTTAAGGGAATCAACGCAGTGGCTGGCGGACTCATTTCGGTCTCCGCTCTAATCCTCATGCAAAAGAGCGGCTTTACACCAATCAACATCATTGTAACCCTTATTACCGTCATGTTTTTAAGCAGCAAAAAAATATCAGCACCATTTATTGTTCTCATGGTACTGATACTTGGTTTTATCATCTAGCATTTCTAAGCTCTCTGACGAAAGTCAGCTACAACTCGCTCGATTTCAAGAAGGGCGCTCTGTGCTCCGTCTTCTGCCGCCATTTTAATCATGAAGGCCTGAGCACTTTTCTGAATCTCCTGATTTGACATCTTGTCAAAGCTCTCCGTAAGGCTTGCAAGGTTCAACGTCTTCTCATTGATAGGTGGCAGGCAGAGTCCCTTTTCATAAAGTCTTTGAGCCCAAAACGGCTGATCCACTCCAAACGGTATAATCTGTTGGGGACGCCCGCTTTTAAGGGCAGCGGCAACTGTGCCAACACCGCCGTGATGGACAATTCCCTTTGCCCTTGGAAACAAGAGCATATGCGGTGCGCCAGACACTGCCATGATGCGCTCATTTTCATGAAACGCCAACCCACTGGCACCGGTTAAAACAATTGCCCTTTCATCTGAATCTTCCAAGGCATTTTCAAGAATACTCCGAAATCGGCTTGGGTCTTTTAGTGGCATACTGCTAAAGGAAACCACAATAGGCGCTTTTCCTGCTCGAATGAAGGTTTCAAGCGATTCCTCCAAAGACTCACCTTCCTGCTCCAAGAACGGAAATCCAGTTAAAACAACATGTCCCTCCCAGCTCTTGACATCCTCGAAAAGATGTCTGCTTACAGGGTAAATCACTGGAATTTCATAATCTCCTAGGTTGAAAGCATACTCACCCGCTTTCCGCCTTGGCAGGTTCAGGGTCTTCTCCCTAAAGTCGTTGACCTCTTTGATACTGGCGCTTTCAGACTTTGCAATCAGTCTATAAGTCAGCTTGTTGAGGTACTTTCCAAAGTTTCCAGTTGCAGAAATCGCTAAATTTGGGAATTCCTCAATGGGATAAGTCATAGGCACAGGTGGCATACTAATCACTGGAATGTTGAGCTTAAATCCAATATCTGGCGCACCAAATGCCTTCGGATGATATAGAATCACATCCGCCCCCTGCGCCGTTTCCCAAAACGCCTCTAAAGTCTTCCTAAAAGCTGGATTGACAACCTCTGACACAAATCGCTTTGTCCTCAGTGGATGTTTCATGGCATGGTTAAATACCATCTGCCCTTCCGGCGTCTTAAGCATGGCCATGAGATCGCTTTCAGCCTCTCTAAATTCCACATGATGTGCCTCTATAAATGCCTTAAAAGTCTTGCCAGTACAGATAACCGCTTCATGCCCCATCGCCACCGCATGTTTTGCGATTGCCAAGTAAGGTTGAACGTCACCACGTGATCCCAATGTCAATATTGCAATTCTCATCGCCAACTCCTATTCAATCTCGTTCCGTTTTTCCACGCCAACACAACAAGTCGTCTACATTTAATCAGATTCGGTTTTATAGGCTGCTCGTTTTAAGAGCTTCGACCAAAGCTCGTACTGCGCCATCATTTCTTCCAGCTGAATCTCTGCATTATTTGCCAGTTTATTTTGAATATACCCGTCCAGCAAATAACCAAATATCTCCAAAATATGTTCTGGGCTGATATCTTCTCTAAACTTTGAAGCATTTATCCTAGAAAGCATCTCCTGTTCTGAACTCAAGTGACTTGCTTTAAACCGTTCGTTCAAAACCACCTTTAGCCTCTCGTCCTTTTGATGAAGTGCCATGACCATGAACTTAAAGGCATATGGCATCTGCGATAGGACAACCGCTTTTCCCTTAATACTCCCCTCGATTACCTCAAAAAAATCATGAGAGTCTTTATCAGATGATGCCTCAACAGAATCTCGAATTGCCGTCACCGCATACTCAAACAAGAACAGGTAAAAAGTCATTTTGTTTTTAAAGTAAAAAAACAAGAGTCCTTTGGACATCCCTGCCCTCTTGGCAATTAAATCTGTAGAGGCGTGCTTGTAATCGTATTTGCCAAAAATCTCAAACCCAGCATTGATAATTTCCAGCTGCCGTGTCTTTTCCAAAAGATAAAATTTTTTATTCATTGTACACCTCATTGACCGAATCGGTTAATATCATTTTATAACATTGACTCATAATTTCAAGACCACCTCAATTTCCTTGAAATTACAGCATTTCTCTGAAGTATGCTGTTATGATTCATATTAACTTTTTTACAAGCTAATTTTCTGATTCAAGCTGATTTTCTGCTTCAAGCTGATTTTATTTTGCCACCACTGGAATCCAAATTTCACTCTCATATATTGACGATTCAATATCACCTTCTGTGTAATATTCAATGTCGTATTTGTCCACAAAAGTGAAATTGGCCTGAGGCAACCACTCTGTATAAATCCTGCGCCACATCTTTTGAATCGCTTCGGGCATTGCCCCCTCACATGAAAAAACAGCCCACGTCAGCTCTGGAATTGTAAATGATATGTGATCTTTAGGTATCCGCATGACCAGTTCTTCTCGACATCCAATCCCATAAGTAAACGCATCATTTGACACTTGATTGAATAAACGGACGCCCATCTCAGGACAAACTCGATTTTCAGGCGATCTCTGGATGTATTGCTGCCAGCGATGGGGGATTTCATCCAATGCACTTTCACCACTGAATACCTCTGGGAATAAAATCAATTTAAAAGCTGACTTTCTCTCAATTCTGTAGTGAATGACACTGCCCCCTTCAATGACAATCTTTATAATCATTCGATTGAAAGACTTTAAACTAGACCCCTGTTTTTTTGCTTGACTTGGCGTTATCCCATGAAATCGCTCAAAGGCCTTTGAAAAACTTTCAGGACTTTCATAGCCATATTCAAGTGCCACATCTATAACGCGTTTATGACCATTCACAAGGTCCTGTCCTGCCAGTGAAAGCCTCCTGTTTCTTATGTATTCTCCGACACTGAACCCTGTGAGCATGCTAAAAGTTCGCTGAAAGTGATACGAGGAAATATGTACAGAAGTTGCCACGTCTCCCACAGTTATGTTATCACATAGATGCATTTCAATGTATTCAATTGACGCATTTAGAATTTGTATCCACTCCACTTCAACCTCCATTTTATCAGCTTCTCCTCAGTGAGGACGTTATAAAAGCAGACCTTAAAGTCTGCTCTTATTATATCTAAATTCAGTTTCTATTGGAACCATTTTAAAGAAATCTGCCTCTGCCGTCATCTGTTCATAAGCGATTTCCAGCTTCACCGATTTTTTTGAAGGTGCTTCCTTTAGAGAATACTCTTGCCATTGATTTTTCTCGTTTCCGCCCCAACAGATTTCGTAACTTCGGCTTTCAACATCCAAAATCACACTTTTTATCGTGCCGAAAAACGCTTCGTAATATCCGCAATTCAACCCGTTGGGATAAGGGGTCAACAAGAGTTGTTTCACAGATTCTGTAGCCACAGTCTCCACGTCTCTGAAAGCTGACTCAATTAACTCATAGCGTACAGCAGAGTTTTTCATGGTCATGGGCTCTTGTTCGCAAAAAGGACTGAAAACTGGATGATTCGTGGCATGGAGATACCGATTATTCATACCTTGGCCCGCCTCTTTACCAATCTTTTGATGCACCTTTTTCCCATCCAACGACTCAAAGAGAACTGCGCTTCCATCTGCATCTGCCATCAATAAATTTATGTTGTAGCCAATTGGCATTTCGTCCAGAAGTTCAAGGGCCTCATCTGTGGTCTTGCACCGATCAAGCAACGTCCTGATAATCGCCCAGAACTGGAGCCCTTCAATTGCAGGCTGCCTCATCTGATCCATATTGCTAACTGGCATCCCACACGAAGTCATGCTCACCGCAAACCCACATTCATTGATGCCCTCGCTTCTTCCAAAATCCACAACTGACCCGCCAATATGTGCATACTTTCCCTCTGCGGCAACCCGATAGATTCTAAAGTCCTCCAAGTGAGGTGCAAATTCGTAATTCCTAGCCAGAATCAAATGGCCACTTTCTGTGATTTCAGGCATAAGTGCCATTTCACTGCAATTCGGTTTTAGATGTGACATAAAGGTGAAGTACAGTTGTCCCAAGGCCACGCCTTTTGCATCTGCATAACCTCTCAGCTCATCGCCTATCCCTGGACAGAATCGATCATAAAGTGCCATTGCACGGTTCACTTGTTCTTTTGAAATAGCTTCATCTTCAGAACAAATGCCCACAGGTCCATCCAGTAACGCGCCAATCTCCCTTCCAATGTCATAATGTGTTCCCTCTAAAGTCAACATTTCGGTAATGATCTGTTTCATGTTTTTCCTCCTCTTAAACCTATGTGCAACATTCAAAAGAAATTTTTCCCTGTTAAATGCTTCTCAGTTAAATGCTGTGTCCATCCTCATAGGTTTATTATAGGAGCATCAACTCATTTTATCCGGTTCATTCATGCGCCAATCTGTCCGAATCCCCTCTGCAGAGAATCTGAGCACATAGAAAAACTGCAACCAGTCAGGGAGTTGTTCCAGTTCTGCCCTCTCGTTCATCAGCGTCCTCTTGCCCACCCTTCTATCCAAAATCGCAAATAATCGCACAAGCGGGTTCTCAGAGCGGAGGCTTTTATCAATCGACTGATTTAGATACAGTTCAATAGCATTTGTAAACTGCCAGACATCAAAGATACCTAACTCCAGTCTTTCTCTATCTATGTACATCTCTGCGGCTTCATTAACCGCCTGATTTTCAATAGTCTTTCCATTCCACTGCCGCCTTGGAATATTATGTGTTTCTTTGTAAGCTGTTTCTACCTCCCTGTACCCTTTAAAGTACTTAAATAGATTGCCATCGAGTATCACATCGTCATCTACCTTTACGATAACACGTCCCGGTTGATCGTGCGCCTTTCTGTATTTTGTGATTTCATAGTGAATACGCCCTCTTAAAACTGGACACAACAAGTCATTTTCAAGCCTTTTTTTATGCCACTCCATGAATTTGCCATTTCTGCCTCCTAGTATGATGATTTGTTTGATTGCGCCCTGTAATCTTGTAAATAACGGCTGCATCAGTTCCTTTTTCAGTAGCATATCATAATTTTATCCCTTTTTTCGACTCATCCAATGGTTTATCCACTTATTTACTCGAAAGTTCGTGGACATCTCTATAAAACGTCTAAAGCATCTAGAATCTGACCATTAATCAATTTAAAATCAACACTTGATTCCATACGAAAAGTGTAGAATAATTAAATTAATATTCCCACATGCACATGTCAAATATCCATTTTCATATGCCATGCGCATGCCATACAAAATCTCTATAGGAGGCTCAAAATGAACCGTTTTGAAAGAGGTATCGAATTAATTGAAGAAAGATGCGGTAACGGAAAGGACAATTTAATTTCTCTATCTACCATTGCACTGGACACAAATGCCAAGGGTCTCCCTCGCCCTTATGTTCGAGATGTAGATGCCTATTATGAAGATGGTGTCTTTTACATATCCACATCTGCAAAGTCCAGCAAAATGAAGCAGATTGCGAAAAACAGCGAGGTTGCCTTTACAGTTTGCTCTGAGTGGTTCTCGGGAAACGGTATCGGTGAGAATCTCGGCTGGGTGTTAGACCCTAAAAATGCAGAACTTAGAGCCAAACTCCGCAAGACGTTTGCCGCATGGTATGATGATGCAAATGATGAACAGAGCGAAGACAGTATTATCTTGGCAGTTCGCATCACTCAGGCCACGGTTATCAAAGACCACGGCATTGAACGCTATCAGATGGATTTTGTCAACCGAACTGAGATAAGTATCCGATAACGACATTAAAAAGAGGTTTAGGCTATTGGGTCCATTTTAATTTGCTAAACCTCTTTTTTTAAATTCATGCATCCTCTATAATTTCATACATTTTCAATCAGCCTTTGAAACGCTTTTAAATCGTCATTTTTTGTCCATCCAAAATGAGATCTACTGGCTCACCAGACAACCGCCTTATGAATACAGACTCGCCGACTTCCACCTTTAAAATGGACTTTTTATAAATTAAGCTAAAGACATAGGAATCCCACTTTTCTGGCAGTTGAGGCCTTAGACTGATTTTGCCTTCTATAACCCTAAATCCTCCAAATCCATAGATGATGCTCATCAGCGCCCCGGCTATGTTGGCCATGTGCAGGCCATCTTTGGTGTTGCCATGAGTATTCTCAAGGTCTAGTTTCACCGATTCCATAAAATAGCGATAGGCTTTCTCAGACATGCCACACCTTGAAGCCATAATCCCATAGATACACGATGAAAGCGACGAGTCATGTGTGGTGATCTGCTCATAATAGTCAAAGGCATTGCAAATTTCAGGCGGTTCAGCGTACTGTTCCAAGAGCATGTGCGCCAAAATTGTATCTGCTTGCTTTAGCACCTGATGCCTATAGATGCACAGCGGATGGTAGTGAAGCAGAAGCGGACGCCTTTGATACATTGGATTTTCAAAAGGCCAGACGGGCTTGCTCAAAAAACTGTCATCCTGCGCATAAAACTGTCGCTTCTCATCATATGGCAAAAACATTGTTTCGGAGGCAATTTTCATAAGACTCAGCTCTGAGTCATCCATGAGAAGCGCATCTCTCAATGACTTATATGCCCCTGAATAGCTGGAGTTCTGAAAGATATCATCCAGTTTGACCACCCACTCGAGATGATATTTTGCCATGACATTGGTATAGTAGTTGTTGTTTACCACAGCAGTATACTCATCCGGTCCAGTGACATCCTGTATCATGAAAACGCCCTCTTTAAAATGCCCCATGTCCATCCAAATTCGAGCGGTTTCCAAGAGCACTTCAAAGCCCTTATCAAGCATGTATTTTAAATCATCTGTCATTTGATAATAGAGCAAGAAGGCATAGGCAATATCGGCGTTGATATGGTATTGAGCCGTGCCTGCGGGAAAATAGCCAGAGCATTCGATCCCAGAGATTGTGCGCCATGCATATTTTGCACCTTTTCGATGTCCCAATTTAAGTGCTCTCTCTTTGGCATATGGCAGAATGCGATGTCGATAGTCCAGCAGTGCCTTTGCCCTTTCAGGCTGGGTGTGAATGAGCACTGGCAATATGTAAATCTCCGTATCCCAAAAATAATGTCCCTCATAGCCTTCCCCTGATAGTCCCTTTGCAGACACATTTGAATAAGCGTCTCTTCCCACAGACTGCATCAACTGAAATTGCATAAATTGAAGGGCCTGATTTACCGTCTCATCTCCCCTCACTTCGATGCCAAGCGTCGCCCTGATATCCTGATAATAAGCCTGTTGCTCTTTTATGAGCATTTCATAGGTTTTTTCCGCCAGCGACTTAATGTGTTCCCGATTAAACAACTGTGGGTTTTCCACCCTCAGCGAATCCGATAGAACACACCATTTTTCAACGGTTAAGCATCCTCTTCCCACGATATGAGTTTCTGCCAGTGTCCCCTTTACCTCACTTTTTACAAAGGTCTGTGCCTCTGAAAAAATTCGGTGCTCCACAAGAGCCGCCACTTCAATTTCAGTGCTCTGCGTCTTAAGGGCTAAACTGATGGTCTCACGATCAATGCCAACAGAAATCACCGATGTGAGCTTCGTATGTCCTTGACCTGTTCTCGGATCATTTCGGTTGCTGTAATTCTCCACATTTCCATCGACTAGGCTTCTCACCTCAATCTGTCCATCGTAGTCAATTTCCACTCTAAACACAGCCAAATGCCGATCAAGTTGAGAGACAAGCCGCCTAAAGCACACCTTTCCAACTGTTCCCGTACAAGTGATGTAGCGATATCGTCTGACAGATTCCCCTGTCTCAAACGCCAACATCCGATGATAAGCCTCATAATGGCCTTCTAAAAGCCTAGCAGGTTCACCATCCAAGTACACGTTGATTGTCTGTATATCCATGACCCTCGGCTGCTTATCCTGAACGGTAGGAAAACCATAGGCCATTTCAGCATGCATCATCGGCACGCGCTCATAAGTTCCGTTTATGTAACACCCTCGGATTGTATCACCCGAGGGATAACCTTCCTCAAAACACCCTCGGATGCCCAAATATCCATTGCCCAAAGTGTATAAGCTCTCTTCAACCTGTTGAATTTCAGGTCTGTATTCTATTCTTTCAAGTTTTGACATACTCTGCTCCTTGCGGCAGTCTCCCATCACCCAAAAGAAATCAGTTTTAGATTTTGGAAGTGCTCTCTCTTTCAATGAGTTCAAACGGCAATTCATAAACCATTTTATCGAGTTTCTCAGATCCCTCAATCAATTCAAAAAGCACTTTTATTGCCGTCTCGCCCTTCATGGCAAAAGGCTGACGTATCGTGGTCAACGACGGCGTCATCATACAGGCTATATCCACATCGTCAAATCCAGCAAATGCAATTTCTTCTGGAATCCGAAATCCTTTTTCAACTGCAAATCTCATGGCACCTACAGCCATTAAATCATTGGCACAAAACACTGCTGAAACAGGTCTCTCATCTTTCATCAGCTTTTCCATGGCCTCATACCCATTCTCAAACGTGTACATACCGCTGAAAACCAGGGCTTCGTCATAACAGCCATGAAGCTGTAAAACATCACGATATCCTCTAAATCGCTCTCGCCCTGACTGAATATCCGTCAACGGCCCACGAATCATGGCAATTGATGTATGCCCTAAAGATAAGAGCTTCTCCGTCATAGCCTTTGCCGCGGCATAGTTGTCTATCTTCACAACTGGAATTTCATCTGACATTTGGCCCGTCCCAATCATGACCACAGGCTTATCAAAATCAGCCAGCATTTCCAGTGTATTGTCACCGTCATCCGTTATTAAGATCAATCCATCTATGCCCCTGTCCTTAAAAACCTCTATGTGTTCCCTCTTCTTGCTAGCTTCGAAGTCTGTTGCAGCAATCACCAGCGAATAAGCAGTTTCTCTTAACTTCGCTTCAATCCCCTGTATGATCTTGGAAAATACTGGATTCGACAAGTCAGGGATAATAATCCCTATGAGATGTGATTTCTTCATCGACAAACTTCTGGCAACCGCATTGGGCTTAAAACCAGTTGCTTCCACCACTGCCATCACCCGTACTCTGATATCATTGCTAACTGGTTTCGAATTGTTGAGAACTCTGGAAACGGTTGCTTTGGACACACCAGCTCTCTCAGCAATTTCCTTTATTGTAACTTTCACGTTTAGCCTCCTGCATCAAGTCCTTGCAAAGCGTCTCTCCTATAAATCAACACTTTGCAAAATAGTCTATCACTACTATATCACTTGATTGAGCCTGAGACCATCCCTTTGATGATGTGCTTTTGTCCTAAAATAAATCCCACAATTATTGGTGCCGCAGCCATGAGAACCGCTGTCATAATTAAATCCCATTTTTTAACAAATGACCCTGCAAATGCTCTGATGGCAAGTGGTATCGTCTGAATATCCTGACCGACACCCAAAATCAGTGATGGCAAGAGGAAGTCATTCCAAATCCAAATGGCATTTAAAATGCAAATAGTCACGAAGATAGGCTTTAAGATTGGCATGACAATCAGGAAAAAGATTTGAGGTTTTGTACACCCATCCATCCACGCCGCCTCTTCCAGTTCTTTCGGAATGGATTTTATAAATCCGTGGAACATGAAAACAGCAAGCGGAGCTCCAAACCCAATATAGGCGAAAATCATACCATGATACGTTCTGAGCATTGAAATTCCAACAGTCTCATTGATCGTTCTAAAAAGGGATACCAGTGGAAACATAACCACTTGAAACGGAATCACCAGTCCGCTGATGAACAACATGAATATCACTGTTGAAACGCGATCTTTTCGCCTGACCAAAACCCATGCTGCCATTGCCGAAAACACGGAAATTGTAATCAGAGAAATACCCGTTATCAAAACGGAGGAAAAAACACTGGATGCATACTTTATGCTAGGGCTAGTCCAAATGGTCTTAATGTTCACAAAGAGTTGAGACCACTTAGCCGGCAAAGAAATAGGGTCTGTTATGATTTCAAGCGATGCCTTTGCAGAATTGATGACGACGATGAAAAAAGGCGATAATGTCATGAGGAATAATACAATTGTCACCACAGTTAACACCGTTTTAGCGATAAACTTTCGACTCTTCATTACATCTCCACCTCCTTCTTCTTATTGTAATAAACCTGTGCGATAGACACCACCGACAGCACCAAGAAGAAGATAATCGCCCTTGCCTGCCCCTCTGCCATGTTATTGTATTTAAAGGCGACGTTGTAAATATGAACTGCCAGCAGTTCTGTGGAATTTACAACTGTATCCTTGTAAAGCTCGGTTGGCCCACCACTTGTAAGGGCAACGATGATATCATATTGCTTAAAGGAGTTCACCAATGTCAAGAAAGAAGTAATGGTAAATGCCTGTGCAATCATCGGAAGTGTAATGTTCTTAAGTTTATGCCAGAAATTTGCGCCATCTATCTCACTTGCCTCCAAGAGTTCCTGAGGAATATTCAATAGCGCAGCAACATAAATCATCATGATATAACCCGCGTACTGCCAAGTAAAAGCAAAGATAAGCCCAAATAAGGTCAAATTAGGATCTGCCAATAGCAGTAGATTTTCAAGGGCATCTATCCCCAAAGCCGCTCCCAGTGCGGGAACTACACTCTTGAATATAAACTGCCAGATATACCCAAGGACCAATCCTCCAATCAAATTGGGAATAAAAAAGCCAGCTCTGTAAAAATTTCTAAACTTGATATCTCTCGTCACCAGAAAGGCAAACACCAATGCCATAAAGTTGATGGAGATAACACTCAGTAGTGTAAATACAAAAGTTCTGATGAACGAATACCTAAACGCAATATCCGAAAACATGCCCTTGTAGTTTTCAAATCCCACCCAGTTTGGCTTAAGACCAGCCACTGCTGTCCAGTCTGTCATGGAATAGTAAATTCCCATGACAAATGGAACAATGACCACCATTACGAAAGCAAACAGTGCTGGTGCCAAAAACCCCCAAAACACTAATTTATCACTAATCTGTCTTGTCTTCATATTCTCCCCCTAACCTTGGAAAGAAGAAAGGGTGAACTTCACCCTTTCATACCTCAAACCATTTAGCTGCCTATTTGAGTGCCTTGATTTTATCTGCAACTTGATTGATAAATCCCTGTTTGTCAATATCTCCCTTTGCATAGCTCTCATAGATTGGCCCCAGCGTTCCCATTCCAAAACCATCAGGCATATCATTTTGAAGCCAAGTATACGCAGTTCCCTTTGCCAACCATTCAGTGACATTTGCAGACAGCGGCGTATCTGGTTTTAAAGTGACATTTGTAAAGGCCGGTACCATTTTAGCTTCTTTTACCATATAGTTGTGACCAGCCTCAGTGGTTGCCATGTAATTTAAAAAGGCCTTTGCTGCTTCTGTGTTGTTGCTGTCTTTGTTGATGACATAGAATGATGGCGCACCGATGAAAATACCATCAAAAGTACCCGCAACAGAGGCGTGTGGTGCAAATGCCATTGGGAAGTCCACGCCGTTTGATACGAGCCAAGGATCAATCCAGTTGCCCTGATGGATAAACACAGATTTTCCTGTGGCAAACTGACCAACCTGCGCATCGTAGTTTCCAGTTAAGAGAACGGATTCATCCGAATAATTAAAAAGCAGTTCAACCCAGTCTGCATACTGTGTCAATCTCTCCATATCTGGCTCACCGCTGTTTAGTTTGTCCAAAACTGTGGTGTCTCCGTATTCCAAGCCAGCTGATAAGTATCCGTTGAAGTTGTGAAGTCCTGTAACCCATCTCATATCTGGACCGGCTGCCATTGCCACCACTGAGTCGATTCCCAGCTCATCCTTCATTGCGTCAATTTTTTCAAAGGCTGCTCTGTAGCCATCTTGTGAATTTAACGTTGCTGGGTCTACACCTGCTTTGGCAAGCAAATCGGCATTGTAGGCCATTCCCCATGCTTCCACAGCAACTGGGAAACCATAGACTTTATCATCCACCTTAAATTCCAGTGAAGTGAGGTCTATCCACTCATCACCTTCAAATGTCGCCAATTTGGATTCCCAAGTGTTATAACCGCCCATGCCTTCAATGACAAAGATGTCTGGTTGTCTGTCAGACTGAAACTCCGCCTTTAAATTTTCAGCATATGGCGTATCGCCGCCAGACGTTTTTACAGTGACTTTCACACCTGTTTCCTTCTCGTATGCAGCTGCAAATGCCGTGAGCTGCTCACCGATTTCAACCTTGTTTTGATAAATAACCACTGATTGATCGCCTTCTTGTTTCGACCCACATCCTGATAACATGCCGACAATCGATACAAATACCAACAGTAATACATAACTTCTTTTCATTTTAGCTCCCCCTTTTGTAGAGTTCTATTGTTTATTGCTGGTGACAGACTAGAGAATTTAGCCTATCATCCCAATAATACCCATGAGAAATTGCAACTAATCGAATACTTTTCAGCTCATTGACATCCGCCTTTTAACACGAGGAATTCATAGGGCCCAAGTAAAATTTTTTCCTCTGAAAAGTCGACTTTTTTCCCCTGAATTATTTCAGTCCAAACCCCATTCAGCCCATGCCGCCGCACGTCAGATGTATAAACCCACTGTCTGTCTTCAGTCACATTGAAAAAGTACAAATAATCGTTGTCCCCATCTGATTGAAGCAACATCAAAACATGCGGATTTCCCTGAACGAGCACCTGCTCAGATTGCCCATGCTGAATCTGCCTTCTCAGCCCTATGAGCTCCCTTATATCCTCATAAATCGCCTTCTGCGCCTTCGTTGGCTCACTCACCGTTTTCCAATTGAATCTAGGTCTGTGAAGCCACCTTGAATCGTGACGCTTATTGGGTTCATTCTTATAGCTGTAATCGTTTAACTGCCCGTATTCATCACCACTGTAAAGCATTGGGATACCGCGTTTTAAAATAATGAGCGCATTGACCAGTCGAATTCTCTTAAGCGCCAGTTCATATTGATACTGATCTCGCTCTTCCAGTGCTCGTTCCAAACCGCATAAACTCGCAAAAGTCCCAGAATTTCTGGCATCCATGTTGTGGGGATTAAACTCGTAGAGTTCCCCTTTCGAAAAGCTGTCCTTGAGTGTTCCGTAGTAAAAATCAATCAAAAAGAATTTGTGTGCCTCTGGTTCAAACCCCAAACGCCTGATGACTTCTTCATCAAGCCCCCATCCGATATCATCATGACATCGGGCATAGTTGATCCAGTGGGCATTATTTGGAATCTGACGATTTTTCATTTCAGCAATATGCCTTGCATCCCTTGTTGCCAGCGTATTCCAAATTTCCACCATGTAGGAGGCGTTGTAGAGAATATGGCACTCAGGATTTTGCTCTGATCCAAAGTATTTGACAATTTCATCTGGAGACACAATCGCCTCGCCCAATAACCCCACAGAAGGCGCACAAGTCTCTAAAATAGACCTCATTAGCGACATAACTATGTGCACCTCAGGTAGGTTTCTGGAGTTCGTCCCTATGGTCTTCCAAATATATGGAATTGCATCCAGTCGAATCATGTCCACACCAATGTTTGCAAAAAACAGAAGGTTATCCACCATCTCCACAAACACCTCTGGGTTGTCATAATTCAAATCCCACTGAAATGGATAAAAAGTTGTCATCACCCACTTATCAAGTGATGTGTTATAGGTGAAATTTCCTGGAGCAACCTTTGGAAACACCTGTCCCAAAGTCTCCTCAAATCGCTTCGGCACTTCATCTGAGTCGTACATTCTGTAATAATTTTGATATTTGACCTCACCAGCCTTTGCCCGCATGGCCCACTGATGATCTTCTGCTGTGTGGTTGAGAACATAATCAATGCAGGTTCTAATTCCCTCTCTGTGAAAAGCCCTTATGAGCTCACAGTACTCATCCATCGTTCCGAGTTTCGGATTTATGTCTCTATAGTCACTGACGGCGTAGCCGCCATCATTTTCACCTTCTCTGGGCCTTAGTAACGGCATTAGATGAACCAGCGTAACCCCTAGACTTTTAAAATAATCAATTTTTTCAGTTATTCCCTTCAAATTGTCCGCAAACAAGTCCACATAGAGCATCATCCCCACTGTATCTCCTGAATCAAGCCATGCGGTCTTTGTCAAATCCCTGTCCCTGAGTTCTGGCTCTCTCTTTTGAGCAAACGCATCCATCAAGTTCATCAAGCGTTCAAACTGTTCCTCCGCATTGGGATATAATGTCTTAAACTGCTGTTTAATTGACCCTTCACTGACCAATCTGCGGGTCTCATATGTATTCGATTTTAGTTGCACGACATCACCTCGCCTCTTAGTTATATTTTAGGAAACCGGTTTCACATTGTCAATACCCAATTTATCATCTTGCATTGATTCTTTTGACAAAGTAACTCTAAATTGAGACCCCACAATCACTTTATAATCATTCTATTCTAATTTATGCCCTTTTAGGGATGAATTCAATCCCTCTTGTTGGATAGATTTTGGGAATTTGTCTGATTTTTTGTAATAGGCTTCTTTCTAAAACTCTCCAGCGGATTTCCCGATGAATACAACACATAAAAAGCACCTGTATTACTGGATACACAACTGTTCTCAGTAAATCAGGTGCCTATAGACAAATACTTTTAATTAAATGACTTTGGAGCAAACACTTTGGAACAAACACTTTAGATAAGACACTCTAAATCTAGTAATTTGAATTTTAATGTTTCATTTTAAACCCTGCTTTTTTAAATTTAAGTTCTAAGGCTATCCCTCTCTCCGCTTGAAAGTCAGTGAATATGGGTGATCCGCCTCTCCCCAGTCGACGACTTTTAGTCTGCCATCGTCAATCATCTTAAAAATTCGTCTGGCATACCAGCTGTCACCAATGCCAATGGGATAATGTCCCAGTAGATTTCCAATAAATCGTGCCATTTTTATAGGTTTCTCCGGTAAGTTTTGAATGATGATTGAATCATAAAAATCCTCTGCGACTGAGACCAAACACCCGCTTAAAAGGGCTCTTAGAGGCGCATCTTCCTCCATCAACTCCATCCACCTGCGTGCCATTGCCATTTTTTCATAAGGCTCCACAACGCTTTCATTTGATAAAAACTTATAGAGTTGTCCCGGTGCGACTTCTCCCCAATTGGCATGTTCAACGATGATGTCCTTTTCTCTTTTTTCAAACCTCGGAAGCTCCACCACGCGAATATCACATACCAACTCTCTTGTCAGATAACAAGCATAGTAAAACCCGCACATGGCATTGGGCGTGCTGTCCTTCCAGATGCGGATGGTCTCCCCAGCCTCAGCCGCCTTCATGAACTGGTTAAAATCCGACCTCTGCATGTTAAAAAAGTGCTCCATATCTGCTTCTGTGAACTCAAAGTGACCAAACGCTTCAGCGCAAGCCCGCTGCCGCTCCCGTCCATCCACGTCACCCTTAATACTGCCAATATCCAGATTATGTCCGAGCATGACAACTTCTGATGACTTACCGCCTATTGGTTTTCCTTCATACATCTTTCTCAGCTCGGCCTCACTTGGTTTCCTGCCTGAAAAGGCAAAGGCGCCGTTTAGCATATTCTCCATGTCATAATTTTTAGCCATTTTCATAGAGCCTTTGATGCTCTCTCCAAATACAACTTCCAACACTTTACACACTCCTATTTCATACACAGCTACAGATTGCCGCCTTATTCAACAAATTGTGATACAGGCTTTCCCACAATGCCCCTAAACTGACTCTTCAATTCCTCTGAATAGGGAACAATCAAAGAGGCATTCTCCTCGGGAAAGAACACTGCGAGGGATTTAATCAGTTCATAATCCGCCACATTTTGTCTAGATATCACTTCTAAAATGTATGCTTCACCTGACTCATCAAGTTTCAACAGTGCTTCAGCACATATATCGCGTTCCTCATCTGTCAACTTAAATTTGTATCCATTCTCGACCTTTATAAAAATGGGAGGTTTTATATTGGATTTTACCCCTTCTGCCACTCTAAGCTGTGCCAGTGTCGTAAAGACAAATGGGTTGTCTCCATAGGGCCTCATCTCATTAAACCACTCTGGCGTCCCTTTTATGATGCCAAACCAAGGCGTGAAAGCATCCTTAATCAGCTCCGTCTTTGCCGCCAGTCCCTGTGATTTAAAATTGCGCCAATTGATTTCCACAAATGGAATTTTTTCAAGATTCAGCATCTTCTCTAGGATATCCCTCGTCACCCAGTAAGCTAGCCCTTCTTTTCGGTGCGCATCTGCTGTGTACATAAACCCAATTGAATTGTCCTCATGTACCAAGACATAACTGGCAAGTTCCCCTTTTAAATAAAGACAGGATGAAGGTCGATTTAAAATGGCCATTTTAATTTTCTCAAGGGAGGTCTCATCTTGGTATTCGTACCTGGCGTCTATTCCCTCTGCCTCTTCAATTGGAACTTTGAAGACTTCATATGGAGATACCGCTTCTTTTAAACCGCCTCTGTAGACATAGCGGTCAGTGGGTTCATACCAGTGCAACAGATAATTTCCATACACCGCCTCTGCCAAATGTCCTTCCACACCAGAAAAGCCATAAAATCCATCTTCAAGACTGTGTATTCTCTCCAAGATAATCTCTGGTGCGCCACAAATATAGTTGAAATACCCATTCTCAACCCAAACGGAATCCACTGAATTTGTTGAGTACACAGCATTTTCAGTGTTCTCTAAAATTCCGATTACATTGTATGGAACAAAGGGCTGTTGCCGGAGTCTTTCTATCAGTTCGAATCTATCTTCTATGTACTTCATACCTCACCTCGTTCTTCAGCATTCTATCTTTTTCCTTCGTCTTTCTTCATCCTTCTTATCCTACCGTCAGAATTCAGCTGACAGCCTCAGACGCTTTCATGTGTTCAATGTATTCAAATCCCCAAATTTCCAAAGAATCCAAAACCATTTTAAACCTCTCTCCAATTGCTGAGAGCGAATATTCTACTTTAGGCGGCACCTGTTCGTACTCCCTCCTGATAATCAAACCACTCTCTTCCAGCCCCTTGAGCTGTCTTGAAAGCGTCGCATGTGTCATCTCTCCTGGAAGTCGCCTCAAAAGCTCATTAAACCGAATTGGCTCATCCTTTAACAAATACAGAATATAAATCGTCCATTTCCCAGACAAAATTTTTTGTGTTGTCGCATAGGGACAAATACCAAACAAATCCTTCTTCATCACAACCTCCTTCGGCTCTCTTCACATAGTGAGTTATTGACTTTGGTTTTTTATCGACAATTGACGGACTCACCATCATCACTCTTTGTTCCAAAAACATACTTTATAAAAAACAAAGTATCTTTAAAGATACTGGTATCATAAAATATTGTACTTGATATTTTTTTCACACTTCATATAATGAACCTATAGCAAATTATATCATTCAAAATTGAAAGGAGCAATTATTATGGAAATGATATTAGATTTTTTAAAGTCATGCGGTACATTTTATCTGGCAACTTCTGAGGGTGGACAACCACGTGTCAGACCCTTTGGCGCTGTCACAGCATATGAGGGGAAACTCTATTTTGTAACCAACAATAAAAAAGAGCTCTTCAAACAATTACTTGATAATTCATCATTTGAAATTTCGGGCATGTCAAAAGACAAATGGATTCGCCTTTCAGGTGAAGCGGTTCATGATGACAATTTGGCAGCCAGAGAAAAGATGCTCGAAACATATCCGCCTCTGACAAAGATGTATGCTGCAAATGACGGCATTATGGAAGTGTTCTATATTGCCAATGCCACTGCCAAAATCTGTTCCATGACAGGAGAACCGGAAGTCATCCAGTTTTAGTTCTCCCATTTAAAAAGCGTTTCTCATTTCTATGATACTCACTTGACGGATGTCCTAAATTATGTTAGAATCCAATATGTTTCAAGAAATTATATTGCGAATCAGCGATGATGAGAACCAGTAAATGTCGGCAATGCCTCAGAGAGAAGGTGGATGGTGCAAACCTTTGCAGTTGTGACATTGAACCTATCTCTAAGCTGTGGAACCAAGGCATTGCTGGAAAGTTCCACCGGATTTCCCCCGTTATAGGGAGCCGATATCAAACGACGTTTCGTATCGTGAGTGCAGAGACAATCTGAATTTAGGTGGTACCGCGGAAATCATTCGCCCTAAGCTATTATAGCTTAGGGCTTTTTTAATGTCCTCACACACGGTCATCTAACACCTTTGTTTTACTCAATGAATAGCATATGGATTTATATTATATAGCGAGGAGGAATTAAAATGAAACTGGTTAATTTAGTAGGAGAACGCTTTAAGGAAAGGCCTTCTGACTGCGTTGTAGACAGCCACGCACTCATGGTCAAAGGTGGGTATATGAAAGGAGTCACAAACGGTATTTATTCCCTGTACCCTTCCCTAAAAAAGATCACTAAAAAAATTGAAAACATCATTCGTGAAGAAATGGACGCCATTGACGGTCAAGAAGTCCTCTTCCCAGTGGTGCTTCCGGGAACGCTCTGGGAGGAGTCAGGCCGATATCAAAGCGTCGGCAGTGAACTCATCCGCTTCAAGGATAGAAGCGACACGCCAATGGTACTTGGAATGACACATGAGGAGGCCGCTGTTCACCTTGTCAGAGAGTATGCCAACTCTTACAGCAAATATCCATTCATGATTTATCAAATTCAAACAAAATTCAGAGATGAAGCAAGACCTAGAGCTGGGCTAATCAGAGTCAGAGAATTCACTATGAAAGATGCCTACTCATTCCACCTCACACAAGAGGATTTGGAACAATACTATGACAAATGTCTCGCTGCATATCATCGCATCTTTAAACGTGCCGGCATCAGCGAAGTCATTTCTGTTGCCTCGGATACAGGGATGATGGGTGGAAAAGTCGCTCATGAATTCATGCTGCTCACACCAATTGGAGAAGACTCACTTGCCATCTGCGACAATTGCGATTTCAGTGCAAACCTCGAAGCCGCTGAAACCATCACTGTGAACAAAACCGTATCGGTTGAACCGCTTCAAAAAGTTCACACGCCAAACGCAAAGACCATTGAAGAAGTCTGTAACTTCCTCAAATCAGATGTGCTTCAATCTGGAAAGGCAGTCGTCTATCAACGTGTTCGCGACAATAGCTATGTCATCGTATTTGTCAGAGGTGACATGGACATCAACGACATCAAGCTCACAAATCATTTGGGCGAACAAGTTTATCCTGCTGTCATCGAAGAAAAATCAGGCATCGTCGCCGGATTCATCGGGCCTAAAGGCGTGGAAGATAAAGCCACCGTTCTCTTTGACAAATCACTTGAGGGGATTGACAGCCTCGTTGTGGGGGCAAACGAAACAGACCATCACTTTGTTGGCTTTAACCTAGAAAGAGACTTTGGAACAGTTGAATACGTTGACCTCTCTAAAATCCAAGAGGGCGGCATCTGCCCAAAATGCGGCAAACATGCCATCAAGCTCTCAAGGGGTATTGAAGTGGGCAACATCTTCCAGCTCGGAACAAAGTACACAAAATCCATGGAAATGACTTACACAGATATCAATGGCGATACGCAATATCCAATTATGGGATGCTACGGAATAGGCGTTGGCAGACTTGCAGCATCTGTGTGTGAAGCTAGACATGACGATTACGGCCCTATCTGGCCTATCTCCATTGCACCTTGGCAAGTTCACCTATGCTGTCTAAGAGCAGATGATGCTGAGACAAAGGCCTATGCAGACGAACTCTATCAAACGCTTTTAAAACACAACATTGAAGTCATCTACGATGATCGCGAAGTGAGACCTGGCTTCATGTTCTCCGACGCTGACCTCTTAGGCGTTCCTGTACGCCTCGTGGTAAGTCCAAGAAACCTCAAAGAATCTGTTGTTGAAATGGCAACACGTGACAAGTCAGTCAATGAGAAAATTTCAGTGGACAATGTCCTAGAAGAAGTTCAAAAACTCATCGGAAACTTATACGCTCAGATTAATAAATAAGATATAATCAATAAAAAATGCCCAGTAAATGACTGTTATAAACAGAATTCATTTATTGGGCTTTTTGCATCACTGCATCTTTACTATTATTTTGAAGCCTTAATACGCTAAAACACCAAGTCCTGCCAACACATTTGTGATAACCAACAGAATTGGAAACGATATTACCGTTCTGTACACAAATACCTTAATGACATCTAAGAAATTCAAGCCAATTTTGCTCTTCACAAGTACCATTCCCGTTTCCGACATAAAGACCAATTGCGTAAAGGCCAGTACCCCTATAAAAAATCTCGATGTTTCCGATGCGGTCTCGGAGATAAAAATAGATGGCAAATACATATCTGCAAATCCAACCACAGAAGCAGGCGCCATATCCGCTGCAATTTCTCTGCTGTAGCCAATCAACTGATAGACTGGAATCAGCGGCTGGCTGATGATATTAAACAGCGACGTGTGTTCTGCCAAGACCAAAGAAACCGTTCCCACCACCATAATGACCGGTATAAAACTGATGTAGACGTTTACAACACTTGAAAGGGCATTTTTGATAATCAGAGGCAGGCTCGTTTTACTCGCTTGACTTTCAGCGGAATCGAGTGCATGCTGAAAAGTACTTTTACCCTCTGGTATTTCAATTTTATTTGGCTTTGCCCCTTCATAATATTCAGGTTTAAACTTCTTAAGCGGTAATCTAGACGTTATGAAGGCAATAATAATAGTTGCCAGTGCAATTGAGCCATAAAAAATCGGAAAAATATGAGAGAATCCCAGTTCTTCCGCCACTGCTGATGCAAAGGCAATGCCCACAATTGAGAAACTGGTGGCAATAATATAGGCTTCTCTCTGATTGTAATACCCCCTCTGGTACTGAGTATCTGTCACCACGATGCCAATTGTGCCGTCTCCAACGAATGAGGCAATGGCATCCACTGTGGAATACCCTGGCACTTTAAATATTTTTTCGACTGTTTTTCCAAGGAGAATGCCAATAAATTCAACTGCTCCAAAATGTGTGAGAAACGGCAAAAAAATAAGACCTATAAAGAATGTAATATACAAAGTCGTCAGCAAGCCGCCATTTCCAGCCATCAATCCCCCAGTGTTAGGGTCCAAGATCTTCTCTGCAAAAGCCGATTCTGAAAACCATTGATTGACCACCATCAAATATAAAAATGAGCCTAAAATCCTCAAACCGACATTAAATGCAGAGGCCTTAAACAATTCATTGAGCCACTGGTTTTTAGAGGTGTAGAACAAAAATACCACAGTGCCAACCAGTACTATCGAGGCACTAATCATTGTAAACAACATAAACTCGTCAAACAAATATTCCGTAATAAAATAGATGATATGCGAAATTGCTATTCGCTTGACACCGCCAATCTCAAATGGCACTAAAAAAAAGATAAATCCAAATAAAGAAAATAGAATAAATTTTAGTTTATTCATGTAACGCCCTCTCTTTCAACTTCCTCATAAAATTCATGTGATTGCTTTATTCATGTGGTTTATGTACAACTTGATAACAATACACAACAAGTAAGATAGCACAGAGCGCCATTTTGTTCAATCTTTTTTGTATATTTTTCGTATATAATGCATAATAATTCATTTTAACTTAAATTTCATCATTTTTGATTTTTTCTTGGAAGGGATTGACCACAGCGGTAAATTGTCAAGTGATGTCAATAAAAAACCGACAATCAATTTATCGACTGCCGGTCTCATTGCCCTATGAGGCACAGACATCCACCCACTGTCCATCTGTAACCACCTTTAAATAATCCACTTCTATACGCACTGCCGTATTTGCCCCGCCACCAGCTGGAAAGACATGGTCAAACACCTTTAGAGATTCATCCAAGAACACACGCATTGGCTTGACGAGGCCAAAGGGGCACACACCACCAACTGGATGACCTGTAGCTGTTTCTACCTCTTCAGAATTGATAAATTTCGCCTTCTGCCCAAATTGGTTTTTAAACTTCTTATTGTCAATCCTCACATCGCCCTTCGCCAAAACCAAAATATCCTCTTCCTTCAGCCTAAATGCCATAGTCTTGGCAATTCTTGCGGGTTCGACCCCAAGTGCCGCCGCAGCTAGCTCAACGGTGGCAGTACTGGTGTTCATCTCAATCACTTCAAGAGGCAACGCCCTTGCCTCAAATTCTCTCTTTACACTTTCTATACTCATTTTTATTCACCTGCCATCTATAATTTTTAAGTCCTTATAAAAAAGTTATTATGCTTCTACCAAAATTTCCACAATCTCACCTATATACAAATCGTGATAATCTTCGTTTGAATAGAACTGGTGATCCAATTCCTCCAAAATGAAACTGCTTGGCTCAATGGTTTGTCTGCACATAACCTTGCAAATCAATACCTTGGAGGCTTCTTCAAAATAGGGAATACCGTCTGCATAGGCAACAGTCAATCCTGCTTTTTCTATTTTAGCCTCATCCCTGCCAGAAATAGTCCCCATGTAATTCAACATTTTCCTATATTTAGACGTGTCAAAAAATGACAGTGAAAACATCTGCGACTCATCAATAAACCCTTTGGTGAATCGGCTCTTTCTGACCACAATATAAGCTGCATTTTTATTCCATATATAACCTAGACCACCCCATGACGCCGTCATGGTATTTACGCTGGTTTCACTTTGAGCTGTTATGAGCATCCAATCTTTTGCAATCAGTTTAAAAGGGCTGAAGTCAAATGCATCTGCTGATAGCGCCTTAAATTCTTTCATAAATTCCTCCTCGTTAGCCAATTGATTTTCTGTTTGTCTTATTCTATCAATTTGATGAAATTATTCAAGTGTTTCAGGCAAATACACCACAGGTCTACTGGCCTGTCATCATCTCATTTACCTTTTCTTTCAGTGCCGTTCTCTCCACAGTTCCACTCAGCATATTCTTAATCTCCACTGTCCCAGATTCCAATTCGGATTCCCCAATAATAATCACATATGGAATTTTCACTTTGTTTGCATAATCCAGTGCCTTTTTTAATTTTCTTCCAGTCATCTCCACGTCCGTCTTGATACCCTCTCGCCTCATCTTTGTTGCCAATTTCAAGCATTCGGTTTCGGTCCCAATGGGAATCAGATACAAATCAACTGGCGCTTTGCGCTCCGCACTGCCCCTCAGCTTCATCGCAGTGAAAATTACATCCAGACCAAATGACATGCCCACCGCTGGATAAGGAACGTCGCTCTCGATGAAAGCACCTATGATGTTGTCATATCTGCCGCCACTGCCAATACTTGAGGTAATAGAGCCATCTGTGAGAAATACCTCCCACACAGTTCCCGTATAGATTTCCAGCCCCCTCGCCAAGCTAGGGGTAAACTTCACAAACGGCTCAATCTCCAGTGCTCTTATATACTGATTCAATTGATTGAGCTCTGAAATGCCCGCCTCTATATTGCCGCCTTTATCCTTTGAAAACTGCTGGATTATTGTTTCAGACGCCATTCTCATGAACGAAAGTAGCTTTGTCCCCTTTTCCATCTCAATGCCATTTTCCATCAAATCCTTCAAAACGCCTTGCTCGCCTATCTTTTCCAGTTTATCAAGGCAGAGGATAACCCTTGAAACCATGTCCCCATCAATCCCCACTGACTCAATCATCCCAGTCAGCAACTTTCTGTTGTTATAGGAAATATAAACCTCCATTTCAAGCGCTTTAAAGGCATCCACCGTCATCATCATGAACTCTGCCTCTGCCATGACACTCTTGATCCCCACCACGTCCACGTCACATTGAATAAATTCTCTATTCCTGCCTGTTTTAACTGGGCCATCTCTAAAGACACGGCCGATTTCATATCGCTTAAACGGCATTTTCATCTCTGGATTCATCCCAATGACCTTTGCAAAGGGAACAGTTAAATCGTATCTCAATCCCAATTCTCGCTCACCTTGATCTGTCAACTTATAAACTTCCTTTAAAATTTCAGCACCCCCTGCGTACTTGGATGCCAAGAGATCATAGTGACAAATCATTGGTGTTTCCAATGGCTGATAACCATATTTTTCAAAAACGCCCTGCAATTTGTTGATTATGCCTTGTCTAATTGCCTGTTCCTCAGGTAGATAATCCATTGTTCCTTTTAAATTCTTCAATTCCATTGTCAATTCTCCTCTCTCCATTGCCAACTGCATTGGCATCAATAAAAAAAACACCCTCCAAGCAAATGCCTAGAAGGTGTTCGTCTATCCACTCTCACCATAGGCACAAACGCAACTAGCGCTTGCACCCATGATATAAAATCATAGCTTACAAGCGCGGTCTGTGATGGTGATGCAGTTGACAGTTCAATATTTGATTTTCATTTAAACCGGCTCTCTCCATTTGAATACTCCCGAAAAATGTTTTTTATATCATAGCATCATTTAAAATCAATTGCAACCTCTTTGTCTTTGATTGAATGGATCAAAGGACTCTATAATGGTGCATAAGAGTCCGTCTTCTCATCAAACTCGGAATTTACAGTTATCTTTCCCTTCCCACTTCTCTTGGACTTATAAAGCGCCTCATCTGCAAAGTGCAGAAGCTCGTCATAGGAAAAATCATCATCAGTGATCCACATGAGCCCGCCTGAAATTTTGAGATTCTTTAACTGACCTCCTGGAAATTCAATGGGATTTTGTTTCATTTTTTCATAAAATGCCTTGAGTCTTTCCAAAATTGCCTCTCGACTGTTATACCCATGCATCAAAAGGACAAATTCATCACCTGAGCGTCTGGCTAAGAGACTTCTTTGTTCCACATCAATGGACTTTAAAAAATCCACGGCGTAGACGATGTATTGATCTCCCCATTTATGACCATAGGTGTCATTGATGCCCTTCAAATTATCGAGGTCAAACATGATAAGTGCCGCTGTATCTTTCGACTTACGCTCACGCCATTTATCAAAACGACTTTGAAACCCCTTCCGATTTAGGAGCTGTGTCAGAGGATCATGATCTCGCTCTCTCTTCATTTCCAGTTTTTCAAGCATTTCATCGGTGATATCCATCACTGTGCCGACCACTGCATCTTCGCTTTCAAGAGCCTTGTGTCTAATCCACTGCTCTCGATTTTCACCGATACAATGCACCCCTTGTTCATCGGGAATTGCCTCGCCAAGAACTCTTTTTAAAGTGTTCAAAAAAGTTTCTGGCATTTCTAGATGGTTTTCGATTCCAAGGATTTCCCAAAAATTATCCGTGGCAAATACCCTTCCAATTCGATGGTTTACCTCATAAGCACCAATTGGCAAATCCAACAGTTCAAATGTCTTCGATAGCCTAGACGCCGATTCAATCATGGCGCTGTTGGCGGTTTCAATAGCATGGGAAAGCTCATCGAGTTCCTGAAGACCTGTGGGCTTCAGTTTGAGTTCTCTACTTTGATCTACGGTTCTGACCTGATTGACCAATGCCACAATTGGCTTAGATACTTGATAACTGATTAAGATACCGCCAATTGCGCCAATTGCACCTGCAATTATAAGGGCAATCCATAGAATTTTCTTAATTCGAAAGGCATAGCTAAGCAAGTAGTCCCCTCGCATGATGCCCATGAGATACCACTGTTCCGATTCAAAAGGCGACTTGTACTGATAGAGACCAATTTTCTCATAGGACACGTAAAGCGATTCTTTTCCAAGATGATTGCTTATCTTCGCCAAACTCATATCTGAGTTGACCTCTTCCAGCATTAAAGCCTGATTAGAATCTATCATTCGCCTCTGAAGAGGCCCCCCCATAATCATGGGTTCAAGTGTCTTTCCATCATCTTTGCTGTAGGCAATCAAGTACCCCAGAGAGTCCCTTGCCTGTAACTCAGATGCGGGCAAAAAATCCGCCAAATAATTCAGTGTCAAGTCGATGCCGATAATCCCCTGTAGTTTCCCTGTCTTGTCGAAGAATGGCATGGAATAGGTGATGATGTCGAGATCCCCTTCGTTGAGTCTAAAGGGTTTGCTCCAATAACCAAGCAAAGTGGCACGACTGGTCATAGATGCCTTTTCGTATGGTTTGTAGACAAACTGCTTGTTGTCTTCCGTCACTTCAAAATTATATCGCCATGTCTGATCCAGAGGGACTCTGATTTTCTTTGCCAATTCAGGCGGGCCGTACACCATGTATAAATCGTCATCGCTGTACGAATTCATCACAGGATCATAATCCCTTATATACAGTGCCGACAGCCTTTCAGGCGTACCGATGTCTCTATTGTTTTCAAGCCTATCAGGTATGAGGATAATATATGCTCCCGTTGCCTGTGTGGTTCTGAGCATCGCAATCAAATCGTCTATGGCCGCGTCAAAAAAAGCATCGTCATCGGGAACACCGTCCTTAATCAAATCCGTCATATTTGACAGATAGGGATTAAAATTTGTCCAGTTGTTTTTCATCTCTCGCTGTACATAATCCATCCGGCTTTCCACTTTGTCGTGAAACAGACGGTATGCATTGTTTTCAGCTTGCTTCAGAACGCCACCAATAACAAGAATCCCGCTGATGAGAAGCGTCTGTAAGATAATAATGCCCAATATGAGTTTAGTCAGTTTATACACAATTGAAGAATGCCCAATTTTCATGTTCAACTTTTCCTTTTTAAGTATTTAATAGCCCCATCATCAATGCCCGAATTGCTCCGATAATAATTTCATCTCTCTGTTAATTTCCCCGTACCATTCCTCAAAGGACTGTTCCGAAGTGAGTTCTTTAGCAACTGATTCTCTGGATTCTCCAGTGGCAACCCTGTCGTTTAAAAGTGATAAATCACCAGTCATTTTCCCAAATAGATTGTTTTCAAGCAGTTCTCTCATTTCATAACTGCCTGCAAATGGTTTGCTATTGTAAAGGCTGTAGTCTCTAAACATCACCGAAGAGGCCTTAATAGATTCTATAATTGCAGGGTTTGCAGTGACTTCCTTTAACATCTCTGTTTCATCCAGCGCCTCATTTTCAACCGGAAAATACCCTGTTGAGATGGCAAATTTTAGATTTTGCTCTTTCCCTGTAAACCATTTTAAAAACAGAGACGCCGCATATTCATGTGCTGAATCGCTTTTCGCAATGCACATGCCTGCACCTTGCTGTATGCTGATTTTTTCACCATCATCATAGTGGGGATACGGCATCACCAATGGTTCTGTTTCATACTCTTCATACTCGCTCGGCGTCACCGTCATAGGAAAATAGGCGGCTCCTGCTGTTGAACCTGTATAGGCCAGCACCGTCTCCGTCTTAGCGTCATCTGAACTAAATCTGCCTGTCTTCACATAGTATCCATTGATGTAAGGCGTGTAAAGATAATCCCAAATTCGCTTTGCAACTTCCTTGGGCATATTGAAAACAGCCGTTCCATCCTCTGAGTAAGTATAGAGTTCCGAACCCATTTGCTTCGCAGTAACCAGAATAAAGTTAGCATTGGCGTCAATGCTGAAAAAGCCCTTCCCCGTCTCCTCATGATAACGCTTGGCGACATCATAGATGCCTTCCCATGTACTCAGTTTCTCGTCGTCATACCCATGTGAATCCGCAAATTTCTCCCATTCTCTCTTGTTTACGTACAGGGTTTCCGATGATTTTGCAATGGGGACAATATAGTAGTGATTGTCTGTTATAAAGCGCCCCTCATCCAAGAAATCCTGACGATACTTCGCCAGTTCTTCTTCAGAAAAATACGTTTCCAAATAGACCAGCGGTTTAATTTGATGCACCCTATAAGCATTGTCAGGATAAGAAGCAAATATATCGGGCATAGGCGCTGCTCCTATGGATTCATTTGCCGCATCGAAAACCGATGTTGCCAGTTGAGTGACATCGCCTTGACTTTGAGCATCAATAACGATTCCACGTTCCATGCCGATGGTTTCATTAAACTCCCTAATTAAACTGTCAAAGGCCTCTTTCGTACTGCCATTGTAGTAATGCCATATTGTGACGACAATTGGCTTATCCGGATTGAGTAAATCCGCCGTCTCGTTCGCCTTGCACGCTGTCATGCCAAATACAAGCAGAATCAGCGTCACCAGAGCGACTATCTTCTTCATCAAATCCCCTCCTAACTTATCACCCCAAAATATTTCTGCTAATATAATACCCCTTCTTCATATGATTTTATCACAAAACCAATAGATTATCCCCTGAATTTCTCTGGCTTAAGACATGACAAAACCCGGCTTAGAAAACAGCCGGGCTAAATTTAAATACTTAGTTGGATTGGTTCTCAGTGCTATTAGACGGCATATCCGTTGGTGCTTCACCTGTTGGTGGGTTTTCTGTTGGGAATCCCATAGGTGGGTTGCCCTCAGGCGGATTGCCCATTTCTCCACCTGGTGCAAATGGTTCTGCTCCATTTTGGTCGTTGTTCATAGGCATTCCATTTTCAGGTCTCTGACCTTGTCCACCGCCTCTTCTGCCAGCTGCATTGCCATAGCTTGCTGATATGCCGCTCATATCAAAACTGCCAAGTTCTGTATCGTTTTGATAGATGGTGTAAGTCTGTCCGTCCTCCAGAGACGAATTGCTCACATAGATGCATGAGGCTGAACTCAAAAGGGTTTGATTGGCAATGACATCACCATTTGAATTTTTAAGTTCTACCGTGTCGCCTGAATTAAATGTCCCATATATCCAAGCTGACTTTTGTGTGGATTCATTGCTGATTTGAATCGTCATTGTACCGCCAGTTGCAAATACGTCGCCGCCATTGATGATGTATTTATAACCGCCATCTCCTATATCGACTGGCCCATTGGCATTGTTTCCTGCAAAGACTGTAATGCTGCCGCCATTGATTGTCAAATCACCATTTGAATCGATTCCATCGCCGCCTGATTTTGCGAGGATGGTTCCGCCGTTGATGATAATGCCATCACCTGCGTTCAAGGCATCGTCTTCAGCAATTATTTCGATATTGCCACCATTGATTGTCAGAATATCATTGCTTTCAATTCCCTCTTGATAAGTTCCGTTGATAACCAGTGTTCCAGTGCCTTCAATTGTCATATCGTCACAGCTGAACAAAGGTGCTTCATAATCTTCCACTTGACCTCCATCGGTTAAATTATTGACCGTACCCTCCATCAAAATAATATTTGTCATTTCTGCATCTAAACTGAGGATTGCAGGACCATTGCTGCTTTTAATTGTCACCCCATTTAAAATGAGTGTAAAGATCTCGTCTTTTGCCTCTAGAGTGATCTGACCGTCTTCCCAGGTTCCCGACAGTGCGTAGACACCACCTTTAGTGATGCTGATATGCCCTTCTTTTACGTCGATGCCCTCTGTACTGCCTTCAATCACAGGCGTTTCTCCGAGGACAATGGAGATTGTTTCCGATTCAGAGGTGGTTTCACCACTTCCATTGCTGACAGCTGTTCCAGTTTCCTCAGCAGAGGCTACATTTGTTGAATCCGCTCCCTGACTACATCCCGTCACCAGCAATACCAAAATTGCGATTATTGCAATCAGTCCTCTACGTGCTTTATATCCCCTTTTACTCAACTTCTTTTCCTCGTTTGATTGTCCCTTTAAATAAATTTTATCATCCATGCTATCTGTCTCCTTTTTAATTTAAAATTCCGCTGCCTGCACTGCCATTTGAAGTGATACATTTAAATTGCCATTCCTGCACCTCAAATCATCTATAAACTTCTTTTCATTGGTCTCTTCTCTAAAACTTATGAGATATTCCAGTTCATAAAGGCTTCCCATTTCAATTGTCTTGACACGGTTTAAAGTGTACTCTGTGGAAGCCTGTTGAAACAATGAGTCAAATGCCATTGTGTAATCCAAATTTTCAGGAATCACCACTTTGAGTTTCTTCTGAACCTTCGTGTGACCGCCAAAATGCATCTGCTTTAAGAACATGGTCATCGCACTTAAGAATAGAGCGATAATTACAGCGTACACAGTAAGCCCCATACCACATGCAAGCCCAATTGCCATTGAAAAGAGGACAAATGTAATATCCTTGGCATCTCCCGGAGCACTTCTAAATCGAATGATTGAAAAGGCACCTGCTAAGCTGAAAGCACTTGCGATGTTCGTTCCAACTAAAAAGATAATCGAGCCCACAACGGGTGGTAACATCACCAGCGTCAAAGCAAAACTGCTGGAATAAGTATCTTCGTCATGGCTTTTCATATAGATTAGACTGATTAGACCGCCAAGCCCAAAGGCGACCACCAGTAAGATGAGCAAGTCGCCAATTGATGCGGCTGTGCTGACCGTTGTATTTAGAAAATCCATCATTGTATCCTCCTAAGCACTGAGTGCCAAATTGTATTTTGATTGCATCTGCAATTTATAAGCCATTCCATATTTTGAAAAACTCACTGGAAAGAGTGACATCTCGGTCAAAAGCTGGCTAAGCCAAAGTGGGATGTTTTTAGAACACTTGATTTCCATGAGATAATGCCCCTCCTCTAAAATCGACTTGCCGTGATTACCTGCTTCAAGTGCCAATTCCGTCTCCCTATATCGGATGTTGGTGTCGAATGAAATTCTCAAGTCTTTATCCTCTCGATTAAAGTACGCCCATCGATCATAAGCTATATACATGCTTGGATACAAATCGTACCGATTGAGCATGAAGTCAATTTCATTAATGACCTGTTGATTGATATAGGGTTTGTCCACATCAACCGACTTAGACTCTAAGAATTCGTATGCGTCTGGCAGCAGCAAAGAGGTGCGCCTTTTATTTACCAGTCCGTTGAACTTCTTCTTAATCTCTGCATAAACCAATGTCTCTTCATTTGGAACACCATATGCCCTCAGCCTCAATTTTTCCTTATACTTGGGTTTTTGAAGCGATTCCTTAATGAGGAAATGTTCCTCAGTGTCATAATAGATATTGGCAATTTCATAGGGATTGCCGGATTCGTTGTATTTGTCGCACACCATGTATTTTTTTAATTCGGAAGTCACTCGTTTAAAAGTGATTTCATCGAGCATGTATTTGTTTTCATATCTGTTGAATACTTCAATTGCCATAAGTTCATCTCCCTTCATCTGATGTACTCAGTATAGAGGGTTTAAGTGATGGTTTTATGGTGAAAAACCCGTTGTTTTGTGAAAATTAGGTGAAAATACGTCTGACTTTATACTGAAAATCCCCTTTGCCGAAAATAACCATCTCATGTTATTCACTGACAAAGGGGATTTCATTGTTACAAGTTTTTACTTTTTATATCGTGTCTTCTGAAAGGCCCATTTCAATTGTTTGCACTCACCCTGCACGTCTGCTAAATCTGCCTGATTTCAAACCAAAATCGGCTGCCGCCCGACGGTCTGTTTTCCGCTGCATAAACTGCACCGTGAAGTTCAAGGATATTCTTGACAATTGAAAGCCCAAGCCCTGTACTCTTGACCTTGTCCTCCGGCGATCTGGATTTATAGTACCGTTCCCAGATGTGCTTTAAATCTGCCTTTGGGATGCCAATGCCGCTGTCCAGCACTTCAAACCGAGTTCCTAAGTCCGTTCTCTTTAAAACAACTCTGATTGTACCGCCGTTATTTGTATAATTCACTGCATTTCCAATGAGATTGTAGATAACCCGTTCAATCATCCCAAGATCACCTTTTATAAACAGATTTTCTTCAATATCTGCTTCAAATTCCAACGCATAGATTTCCTTTAGTGGAACAAATCGACCCATGACGGATTGAACCAGCAAACTCATGTCAAATACCTTTTCAGACATGGATTCATTTCCAGATTGTAGTGAGGAGAGCTCCAAGATGTCATTGACCAGCTCAGACAGCCTGTCTGCCTCATCCTCAATAACCTTGAGGTGCTTCTCTCTCTTTTCTGGAACATCCCCTGAAATATCCCTCACCATTTCTGAGTAAGCCTTAATCATCGTCAAAGGTGTTCTAAAATCATGTGAGATATTTGCAATCAATTCTTGACGAAGGTTTTCAATTCTAGAGAGTTCCTCACCTGTCTGCTCAAGTGTGGAGGCTAGTTCATCAATTTCAGAGTAAGACCCCTTTGAAATTCTAAGTTTATATTCACCGCCTGACAGCTTCTTGGCCTGTTGATTGATTTCCATAATTGGCCTAGAGACTTTCTGAGAGATAAAATATCCTAGAAGTAAGCTAAAGACAAGTGAAATGAGTGTCACATAAAATAGCTGCGTCTTGAGAACTTCAATAGTCGTTCCCACCGGTGGCAATGGCGCGCTGATATAGAGTGTTCCCTCGTCCATCTTTACGCCATAGACCAGTGTCTGTCCTTCAAATCGCTCTTGACTGACCGTATAGGCAACCACGCCGTTTTCAGACTCACCCAACTTATTCAAAAAATCATTATAATCTCTGGGCATGGGTTTGTCTGTCGCTGACTTTGGCACATCCGTTGTATCATTTGGAGCTGGTTTCCACAAGTCGCCAGTTCCATGTTCGTCGGAGTAATAAGCCACTTCTCCAGCATAATCGGAAATGATAATCAAAACAGAATTTTGAAAAGCCGTTCGATCGAGATAGGCGTCAAACCGCTCTGTTTCATACCTTGCTATAATTTCATCTGCCAGTCTGCTAATACTCTGCTTTTTCATAATCTCATAAAATGAATTCAAGAATACAATTTGAAAAAACCACAAAACCGCCATAATCATAATTGAAAACAAGGCAAAATATGTCCACATTTTGAATTTAATTGATCTTCTATTCATGAGCTTCAAATTTATACCCCACTCCTCTAACCGTTACAATCATATTGCGTAAGCCACTCAGCGAACTGCGAAGCATTTTAATATGTGTATCCACAGTCCGATCATCTCCAAAGAAGTCATAGCCCCAAACTGCATCCAGCAACTGATCTCTGCTGATGGCGATGTTTTTATTTAAAGCGAGATAGAGCAAGAGATCGTATTCTTTTGGTGTCAAATCCACTTTCTTTCCTTGAATGGTCACCACGTGACTTGGCACATTGATTTTCAACTCGCCAAACTCCATAATTTCTTCATCCTGTATATTTTGCTGTTTTTTATGCCGCTTTAAGATAACTTGAAGACGAGCCATAATCTCCTTTGGTGAAAATGGCTTCACCACATAGTCGTCAACCCCCATTTCAAATCCAAACAGCTTATCGTATTCCTCGCCTCTGGCTGACAACATGAGAATTGGCGTATCACTGAATTTTCTCAGTTCCTTTACGGCTGAAAAACCATCTAATTTTGGCATCATAACGTCTATAATCAATATATCATATGACTTGTTCCTGCATTTATCTATGGCTTCAAACCCATTTGAAGCCTCATCCACTTCGTAGCCTGAAAACTCAGCATATTCTCTAATTACCTCTCTGATATGCTGTTCATCATCCACTATCAGCAATTTATTCATCCAAAAGTCCTCCCACATGATATAGAGAGGGTCAGCTCGTCACGTTTATCTCAGTGACCCTATTCAAGCGACCGTCCTATTATTTTACATCTTATCACAAGACTGTCCTCCATGTGTAGATGAAACGCCCTTTCTTTTAAATTTGCCTCAAATTCATCACAAATAGTTCACACTCTAAATGCTACGCCTCTTCAGTGCTGTTTATCCAGATTTCAGCCAGATGCACCGCTCCGTAAAATCCAACAAAAGGTGGGTTGTTGGAATGCAATCGCCACTTCACATCTGGATTTGCAATTTGATTGTCCAGATTCATCCCCTTCCAGGTCAACGCCTCACCACTGCCCATGAAAACGCCCTTTTGATGTGCTTTCACAATCTGTGACCACTTCAGCTCATCGTAAAAGATCACATCGCCTTCAATTATAGCTGGATCGTCACACCAGCACTCACCACGTTTCAAAGAAAACTCTTCCACACCATAATTTAAAATCCCCTTGACCACATCCACATGTCCACCTAAGGTCAGCGTCCCTTCGTCAGGGTGCATCCTGACCAAGTGCTTCATCTTTGGCATAATCGGCAAGAGCTGTGAAAAAACCCGCTTGCGCTCTTCTTCAATAAAGTTCTGATTGATGGCTACTCCAAGTTCACTGGCAACTGTTTCTAAAAAACGCACCGTTCCCTTGATGCCATATGGCCTTCCCACCACAAAAGGCGTCTCAAACTGATTTTGAAGTGCTTCAGCCGCTTTGACGCCCTCATGTCTAATGACGATGTTTATCTGCGCTCGCCCTAGCCCTTCAAGGTCTTCAACCGAAGTCTCCGATGTCATGACACAATTGGGTTTCATGCCAAATGTTCCCTCCATAAGTCTTTTAATCTCCCTTGCATCTTCATGAAACCTAAAAATATCAGCACATGAACCAATGAGATTATACGATTTCTCTACCTTTTGAATCATGGGTTTTGGCATCTCTCTGGCAAGTGTCAAAAGTGTCTGCTCAACGCCCTTTTTCAACGTTACATTAAATCCCCCACTGCCAAATGTGACAAACTTTACCGATGGAAAAGCCATTTCAAGTTCTAATTTTGCCGCCTTCAAGTCAGTGCCAATAACTTCTGGAATTGACGATGGCGTTAAAAATATCACTTTGGGCTGATAGCTCTTGATGACGTTTTCAACCGTGTGCAAAAGTCGATCCGTATGACCAAGTGATATATCCGTTTCGTCTATATGTGTCGATATCAAATGACAGCCATCATAAACTGCCGCATGCTTTAAAGTCACACCACTGTAGAGCATATGCCCCATACAGCCAAATTCAACAACTGCGGCATCTTTTACAGTGGAAAGCGTCCAAAGCACACCCATTCTGCCAGACGGTGTGGGTTTAAACCGATGTAATCCCATACGATACCTCACTTCCTTTAAGTTTCAATTTATTTGCCACATGCCTTAACAGTCCAGCCGTGCGCTCGTATCCGATTTGTCCATAGAAATCATAGAGGTCTCCAACCACTGTCAATGAACCAGGAAACCTTGAAAAGTTACCAAAACAGATATCTGGATTTAGCGACTTAATCACCTCTATATCCACATCGTCATTAACCATCCGGCAAATCTGCGGATCTTCTCCTGCTGTCAAAAGCTTCTCCTTATAAAACACATCTTCTGGGTAGTATTCCTCAAGGTGAAGGAGTATTGGCTTCATCCCAAGGGTCTTGAAATAAAATGTCAATGCCAGTGCCACATCCACTCTTGGCCCCAGTACAAACGACTTTCCCGCAAGTTCTTTTGAAATCAACGCTTGCAGTTGTTTTGCCACCAGTTTTGAACCGGATTTCATAGACGCTACTCCCAGTTGTGAGGTGATTCGATTATAAGCCTGCTCGATTTCATCGGTGTGATAGTAGTTGTGAAGCACTTCGTAAGGGGTTCCATAAAGGTTCTCAAGCTCTGAGGCCAGAGGCTCCATATAGGGGGAAATCACGAGATTCATTTTCGAATTGCCCGCATCCTTAAAAGCCTTTATTGAAGCCCCCTTCGCCAGATACCTCAGTTCAATTCCCTGTGATTCAAGGTGCACCAAAAGCGCTGGCTTGGGCACTTCATCTTCTTTCGGCGAACGTCCCAAGACATTTGCAACCCTTCGGTGCTTTTCTTTTTCACCTTCTGCTGATGCGGCAGACTCGTCTACCCCGTCTCGCTCTACTGCCTTGCAATCAGAAACTGCCATAAATCGGCTCATGGCCGCCATGGTCTTCCACGCCCCTGGCGGGTAGCTGATGTTTTTAAACTGTCCGAGGAGAATATAGCTCACTGTAGCTCTTAGCTCAGATTTCACTTCGTTTACAATGCCCTCCATATCTTCTCCAATCAGTTCTGGAATACAAGTGGCTATTAACATAATATCCTCAGCACCTGCTATCTCCATTTGTCTTAGCGCCTCTTTGACCCCTTCTCTACATCCAAAGACAACTTCTTGTTCATCCAATACATAGAGCCAGTGAAGCTCACCGTTCTCACCCTCCACATGGGGACTGAACAGTCTTGAGTGGATGGTGCATTCAGGCATGCCAATCAGCAGCGTAGACAGCCCAGTCACATCTCCTGTGATAACAGAAGCAATTCTCATGGGACAGTGGGTTCCTGGGCTTACAGCTGGTGTCAAGAATCGAATTCCAGCGCTGGTCCTCAGTTTTGATAATGTGTTCATCATCTCTCCTCTCCAACTAAAATTTTGGCAAGCGCCCTGTAATGCGCTGCCATATCAGACTCTGGAAAGGCCTCCACAACGGTTTTTCCAGCAGCTTCTGCCTTCTGAACATGCGGATCTCTTGGGATTTTATAAATCACCTTTGTGTCCATTTCGTCGGCGGCCTTATTCACCAATTCCTCTTCTGATTCAATGTTCTTTGCATTCAAAATAAGCCCTTTAAGCCCTGCATAACCGCGTTTTCCAAAACTCTTTACTGCATATGAGATATTGGAGGCAGCATAGAGCGCCATCATCTCCCCAGAGGTGACGATACAGACTTCATCAGCATAACCGCCTCTAATGGGCATGGCAAATCCGCCGCACACCACATCTCCCAAAACATCGTAGAGGACAATATCTGGTTTATAGCACTCATAAGCATCCAATTCATTGAGTTTTTCAAAGGCTGTAATAATCCCCCTTCCCGCACATCCTACCCCAGGAACTGGTCCCCCTGCCTCCACACAGAGAACCCCAGTTGAGCTCTCGTAAACTAAATCTTCAAGGGATACATCACCAGATACCCGCATCTGTTCCAGAACCGTCGGTATATTCTGACCACCTGTCAAATTTCGTGTGGAATCCGCCTTTGGGTCACATCCAATTTGCAGCACCTTAAGCCCCATATCAGACATGGCAGCGGCAATATTGCTCACTGTTGTGGACTTGCCAATCCCGCCCTTTCCGTATATCGCTATTTTTTTCATCGTCTACGCTCCTATTCTCTCTAATTTTCGATCCCTCAGCTTATAGGATTGACACACTTTTGCTCCCGTCACAGCATCCCTCACAATATGCGCCTCTATGTCATAAACCGCCCTTAGTGTTTCAACGGTCATCACTTCATCCGGCGTTCCCGCTTTCACAATCTCACCTGACCTCATGGCAATCATCTCATGCGAAACCCTTGAGGCCAAATTCAAATCATGAAGCACCATGACAATTGTCGTTCCATAAGTCTGATTCAGTGATTCAAGCAACTGCAAAACTTCCAGTTGATATGCCATGTCCAAATAAGTCGTCGGTTCATCCAGCAAGATGATATCCGTTTGCTGACAAAGTGCCATGGCAATCCACACACGCTGTCTCTGCCCGCCTGAGAGGGCATCTACTTCCTTTTCGCGAATACTGTCAAGCCCAGTTGCCCCTATGGCCCAATTGACGATATCGTAATCTCGACTGGTGAGCTTTCGCAGTCCCGACTGATGTGGAAATCTGCCATAAGCCACTAGTTCCGCCACTGAAATACCCGCTGGCGCAATTGGAGACTGAGGTAAAATCGCCAGTTTTTTCGCAAGCTCTCTTGTCTCCATTCTAAAGACGTCCTCCCCCTCTAAATAGATGCCACCCCCAGAGGGCTTTAAAATGCGTCCGATGGATTTGAGCAATGTGGATTTGCCACAGCCATTTGGCCCTATAATAGACGTCACCTTCCCACGCTTCAGTGACAAAGTGAGGTCGTTCAAAATCGGGTTGCCGCCATATCCCGTTTTGAGGGATTCTATCTTTAGATTTAACATGCGAGTCACTCCTTTAACTCATCTTATTTTTGACCTTTTTAAAAGCAGTGATAAAAAATACGGTGCACCTATAATAGCCACCATAATACCAGCAGGCAGTTCTGAAGGCATGATGATGGTTCGTCCCACTGTATCTGCAATCAGAACAATTATTGCCCCTATAATTGAACAGGCTGGTATGAGAACGTGATGCCTCACCCCAAAGAGCCTCTTGGCAATATGAGGCGCCATAAGTCCGACAAAGCTGATACTGCCACTCATTGAAACCGAAGCAGCTGCAAGTGCAATAGCCCATATCAACAGCCGCCTCTTGACTTTGCGAATGGGAAGACCCACGCCGATTGCCAGTTCTTCACCAAGTGCCAGCACATCCATGTGCCTCGCATGGTAGCGAATAGACACATACCCCACCACAATCCACGGAACTAAAATCCAAACCATCTGCCAGTTTGCACGCCAGATGCTCCCCGTCTGCCATCTGGTGAGCATCTCATATTGACTTTCATCTAACTTTAACACCGCAAACACCATCACAGCATTGATGCCCGCTTGTATAGCAACGCCATTCAAAATCATCTTCATGGGATTGATTCCGTGAAGCCCCTCTCTTGATAATATATATATGATGATTCCAGCTGTTCCCGCTCCAACAAAGGCTAAAAAAGGCATCACAAATGCAGATGTCCACTTTCCCGCCTCTCCCAGTACGATAAAGATTAAAAATACAATGCCAGCGCCAGAATTGATGCCCATAAGCCCTGGGTCGGCTAAGTCATTTCGCATGAGGCCTTGAAGAATTAAACCTGAAAGCGAAAAGCCAATTCCCACTAAAATCGCCATGGTCATCCTAGGCAACCTGAACATCAAAATAATTAGATTTTCATCTTCTCCACTGTTTCCAAATACCGCCTTCAGTATCTTTTCATATGAAATGTTGGCGTAACCGGCATTGACACTCCAAAGCCAACCTACACTAAGCAGTATCAACATCACGGCAATTGCCAGCGACTGTTTTTTTTGACTTATCATGCACCAGCCCCCCTGCCTACATATAAAAACATTGGTGCACCAATCATTGCTATAACAGCTCCAACTGGCAGCTCCGCTGGCGCCGTCAGGCATTTAGCCCCTATGTCGCTGTAGACCATTAGCACTGCTCCCAGCACTGCACTACAGGGAATAATTCTCTTATAGCTGCTTCCGACGAGCCGCCTGCAAACATGTGGAACCATCAGCCCAACGAAGGAAATCATCCCCGCCAGCGCCACTGCGGTTCCTGAGAGCAAGACCACTAGCAGTATCGCCCATTGTTTGGTTTGATTGACTTTCACCCCAAGTCCTATGGCAACTTCCTCACCCATGCTCACAGCTGAAATCTGTCTGGATAGGCGAATCGCACCCAAAACACTGACTATAATCACTGGAAATGCTATATAGAGCTTAGATGCATCAATTGCTCCCAGACTTCCAAGTGTCCAAAATGCCAAACTCTGTGTGGTTCCCTTGCTCAATGCAAACGCCTGACTTAACGCTGTCAATAGACCACTTAGACATGCACCCGATAGAATCAGACCCGCTGAGTCAGCAGTTTGACTAATCATGTAGACAACACCCGCACTGACTGACGCGCCAACAAAGGCAATTATCAAACTGCTGGTATAGGGGATACTCGGAAAAAAACCGATGATTAGGGATAAAGCCAATGTTGCGCCAGCGCTAATCCCCAAGATTCCTGAGTCAGCAAGGGGATTTCCTGTAATTCCCTGCATCACTGCACCTGCAACCGCAAGCGCCATCCCCACTAAGATCCCCCCCACAGCCCTTGGCAGTCTCATTTTTACAACTAAGAGATGCATACTGTTTTCAGAGTCAAATCCTGAAATTGCCTCCCAAATAGTCCCAATCGGAATTTCAATAGAGCCAATCAAAACTGAAAAAATGACTCCCAATACCACAAGTGCTGTTCCCACCGCCATCACTAGCCACATCACTCTATTTTGATTTTCCATAGGAGCTCCTTTTCAACTTTGTTCACTTTTCAACAATTTAAAGGCCCGATAGACCTCAGTGAGGCTAAAGGGCCAATTATCCCATTACACATTAGAATGTCAGCGTTTGCAGGTTACTTTGTCAGCTTATCAATCATAAATTCGATGGTATACACCGTTGACATCGGACTTGGCGAATGAGCTGCGCCTGTTATCATATACACTTGACCCGCTTTCACTGCCTTGAGTGATTGCCAGACGGGGTTTGCACCTAATGCTTCGTATTGCGCTTCGCTTCCTGAAAAAACATTGACGAATAAATAGTCTGGATTCATTGCCACCAACGTTTCCAGCGAAAGTCCAGTAAAATTTGTATCCTCTGTAAATCCCTCCGGCGTATTTAGTCCCAGTCCAGTTTCTTTATCATAGAATTCTGGTCTGTAAGCATACACCAAATGATCCGCAGCCATCATTGATAAAACCACCACTGTCTGATCGTGGTAACTGGTCTCAAAGGATTCTCTCGCTTCTTTTAGGGTTTGTTCCACATCTGCAATGACTCTTTCGGCTTTTTCTGAACAGTTCATGAGCTTTCCAACTTCTCTGAGGCTCAATCGCCAGTCCATTTTAGTCTCATTCCCGAAAACGGCAACTTTTGAAATCGCCTCATATTTGGCGAGATCCACATTGCTGAGATCTCTAGCTTGATGGAGGATTAAATCAGGCTTTAGAGAAGCCAGTTTCTCCATATTAACATCCTTGCTTCCAATATCCTCAGTACCGCTCAAATCCAGTGTCTGAAATGGAGGCCATGTTGCAATATATTGTTCTGCACCCCCTGCGGCAATGGGTTTTATATCAAGCATTAAAAGCGCTTCCCAAAGCGGCATATAAGTTGTAGCCACTTTAACGGGAACTGCTTCAAAAGCTATCTCCCTGCCCAATATATCTGTATAGCGATAGCCGTCCTTCAACTGCTCGCTTTGTTCGTCGGCTCCTTTCCCAGCCACCGGAGCTGGTTCATCGCCGCCTTGATTCTGAGCGCATCCAGATAAAGCCAATAGACATACTGCAACTACTATCACTAATCTCTTCAAAGCATCCTCCTATTATTCATATGATTTCGTCCATATGAGTTTTTGTGAAGTGATATTGATTATCAATTTCAAATTCATTATAGCACACGCATCCCTGCGTTTTAATGAACTTATTTCTCATTTGCATGGACTTTTTTCCAGACCGTTTTTATAGAGACTGGGAGAAGCCCCAGCATATTTTTTGAAAATCCGACTAAAATACAAAGGATCATCGTATCCCACTCTAATTGCAACTTCTTGAACAGATAGACTGGTTTGCATCAAAAGAGATTTTGCATGGTGAACCTTCTGTTGAATGACGTATTTTTTAGGCGTGATGCCTGTGATTTTCACAAATATTTGGCTGAATTGCTTCACATCCATGTCTAAATAATCAGCAAGCTCTGAAACCGTTATATCTGAGTGCATATTTTCCAAAACAAAGTCCATGCTCTTGTTGATTTTATCGCTTTCGGAGGTCAGCGATTCATCAAACCCATAAGTTAACAGCCGTTCGACCAATCGCCAAATAAACGACCTCTGCCGCATTTTGCTGGATAAGTCTCCCCTTTTTTGATTGAGCAGCATTTGCTCCAAAACATGCAGAATCTCAGCATAGGCCACATCATCTATAGACAGCGTAAAATGTGCCTTCTCTATAATTTGTCCTCTCTCTGTAAATGGCTTCACCTTATAATGGAGCAATATATACTCAAACGGTTCATCCCCTATGACTTTTTTATTCAACGAAAGGCCTCCGCCAGACATCAAAACGCATCCCTGCGTCAATACATAACGCCTGTTTTCTATTTCATACACTGCCTTTCCTCTGAGCGGCACCACAATCCCGTTGACATTTGGGGTGGTTTCCACGGTAGATATAGCCTTTTTTTCGGGTATGTGAAACTTAAAAATGCCATCGGCCATCAGTGCACAATCCTGATAGGCCCACATCAGATCGTTTTTATTGTACTTCATATGTTTTCCCCCTCTAAATCATCAAAATATATATTCATAAAAAAAGCTGCACGCAATTGCGTACAGCTCTCTTTCTCTCTTCATAAAATGCTGTGCAATTCAAAAACAGATAGGAACATCCTGATTAAGTCTTTTTATAAAAATCTTGCTGACAAATGGTTCTTTATAAGCCGACTCACAGAATTTCTCAAATGTCTTTAAATTCATGCCCATCGCCTCCTCTACCACCTCTTCAAAAACTTCCATTTCGTCATCTCCAAAGATAAACGCTGGAATTTCCACAGCATTTCCAAAGATTTTGATAAACATCTTCCTCAATGGACTGTGGTCGAAAAGTCGATTAAAGTTACGTTCTATTTCACGTAAACTTGTCAAGGCATCCTGTCTTTGAAGTTCAGCTAAGGATTTGGTCATTTCTCTAAATTCACCAAGTGCGCTGCCATAGGTGTGTTCATCTGAGTCTCTAAAGGCCTCTGGAATTGTCTCCAGTACAGCACTGACCATATCTCTAAATGGCGTCATGGGAATGTAAAATCCAAGACTCTCCCGATCCATCCAGTTATAATATGCCATTGGATAAAAAACGTGCACCAAATACCCTATAAGCGCTTGCATGTTGGCGTGTTCCTTCCATCCCGACATAAAAATATCCTTCTCTGCGTCTACAAATCCCAGATAGACAATCAGTGACTCTTGATCCACAGACGTGTCCTCTGCCACCATTTCAAACACTGATTTTTTCTGAATTTGATTTTCCCAGAAATGATAACTCATATAGGGTGATTTTACCTGTCTGTATGCGTTTCTCTCAGTTCTCATAAAATCACGCTCTACATAATTCTTGCGTAGTACTCAACAACTAAATGGTCGTTTATAATGATTGGAATTTCATCTTTTTCAGGTCTTTTCTCAAGGGTTGCACTGTAGTTTTCCACATCGTATTTGATGTACGGCAAACTGTAGCCAGACTTTTCAAAGAAATTCTCCTTGAAAATCTGAATCGTTTTCGACTTTTCTCTAAGTGTAATCTCCGAACCAACTGATACGGCAAAAGATGGACGATCCACTTTCTTGCCATCCACCAGAATATGTCCGTGAACAACCATTTGCCTTGCCTGTCTAATGGATCCGGCAAAATTCATTCTATAGACCATGTTGTCAAGTCTGCACTCTAAGTCCTTGATAAGCCTATCGCCAGTGAGTTCTCCACTCTCCTTGGCACTCTTTACATATCTTCTGAACTGCTTCTCTAAAACCTCATAATAGCCTCTCAGTCTTTGCTTTTCCAAAAGCTGTTGACCATAGGCAGATAATTTACGACTGTCCCTTGCTTGTCCATTCCCAGCTCTTTTCATAGCTTTGGGATGTCCGCAGACATTTAGATTCAAGCGTCTACACTGCTTAAATCTCGGCCCTCTCATTCTAGCCAAATACGTCACCTCCACATATATTATAATAATCAACTGCAAATATACTTTATTCAAGTTGATATTGATTCTCATTCTCATTATAATAGCATGTTTCAACATCGCTGTCAATTGACTTTATCTTTCACTTTGCATATTCAAATTGGACGGATTTCACATTCCCCTGTTTTTCCTTGTCAAGTCCTTTTGTTATTTCTATTTTGACCCGTTCGTCTTTCATCAGTTTTCCAACGAGTTCAGCTGAATCCATATCGGTTTCATATACAATCTCTCCAACCCGTCTCACACCATTGGGATGGGTAAAATCCAGCGGTTTGGGATCTATGTTAAAATAGCTCATGAGAAATGGCAATCCCATATCAGACGGAAAGAAGCATTGATAGCGTAAATCACGCCCTTGGACATCTATTCGCCTTCCCCTTTTAAGGTGAAATCCCCCCTTGCCATGCGTCTTTAGAAAATTGATTTCTCTCTCCAAGTCGCCAAACTCACGCTCTATGCAGAATCCACTCCAGCGCTCTTCCCCATAATCCCAGTCATCAAACCGTTTGACCAGTTCTCCCTTCCCCATTACTTTTAAAATTCCCTTTACGAATTTGGGCATCCCAGTGGATGCAAGTAATTCTATATAAGGACCTTCGCTAAAGTAAATCAATGCATTATATGGATTTTTTGAAGTCCCATATTCCACTACAAACCCATTTTCACGCCATTGTCTCACACCTTCATCCAAATCCGCCACTTTGTAAATCAAATGTCCTGCTCTCATCGACTCGCCTCCTCAAAATTATAAATTCCATCCTCGTCATGTTTATTTGTCCAAAACACAACTAGCTCTACTCGTATGTGCTGAACAACAGCAGTCATTATTGACGATATGTCCATTACCGACGCATGTGTCGGTATATTGCCAATAAAAAAAGCCTCACAAATTTGCTTCACTTCTATTTTTTTCTTTAAATCAAACAATACGAATGTACCTACTGCCGAATCAAAATCAACGCATTTAAATGCAATTGATTCTCGTTTTCAGTATATCCGTATTGCCTTTTTCCTGTCAAGCCTATTTTTGGGGATTTAAAATTTCATCTATCAGCGAATCCGATAATTCAATCTCGTACATCCTTTGATAATAGTCTCTCATATATGTTCTAAAAAATGAATCATCAATTCGATCTGGATAGTTTTTCATGGTCATCCAAATCAGCGTCAAGGGTGAATCCACATTTGGCGCTCCCCAGTTGAACATGCCCTGAGGCATATCGTAAATTGCCCCAGTTTTATAGGCTGCCACTTGAGACCAATCTTCACCAGTGATTTCATTTGATAAGTACCGATCTGCATCTTGACCGACAAAATCATATACAATATCTGGATTCCACTGATAGAGTTGCTCCATAGATATCTGCACATTATCGCCTTGCATGTCTCCAGCTAGATTTTTAAGCCCTGTCTTCACAAGCCAATCATCTCCATAGTAATTGGCACCTCTAACGCTTATAGAATCCTGAGTATTGCTCCTAATCATAAGTGCCGTCTTCCTTTGAGACGCTTCAATACCACTCAGCGCCTCTTCCACAATTTGATTGGCCCTATCCCACTCATTTTGAAGAGTTCCTTCAGTGTTCACCTCAAATAGTTCACGCATCAACCTGTCAATTTCCACTGACCACGCTTCGTTTTCAGGGTTTTCAAGGTAAAAATCCACGATTGGAATTTGAAGATTCTCTAGGCCCTCTTTCTGCGAATCGCCATAGACCAATATAATATCAGGCTTCATTTTGAGAACTTCTTCCGTATTTGAAGTGAATCCACTGATAAAGGCCGTATTGATATTCTGCCAGTTTGGAACGACCAGATCCAGCAAGTTCTTGTTGGCAATAGTCACTGCGGTTGGATGCACTCCAACCAGTTTATCGGTGTCTTTCACAACACTTGCAAATGTAGCAACCAACGGTGGTGCTATAATAACCACGCGCTGAATCGCCTCCGCTTTTGGAACTTCAACTTCTCTTCCTGTCAAGTCCACTATTTTTCTCATTTGGTTTTCTGAAGAGACCGTTTGTCCCTCTTCTTTACCAGAAGAACAGCCAGCCAACACAAGTCCTGTCGTAACCACCAGCAACAGTAAAACGCTCATCTTTCTTCTAAGACAATCTGCCACTCTATTATTACCTTTTTTTTGCACTTTATGCACTCCTCTCATCTCCAATAGGTCATTGATATCAAAACAACGACTGATTCATCATTTTCACTGATTTTCAGTGAGGACAAATGCTTTCGCATCCACCCCCAGTTCGTTTAAATCCAAAATCCGCGCCGACACTTCAAAAAATCGACTAATGTTAGCTTCAGTCAAAACCGCCTTGGTCAATCCAAATTCATAACTGCCTCGCTCACCTAGCATCAGTGTATAATCAGAAATTCTCAGCGCATGTTCAGGGTAATGTGTATTCATAATACAGGATATTCCCTGTTCTCTCACCAGTCGATTCAATTGCCTAATCACCCGTTCCTGGTTTTTAAAGTCCAAATGCGATTCGGGTTCGTCTAAAATCAACAGTTTCGGTTTGCCTGCAAGCGCCCTTGCAATATACACCATCTGGAGCTGACCACCGCTCATTTCGGAACACTTCTGTTCAGACAAGTGACCGATTCCAACCTGTTCTAAACTCTGCATTGCCACTTTTCGATCCAACTTGGAAGGCATGGAAAAGAACTTCATGTGTTTGGTTCTTCCCATACACACCATCTCCAGCGCTGTATAGGGAAACGACACTTGATGCGCCTGCGGGACATAGGCCACTTCTCTGATGCTTGAAATGCCGTCAATTGGCTTTCCATCAATCTTGACACCACCTGATTTCCACTTTAAAATACCTGTTAGGCATCTGAGAAATGTAGTTTTGCCAATGCCATTTTGTCCTAAAACACATAGAAATGTCCCTGGATCAATTTCAAACGATAACCGATTTAAAATTGGCCTTTCATCCACATAGCTGAAACATCCATCTACAACTTCTAGTTTCATTCCAAATCCCCCTCTCGCTTAAAGAAAACAAGAACAAAAATTGGCGCTCCAAGAATCGCTGTCAAAATGCCAATGGGAATTTCCGCAGCAGTTGCACATCTTGCAACCAAATCCACTGACACAGTGAACAGCGCCCCCATCACGCAAGATGCCGGCAAAAGGAGTTTGTTGTCAGCTGTGATGTATTCTCGACATAAGTTGGGAATAATCATCCCAATCCACCCGATAATTCCAGAAACCGTCACCGCCGCCGCGGTTATAAATGTACTTGCCGCAATGATGACCACTCTGTTTTTCACTGGATTGATGCCCAATGTGTAGGCCTCCTCATCTCCCATGGATAAGATATTGATCTTCCACCTCATAGCCAAAAGCACTATCAAGCCCAGTCCTATGAATAGTGCTGCAAAAATAACTTTTTCAAAAGTTGCCCCGGCAAAACTTCCCATGAGCCAATACGTAATGGAGGGCAGTACCGAATCTGTATCCGCCACCAATTTGATAAATGAAATGAGAGCACTGAAAAAAGCCGCCACAATAATCCCAGACAGAACCAATGCCAAAGTGGAGGACTCCTTTTTCAATCTCGATATGAAATACGTTAAAAAGACACTGATAAGCCCACCACCAAATGCCATGATCGCAATTCCAGAAGAACCACCGCCCACAAGCATTGCAAGTGCAGCACCAAACCCAGCACCATTGCTGACACCTAAAATATCAGGGCTTACCAGTCTATTTTGAAATATCCCCTGAAAAGAAGCACCCGCCGCCGCCAGTCCTGCCCCTACCAGCACGGTTAAGAGCATGCGAGGCAACCTAATATCCCATACGACGGTGTTCACAATGCCATCTGAATCCCACCGGTTTAACAGAATTGATACCACCTCACCTACAGATAGCAGATATCTTCCCAAGAACAGCGAGGCAAAGCAAAGGAACAACAGCAGAAAGACACCTCCAATAATGAGCTTAATTGCCCGTTTCTCTTCCCTTGTTCTCATGCTATCGCTTCCTCACGATGCAATTCGTTCCATCGGAATCGTCTATGATTTCAAAGCCCGCTTTTATAAGTGATTCCTTTATCAGTTCATCAGGTTTTAAAATATCAAGTCCATTTAAGTGACTGGACAACCATCCGAGGATATACCGTGATGGTGCTGTAAACACCTTGTTGATGCCATGTGTATTCACATACAGATAACCGCCACTTTTCAGCGTTTTATGGAGTTTTTCAGCCATGACATCTAAATCCCCTACAAAGTCCAAGACACCTGATGCGATGATAAAGTCATACTGCCTTGTAAAGTCATCTTCGACGAAATTTCCTGAGAGGGTCTTAACCCTATCTTGCATCTCATAGGAGTCGATGATTTCATCTGTTAGTTCAATGACCCTCTTCTGATCGAAGACCACACAGGACGCATTTTCAAAATTACGTGCAATTTCAATGGACAAGATCCCAGAACCACCGCCCATATCAAATACGTCAAACGCCTGATTTGGTTTAAAATAACCTTTTACAAGCTGTATAAATTTTTGAACCCGCCCAAGGTACATTGTATTTCTCGCCCCTTGTCCCATAGCCCTGAAGTCAAAGAAATCTGACCCGTTTTCATCTTCAAAATGCCCCTTTGGTGCACCGTTTCTCACGAGTCCTGTGATGCCGTCAAGGCTCGTCATATCTCTCCAGTAGAGAATATGATCCCCCAAGTACATGTCACTATCTGAATTTAAATAATAATCAGTCTCATTTAAATTCGAAAAAAAATCATCCTCTTTTTTGAGGAATCCGATGGAAGTCAACGCATTTAACAATAGCTCCAAATTGCGTTTGTCGCACTCTAATGTCACTGCAAGTTCATCCGCACGAGTAGGCTTTCTCAAATGATTAAAGACCCCCAGTTCAATTCCAGCATACATGACCTTTGCTTCAAGCACTTCATAAGACTTCCTCATAAACTTCTCCGCATTGTAAAGCGGCATTTCATTTGCTGTTTTCATAGCTGATACACCCTCCTAAATCAATTGTTGTCTCTCTTAGCTCTTCCTAAATCCCACAATGGAACGGAGATGCGTTTAAAATCAAGCACATAAAAAAAGAACCACTTTTCAGTAGTTCTAAATAGACGAAAGCTGCATGAACTGCTATTCATAAATGCGTTCATACATCATCCATCACTCTCCCACCGAAAGCTAAGAATTCCATGTATGGCAGGTCTTCTGACTCAAGTTCATCCAAGTTCTTCGTCTTCCCAGTTTCCCAGTGACATGTTCAAGCACTTGTCCCTTTTACAGCAGCGGGGGCTGTTGCAGATTCTCACTGCATTCCCTTTTGATACTTTCGTAACCATAAATGTATTGTATTCAATTACAAACAGCTTAACACTTTGAAATTTTTAAGTCAATATAAGAATTCTGTTCAAATAATCTTTTGACGCATCTAGCAGGGATTACCCAATCCTATAACTGGTCATGGAGAGTGCTCCCATCACACATTTGTCGTTAAAAACTTGAACTGACTCTCCTGTCTCTGCCGCTCCCAGTGCATAGAGCAGTGGATAATAGTGATCGGGGGTATAAAATGCCTTTTCTGAACAGGATCCAGCTGACTTATAGTCTACAGCTGCTAAAAAATCACCTTGTTCAATCTTGGTCTTTATATAATCGTCAAACTCATGTGCCCAAGGGTATTCCGCCTCCATATTCCAGTTCACAAGGGAGAGATTGTGGACTATGTTTCCACTTGCAAAAATCAAAACCCCCTCTGCCCTAAGCGATTTCAGCTTTTCACCGATTTTATAATGCGCCTCTGGCGGCAGGTTGTAATCTATGCTGAGTTGTAAAACTGGAATATCTGCTTCAGGATACATCTTGCAAAGCACCGACCAAGTCCCGTGATCTATCCCCCACTTGTTGTCTATCTCAACCGGGTGATTGACCAATTCTCTAATGGACTCTGCAAGCTCTGGCGACCCCTTCACAGGATACTCAACTTCATATAGTGCTTTGGGAAAACCGTACATATCATACACGAGCTTTGGATTTTCGTCATCAGATGTACGACTCCCGTCAGTATACCAATGGGCGGAAACTGCCAAAATTGCCTTTGGTTTAGGGATTTCCCTTCCGATTACTTCCCACATCCTTGTAAATTCATTGTCTTCTATGGCATTCATTGGCGACCCGTGGCCAACAAACAGTACTGGCATTTTCATATTATCCTCCTATGCATATAACCACCTATAGTGGTAAATCTCTCATAACAAATGAGTCTTCAGTTTATCCTCAATCATTATACCCACTTCAAGTTTTTCAGTAACTTGTAAATCACTTGATTTTATATCTATTTTATAAGGGCATCCATCTTTTGTTTGTCCGATTCACTGAGTGTATTCGCCAAAGAAGTGCCCGCAGTTTCTGATCGCTTCATATAAATTTCACGAATCTTCGCATTAACCGCTTCAACCTCTTCCCTGAGTTCTCTTGCAGAGAGAAGTTCACTTCCTGCACCTCTTATAATCATCTGTTGCAGACCATCTGAAGTCGCTACAATAATTCTATATTTATTTTGATTGGCATGTGCAAATTTTTCGATATAGTGATCCGCTGTTTGCGCTTCTCCTGTGAAGACCATTTTGAGGTTGTGATAGGTTTCCATCTCAGCCTTTCGGCCTTCCACCCGATAAGCGTCAAAGACCACAATGACATTTATCTTTTTAATGCCTTGATAATTGCTCAAATCATCCATGAGCTTTGTCCTTGCAGAATCCATGTTTTGCTTCGCCAGCTCCGCCAGTTCTTCCCATGCAAAAATAATATTGTATCCGTCCACAAGCAGATAGGTTTCATCTGTCTGCTTAGGCCGTCTTGGCACTGTGTCATAAAACGTCTCTCTTGCTGACTTCGACCGTTTCCACGTCTCCTTTTTCCCTTGATTGGATCGATAGGTACTGTTGATAATCTGCTCAATTTCCTCTTGGCTAATCCAAGTTTCCTCATATTGTCGCTGATTGGCAGAGGGCGTCTCATCCAGCATCACATGGTTTGTCTTTAAGATGCCCTCCATGTGCATATGCTGTTTCACTTCATACCAAGGGACAGAGTATCCGACCCCCTTTGAGCAGAAAACCGATCCAACTGGGTTGTCAAAATCAATCTCAGGATCATACTGGCTCTCTTCAATAACAGATTCTGCATTATGACAGAGATCATATCCCTTCATGGTCATGAAAAGTCGCCCTTCACCCCTTGTATAGGCAACGACCTCCTTGTGATAATTTCGCATGGTTGCCACTGGTGCAGTTCCAGCCAGAACAGCTGTTTTGCCATCTGTCTTGATAATCTCAGAACTCCCATGCATGGTCTCCACATCTGTCATGGCCCTCCCCACAAGAGTCTCTGGCAATTCAAGTTCGAAGGCATAATAGGGTTCAAGCAAGATGGACTTATTTTCCATAAGTCCCTGTCTGACCGCCCTATAGGTTGCCTCTCTAAAGTCCCCACCTTCTGTATGCTTATTGTGAGCACGACCAGACACAAGCGTTATTTTTACATCGGTTATATCCGATCCAATCAAGACGCCTTTATGTGGTTTCTCACCCAAATGAGTCAAAACCAGCCTCTGCCAGTTTCGATCTAAGACGTCCTCACTGCACTGGCTTTCAAATTGAAGGCCGCTTCCCGGTGCGCCGGGCTCTAAAATAAGATGAACCTCTGCATAGTGCCTGAGGGGTTCAAAATGACCAACCCCCTCTGAAATCCCCTCAATTGTCTCCCTGTAGACAATACCACCTTCACCATACTCAATATTGACATCAAACCGTTCCTGTACCAATGACTGCAATATTTCCAGCTGAACTTCTCCCATAATTTGAACTTTGATCTCTTTGAATTTTTCATCCCAGATAAACCGAAGCTCTGGCTCTTCCTCTTCAATTAACTTGAATTTTGAGAACATAAGTCGCTGATCTTCTCCATCTGGAAACATTACTTTATAAGAGAGAACAGGTTCAAGTACAGGTTCTGTCGTCTCTCGCTCCACACCGAATCCCTCTCCAGGTTTTGTGTTGTTCAGCCCTGTTACGGTGCACATCGTCCCCGCTGCCACTTCACTGACAGCTTCATATTTCTCACCAGAGTAGATTCTAATTTGATTGATTTTTTCAGTTCCAAGTTTAGTCTCCAGACTGTCCTTTACCCTCAATGTCCCGCCTGTGACTTTGAGGTGCGTCAATCGGTTGTTTTGTTCATCTCTGGATATTTTAAAGACCCTTGCACCAAAGTCACTTGGGTATTCAGGGCTCAAAGTCAGTCGATCAAGTCCCTCCATAAAAGCATCCACACCTTCCATTTTCAGTGCCGATCCGAAGAAAACAGGAAAGAGCTTTCGATGCTGTACGAGGGTTTTCATTTTGGCCAAGTTGATTTCTCCGCTTTCAAGATAGCCTTCCATGACTTCATCATCACAAACAGCCACTTGATCGAAGAACAGCTCTGTCCCCTCTTCTGTGAAATCAACACAGTGTTCACCAAATTCCAGTTTTAAAGATGACATCAGCCTCTCTTTATCAGTTCCAGATTGATCCATTTTATTGACAAATAAAATCGTGGGAATCTCATAGATTTCCAAAAGTCGCCACAAAGTCCTCGTATGACCTTGAATCCCATCAGCTCCACTCAACACTAAAATTGCATAATCCAAAACTTGCAGGGTTCTCTCCATTTCAGCTGAAAAATCCACATGACCCGGTGTATCCATCAATGTAACTTCTTTTCCGCCTATATTAAAAACAGCCTGTTTGGAAAAAATCGTAATACCCCTTGCTTTTTCAAGGTCATACGTATCCAAATAGGCATCTTTGTTATCCACTCTACCCATTCGCCTTATCTTGCCGCTGAGATACAGCATGCTCTCTGACAAGGTCGTCTTCCCAGCATCCACATGTGCCAGTATTCCTAAAACAACTTTCGACATGTACCCGTCCTTCTCTCAATTTCATATGCAGTCCTCATAGGGAATCTGCTTCTCTCATTACATCATATCAGCTCAAGGCGATTTTGACAATTTGCCAAAACAAGTGTTCCATACCAATATATAAAAAACTCCAAAATAGAGCCTCTAATTCTCAAGAATCAAAAGTCTACTTTGGAGAAAGTATTTTCGATGGAATCGCTCTCTATTTTATCATAATTGTTTGACTTCCAGTGACAATTGACGATATACCGCTTCTCTATTTTCCAAGGTGACGTGATAAAGCACCACATTTTCATGGGCTTTTATCTTCTCAAGGAACGGAGCTTCTCTGTCTTTTACCACCGCAATAACGGGTATCTCTCCATCTAAAAGAGATAGCACCCTCTGCTTAAACACCTCTGCTTCACGTTCCATGAACCCCAGTTCATCCATAATCACCACTGAGTCTGACACAGCTTCCAAGTACTTGACACCAAGTGTATCAAATACATTTGGGTAGACTGCATAGGCGCCGGCTTCATCGCATCTGCCCACGCAGTTGGCGTCACTGAGTAAACGCAGTTCATCTGTGACACTGTGTATGTGAACGCTTGAAAGCTGACTTCCAAAATGAGTCACTTTTTTTGTTACAAACCCAGTAATCGGCTGCCGCATTTCCTTTATAAGCCTTTGAACCAGCGTCGTCTTGCCCACGCCCATTTTGCCAGTAATCAATATGTGCATTTATTTTCTCTCCTCACGTTGCTCTTTATGACAGTTTTCCTACTTGGGCATGGAATCAGAAATCAAATTCTGGAATTGTTCTTCACTCAAATCGCTATGATAGAACAATTTATAGTACTTTGCGGTTTCTTCATACAGATTTAAATTGGCCTTTTCAGGATACAAAAGTTCTGACATCCACATCATGCCCAAATACCGTTGAACAGACGGCGGAAATCCCACCCAGTTGTAAGGCCCTTCCGGCACCTTGTAATATCTGCCACTTGAAATTGCTGAAATATCTTTCCACGCAGCATCACTTCCCACCGAATCATAAATGCTATCTGGCGCAAATAAAATCACATCGGGATTCCAATTTACAATTTGCTCCATATCCACTTCATTTCCAGTTCCCTTAGAAACGGGATTGTCCAAAGCCGCCACATTATCGGAGAGCATGTCAATTACTTCTGCATGATACGACCCATTTGCAATGACGTTCTGGCCCTTATCACCGAGGCAATACAAGAGCCTTACCTTCTGGACATCTTGCGATATTGCCTTAGTCTTCTCATAGACGCTATCGCAATAATCAGCCAAAACTTCAGCCTGATCTTCCATCTGGAGAAGCAGCCCCAATTGTCTATAGGCTTCACCCATGTTGTCAAGGGTTGCTGTAATATGAACAAATGGGACACCTGTTTGTTCTGAAAGGCCATCTAAATCTTCCACAATTGTCCCCTTGGGTTCACCTATGTCGATTACCACTTGTGCACCACTTGCAAGAAGTGTCTCCAAATTCAATTCTCCCTTGCCGCCATATAGTTGACCCAATTCAGGTAGGTTGTAATACTCTGGGCTCAAATACGGCTCAGCTGCTTTGCTCCACGGTGTGGCAATTCCCACCATTTCATCTGGTGCAAGAGAAAAGACCATGATTTGAGCCAGCGGTCCTGAAATCGCAACCTTTTGAATCTGTTTGGGAACTGTTACTTCCCTTCCCACTGAATCCTTGAAGACAATCGTCTCATCTGATGTCACCTTTGTAGGTTCACTTGTCTCATGCTGAACTGATTCTGCTGGCGCTTCACTGTTTTTAGCTGAACAGCCTGTCAAAATCAAAGCTGCCACTAATGACAGTGCCAATGTTTTCTTTAGATACTTCATCTCTTTTTTCCCCCATAATCTCTTTTGCTATCAAATGATTCAAATTTTATGTTTTGTCCTTCTATAGTGAATCGGGTATATCAGCCACCTTAATGCAAAATAACCCAATTTCTCTCCTGCTGTTTAAATAATATCGAAATAAAGGGTGTGTCACTTCAACCAGTTGACTTGCAACAGAAGCCTCCGTAATATCGGCTTTAACATCCCCCTTGTCATAGAGTTTATAAAAACTCACAGCATCTGCCAAATACCTGAATGGCTGTCCAAATTCAAAAGTAGCTTCACGATATATATATGGAATGCCCAGTTTCCGAAGCGCATCTGCAGTTCCACCAGCGGTGTATCCCCTTATAGGCCTTTCTCTCAACGTAAACCGATGATTTGCGTGATTTCGCTTGACCATGACCACTTCTCTGAGGCAGTTTTTCTTTGCTGCTGCAAGGGTCTCCTCAAGTGATCCAAAAAAACAGAAGACCATCACATCATAAGGTTTTAACGGCCTGTGTTCACCTATCTCTGAATTAACCACAGAGAGATTGGAAACAATTGAACAATCTAGATTGTGCATTAGAACTTTAAGTGGCTCTTCTGCCAAATCAACCGCAGTCACTGAACCAGAATAAGGTGAAAGTGCCAAAGACAGATATCCAAGACCGCATCCAGCATCACAAACTGAATCAGTGGGTGAGATAAATTCACTTAAGAGCTCTGCCAGCTTCAAATGAAAATCTCCATAATCATAAGCATCTCTCAAAAAAGAAATCATCTGTGCGTTCCATCGAAACATCAACCGCACCGCCTTCCAAGCGAAGGTCGTATAAATCGCTCCCCATCAATGTCGAATACTTCAACACTGGTCTGATAGAGGTCATCCAACATGGGCTTGGTAATCACCGATTCAGGGTGTCCCACTGCCGAAACCCTCCCTTGATCCAAGACAATCACTTCATCTGAAAATTGAAGCACCTGTTGAGGGTTGTGGCAGGAAAGCAGTACCGTATACCCTTCAGATGTCAATTGCTTAACCGTTTTCATGACTTTGGCCTGATTTCCAAAATCCAAACTGGATGTCGGCTCATCCATGAGAAATATTTGCGCATTTTGCGCCAAGGCTCTTGCAATTAGAACCATCTGACGTTCACCGCCACTCAGCTTATTAAATCCCCTATGAGCAAAATCCCCCATGTTCAGTTTATCTAGCGCCGCATAAGCCTGCGAGATGACTTTTTTACCCGGGACACCAAATTTGGGCACTTTATGAGCCATTCCCATAACCACCATTTCCAACACCGTATAGTTGAAAGGGGATTCATGAAACTGTGGGATATAGGCGATTTTTTCTGCAAGTGCTTGAACTGAAAATTGTTTTAAATCCATTCCCTCCACAGCAATCTTTCCTTCATACTGCTTGTTGATGCCCAAAAGACATCGAAACAACGTACTTTTTCCAACGCCATTTGGCCCCATAATTGAAACCAGCTGACCTCGTTTTACTTTAAAGCTCACATCCTTGAGTACAGGACGGCTTTCATATCCAAATGACAAATGGTTGACTTCAATCATGCTCAATGCCCCCTCCTCTGAAGATCAAAAGTATAAAAAACGGTGCGCCAATGACAGCCGTTAGAATGCCTATGGGAATTTCCACTTCCAGCAAATTTCTAGAAATATTATCTACTAGAAGCATAAACCCTGCCCCTGTTAACATACACGCCGGCATTAAATACCTCAGATCATTTCCAATAATTTTTCGGCACAGATGCGGAATTACAAGTCCTACCCAGCCAATCATGCCACTGACGGATACACTTGCGGCGGTTATGATGGTAGATGAAATAATCACCACAAACCTAAGACGATCTGGATTGACCCCTAAACTTCTGCACGCTTCTTCTCCAAAGGTAAGGAGATTGACACGCCATCTCAACATCAAAAGCGGCACCGTTCCAATCATCATTGGAACCAGTGCATAGAGAACCTCATAGTGCTTTGCCCCTGAAAAACTGCCCATGAGCCAATACGTGATAGAGGGCAACTGATTGGTTGGGTCAGCAACAAGTTTTATAAAGGAAGTTCCAGCAGTGAATAGAGAACCGATCATAATGCCTGCTAAAATCAAATTCATAACAGGACTTCCAGGCGCTTTCTTGCCGATTGAGAATACGATGCCCACTGTGAGCAGGCTAAATCCAAAGGCAAGTCCAGAAATCACAATGCTTGACCCCCCAAACAGAATTGCCAGAGCCGCCCCAAAAGCCGCCCCAGATGTGGCGCCTAATATATCTGGCGATGCCATGGGATTTTGAAAGACACTCTGATACGATACCCCCGCCAGAGAAAGGCAGCTTCCAACCAAAATCGCAAGCAGAATTCTTGGAAGTCTAATATTAAAAACCACTGCTTCTACTTGGTCTATCCAAGTTTTTTCAACGGGAAACAACTTGCTAAAAAAGACCTTTATCAGCTCAAATGGTGAAATGGAATACCTGCCAATGCAAATTGACATCATAAATATCAAAATCAGCACCACAGACAGCCAAATCAACTTTTTTACAGCGGCATTTGGCGGCATTGTGTTCTTTTCTTCAACCGTCTTCATCTCTTCCCCCAGGGATTTTAGACATATGTAATCCTCTATGATTTTCATCGTTATACTATAAAAAGTATAACGAATTTTTAAGTATCTGTCAATAAGACGAAATGAAGGGCTGCCTTGCTTTAACAGTAAGGCAGCCCCCATAATCTCATTATTTGATTCTCTTTATTCAGTCCGTCTTTTGAGCATCTTCTGACGGAAAATGCCGCCTAAAAATCTCTGTCAAAGCCGTTTCACATTCATCTGCGAAAGCAGTATACGCATCTAGTAACTTTTCGGCTTCCGCCGTAAGTCTTGAACCGCCACCGCCAGCACCGCCAACTTTTCCTTCAATTAATTTGTATCCCAGTCTTTTTTCAATGGATTTAATTAGCGTAAATGCCTTGTTATAGGACATATTCAGCTGTTTTGCCGCCTCCATCAGCGATCCGGTTTTACGAACACCAATCAGCAATGACTGCGGCCCTTTTCCAAAGACCTTTCCGCCGTCTTCAAACCAGATTTTGTACTTGAGTTCCAGCACTTGAACACCTCCCAACTATCCTGTCTTGTCTCATAACATCATGATGAAATACGTGTCCTTCAATACTTTACCATTCTCTGCCTGGATCGTCTGCCATCATATTTACAGTTCCTCTAGGATAGAAAACTGAGTAGTGATCCAATACCCATGCCTCTTTTTCATTCGCTGGCTTTTGGAAGACCAAAAGAAGTTTATAGTCATCTGTCATGGTATAGCCAATGATTCTCTGACTATCAAGCATTACGTCATGCTCAGGTGTTTCCCCCAACTTACTGAGGGCCATATCAATTGTGACATCATTTAAACCTGTATCGAATGATCTGATTTCAAAGATAGCCCCACCCTTGTTCGATCCAAAGACGATGCCCTTGTCTGGATAAGTGGTGTACTCCCCTTTTGCTTCTGGAATCCATTCTGAACTTTGTGGCTCACCCCACTGATCTTCAATATCATAAATATTCACAGATCCATCAGCAACATAATCAAAATGAATGATTTTGCCCTCTTTGGCTAGATTTACGATTTGGTTCAGTAAATCGCTTCCTCTTTTAGCAGATTCCGAATCCACATTTGTCTGAACGCCTTCACCTTCTTCTGCCTCAGTTGTGCTGCCTTCTATCTTGTCTTCACCTGAATCAGGTTGCTGACTTTCCACTGGCGGCTTTGAATCCTGAGACTTTGAGGTATCGCCTTTATCTGTTAATCCCGTGCACGCTGTCAAAAAGAGCACAACAATCAAAACTAAAATTGCCAATCCTCTGTGTTTATTTTTATATCTTGTCAACATCGTAATCCTCCTAAAATATTTTTTGCTTGCAAATCCAACTGTTCCAGGAAGCCAAAATGGCTTTGAAACCAAGCTCATCACAGAGATGAGGGTTTTTCCATAGTCTCTGTCCTCACCTGATTCAAGTGTGGACAAAACAGTTGCGTCACATGCCATTTCACAATTTCTTCTAACTTGAATCATTGCCAGATGGATGATTGGATTAAACCAATGCACCGCTTGAATCATCATAGTGACCAAGTGAACTACTAAATCCTTCCTCTTGTAGTGTGCGAGTTCATGTAAGATCACATATCTAAGTTCCTCTGAGGACAGACTCTCTAAAAATGTTCTGCCGAGGATAATTTTCGGATGAAGAATCCCGCACAACATGGCCTGCTTGCCTTCGTAAATGTCTATTTCTTTTGTAATGCCCAATTGCCTTTTGCTGCTCATTACAAGCTCTGCTACCATTGCATTTTCGTTTCGCGTCAACTTTTTTATCTCAGAAATCGACATGAGATTGACGCTCAGTATATAGGCGAGAACCAACATGACGCCCCCACCCCAAATAAGCGGAAGTAAATCTTCACTTCGAATCTCAGCTGGAGTCAAATTACTGGCTTGTCCATTAGTCTCATCCGCTGTCATAGGTTGCATTTCAACGACAGGGTAGTAAAACTGCCCCAATTCCCGATCGACCTCATTGTTGAAGTGAACAGGACTCTGAAAAGAGAGAGGCAATATCAATCGGATGATTACCAAGATCCAGATACCATATTGAAATCTGGCGCTGAGCTTGTTCCTCAACAGATAACTCAATCCCATTACCGCCAGTGCCACAACACTTCCCCAAAAAGACATTCTGAGAATTGTTCTAAAAAGTACTTCCATCATAATATGCACTATCCTCCATCACTTGAGTTTATCATCCAATATCTTTTTCAGTGCTTCAATTTCATTTTTTGACATTTTGTCATCATCTATGAAATTGGACACCATCTTGAAGAATGACCCGCCATAGAGTTTTTTTGCCATTGACTCCGCTTCATCTTTGATGCAATCATCTCTTGAAACCAGCGGTGCGTATTCATATTGCGCCGCACTCTTTTTTTTACTAATCGCGCCTTTTGAAACCAACCTACTGATAAGCGAGTGAATGGTCTTTGGACTCCAATCCGTTGACGTCTTCAAAGTTTCTATGATTTCAGCGGCAGTAATTCGCCTTTGTTCCCAAATAACTTTCATAATTTGCCATTCCGCTTCTGTTATTTTGCAGCTCTTTTCCATAACCCCTCCATCCTACAACTGTAGTACATCATCATACTACAACTGTAGGATATAAATGTCAAGTTAATTTTCTATGTCCTAATTGTGACCTGTTATTTATTGATAAAACTTAACAGATACGATATAATTTGAAATTATCTGTTTCATGTCCATCATGTGCCGTGAGAACTAATGCCGTATTTTGCCAAGGGGGAATTTTACATGTCTACACGTATTGGATTTTTGGGTTCTGCCATTCGAATCAAGAACATTGAGTCAATTATTGAAACACTGTTCCCTGATATTGATCCCATTTTCATTCGAGAAGATCTAGCCATTTATCAAGAATCAGTAGCCCTTCATCTAAAAGAACTCAAGCCAAAATTAGATGCATTTGTCTTCTCTGGCGAACTTCAACATGAGTTTTACAGCTATATTTTTTCACCAGATATTCCCTGCGAATATCTCCGTAAGGATTGGTCTTCACTTCAAAATGCCTTCCTCAAAATCTCTCTTTTGGGAATTGATTTTCGTTCAGTCAGCATTGACAGCTACACGCAGACATCACTTCAAAATGTGCTGAAAGACCTCTCCATTCCCGAAAGTGAAAACCATATTCACTTTATAAAGCGCAGGAGTTTCCACGGTGATTATTTAGATCAAGTTGGCCTTGAGCACCTCCTCCTATATAAAAATAAAGTCGTAACAGGTTGCGTAACCGCTCTTTATCCAGTTTACAATCGACTTCTCTCAGAGGGGATTCCCTGTGCCTATGTGACTCCAACAACGGAAACCATCATAAAATCCGTACAGCGTGTCATCGGTCAGCTCGACTTAAAAAAAGCCCAGACAGGCCATACTGCTTTCCTTATTGTAAGGATTATTCCCAAAAAAGAGTATTCCTATATTCGAAAAGATGAATATCTGTACATGCATGAGAAAATTAAAGTTGCCGAAGAAGTCTACTACTTCGCACGCAATACAAAAGCTGCCGTGGTCAGCGAATCCAGCGATCAGTTCACGATTTTGATGTCCAAAACGGACTTACTCGAATACACCCAAGGTTACCAGTGTTTTTATTTAATTCATTCCATACATGTGAACACCAATTGTGATGTCAACATCGGCATCGGATATGGATTCGACCCCAGTGAAGCCAAGCACAACGCCTCAACTGCTATTGAGCGGCTAGATGTCTCACAAAAGAACATGACCTATGTTGTTCCAAAGGAAGGTTCTGTCATCGGTCCACTGAGCTTTTTGCAAGAGGAGAACACCCCAAATCCCAGATATGAAGAAAGCCACTTCGTCTTTCTATCAAAGGAAACTGGCATCTCTCAAACTCAGTTATACGAACTTTATGTGCTCATGGAAAAACAAAAAAAAACAAGCTACACTGCCAACGACCTAAGTAAAAATCTGTCATTGACACAGCGAACCACCAATCGACTGCTCCTCAAACTCCAAGAATTCGGCTACGCCGTTCATGTGGGAAAACTACTGACGGGCAAGTCTGGACGACCAAGTGACGTATACGAAATCTCGCTCATCAAATAGGAGGTCTTTAACACGATGAACATCATCAGTATCTTATCAGAAATTTTGCTTTTATTTATCTATGTTATTTTAGGGCTCTATATAAAAAAAAGACAGTTCGTCACAGAAACTGGCATACAGGAAATCAGTAAAATTGTGGTCAATGTGGCCATGCCCCTCCTCGTCATTTCCTCTGTGAATATCGAATACAAACCAGAGTATGCAAACAACATGCTGCTTATTGCCGTGCTCTCCTTTCTATATCTCGCCACCGTGACGATAACCAGTAAGAAACTAGCCAGTCTTGTTACTGATGACAAAGTCGATCGAAGTTCCATGCGCTATGCACTTGTCTTTGGCAATATCGTCTTTTTAGGGTATCCTCTGAGTTATGCTCTCTTTGGCGATGTAGGTGTTTTATACGCCTCAGTCTATGTTGCTATGCAAAATATCTTTCAGTGGACCTTAGGCGTCCACTTCTTTAGTACCGATAAATTTAAAATGAGCAATTTAAAAAAATTGCTCAATCCAGGTTTAATCGCCATATGTATTGGTTTAACACTTTTATTCTTGGGCATTCAGACACCGCCATATATCCTTCGCATTATAAAAGGGGTGGGGGCAATCTCCGTGCCACTTGCTCTGATGATGATTGGTGCAACCCTTGCAGACTTTAGGATCAAGGAGATCTTCACAGATAAGAGAGCTCAATTTGTGGCATTTTTTAAGTCAATTGTCTTTCCAGCACTCTTCTTGTTTTTGCTAATGGCTCTGCCAATTGACAAAACCCTGAAATCTGTCTTGGTCATTATGGCTGCCGCACCCGTTCAGGCCTCTGCAACTGTTATTGCACATAATTTTGGCGGGGATTCCATCGTCGTTGCAAAATGTGTTGCTTTGACCACCACATTGTGTGCATTGACGCTCCCCGCCTTCTTATTGCTCATATAGTCTCATTTTTATAAGTGAAATGGGCACTTATAAAAATGATTTTATGTCCTCAGCTTTTAAAATCGCATCTGTAATGAGAAGAATTCTCTCAGTGGTTGAACTCACCAGCGCGTATTCGCGATTGGTGTGATTCCACTCACCTCTGACGCCCATACTGCAAAGGCAAGGAACTCCTGCCATCGAAATAAATGAAGCGTCTGATGATCCACCAATACTAGCTGATTGAAGTGTTCCTAGTCCATTTTCTTCTGAGATCGAGTTTACAAAATCAAATGCTTTGAGATTTAGTTTACTTGAAAATGGCGGGAATGATGGATTGAATATTGTCTCTCCAGTTGCCCCTTCAACCACACAGTTTTCAGCAATTGCTTTCATATCTGCTTCGATTAAATCCTTGAGCTCCACATCCAAATATCTGATATCCACTTCAATTTCGGCATGATCTGGAACTGTATTTGGATAAGTCCCACCTTTGATCGTCCCAACAGAGAAAGTTGCTCTTTCATATTTCTTATTGAGTTCAGTAATTTTGATAATTTTATGTGCCATTTCTTGAATTGCGTTGATACCATCATTTAAATTGGCGCCTGCATGGGCATTTTTACCGTGGGTAATCACTTCACAGGCAATCCTACCTTTGCGTTCCACTGTAATTGAGCCATCTATCAAACCCGTCTCCATATTAAATGCCAATTTGTAGCCACGGCTCTCTTCAAGGATTCGCTTTCCTTGATCGCTGTTTGGATGACCGTGTTCTTCATCTCCTGCAATAATGATTTTAATTGGTTTTTGATAATCCAAGGCAATCAGCAATTCTAATATATAGAAAACTAGATTTATGCCGCCTTTCATGTCCAAAACACCAGGTCCATAGACTTTTCCATCAGTAACTCTGAACGGATAATCCTTTATAAAGCCAAGGTTGAATACCGTATCCATATGACCTGCAATTATAATACCATCTTCTGCTTTTCCCTTTCCATATTCGGCAATTAACATAGGGCCCGCTTGTTCATACTTGTGGACACGCGTTTTGAGGCCCATCTTCTTGAATCTATTTTCTATATAGTTACAGACTCTTTGAACACTTTCTCTGTCATGCGTATAGCTTTCAATTTCAATTAATTCTTTCCAACTGTTCACAATTCTTTCATAAGAGATATCAAGTTCTTTCATCTTTTCGACGACTTTTGAGTTCATCATGTGTTCCCCCTTGTTATGTTATATCCCATTATAGTCATATGGAATTTGTCATTAACATGGCTAAAATGTGTCTAAAACCATTTTTGTTGATATTCCCTTTCGGACACTTTGAAATCACAATATTTATAATTTGAGTCAAGAATTGTCCATAATTTAAGACATATTATAGCACCTTTTAAGACTTCACATATCTGTTACAATTTTGTTAACTTATTAAACCCGGGTTTAGTTTTTTTAAGTATCCATCACTTTGTTTGGAGGGGAAATTTATGAGTACTACTACTATTAACAAGAAGAAAAAGAAATTCAAAATGCCGGACACATATGTCCTGCTCGTGTTTTTTATCTTATGTGCTGCACTTTTAACTTACATTTTACCAGCAGGCACATATGAAATGATCCCGGATACGAAGACCATTGACCCAAATTCTTTTCACTTCATTGACCAAACGCCTGTCAATCCATTTCAAGCGATTATGTCCATTTCATTGGGACTTACAAAAGGCGCTGGCATCATCTTTACTGTATTCTTAGTTTCAGGAGCATTTAAAATCATCAATGACACTGGTTCAATTGACTCAGCAATTGATGCACTCTCAGTTAAGCTACAAGATAAAGTCATCGTCCTTATACCAATTATCATGATTGCCATGTCAGTTCTCGGTTATCTGGGAATCATCGTCAATCAGACGATTGTCTTTATACCAATTGGACTCTTAATCGCACGTAAATTGAAAATGGACCCATTGGTAGGGCTGTCCATGATGTATCTGGCTACTTACGCTGGATTTATCGGATCAGGTATGGATCCTTTTACAGTTGTCGTCGCTCAAAAGATTTCAGGACTTCCTATCTTATCAGGTATCGGGTTCAGAACGGCAGTCTTTGCGATTATGCTCGGGGTTGCTATTATTTTCCTTATGCGATATGCAAAAAAGGTCATGGAAGATCCATCTGCTTCAATTTTAGGAACAGACTATGAATGGGCCGTTGAAGAACACCATTCAGCTGACTTTACAGCAAAGCATAAAATTGTACTCGTTGCACTTTTCTTGACATTCGGCTTCTATATTTATGGTGCGCAAAACATGGACTGGGGAATGAACGAGCTCAACTCAGTTACAATTATTCTCGCAATTTTTAGCGGCCTTATCAGCAAAATGTCATTTGACCAAATGAGCAAATCATTTGTGGATGGTTGTAAAATGGCTGTTTTCTCAGCTCTCCTAATTGGATTTGCAACTGCCATCTCAGTGGTACTTTCACAGGGTAACATCATCCATACAATTATCTACTATTGCTCTATGCCGCTAAAAGGCATGTCAACTTATTTCTCAGCTGTATTTATTTTTATCTTTAACTGGTTCTTCAACTTCTTTGTACCATCAGGTAGCGGACAGGCAGCTGTTGTTATGCCGATTCTCGCACCATTAAGTGATGTTATCGGACTTTCAAAACAAGTTACAGTTTCTGCATATAAATATGGTGATGGTATTACAAACTTGATTATTCCAACATCGGGAACACTCATGGGCTTTATTGGACTTGCAAAAGTTCCATATGACAAATGGCTCAAATTCATCTTACCGCTTATCGGTATATGGACAGCAATTGCGGTTGCCGCTTGTCTAATCGGTGTTGCCATCGGATTTTAATGAGACAAACGCTTACTTCTATTTATCAATATGACTAACAAAAGGAGCATCAACATGGAACAAGCATTAAAGGGAATAAGAATTCTTGATTTGACGCGCGTCTTGGCTGGGCCTTACTGCACGATGATTTTAGCGGACATGGGTGCTGATGTCATCAAGGTTGAACAGCCAAAGACTGGAGACGACTCAAGACAATTTGGTCCCTATGTCAACGGAGAAAGCGCCTATTTCATGAGCATTAATCGAAACAAGAGAAGTATTACGCTCAACTTGAAAGATGAAGGTGCTAAGGCAGAATTCTTTAAATTAATTGAAACTGTAGACGTTCTTGCGGAAAATTTCAAACCTGGCACAATGGAAAAGCTAGGACTTGACTATGAGACGCTTAAGGCGATCAATCCACGTCTAATTTACGCATCTACTTCCGGTTTTGGCCAGACTGGCCCTTACAGCAGGCGTCCAGCATACGATGGTGTCGTCCAAGCCATGGGCGGCATTATGAGTATCACTGGAGAAAAGGGCGGTAAACCAACCCGTGTTGGTCCTTCTATCGGCGACATTATCGCCGGCATGTTTACAGCGATTGGCATATTAGGCGCTGTGCACTACAGGGAACAATCTGGAAAGGGGCAAAAAATAGACGTTGCCATGCTCGACTGTCAATTAGCTGTTTTGGAAAACGCTATCTCAAGGTATTTTGCAACTGGCATTTCACCAAAGCCAGAAGGAAATAGACATGCTTCAATCGTTCCATTTGAACCTTTTGATACCTCTGATGGCGAAATTATGATCGCCGTTGGAAACGACAACCTCTGGAAGAAATTCTGCCAACTTACGGGATTGAATGATCTTGCAGAGCATGAACACTTTAAGACCAACCCGCTTCGTTCAGAACATTACAGCGAGCTGAGACCACTGTTAGCCGACATTCTCATGACTAAGACAACGTCTCAATGGCAAACGCTGTTCGACGAAAACGGCGTCCCAAATGGGCCAATTAATTCAATAGAACAGATTGTGAACGACCCTCAGATTATCTCCAGAGAAATGATATTGGAGATGACCCATCCCACCGCTAAAATAGTCAAAATACCTGGTGTGCCAATTAAGATGAGTGAGACCCAAGGTGATGTTTATTCACCTTCACCGCTTCTTGGACAACACACCGAAGAAATCCTAACTGAACTAAACCACACACCCCCTGAGGTGTTAGCTGAACTCAAAGCCAGAGGCGCAATCTGATTCATTTCGTAACCCATAGAAAGCAAAAACAGCCATGAGGTATACTCTCCCTCGGGCTGTTTTTGCTTTCTATAAATACCAATCCGTTAAATAATCTTCCTTAATATAGATATCCGCTCTGTAATGGGCTTCGCCTTCAAGTCTAAGCGTGCAGAACTGTTGATCTTCACTGAAATCCAAGTACACTGTGTTGACACCGCCTGGATTTTGAACTGCAAATGGCGACTTGCTCTTCCGCTTCATTGCATCGTAAAGGGCACAGGCACATGATCCAGTTCCACAGGAATCCGTAAAATCGTCAACACCTCTTTCATAGGTGATGGCTTCTATTTGTCCTTCATTATTTCTCGCAAAGAAATTGACATTAGTCCCCAGTTCAAAAAAGCGATTTCCCAGTTCGTCCACTGCGAATTCACTGTTCAAATGGCATCCTATCGCCCTTCGTTCCTCTAAGGTGAAACCGCCTGCTTCACTTTCATCTATCACCACATGCGGAACGCCAACTTTAAAGTAGTAATAGGGAATTTTACGTGTCTTCCTACTTTCAAATGTCATTAGAATTTCTCTTTCAACCAACGGCTCAAGTTGAATTCTTCCCATGGAAATGACAATGCCATTTTGCTTAACTTCTGCCTTGATTACACCTGCAAGGGTCTCAAAGCACATATTTCTCCCTGCAATGCCTTCTCGATAGGCATATAGCGCTATACACCTAGCACCATTTCCACACATTTCCCCTTCAAATCCATTGCTGTTGAAAATTCTCATTTTGAAATCTGAAATTGAAGAGGACTCCACCACTAAAATGCCATCACCACCAACAGAGGTTTTGACGTTGCAGTCCCTCACAGCCATTTCTCTCATATCGCTTTCCAAATACTGACCCTTTCGATTGTCCAGCACCAAGAAATGGTTGCCATTGCCATCAATCTTGACATATTTAATCATACGTCTTTATTTCCTTTGAACTCGCCACTGTTTTTTCGGGTCTTGTGCTTGTCAGCGGCTTCTATAAAACTTCGATACAAACGATTAAACTCTGGATATGCCTCATACATTTCCTCAGGATGCCACTGAACCCCAACCGCAAAAGTAAGCTTAGTGGATTCAATTGCCTCAACAATGCCATCTGAGGCAATCCCAGATGCGATATAGCCATCACCAAGTTTCTTCACAGCTTGATGGTGATGTGTATTCACGCCCAATTCCAATCGGTTGAAAATTTTATGCAATAGGGTTTCCTGATTAATAGAGACCCTATGATAAGGATGCACCCCTGATGTTGCAGTGGGATTATGATCATTTGTCCCCTCGTGCTGAACATAGATATCTTGATACAGACTACCGCCTGCAGCGACGTTCATAAGCTGCACCCCACGACAAACGCCCAATATGGGCATGTCTTGCTCGGCTGCTTTTAAGTAGATTAACTTTTCAAAGTAATCGTGTTCAGGCGTTGTCGTCTTCAGCTCAGGGATTGGATCTTCCCCATATTCCAGTGGAGAAATGTCAATTCCGCCTGTAAAATAGAGACCATCTATCATCTCTATATATTGATTCATCAACTCTTCTTCTCTTGTGGTTGCCAGAACCACGGGAACACCCCCATTGTCTATAATGGCATTCATGTTTCGAATATCCACCCTTGAAAAGGTCATGCGCCCATCCATTAAATACCTTGCAGTTACCCCAATAATCGGTTTCATACAGTCACTCCTTTAACCTTATTTCTCTACTCACTTACTCTGCAAATAAGATGCCATCCTTTGAGATGGGGAATGTTCTCCAAATACCCGATTTTGAGGATTTATAAATCCTATTTTGAGGAAATTGTCCTGATTTTAGAACTTTTTTTGCTGACTGTCACTGCAATATGATATGACAAAGGATTATTCTATGACCTAACACCTCTGTCAAGCGTCTAATGATTTTTTATCATATAAATCTGCTTCAATTTCGAGAAGTATCTCTGAACCACAGCCAGTATGGTAAATAAAGAGTTCGTGTAATGCTCTGGTCACTGCCACATAGAAGAGTTTGATGTGAAGCGGATCTTTTACATAGGCGTCTGATTCGTCCTCTAAAATCAACACCGCGTCAAATTCAAGCCCCTTCGAAAGCTGAGGGGTCATCACTGTGACGCCGCCATCATAGTGAAGCTCATCTCCAGTCAAAAGCTGAACTGAGTCCAGACCGCTTCCAATCAGCTGCTGATAGATATGCACACCATAGGCATCTGTCTTGCACATAATCGCAATTGACTTATAGCCCTTTCCACGCAGAGATTCAATCTTTTTCACAGCGGCAGAAATCATCTGCTGTTCCCCATTACACCGAATCGACAGCGGTTTATTGCCCGTTCTCAGTGCAGGTTTTCCAAGTAATATACTATCGTTGTTCAACAATTTTATAACTGAGTTTCCAAACTCTATTATCTCCTTTGTGGAACGATAGCAAATACTGATGGTTCTATAAAGCGTCTCTTTGGGACTGAATACTTGGTTCGTCAGTTCGTCCCACCCCGAGATGCCCCTATAGGCATTGATTCCCTGAGCGATATCGCCTACCACTGTGAAGGAATTATTGCCACTGACCATGGTGAGAAGATGCATTTGTAAAGGGTTGTAATCCTGTGCCTCATCCACCACCACATGCGAAAACCAGCCCAATAGATCCGATCCTTCCACGGAGAATTTCAAATAGAGCAGTGCTGGAATATCTTCATACTCAACCGTTCCTCTTGTAAACTTATGGGTGTACTCACAAATAGCAGCCACTTCTTCTTCCTTTAAGATGCCCTCTGAAAATCGACTGAGAATTTCAGAATCCTCCAAAAGATTTAGAAGCAGTGTCTCTATGTCTAAATCTTCCCAGCTCATGAGGTACTCCTTGTGAAGATTCTTTTCTGCTTGCTTCAAAATATCCACTTTGCGAAGATGCTCATCCACCAATTGAGAAATTTTAACCTGTCTCTGAGATTCAGATAAAATAGAATTTTCCTTTATGCTTTTAAGTTGTTTTTCATATTTCTTGGTCAATTTGGCTTCGAGATTTGAGAGCCGACCTTCTGTCATATCTTTCACGTAAGTTATGAGTTTTGCCTTTCGCCTAGAGAGCGGCATGTAGGCATACTGCTCTGAAAAGAGCGCATCCAGCTCGTCAAATGTATAGAGCGAGTGTCCTAAAACCTGTATGTCCGTCTTTGGCATAGCCGCAGATACGAGAAAGGATACATAATTGTCCATAATGCGTTTCAGCTTTAACGATCCCTTGAAGGAGGATACGAATTCCATATTTTGACGTAGGCTATCCCACTGATTGAGTGCTATCAACTTCCTTAGTTTTTCTGACTCAGTTTGTGACTTTAACTGTTTTTTAAAGGCCTTTTCATAGAGCATTTCAAAGGTCACTTGTTGGATATCATGCACCCCCAGATCAGGCAACACATCGCTGATGTAATCTAAAAAAAGCCTGTTGGGAACGACCATCAAAATTTTATCTGCTCTAAAAATGTCTTGATAGGTGTACATCAAGTAGGCAATTCGATGGAGGACAATGGTTGTCTTGCCACTGCCAGCAACCCCCTGTATCATTAAGACACCATCTTTTGATGCACGAATAATTTGGTTTTGTTCATCTTGAATTGTGGTGACAATATCGCCCAGTCTGTTGTCTTTCTTTTCCCAAAGTGCCTTTTGAAGAAACTCATCCATAGGGGTCAATCCCTTGTCGAAGATATTCACAAGAGAGCCGTCCACAATCTCATATTGCCTCTTGAGTTCCAAATCGCCAATGATTAGCCCCTGAGGTGAATTATACATCACTTCGCCAATCTCCCCACTGTAGTAGAGCCCTGCAAGCGGCGCCCTCCAGTCTAGTACCACGGGTTTGCCAGAGCGTTCATCCTCCACATTTGCCTTCCCAATGTAGTAGGACTCTAGCTCCTTTCCAAGTTCCACAAAATCCACTCTTCCGAAATATGGCTTTTGCTTTAACGATTCAAGAACTGATAATCTGCTCTTGTTGATTCGAATGAGCTGGCTAAATACTTCTGGGTCAGAAATAACATCTTTTGCTAATCTTCCATAGTCCTGAGACTTGACAGTTAATGCCTGATATTCATGTTCGATGCTCGCCTGCACACTGCCAGTTTCTCCTGCTCATTTACATAATCCGGATGTTCCTTTGCATTCATAATTTGCTCCTCCTTCAGTTGACGCTTTTCACTTATGCCCTCTTCAAAAAACGGGGAACTATATCATATCTTTTTGCATGAGGAGAATCAATGCTTTATCGGATTTGTAATATGAAATTAAAATTCTATTCTAAAAGACCATAGGCAACCGTTTCAGACCCTTCATAAATGCCCAAGCTCATGACTTGATACAAGACAATTCCCCTTCCCTCTGCTATAATGCGCTGAAGCTCATTCATCTGCACATCATATATGACGCCCAAAGTCTCCCCCTTCTCAAAAACCTGTCCTGGTGAGAGGCTCGGAACCCAAAATCCCGATTTAGCTGCCAATGGATATCTTGCAGTTTGAATCTCCAGTGTGTTCACCTGTCTTGGAGAGTCCTCGACGCTTTTCCCTACAACGCCCAGATAACACAGAACGTTTAGTATCTCTTTAAAATAAAGGGTCACCTGCTCTTCAACCCTTACACCTGCACCCCCTCGCTCCATCAAAATAGATGGTTTCCCCAAGATACCACTGTGGTTGTAAAAGCCCGTCTGGGCATTTGACTTGACAATTGTTGTAAAGCCAGTTGCCAAGGCCATTTCTCTCGATTTATTCACCATTTCTTCATCGCCAACACCTGCATAATATACAAACGGCATTACACTCTCCCTGATATCGCCTCCGTGCAGATCCATGTGCCAATCAGACTGCAACACAAAGGACTCAACTAAAGTCCTTGCGATTAAGTCAGCCGCATGATTGGTTGGTTTAGGTGGAAAGACTCTATTTAAGTTCTGTCCGTCTTCAGGGACAATTCGATTTGAGTGCTGATGAAAACCACTTAAGTTGCAGACTGGTACAATTAAAACCCGCTTCTGCACATCCATTGAATTCAGCCATGAAATGAGTTTCATCACCGCTAAAATAGAAGTCTCTTCCGCACCATGCACCCCCGCTGTTATGAGAACCGTTCCATTTTTTGGAGATCCCTTTTCAAAATAGGACAGCTTATGTGTCGTCCCATCCGTTTCGCCACCTATTTCTATCCAGTTATACATCATCATAATATCGCCTCCATAAGTTGTCTTGCATAAGGGTGTCTCAATTCACTTAATCGACTCACGTCACAGCTTTCCACAATTTTACCTCTATAGAGGATGTGCAGAACATCACACATAAACGTCGCTGTCAATAAATCATGGGTGATAAAGAGGTACGTCATATCATATTTTCGTTTAAGCACTTTCAGCAGCTCCATAATTTCCAACTGAGTATGGGCATCTAAAGAACTGACTGCTTCGTCGAGCAACAATACCCTGGCACGAGTTGCCAGTGCTCTGGCGATGCACACTCTTTGAAGCTGTCCTCCACTGAGCTCGTGTGGCATTCGGTACATAAACCCCGCATCAAGTCCAACCATTTCCAGATATTCTGACACTGTATGATCTCCCCTGCCAACAGCGATTATGGATTCCTCCACAATCTCCTTCACGCTCATTCTTGGATTTACTGAAGAGGTGTAATCCTGAAAGACAATTCCCGTGGAGAGTCCTCCCTTCTTTTTGCTGTAAATAGATGTTCCTTCGATTTTCAGACTGCCCGATGTTGGCCTTAATAGACCACAGATGACTTTCGCAAGTGTACTCTTCCCAGAACCGCTCTCTCCAATAATGCCTGCACAAGTGCCTTTTTCAACTTTAAGATTCAAGTTATCTATGACATTTTGCCCTTGTCTTTTCCTACAAAAAAAACGTCGATTGTTTTCATAATTAACTTCTAGTTCTTTTATGGAGATCAACAAACAGCCTCCTTTCCAAATTGCACATCGTATTGACATCGCAATTGCTCATAGGTTTTCAAAAGTTTTCGAGTGTAGTTGTCCTTTGCATTAACCTTTAACTGAGATAACTCTCCACTGTCTACTACACGTCCACTATTCATAACGTATATGCGGCTTGCAACATGTGACAATACGCCGATATCATGGGATATAAAAACAACACTCGTGTTTCCCTCTGCCACAATTTTCTTGAACTCGCTTAGAATTTGATACTGAGTAATAGCATCAATTGCCGTAGTGGGTTCATCGGCAATGATGACATCTGGTTTTAAAGTCATGGCAAGCCCAATCATCACCCTTTGGAGCATGCCGCCACTCAATTGATAAGGATACTGCGACAGTACTTTTTTCGCATTCGGTATACACATCTTTTCTATGATTGAGCTGCATAGATTAAGACGCTCACGTCGATTTTTAATGCCGTGGGTCAAGAGAGTCTCTTCCATCTGATATCCGATTGTATAAAGGGGATCAAAAGCCGTCATTGGCTGTTGCATAATCATGGTCATTTCCCTGCCTCTCATGCGCCGCCTCGATTCACTGCTCAATTTTGAGATTTCGTTTCCTTTAAAATTGATGACACCCTCTGTTTTAAACTGCCTGTCTAAAATGCCCATTGCAGCTTTCATGGTCATGCTCTTTCCGCTTCCACTTTCACCTAAAATACCAATACACTCGCCTCGTCCAACTCTAAGCGAAACCCCTTTTAAGATTTCATGCCACTCTTTTTTCTGTTGAATAGATACATTTAGTTTTTTTATTTCAAGTATTGTTTCCATCAAAAAACCTCCTTCGGGTCCAATACGTCTCGCAGTGCATCCCCAAAGGCATTAAAAGCGGATACAACTGATACAACAGCAAGGCTAGGCGCTAATATTTGAAGCGGATTTGAAGTCATGACATTCTTCGCTTCACTGAGCATTGCTCCCCATTCCGGCGTCGGCGCCTGAACCCCCATCCCCAGAAACGAAAGGGTTGAAATATTGATAATAGACCATCCCATGTCCAAAGTGGCCAGCACTGCAATTTCAGGTGCAATATTGGGTAAAATATGCCTTATAAGAATATAGCTCGTCCGACTCCCAACGCATTTTGCATAGAGCACAAAATTTCGTTCTCTAAATTGAAGCACTTTGGTTCTAACCATCCTCGCATACCAGGCCCACTTCACCAGAACCGTTGCCATTATCACATTTTTGACATCTACTCCAAGCAGTGCAATAACTGCAAATATCATTATTTGGCTTGGAAAGGACAACATGATATCCACCGTCCTCATGATAATCTCATCTACCACACCTTTAAAGTATCCGGAGAGGAGACCAAGAACAGTCCCAATTAAAATAGTGCCAATCATAGTCAGGGCTGAGAGGTAGAGTGTTGTCCTCACACCATAAATCAATCTCGACAGGACGCACCTGCCAAGGTGATCTGTTCCCATGGGATAAGTCGCTGAAAATCCTTGGAATTTGAGGCTGATATTAGTCTCAAGCGGATCGTGTGGACTGACCCACGGCGCAAAAATCCCCATGGCGGTTATCAGAATTAAAAATAAGCCAATGCCCACTATTGTTTTAGATTTTAACAATCGCCTTCCTAGTCTCATGATAAACTCCTTATTCTCGGATCTGCCATATGCTGTACAATGTCAAAGATAAGATTGAAGATGACAAACATCAATCCCACAAATAGAATATAAAGTTGGATTACCGGATAATCCCTGTTGAAAATTGACTCAATGCAGAGTTTTCCCATTCCTGGCCACGCAAATACATTTTCCACTACAATCGTTCCAGATATCAATTGAGGGATACTCATTCCAATGGCCACTACACAGGATTGCAGTGAATTTTTTAGGACGTGCTTGATGGCAATCCGCCACTGGCTCAGCCCCCTGACATTTGCATAGATTACATAATCCTCTTTCATGTTTTCAAGCATATTGGTTCTAATCAATCTAATGTAAGTGGAGATATAGGTCATGGCAATGGTGATTGCCGGCAAAATTAAATTTTTAAAATCCCCGCTTCCACTGGTCGGTAGCCATTTAAGATAATAACTGAAGATCAGCATCAAAAGCAGTCCGATCATGTATGCTGGCATTGCTGTCGTGGCAAATACAAACGCTCTCACTATCTTGTCAAACAATGAATCTCTATAGATTGCACAGAAAAAACCAACGGGAAGGCTAATCCCAATCACCAGAACGAGAGATGATAAAGCTAGTATGAGCGTAGAGGGAAGTGTTCTCTGGAATTCCCCCCAAACCGTTCGACTTGGATTGACGTAACTCACACCGAAATCCAGCTTCAAGCAGTTTCTGAGCCAGATAAAATATCGTTCCCAGTAGGGCTTATCCAGACCTAGCTCCGCTTTAACTTCTGCTATGGACGCCTCTGTTATAACAGGTGTCTGCCTGACTCTAAGAACTACCTCTGCTGGATCTGACGGAATCATGTTGATAAACACAAAACAAATAATCGTCACCGCAAAGATGAGAAATATAGAGATAATCAGTCGTTTTAAAATATATTGTTGCATGTCTCACTCCTCGTTAATGCTTTTTGCCGAATTGCCTACGCAATGGCATTCATAAAAAAACACCTCAGCTTATGGGCTGAGGTGTCATAAACAGTCTATTCTGATTTAAAGTACATTAAATGAAATGGCACTTCGTATTGAGTTTGAGTGAATTCGACCCCATCAAGTTTATTGGTAAAAATAGCCTTGTTGCATTCGTAAGTCAACGGGATGTAAATTGCGTCTTCGTGAAGGCTCTCTAATACAAATTTGTAGAGTTCCCTTCGCTCAGTCTCATCCACAGAAACCATAATGTGACCAATGGCCTCATCAATTTCCGCTTTATTGTCTAGGCCAACCTGTGCCGCATAGTCGCCATATACCGGTCTTTGCATTGCCGATAACGACGACTGCGGATCGTAAGGCGTGCCCCAGCTGATGTTAAAGACCATATCGAAATTTCCCGCTTTCATATTATCCCTGTAGGATTGCTCTTCCTCCCCTTTTAAAATCACTGAGACACCAATTTTAGAGTACTCTGACTGCAAGTATTCGCCAATGGTCTTTTCAGTTACGCTGTTGCTATTATAAAGGATTTCAATCTCTAGTTTCTCTCCATCCTTCTCTCTAATACCGCTTTCACCCAAAATCCATCCAGCGTTATCCAACAGCTCGCTTGATTCATCCAAGTCATATGCATATGGGGTCAATCCCACATTGGCATATGGAACAGTCTCTGCAAACAGAAAATCTGCTGGTGATTCCAGTCCATAGAAGATGCCCTCAGAGATAGTCTTTTTATCTGTGGCATGCTGAATGGCTTTTCTTACATTTATATCTGACAAAATAGGATTCGATGCATTAATCAAAAGTTGCCTTGTTGAAGTTGGGTCAGAGAGTTCAATTTTAATGGTCTCACTTTCTGAATACTTCTTTAACGAATCTGCATCTATCATGTTTTTCCCATAAATCAAATCAATTTCACCATTTTCAAGTGCAATGATTCTCGTTTGGTTATCTGGAATAACCTTCACTGTAATTTTTTTGATTGCAGGCAGTTCCCCCCAGTAATTTTCATTTCGGATGAAAACGGCGTATTCATCTGTTACAAATTTTTCGAGAACATATGCCCCAGTCCCCACATAGGCATTAACACCATCTTTTGTGCTGCCCTCCTTCATCGCCTTTGGAGAAATCATTGCAAAGGGTCTCGTCACACCAAGTTCTGTTAACAGGGGATAATAAGGAGATGAGAGTTCAATGACAAATGTATTTTCATCAGGTGCGTCAACCCCCACTAAGAGATTCATCATTTCAAGCCACGTATGGCGTTCTTTATTGTCAATAATGGCATCAAAATTCGCTTTTATCGCATAAGCATCACATTTTTCTCCATCACTAAAATAGACGTCTGGCCTGATGCTAAAAGTGTATATCCTTCCATCATCGCTAATTTCCCAGTCCTCCGCAAGACAAGGTGCATAGCCATCAGCAGTGATGGTGACAAGCGTTTCATAAAGCATCTCCTGAGCATACATCTCCCCTGCATACAAGTGTGGATTTAAATCTCTAATATCTCTAAAATTCACAAAGGTCAGTTCATCTGATATAGCCTCTGCCTCAGTTGAAGCGATGGCCTCCTGTTTAGCGCAGCCGCTTAATATCAGCAACATTGCTACTATGCATAAAATCATAGATTTCTTTTTCAATTTAAAACTAAGCATTTTGCCCCTCCTATTTATTAATGATAACAATTATCATTATGCTGTTACATATGCTATAATACCATATGCTAAAAAGGCTGCCTAATTCTAATCAGAAATAAGGAGGGTATTCCATTTCGCTATACCTCTCCTGTGAAAAGCTGTTTCAGCATTTCAATAAATTGAACTTCAAAAGATTTTATTTCATATGCATTCCTGAGAATATAACCCACACTGATACAACTGCAGCAAAAATCAATTTCTATCTTATGTATTTTACTGTTTTTGAAATACACTTCATTTGTAAAATCGACTCCCAATGTGCAGAGATCTGTGTGTTCAAGCATGTTCATCATCACATGTTCGCTATTGCTATGGATAACATGCCTAAGTTGACTCATTTTAATTTCACCATGACTTATTTTATCCAAATGTGAAAGCAGGGAAAAATAGTCTTCTGGCGTCTGGATGAAACTGAGTTCCTTTAACTGCTCAAATGATACCCTCTCTTGATTGTAATACTTGCAATTCGGTCCTGCATAGAGTGCTAAATTACTCTGCAAAAGCGGATGATAGTTTAGTTGATACCTACTCAAAAATTGATTAAATGCCTGTGCCTGCTCTACTGCATAATACAAGATGCCGATGTTGCTCTTGTGATTTCCCACATTTTCAAGAACTTCCTCCACTGAACCGCTGACAAATTCTATGTGGATGCTGTCATCTTGATTGAGTTTATAATATTCCGCGAGTTTTCTGGAAATCATGTTGCTGGAATAAGAGGCAATTTTCAGTTGTTTGTACTTCTGATGTATGGCCATTTCCTCCATCATATAGAGGGACTTCATAATTCCCTTGGCATAATCGTACACCTGATTGCCCAAGTCCGTGAGTTGAACCCCCTTAGCTGTTCTCACTAGCAGCTTTTGCTTGAGTTCATCCTCAAGTTTGGAAATAACCTTACTGATGTTGGGTTGCGAAGTATAGAGTTGTTTTGCAGCTTGGTTCAAACTCTTTGATTCCACTGCCGCAATAAAATATTCAAGTTGTTTTATTTCCACGGTATTCCTCCTGATGGGCATCTTCAGTTTTAAGATTTGATTTCTGTTTTGATTTTGATTTTCATTCTCAATATTAAATTATCTATTCAGTTTTGTCAATTTGATCTAGCGCACAACTGATTAGACACGTCACGATCTGTAGTTTTCTTCAAACGACAAAAGACAGTTGCTTACTGCAACTGCCTTTTCCATCTAATTTTATCTATTCCGTATAGAGTCTTGCCTTTTCTTCCTGCCTTAATACCCTTAAAATGCCCTGAGCCAGAGCAGACATTTCATTCTCTCCCGGCATCACCTTTACTGGGGCTATAAATGCAACACGCTTTTGAATCCAGTCTCTCAATCGCTTGGAATGAGCCAGTCCACCTGTTAAGATAATGGCATCTACTTGACCTTCCACCACAGTTGCAAGCTCGCCAATTCCCTTTGAGACCTGATATGCCATCGCCTCAAATATTAATTTTGCCTGTTCATCTCCCTGATTGATCTGATTCTCAACTTCCCGAGCGTCTGCTGTTCCAAGATATCCCTTCAAACCACTGCCAACCCTCATGACTCTTTTCATGGCATTAAAATCATATGCCCCTCCATAACACATGTTCACTAACTGCTTGCAGGGAACACGTCCAGCTCTCTCTGGTGAAAATGGACCTTCATCATCTGAAATGATATCCACCATCTTGCCTCTTTCATGAACTGACAGTGAAATGCCACCGCCCATATGTGCCACAATAAAATTCATGTCTGAGTAGCTTTTTTCCTCTGCCTTTGCAACTTTCAATGCCATTGCTCGGGCATTCAGGGCATGGCTGTTGCTCTCTCTCGGAATTTCAGGCATCCCTGAAATCCTAGCTAAATCATTTAACTCATCTACTCGGACTGAATCATATATATAGGCTTTTACTCCTGCTGATGTTGCAATTTCATATGCTATTAGAGCCCCTAAATTTGATGCATGTTCAAATACAGGGTTGTCCCTAAGTCGCTCTACCATTTTAGGGTTCACCTCATATGCACCTGATCTGACTGGCGGCAACATACCGCCTCTTCCGACAACTGCCGATAGGGATTGAGGCTCATATCCATGGGCTTTCAAAGACCTTAAAACAGCTCTTTCTCTCATTTCATATTGATCGCTTACTCGCTCAAATGTCTCCAATTCTGAGGTGGTGTGTTCAAGTACCTCTGTGTAGAGTTCACTCCCATCTTCATATATGGCCACTTTAGTAGATGTGGATCCAGGATTGATTGCCAATATTCTATAGCTCATTTTTGCCTCCTCTTCCATCTATGCCAAAGACATGCCAATTTCTAAGGCTCTTAGATTTAAGTCGACGAACTTTGGATTCACATGCTCTTTTATAATTGAATGCCAATCAATAGACTCTAAATTCATGGATTTAATAATAGCGCCCAACAGAATCACATTTGCAACTTTGACATTACCAAGGGATTCAGCCTCTTTTGTTGCCTCTATGACATTTGTATTTCCAACTGACTTCAAGGCGCTTAAAATGCCCTCTGGATATTCTGCTTTCCCATTTAGAATCGGCATGGAGTTTATTGTCTCATTATTGACGACAATTTTTCCACCTGGCTTAAGATATGCAATCCACCTCATGGCTTCCATGAGTTCAAATGAAACCAAAATGTCCGCCCCGCCTATCTCTATAACAGGCGATTGAACCTCTTTTCCATATCTAACTTGAGAAGAGACAGCACCTCCGCGCTGAGACATGCCGTGTATTTCGCTCATCTTGACATCGTATCCTACTTCCATAAGTCCTGTGGTCAACAACTTACTTGCCAAAATTGTTCCCTGACCACCGACGCCCACTAACATAATACTCTTTGTCATGACTACTCCTCCTTCACAATGGCCGATACTGGGCACACTTGTTTACATACCTCACAGCCCACACAGGTTGCACGGTCAATAAGAGCTTGCTTCTTATCTCGGTCAAATGAAACCGCAGGGCATCCTACTTGAGTACATTTTTTACAGCCAATACACTTCCCTTCCATAACACGACATTTGCCTTGGAAGACTTGCTGAAATTCAACCTTATCTTCTTTTGAGAGTTTTTTCAGAACACAAGGCCACCTTGTTATAATAACAGAGGCCTCTTCCAATCCAAATGCCCAGTCTAGAGTCTCTTTGACTTCTTTCAAATTGTTTGGATTGATAACCTTAATTTGTTTAACTCCACAGGCTCTGACCAATGCCTCAATATCCACACTTTCAGTTCCTGCACCTTGTATGGTATATCCTGTTCCCGGATTTTCCTGATGGCCTGTCATGCCAGTGATTCGATTGTCCAAAATGACATTAATTGAATTGCCTTTATTGTACACCACGTTTAGAAGAGAATTTATGCCTGTGTGAAAGAAAGTAGAGTCACCAAGAAATGAAACAACACGTGTTTCTTCTGACTTCATGTTAAACACTTGCTGTGCGCCATGTCCCATGCTCAAGCTGGCTCCCATGCAAAGTGACCAGTCCATGGCATTGTAGGGTTCTGCAAAGCAAAGTCCATAACAGCCAATATCTCCAGACATCACTGTATTTTTTCGCTTGCCAAGCTCATACATAAACCCTCTATGCGGACATCCAGCACAGAACGATGGTGGTCTTGCCACCACTTTGATGGCGTCCACTTTCACAGAGGGCTTATACGTTCCGTAGAATGCCCTTCTAATAACATCTGATGTCAACTCACCATGATATGGAAACACATCTTTTCCATGACATTCAATGCCCATTGCCTTAATTGCCTTTTCCATAATATCGTCATTTTCTTCTATAATATAGATCTGTTCAACCTTTTCTGAAAACGCCCTTATCTTTGCTTCTGGCATCGGGTGTGTAAATCCTAGTTTCAAATAGGATGCACTGTCGCCAAAAACTTCTTTTGCAAATCTATAACACGGCCCAGCCACAACAACTCCGACTTTAGGGTCATGCATTTCTATGAAGTTGAGCGACGTATCATCTGAAAGTTGTTTCAATCGGTTCATTCGCTCTTCAACTCTAATTCTCATTCCTCTCGTAAAAGCTGGAACCGGAACTCTTTGTTCAACATCTTTTATATAGGGTTTAATCGCGACTTCCCGTCTTTCACCGCATTCCACAATTCCCTTTGAATGACAAAGCCTAGTGGTCAATCGATAGAGAACTGGGGTATTATAAGTTTCGCTGATATCAAAAGCCATTTTGAGCATATCCTTTGCCTCCTGACTATCTGAAGGTTCAAGCATCGGCAATTTAGCCGCAATGGCATAGTTTCGATTGTCCTGTTCATTTTGAGAGGAGTGCATTCCAGGCTCATCCGCCGTTATGATTACAAGTCCACCATTTACCCCTGTATAACTAGATGTAAATAGAGGGTCTGCCGCCACATTGAGTCCAACATGCTTCATGGATGCAATGCTTCTAGCGCCTGCGTATGAGGCCCCCACCACTGTTTCCAGCGCCACCTTTTCATTTGTTGCCCACTCTGCCAAAATATCTTCCTTATAAAGTGCAATGTTTTCTAAAATCTCTGTACTCGGCGTTCCTGGATAAGCAGAAGCAAACTTGACCCCTGATTCCCACGCCCCTCGAGCAATCGCTTCATTTCCCGTCAGTAACTTTTTCATACGCCCACTCCTTTTATCCATTTGCAGCTGATGCTGCTAAAACCAAAGACAAGTATTTCTCCTCAGCGGTAGCCCCTCTTGAAGTTAAGACAACTGGTACCTTTGCCCCTGCAACAAAGCCCGCCATCTTTGCCTTTGCAGAGTAAACCAGTGATTTACCAAGGATATTTCCAGTCGTTATATTGGGAACGACCAAAATGTCTGCATCACCTGCAACAACACTTGAGTATCCCTTGACCAGCGCAGAGTCCCTATTAACAGCTAAATCATATGAAATTGGTCCCTCTACAACACAATCTATCAGTTCTCCCCTTTTGTTCATTTGTTTTAAGGCCTCTGCATCCAACGTCTCTGGCATTTTCTCGTTAACTGTCTCAACCGCCGCAAGAACAGCCACTTTGGGTTGCTCATATCCCATTTTTCTCAGTGCATTCACAGCATTTTCAACAATGCATTTTTTCTGAGCTAAATCTGGATACATCAGCATTCCACCATCCGTTGTGACCAGCAATTTATGATAATCTGGGACTTCATTGATGGCAACGTGAGACATGACGCCGCCTATTCCCAGCCCTTTTTCTCGATTGACTACTGCCTTTAAGAAATCTGCAGTTTGAAGTTTGCCCTTCATAATCAAATCTGCTCTCATCTGATGAACCAGTTCAACTGCAATTTCAGCAGCATTGTTGTCATCAGTTGCATGTATAATATCTTCATCGCCTTTTTCGCCACCTAGGTTTTGAAGAATCTCTCTTATTTTAAACCCATCTCCAATGAGAATCGGCACAATTATCCGATCTTCCTTCGCTCTTAAAACTGCTTGAAGGGTATGTTCATCATGTGCTAATACAACGGCAACTCGCCTAGTTGAATTCATTATTTGAACATTTTTGATGAGTTCATCAAAATTTCTAAATTCCATTTTCCCTCCTATAACAAATCATGCCTTCCTATAAATTCAAACGTGACCTTTTCCATGTTCTAGAATGATATTCGTTGCAATACTCTGAGATTGCAATATAAACCACTGCCTAAACGGCAACTCCATCAATGGCAATTTCCGCAATGATTGCATCCCTCTCCTAGGACACAAGCTGGTACGACAAATTTTAGAGGCTCGGCTTCATTGGACTCACTTTGAACATTATTCTCTTTGTCTAAATTTTTATTTTTTAAATCGTCTATCTTTAAATCTATTTTTTCTAAATCGACTTTTTCTAAACTGTCAACAATATATGCCTTTACAGCCAAAATACACCTCCCGACATATGGGTTTATCTACTTTTGAAAATCAACAGCTTATTTCAAGATTGGGGCTTTAATAAGCAGCTACTTCAGCTCTCAAACGCTTCTCTCATTATATTTTTTGATTTATTTCAATCCCTCATCATACATTCTATCTTGGCAAATAGCTCTTTTGATCTCTTAGTATTGCCTGTACCCTTTTAATATTGACCTCTCTGACAGTTGTTCCCTCATCTAGAGATACAGCGGCAGAAACGCCAGCAGCTTGTCCAAGATTAGCACAGTGTGGAATTAAATTCGACCAGTCGTTGGCCTCGTGAGATGAAGAAAAAGAACGTCCAGCAACCAATAGGTTTTCAATTTTTGAAGGCACCATTACTCGATAGGGAATTTCTGTTGGAGTCTGGCAGACGCTGAAGTTAAATGGTGGCACCACTGAAACAGTGTCCTCATGTTCAAACGTATTGTCAAGATCGTCTTTTGTGAGTTTATACATCCCATGAATTCTACGACTTCCTCTCGTTCCCGTTTGCGGTGCAATGTCAATTAAATAGGCATCTTTAAATCCTGGAATATTTACTCTAAGGTACTCAATTGCCTCAAACATCGTCTTTCGAACAGACATCTCCACGGCTGTTAAATCTCGAATATCCAAACAGTACTTTGGAATCCAGTTATTGATCCAACATTGATCATTTCTAGGTGTTGCGTGGGGTGACATTTTGAAGCCTGTTATCCTTGCCATATTTGCCATATGAACTTCATACCACTCTTTGAAATTAGCTGTTTTCCAGTCTGCAAACTTTCTAAAATCAACCCCTCCAAGTCTGTACACCGAAGCCATTGAAGCACTTCTCAAAGAGCGATCTCTGTCTTCATCAAATCCGCCACCAGCAAAGGCACATACGTCTGCATCACCAGTACAGTCAATGACGACCTTCCCCATAATTGCCTGACGTCCTTCTTTGCTTTCAATGACAACTCCTTTAATGGTGTCTTCATCCATAACTGCTCCAACAGCCCATCCGTGTAGATAGGTGGTTATCTTATCACCTTGCTCGTGAACCATTTCATCCAAAACAACTTTTAGTTGATCTGGATCTAAATACGCACCATAGTTGATGTTGTCATTGAGAACAAATCCCCAATAGCCTGCCCATTTTTGAATTAACTCTGGATCAACGCTTCCTGTGTCCGCTCTATTTGGGCCAATGGAACCGTAGCTTCTCTTTTCCATGCGGTCTATCCACTCTTGTTGAAGTCCTCCTGACATCACTTTGCCACCAAACGAAAGATGCGGAATCAACAATACAAACCCGCCTGTTGCCATGCCGCCTAAATGGTTATACCTCTCAACCAAAACAACTTTCTCAGCACCAGCTCTAGCCGCTGCAACCGCAGCAGAATGTCCTGCCGGTCCCGATCCAATTACAAGAACATCTGCTTCGTCAAGGATGGGTATCTGCCTTGACGGTTCCATAATAACCTTACTCATTAAACCTTCCTCCTCTGTTCAAATAATCAATTGACCCTTTATGCCAAATGATTATTATAAAATTTAAAATAATCAAATATTTTATAATCAGATGTTATCATATTATTTTTTGTCTTTCAATTCTTTTTTTAAGTCTTTTTTTGGGTACAGCCCATTTCATGTTTTTTACGAGGACATCCAAAATAAAAAAAGCCTTCCGCTTTTTCAGCGAAAGGTCTTTCCTATCTTCTTTGAATTTCATGATTGATTCTTATTGATTGATTCTTATCGAATCTTATAGTTGTTGCCCCTTTGACTGGGTATTGCGCCTATTTACTCGATCTGGGAGAAAATCACTCTTTATCTTCTTCAATATACCTTCGCTTGATTTCACTTTCAGTGTACTCAATAATTTTAGTTCGTATTTCAAGATACTCAAGCATTTCCTCCGTTGTAAATCTGGATAAAACATCCGTCTGAACCTTGGCCATCTCCTCAATTAGAGTATCTGCAAGCGCTTTTCCCTCCGCAGTCAGGATCACGTAAATGCGTCTTCGATCAGCTGGGTGAGGAATCCTTTCAACTAAAAACGAACTCTGAAGATTGTCCACCATATTGGTAACTGTCTGTCTGAGAATCGCCAGTTTATCCGCTATAACAGAGGGTTCAACCCCATCGGGATACTTTGTCAGCAACCTGATAATTCGATACTCCGAATAGCTAACCCCATGATATTTCATCATTTCATTAAACCAAAAGTTCATTTGAATATTAATCGCCGATTGATTGTCAAGTGTATCGAGAATCTTCTTCCTCAATTTAGGATCCGCCTGTTCCCCATTCATAGTCTCATTGATTTCTTTTGTTTCACTCATATTTTTAATCACTTCCGCCTTCAATTTATTTTATGCTTGAAGAAGTTGCCTCTTTAATAAACCAGCTTCTTCTGAATTATCAATTTATTGACTATCACATACTTAGTATAGCTATCCTCGCAAAAAATGTCAACTTGAGGCCATCATACACTTCCAGTCATTTATAATAAAAATATGTATAATAATTATTCGTTATAATAAATTATTTTATTATTAATAATTGAATTATTATTTTTTGTATGATAAAATTCTAACAACATAAGAGGCTATTTTTGTTTGGGGCCAAAAATAATCTTTCTCTTTGAAAGATGCCTCACGTAACGACAACATACTTCAGCTCAGCAAAATAATAAGTAAATAAGTTTAGAAAGGATGTATTTTATGTTTACAACCTCTGCAAAAAGCAAGAATACTTTTTACTATTTCTGGGTAGTCGTTTCAATTTTTTTTATGTTCGGATTTCGTTTCATTGTCAAACCATTCGGTGGAATCAATGAACTGGGGATCACTGTTTTAGGAACGTTTTTTGGGGTTTTAATTGCCACCATTGCCACAGGTGAGGTCTTTTGGCCATCTCTGTTAGGTATGTTCTCACTGGTCTGGGGAGAATTCGACACAGGCTCCGGCATATTAATCGCCTGGTTCGGAAATACTTCCATTCAACAGATTATCTGGGTTATGGCACTGGCAGGCGCCGTTGCAGACAGTGGCGTATTTAACCTATTGGTACCAAAATTACTAAAATTCAAGTTTTTAAATGGACATCCACTTAGGCTCTTATTCACGCTTTTCATGACCATAGTGGCTTTTACAGCTCTCTTTATTACGCCGACTCTCATGATTGTTTTGATGTTTCCCTTGGTTGACAGCATTGCTGAAATGTGTGGCGTGGAAAAAAACAGTGATTTAAAACGCGTCATGCTGCTTGGAACTTATCTTGCCGCCATGGGGTCTTATGCCCTTCCATTTAGGGGCATTCATCTCTCTTCTATTGCAATTATCAGCGGTATTATGGCAGAAAATGGTCTACAGTTTGACAATGCGGCCTATTTAATTACAACACTGAGTATTCTAACGATTTTACTGGTCTTATACGTTATCTTTATTCGATATGTCTGGAAAATCGACTTGACGCCTTTAAAAGAATTTCGATTTTCTAAAATGAATATTCGTGAAGAGGATCTAAAATTGAATTCTAGACAAAAAGTTCTCTTGGGCTTCATGACAGTTGCAATTGTCTATCTGTTAGCAGGGTTATTCATCACTGACAAAGGCACTGTCCTATTTAGCTATTACAGCCGAATCGACAACGTTTGGATTTGGATTTCTGTTTATGCCGTTCTCTCCATTTTGAGAACCAAAGAGGGCGAACCATTTATCAACGGCACTAAAATACTTCAGTCAAAGACCATGTGGGGCATCATCACTGTAGCGGGACTTTTCACAATTTGTGGTCGTGCCATTGCATCTGATGCCTACGGTATCAAACCCGCTATCATGGGAGTCCTCGCACCAGTTCTTGGATCAAATAGCTGGCCTATCCTAGTCATTATCAGTGTGGTCTTGTCTGCGACTTTTACTAATATCACAAATGGAATGCCAGTGAGCTTCACCATCAATGCAATTGCCTTTCCAATTGCCTGTCAAATGCAAAAGGCTGGCATGGTAAATGCAACGGTTCTTGCTGCCGCAAGTATTCTCGGTGCCATGTGCGCTTTTATGACCAACGGCTCAATCGCCTATGCACCGCTTTTGCTTGAACGTGAAGAAATTACCACTAAGTTCATCTGGACAAAAGGGCTTGTGACATTGGGTATTTTCATAGTCGTTGCCTGTGTCATCTGCATCACCTTTGGTTTTTTACTTGCCTGATAAACAGAAAATGCCCACTTATCTAACCATTGCTCGATAAGTGGGCATTTTTCTATTCTCATCCTCCAATTGGAAGCGTCACCGTAAATTCCGTGCCGACGTCTTTGATGCTCTTAACAGATATCGTTCCGCCATGCATGGAAACAGAAGCCTTTGTCATTGAAAGCCCCAACCCCAGTCCCTCTTGGCTCTTGCTTTGCTTTCCTCTGTAAAAAGGTGTGAAAATTGCCTCAATCTCATCTTCTGAAATCCCTCTACCAGTGTCCTTTATTACAATCTTTGCAACTTCATCATCACACGTTCCGACCACAGATACCCGACCACCTGATGGCGTATACTTGATGGCATTTTCGACTAAGTTATAGAGCGCACGGTATATGAGCACTTCATTGCCTGTCAACGCCTGAATCTTATCAACACAAAGACTGATCTCTATGTTTTGCTTATCCGCATTTGCTCTGAGATCCGCTATGACATCTTCCATGAGTTCGTCGAGATTTATAATATCATTCAATGCCGCGTTTTCTTCCTGAACCAAGTCCAAAAGCGCTTCAATTGAAGCATTCATTTTATCCACGGACTGCTTGACAATTCCAACAGTTTCTTCATATTCTTCAACACTTGGGGAATTCTGATCCATCAAAACTTCTATATTCGCCTTGATAACCGCCAGTGGGTTCTTTAGTTCGTGCGCTATGCTGGCATTAAATCTCTTTTGTGAGGCAAAGGCATTATCCAGTTTAGACAGCATCACTTCAAACGACATAGCAAGCTCTCTAATTTCATCTTTTGGCCCAACAAAATCAAAATCTCCTGTGAGATTGTTGACATTGACTGTCTTCATTCTACCATTTAATGTCTTTATCGGTTTCAGCGCATTTCCAGCCACATAATAGGCGCAGATACCACCAAGCAAGACGATGACAATTAAAATAATAATAGATCCCATGTACATCTCTTTAGCCGCAGTTGTCATAACTGATCTGACCGCAATTTCAACTGGCGCAACATCAAAACTTGGTGCTGTGGACGCTGGTGTAAGCGTAAGGGTTTCAGCAGGTGTCAATGTCGCCATAGTCGTATAGGATCCATCAAGTGGAATCGTGGCAATCTTCAGCATTGAATCTGTCGCCCTTGGCATGACATAGCTCGTGTTTAAATTGGTGAAAAGCACCAGCGCAATACTGCAAACGGACATGACACCAATTGTCAAAAGTGTAATTCTCCACCGAAGTGTTACTTCTATTCTCTTCATTTAATGACCTTCCTCCGACACAAATAAATAGCCAGCCCCTTTAACTGTTTTAATCATTTCGCCCTTTCCAGTAGCCATTTTGAGTTTTTTACGCAGTGAATAAATATGGACGCGCATCACATCCGTAAAGGGATTGGCATCGTCGTTCCAAATACGCTGATACAGTTCATCTGCGCTGATGACTCTGTTCTTGTTTTCAACGAGGTATTTCAGGATTGCATATTCCTTCAATGTCAGGACAACAGGATGTCCCATATATGAAACTTGCTTGAGGGACAAATCTATCTCAAGTTCTGAGTCTCGAATTAAATTTGGCTTGCTGACAAAATCACGTCTTAAAAGCGCCCTTATTCTAGCCTTTAATTCTGAAAAGTCAAAAGGCTTAATCAGATAATCATTTGCACCCAAATCCAGTCCTCTCACCCTGTCTTCTATGGTTCTATTGGCAGATACAATGATGACCCTTGTCTCCTGATTCTGCTTCCTGAGCGTCTCTAAAACTGAAAAACCGTTGAGTTCTGGCAAGTTGATATCCAAAACAACCAAATCATACTCATTGATTTCTGCAAAAGCCAAAGCCTCTTCACCATCGGATGCAGCATCAATTGCATATCCCTCACGCTTTAGTCCTCTGACTAGAGCCTCGAGCAAATTATATTCGTCTTCTACAATTAATAGTCTCAAGTTAACCACCTTTTTAAGTAGATAAGACATCAATCTAACAAAGTTTATGCCAATTGATGTCTCTAAAGTCTCTATCCTATTTTGTTGACTGCACTTGTATGGTTTCGGCTGGAAGGGTTATAATTCTAAAATTACCTTTGTCTATTTTTGTGATGTCCATAATGTTAAGGGAAGGTACCAGAGGACTCATTTCTAAAAAATCCCCCTCAATCAGCTGAACAGATTGCAGATCGACACTGTTTGCCACTGTCAATTTGACACCTTCAATATCCTTTAAATCCTCAGCACTTAGTCTTTTTGCTGTTACGGCTTTTACAGCTTTTATCGTTTGAGTTTCCGTATTTGTATTTGTCAATAGTCCCTCTTCACTGGATGCAAATGCCGCTGTACTGCCTGCCATCATGAGCATGGTGCAAACAACACCTGTCACTAAGTTTTTACGATTCATTTTCATGTTATATACCTCCAAGTTTTTTTGCTGTCCAACAGCTTAAACCCAATATAACATCTTGAATGTAAAATCATCGTTAATTTAAAGTCGAAGTTAAAATCTTATTTTATTTGATTCTCAGTTTGCCACTATTTTCGCGTCAACAATACAGATAGGTAATCTTTATTTTCTTCTAATGCTTTGATACCCTCCGTTTTGACTTCCGCATCAGGAAATCCACATTTTAAAGCCATCACAGCATTTTCCTCTAAATGATTCTGCTTCAAAAGCGAAATAACACGCGATTCTCTCTTGTAGATTTTCATAAATGCGAAAGAATCTGCAAAAGAGAGTACTTTTTCTATCTGCTCGTCAGAGGCGTTCATTGGAATAACCGCCAAAATTTCGTCTTTTTCCATTAAAGGACGATTTGCCATCGCCGCAGCGGCACAAAAACTAGTGATTCCAGGAATCGTCTCAATTGGCACAGAAGTATTTTTTTTAAGTGCTTTGACAATATAACCATAGGTACTATAAACGCTTGGGTCACCCAGTGTGATGAATCCAACCACCTTTCCCTGATTGACATTTTCTTCAATAATCTCTGCCGCCTTCTGCCCCGCTTCTTCAAATACACTTTCATCCACAACCATTGGAAAATCAACATATACTATTTCCAAATCCTCTTTTAAATACTTATTGGCAATTTTTTTCGCCACGCCTTCTTTGCCCTTTTTAGTTTCTGGAATTAAAAGCACATCCAATTCAGCCAAAACCTCCGCCGCTTTAATCGTAAGCAATTTCTCATCTCCTGGGCCAACACCTATACCGTAAAACTTCATTTCATTTCCTCCTCAACTAAATTATCTTTTTTCAGCTCTATCTCTTTTCTAACTTTGAATCCCTCTCTTTAGCTTAATAAATTAGGTCAATCCTCTGTAACTTAGCAAAAAAATATTCATCCTCAAGTCCTTCTCACATTAGTTTTTCAACTGCAAAGACCTTAGAATGAATCATCTATTTACAAACTTCAGATTAATTCCAAATTCTTCCCTCCGAAGTTTTAGACATCTAATTTATCAGGCAAGTCTTCCGGCTCAGCATCACTTTACTTTCTCACCTTCCCACTTGTTTCCAAGCAGTGGCTATTTGAGATTTCATCAGCATTACGGCAGCGGGGGCTGCATTGGATTTTCACCAATTTCCTTATAAGTTTTCACAAACTCAACCCAATAAATCTATTTATTTAAATGTATTTTGTCAGTTTCATTCAGGCCACATGCAATGCCTTCAAATAGCTCTAAATGCTAAAGAATTGACCATTAAACCCCAAGTATTTTATCATGTTTTGATTCTAGGGTCAATCATTTGCCAGTGGTAGCAGAACCACTTGACGTAAGTCTACAGTTCACTAGGTCAGAGAATTCGCTCGTATGGCCATTGAAATAATTTGAGAGAGCTCTTCTGGCGTTTTAGGGCTATCCTCTTCCATCCAAAGTACCAGCATGTTCCAAAAACCGCCTGCACTAAAAGCAAGTGCATATTTAGTGCTCTCCTTATCACCATACTCATTGCTTTGTGCTTTAAAGTAATCATATATTAATGGGAACTGACTGTTTATAGAGAGCAATAAGAGAAATAACAAATTGTTTTTATGAAGAAGCCTCAGCAAATCAAGGTGCTTTTCCCAAAATGTAAATAGAACCTTTGAAATTGCAGGAAGTTTCAGGTTTTCTGCAGCCATGAGCATTTTCATATACTGTTGGCTTATTTCTTTAAAGTGATAGTTTAAAATATCCTCTTTTTGATTAAAATGCCTGTAGAAAGTCCGTCTTGATAATTGTGCTTCATCTGTAATTTGCTGAATTGTTATCAGATTGAAATCATCTGCTGTCATTAAATTTAGAAGTGCTGAAACCAACATCTGCTTAGAACGTCTTGCCGCGGGATTCTCATATAAATTGTTATCCATATAAACGCCTCATCTTTTAAGTATGTCACATTTAAATCAATTTGTAGCACTTTTGGCATACATATTGACCATCCATTTAAAACCATTATACTAGATTATAGAAAATGTCGCAAATGAGACATTTTTAATATAGTAAATTGTAAGGAGGAAATTATGACTATAGAAACTCTAGTATGGCTGTTGCCTATCATTTTTATTGTACATGATTTTGAAGAAATCATCTTAATCAAGTCTTGGAAAGAAAAAAACCAAGATATATTCTCAGCACCTGCTGGATTTAAACCCTATGAACACTTTAGATCACCAGATAGTTTTTCAGTTGCCGTTTTAGAAGAATTGATTCTGCTAATTGCCATTTCGTTTTTTACAGTTCTAACCCAAAACTATCTCGTCTGGATTGGTGCTTTTTTCGCTGTGACGTTTCATTTCATACCACATTTTATCTTTTGCTTTCGCATCAAACGTTTTGTACCTGGTGCTTTCACAGCTTTGTTGGCAATGCCCTTTAGCATTTGGATTCTGTTAGAGATCATAGGGTCAACTCACTACAGCGCAGTCCAACTCACTTTAGCCTTTGTCCTTGGTGTGATCCTATTTATGTTAAACCTTAAAATGATACAATCACTGATGCAAAAATAACAGTTATGACATTGGGGCCTGTCTATTTCACTTAAAAACCCCTCTAAAATTTGATCTCATTTCAACTTTAGAGGGGTTTAAGCCTATTCTCAATTTATTAGAGCATCAATTGATAGATGCCCCTTGATAAAAGATATTCCGATCTATTTCATTCTCAAATTTAGCCACTAGAACTGCCGTAAAGACGTCTGAGTTGACATTTAAAATCGTCCTGAGCATCCCAACAAACCACTCCACACTTGCGAAAAGTGCAATACTCTCTATGGGAAGTCCCATCTGAGGAACAATAATTGCAAGGGATACCAGACCTGCCCCTGGCACGACTGCATTTGCAAGCGAAACCAGCGTTGCCATAACCGCTGTCAGCATGAGCTTGTTAAAATCGTACTCTAGACCGTAAATCTGTGCAATGGTAACCACTGTGATTGCCATGTGCATTGCCGACCCATTGCTGTTTAGCGACATGCCCAGTGGCAAAACCAGTTTTGTCACCCTGTCTCCAAGGCCCAGTTTTTCTTTGGAGTCTTGCATGGCCAAGGGAAGTGTAATGGCTGATGATGTGGTGGCCAGTGCCATAAGGGACATTCCAGTCATATTTTTAATGAGCCTAAAAGGATTTAATTTGGCTGTACTACTGACCACTGCAATCCAGATTGCCAAGAAGCTCACAGTTGCCACACCGTATATCACCAAGTACTTGAGCAATGGCAAAATCACGCTGATGCCTAACTGTCCGATAATTGAAGCTATCAAGGCAAATATACCCACTGGAGCCACTTTCATTACAAGTGTTATCAACTTGATAATCACCTCGTTAAGTTCCAATAGTCCGTCAAATAATTTTGAAGACTGGTGCTCTGCCCTATAAAGGCTAAATGCCACGCCAAAAATCAGCGAAAACACAATAATCTGAGTAATGGCCCCCTCTGATAAAGCGCCTATAAAATTGGTGGGAAAAAATCCAAGTACGGTGTCGTGAAACGATATGCTCTGTTCTGTGATGGTCATTCCAGCACTTAGCCCCTCTATCTTCACACCACTGCCTGGTTTGAGCAGTAGCGCCATCACGATTCCCCAAATGGCCGCAAATAGAGATGATCCAGCAAAGATGACAATTGTCTTCTTCCCAATAGCCCCTACTTCTCTTGGGTTGAGCCTTGCCACCGCCTCAATTATCTGGCCTGAAACCAACAGCGGGATAGACATTTGAATGAGCCTTAAAAAGATGTCGCCCACAACTTTGAGCGTCTTTGAAAGTTCAGCAAATACAAGGCCAAAGAAAACGCCTAAAACCACTGCTATCATAATCTGTGAAATCATATTTACTCTATTTTTCTTCATGAATCCGCTCCTAACGCCTCGTGTTACTTTAGCGGTATACCACAGTCCCCGCACCCCTATACAGATTTTTAAGTTGCTCCAGCGATGTTATAATCGCCTCACGGCCTTCGCCAGAATTGACAAATTCAATAGCCGCCTCCACTTTGGGAAGCATGCTCCCGGGTGCAAATTGATTTTCTTCTATGAGTGCATTGAGTCTACTTGCACTGACGCGTTCCAGTTTTTCCTGATTTTGTTTTCCATAGTTGATATAGACATTATCCACTCCAGTCAAAATCACCAGTTTATCCGCTTTTAACAGTTCGGCCATCTTACATGAGGCAAAGTCCTTGTCAATAACTGCCTCAACACCCCTATAGCCATCTTCGTTCTTTACGACGGGAACACCGCCGCCACCTGCACAGATGGCGACAAAGCCCGCATTTACCAAAGTATCTATGGCATCCACCTCTATAATATTGATTGGTTTTGGAGAGGGAACGACTTTTCGCCATCCCCTTCCGGCATCCTCCACATAAGTTTGTCTCTCCTCTTCCATCTTAACACGGGCTTCTTCCTCACTCAAGAAAGGCCCTATGGGTTTAGTCGGTCTCTCGAATGAAGGGTCGCTTTCATCCACTTCAACCTGAGTCACAAGCGCCACCGCACGTTTCTTGGCCCCTGATTTTTCAAGTGTATTATTGAGTGCTTGTTGCATCCAGTAGCCAATACTGCCCTGTGTCATTGCCACACAGGCATTCAGCGGCATCGCTGGATTTTTAGTTGAATCGGCAGCCTGTTGTTGAAGTAATAAGTTGCCAACTTGAGGGCCATTGCCATGAGAGATAATCACCTCATACCCTCTGTCGATTAGTTCACACAAGTGCAGTGACGTCTCCTCAAGTGCCCTCTGCTGTGCTCTGGCACTTGCATCATCTGACAAAATAGCGTTGCCCCCTAGAGCAATTACAAGTCGATTCATTTTGTTCTCTCCATTCACCTTATACTTTCTTATCTTCTTTTACTGTTCCAAATGCCAAAAGACCCACCACTAGCAAAGCCACTGCGAAGTAAAACCCAATTTGCATGGAACCGTATTGATCCGCTAAGAATCCAGTGATATAAGGTGCCAAAATCGCACCCGACATGCCCACAAAATTATAGGCGCTGAGGGTTGTTCCAAGAGAACCCTTTGGTGCATTCTTTGCCACAAAGGCAACTATAATTGGGTCCATCGCCAGTTTTCCAGTTAGCCCATAGAGCACCAAGAAAAAGATCAAAAGCGGCTTACTTGTGACAAATGCAATGCTGAAAGTGGAAATCAGAGCAATGGGCACAAGTGTGAACACGAGCTTTTTAGTCGAACCCGTCTTGTCTGCTCTAAGGGCAAAATAGAGTGCTCCTGGAATAGATGCCCAAGGGACAAGCGACGAGATAAACCCAACACTTGTGCCCACAAACCCCCGTTCCTCAATCAGAAACGTCGGAAGCCATGTGATGATAACGAAGTTTGCATAGATACTGGTAAAACATAGAATAAATGCCGCAAGCAGTTTTTTGTTGCCAAAGATTTGTCCAAGTGAAGCTTTTGGAACTTTTACTTCTGATTCACTGCTCTCTTTTGAGCTTTCCATTGTGTGTTCGCTGACAACACGCTCTTTTAAAAGAACGAAGAACAGAATGCCCACGAGGATGGTGGGAACTGCCATAATGTAGAACGGAAGGCTCCAGTGTTCGCCGTTTTCAAGGACGAGTTTGCTGGAAAGCAAATATCCACCTGAAGTTCCGAATGCCATCCCGCTGTTGATGATGGCTGTTCCCAGTGTGAGTTTCTTCACTGGAATTGCCTCTGTTGAAAGGGCGTACTGAGGACCATAGTATGAGCCTTGTCCAATCCCTGCAATAGCTCTGACAATCAAGAAAAACCCAAATGCTGTTGCAACGCCACTCAGATAAGTCATTGTGCCAAACAATACAAAGCCAATCATGATAACTAATTTTCTGCCAATTTTATCGCCAATCATCCCAAATGGTATTTGAGCTATGGCATAAGTCAGAAAGAAAATGCTGTTGGCAAGGCCTAAGTCCGCTTTGTTAAGCCCAAATTGCTCGCCGATAACAGCCATTACTGGGTTGAAGATGGTACGATCTGCATACATCAATATCCAGCCTGTAAAACATAGTGCCACGACTTTCCACCAGTATTTTTCTGATACTGGCATCTCCTTATAACGATTTCCAATCTCCATAACTGCCACTCCTTTATTTAATAGATTCTCCCTCGTATAATCCCTGTATAGATTCCATACAAAGAATCATATCCAGAAGTATGTCCATATCCCTTTATGCGCTCAATACTCTCATCCAACAGCATGTCGTCAGATGAAAAAATCCCCTCCAGCAAGTCCATATATGGACTGCTAACTGTAAAGTCAAGCAATGCTCGATAATAAGCAATACTTATATCCGTAGTCCTGTTGTCCACTGCACCTTGCAACTGCCTTGTCCACAGTTTGCCCATGTCAATGGACATCAGTACCATGGTGAATCCCATCAAGAAATCATCTCCACTTGGTGTAAGACCAATTCCCCTGCCTATGAGGTGCCGCATGGCCTCTTCATTTGCAGTGATGTCGTTTAAAGTGGACCTCTCTAAAAACTTGATGATCTTCTTCGTTTTTGGTGTCAACTGAAATCCGATTTTGTCTTGATAATTGATTTTTGCCAATCTATCCAGTACCTTTGATGAGACCATTTTTTCCGCAGATCCCTTGGGCATCTCCAAGCAAATCTTTTTCATATGGGTCAAGTCTATTAAAACTTCTTTTTTCCTGCCATAGGCTCTGAATTCATGAGGTTTAATGGTTACAAGATCACCGACCTCACAATTTTCCAGCACTTGTGTCATCAAGTCCTCAGATAAATTCATGCCAAAACTCGATAGGAAATTCTCTCTTGAGCTTATGTTCACAAGTCTGCCCCCTATTTGAACATTGAGGCTGGAGGCAAATTTGCTGTGGATTTTCCCAGAGAGTCTGCGGCTTAAAAGGTCTTCTATATAGCTGCTAATTCGAATCGAATTAGTCAACATCTATTCCCAAACTTGCCGCATAGGCTTCGAGTGCCTTTTCAAAGCAAGCTAATGGTGCCCTAACAGTTCCAGCGCCAACTTGACCGACGCCTGGTTCTCTATGAGCGATTCCCGTATTGATGATTGGCGTAATTCCCGTTTCCACAACTTTTCGGATATCAATTCCAAGACAAGTTCCCTTGAAGTCCCACGTTGGAATACTGAAATTTGAATTATGCGCAATGCAGATTTTGCTCATTTCATCTGATATGGCCAGTGCATCTGAAAATCCCCCTGCACCGACAAATCGCGTTACCCCTGGCGCTGCAATCATGGCCATACCGCCAACTCCAACAGTCTCTGTTATGGCACTATCCCCGATATCTGGGTTGCCATCCGCCTCTGTAAAACCAGTAAAATAAAGTCCCTTAGGTGTGTTGACTGGTGCAGTGAACCACTGATCTTTCATGCCGCTGATTCGTATGCCAAATTGTCTTCCATTTCTCGTAAGAGCTGTTACAACAGTCCCACTGGTTACTTTTCTTGCACTGTCCGCTATGGCCTTTCCAGTGGCCATCATGATGTTTAAGAAAAACTGATCCGTATCTGCCAAGAATTTCACAACATCTCGTTTGTCCTTTTCATCCATTTCAAGCTGTACGATATAAGGTGATATTTCTTTTAGGAAGTTGAGCGATGCCGCTATGTTGCGCTGATGGAATTCATCTCCCATAGTGATGGCCTTCGCTATGATGACATTAAGGTTGATGCCTTCGTCAGTGGCTCTCACAGCGTTGCTCAGCGTCGGCCCCAATACGTCTTTCATCCATTTGAGCCTGTCCACAACTTCTTGAGAATAAGCGCCAAATCTGAGTACTTTTCCGATGCCTTCGTTTAGGGTGCAGTAGGCAGTTGTCCCATCATATCGGTTTTCCACCACCAGAACTGGCATATTGGCAGATGTGATGCCGCCCATTGGTCCAACCGCGTTCACATGATGACACGGTACAAATGTCACACCACCGCTTTCAAGGAGTTCACTTGCAGAGGTTTCATCTTTTGCCCATCCTTCAAAGAGTGCCGCTCCTATGCAAGATCCCTTCATTGGCCCTGTCATATCAGCATATTTAATTGGAGGCCCTGCATGTAAAAGTGTTTTTTTGCCGCTGTTTAGAAGTGAAATCACCTGATTCGCTGGAACGACATCTATTAAAAATGGCTGTGCGGCCTTCATTCTTCCAATCACTTCTTCATTTGCATGATTGATATCAGCTTCACGCTTTTCAATTGCCTTGAGTAATTTAATCATTTTCTTATTGCCGCCGGCTTTTGGCCGCCAGTTAAACTGGATGCTCTCCCCACCGTATTTTTCGATGGACTCATTAAAACTCTTGACACCTATGTTAATGATCCTAGGTTTTGACTCAAGCAGTTCGGTCACTTTGAGACTTGGCTTTGGAAGAGACATCAAAGGTTTTTCATATGGAACGACACCCTTCTCCACTTCCACCATCTGAATGCCCTTGAGCATAAGGGCCATTCTAACAGCCTGTTCGTTACTCTCCGCCACCAAAACACCTGCTGATTTAAGGGTCTCAACTGCCGCATTGTAATCCTGCGGATCTTGCTTTGTCCCAACAACTGTTGCCACAAAATGAAGCGCTCTATTGGCATTTTGGGCCGCTCGTTTCACATCCTTAATCACTGGAATCAGCGCACTTGCCATATCTGGATGACATCCGTATCCTAGAACCACATCCAGTAGAATAACGCCTGTTTGAGGCTCAGCCCCATACTGCTTTATCTTTTGAATGCGAACTTCTGGATCAATCATCGGATGTGGTTTCCCCTGTGTATACATGTCATCCCCTAAATCCAATACTTCATATCCTTTTGTGTTCAGTATATAGCCCTCTTCTTTAATGAGTCCACCAAGCTCAAGCGCCTCTGATATCAACATGCCCGCTTCAGCTGCCAAAGTTCCGCCTGAATAAAGTCCCTTAACCGTCTTATCCGCTGGAAGCACTTCGACGTTCCCAATTTCAACTGATTGCATATACTGTCTTTCAACTGGTCTTCCCTCTGCTAAATCCAGCGCAATCCTCGCTGTCTCTTCAAGGGTGTGTGCCAAATAGACATTGCCTTCATGATGCGTTGGTTTTTCTCCTAGGAATATAGCCACAACTGGTTTGGTACAACTTTGAAGCAATGTCACTACTTCATCCCTCACCGCTTTTGCCGGTGGCTTCGAAATAACCACGATGACATCTGTTGCATCATGTACTTCCAGTGCCAGTATAGCATCCTTTACAGTGATGGCCCCCACCTTTTCATTGAGGTCACGTCCCCCAGTTCCTATGGCATGGACACAGCCGCCACCAAGTCTGTCGATAATTGCCGTTACTTCTTGAATCCCCGTTCCAGAAGCGCCGATAATCCCAATATTCCCCGGCTTAACCACATTTGTAAAGGCAATGGGAATACTGGATATAATACCGGTGCCACAATCTGGTCCCATCATGAGCAATCCCTTTTCATGCGCCATTTTCTTCAGCCGAATTTCGTCTTCAATTGAGATATTGTCTGTAAATGAAAAAACATGCAGTCCCCTTTCAAGTGCTGTCTCCATTTCTGGTGCACCGTATTCACCCGGGATTGAGAAAAGTGCCACATTTGCATCTGGCATGAGTTTAAGTGCTTCCTCCCAGTTTGACGCTTCCATTACAGTGGCCTTTTTGTCACTGACGGATAAATCCTCTAAAAATGCCTTCGTCTTTTCCATCACTTTTTCCATAACGGACTCATCTTCAGCCGACACCACAATCACCATGTCATTCGGCGATGCACCTTTTGCCTCTTCTGATAAAAGTCCTACGTTCAACAAGATGTCTTTATTGGCGTCGGTCCCCATCATGATCTGACTCTTTTCAACGCCTTCTATCTCGTTGATTGCGTTGGTCAAAAGCATCAAATTTATGGAGTCCTGATAGTTGTTTTGTCTAATAACTGTGAATAACATGAACATCCTCCTTTGTTTTCTGGCGGTATACCGTGTTGATTTACCCTTATTATAAAGAAAGTCAATATGCAATTCATTAGCTATTTTTCTAAAATTTTATGTTATTATTATCCTGTAAGGATAAAGATATTTTCCTTTAAACCCTTTATGCTATTAAGAGATAGGAGGCACTATGAAATTAAAAGACCTACTGCTTCGAACGCCCTTTGAAACAGCTGAAGTTGTAACCTGTCATGAACAATTAAATAAGGATGTGACATCGGCAATGATTTTGGAAGCCGTGGACATCGAGAACTGGGGAGAACCGAATCAAATGATTCTGACCAGCTATTTCGCTCTGGAAATGCTCGATGATGTCGGCCTCAATCGCTTTTTTCAAAAGATGTCCAGCATCGGCATCAGTGCTTTGGTCTTAAAAATGGAACGCCTTATAACAACTGTTCCAGCCTTCTTAATCGACCTGTGCACGCAATATGAAATTCCCCTGGTAACGATTCCCAAAAACATTCATTACGAGACCATCATCTTTGCGGTTTTAAGACCCGTTATCAATCACAACGCAAACCTTCTGGAGAAATACTATGAAACCAGACAGGTGCTCAATAAACTTGCCCCTAAAATGCCCAGTTTAGAAGAAATGCTCTTTAAATTCAGTGAACTGCTCAACCTTGATTTTCAACTTCATATACCGCTAAAGAATCAGACTATTTCCACCTTTGAACCCCCTTTTGAATTCAAGATCATAAAATCAGAACGCCTCGAAAATGAAAAGTTTATGAGCTATGCCTACAACCGTCATCAAATTGTAATGCTCCCAGAATATGCCCCTGCTGGAACCATCGTTTGCGTGGAAATACCAAACCTCGAAAATCAAAAGTACAATTTGTCTATCTTCGAAAAGGATCATCCACTGTCCGAGCTGGATTATATGGTCATCGAAAATGCAGTGGAGTTTTTACAGGCAGAACTCCTGAAAAACTACACGATTAAACACAGCCAGTTTCTGAGGAAAAACGATCTCATGGTGGATATCCTCAACACGCGGTATTACAGTACGGTTGAATTGGAAGAACTCCTGTCACTGGTGGGACTTAGTCAATTTAACTACTATCAGGGATTGATGATTTCACTCTATGATTATCAAAATATCCCCACCACCTACACCGACATTTTTTTGCAGACATTTGTACAGGTCATGCGAGATCAATACGCTCACTTAGCGTTTTACGCCAAGAACAACCGCGTCATTTTCTTAAAGAATTTGCAATCTCAGGAAACAGCCTTTAAGAAGAGCGATTTGGCCCAGCTTATTGAAACCATTAGCGCACAGGCACTCCCTGACAACCCTGCTTCTGTCTACTGTCATATTGCCATTAGCTCTGTTCATTCAAGAAACAGCCTCAAGGAAATCAACAAGGAATGTCTAGACACCACAAAAATGATGACCCATTTTTATCAGGAAAGCCACATGATGTACTATGATGATTTGGGGATTTTCAAATATTTTCTCGAGACGGATTCTCTAAATGAACTGGAAAAGTTTATTCCCAAAGACCTTGCGGCATTGAGAAATGAATCACCTGATCTCTTCAAGACGTTAAAAGTGTTCTTGCTTGAAAATCAGAACTATGTGATGACTGCTTCAAAGCTGTTTATTCATCCCAAGACCGTTCGATATCGAATCGACAAAATAAAAGACATCCTCGATGTGAACTTCGAGGATGCAGAACAAATTTTACTCTATCAAATTGCCATTAGGCTCTATGAATTTTTATAGGAGGTCCTCATGCTAAGTTTCGAACACAACCTGTCACAAATAATTGGAGATTACGAGATCAAACTAACCCACACTATGTATTTGCCCAAAACAGGCAGCAAAAAGCCGTGCATTCTCTATCTGCACGGCGGCGGTTTGCTCTATGGGACGCGACACGATCTGCCAAAGGCTCATCTGACAGCCATCGTTCAGTCAGGATATCCAGTTCTGGCGCTGTCCTATCCACTTGCACCAAGTGTTCCAATTGACATCATCTTAAAATCTGTCCACGAAAGCATCCGCTGGTTTTCCCAAGACCCAGCATCGCTTTCGCTGCAAACTGATGATTTTTATCTTTGGGGACGTTCCAGCGGTGCTTATCTGATGTTTCACACCGCCGAGAAGTGCTTGGAAAATCATGAAAAAATGCCCCTTGGTCTCATCAATTTCTACGGCTACTCCGGCTTTGACAGTCCCACTTTTAAGACGCCACGCTTTTTAAAGGGGAGGGCCGTCATCCCCCGCAAAGCTGTTCTCAAATTTGTCGAAGATCCCACTGTAATCACAGATGACCCCGCCATGAGGCGCATCATCTTATATGAATATGCAAGACAAACCGCAGAGTGGACAACCTTGCTGGGGCTGGTAAAATTGACACCTTCTCTATTTAGCTTAAAACATGAGACCTTCTCTCGCTTTCCAAGAAGTTTTAACACGGCCAGCAACACAGACGAAGATGTTCCCTTTTCTGAGAGCAAGTCCATCTCTAAGATCATTCCAAACTCAATTTTCATCCCCGTTTACAATCGTCCTCATGACTTCGATACAGATGCGGAAGAACCGCAAACGGTCAAAGTCTATGACAGATTGATTCAGTGGCTTGGGGTGGCAACTGGATAGATTAAAAATGCCATTCCCTGCTCCTCTTGATTTACGCTTGATTTTTTAGATACGCAAATAGTCCTCCCGAATCCATTATATCTTTCTCGAGATTGCCTACACCATCACCTTTGAACTCCGCCCCATTCCTTAGATTTTTAACCGTTCCAGATTGTAAATCAACTTCAATCTGGTCCCCATCTCTTATGAGTTCATCATTTATTGCATCAGATAATCCTTTGATAAATAAAACCGGATAACCGTTATTGATTGCATTTCTATAATATATTCTCGAACATGTCTCAACCAATATGCAGGGAACACCAGCATATTGTATACAGTACACTGCATGTTCACGACTTGAACCACATCCAAAATTTTTACCACCGATAATAAAATCGCCCTCTTGTACTTCTTTGGCAAATTTCTCTTTTCCAGGGAAATATTCAAATGCATATTGAGGCATTAAATTAGGATCTGTTTCCGCCAAATATTTATTATGATATATTAAATCTGTATCGACGTCATCACCAAAAACCCACGCTCTACCAACTTTTAATGACATACACTCTCGTCCTCCGATTTTTTCAGCAATTCTCTTGGGTCAGTTATACATCCCCTGACAGCTGTTGCCATAGCAGTCATTGGACTCATAAGATAAGTGTGACTGCCCTTTCCTACTTTTCCGATAAAATTTCTATTGGTCGTCGAACAACCGATATCACCTGATGGAAGTGCTCCGTAGTGCTCAGCTGTACACAGAGAACAAGTGGGGTTCGTAAATACAATACCTGCGCTGGGTGTGTAAAATAAATTGTGCTTTTAGCCATTAAGAAAATAGATTAAACTTCAAGAGAGAGGTGCAGAATGGCTAAAGAAAAACGCAAGAACATGCTCAACCGAGAGCAAATGAAGGACTTCATAAAGGAAAATGAAATCCAAACAGTTGATGATATCCAAAGGGTTCTTAAAGACCTGTTTGCTGAAACGCTTCAAGGAATGCTTGAGGCTGAACTGGATACCCATTTAGGCTATGAAAAGCATGATGATAACAATAAATCAACTGAAAATCGCAGAAATGGACATAGCTCCAAATCTGTTAGAAGCGATTATGGAGAAGTTGATATTGATGTCCCCCGTGATCGAAGTGGTGATTTTGCGCCTGTAATCGTGAAAAAAGGTCAACGCAATGTAACTGGAATCGAAGATCAAATCATCGCATTATACTCAAAAGGCATCAGTACAAGAGATATTCAAAGCCATTTAGAGCAGCTCTATGGCATTGAGGTCTCACCTACACTGATATCAAATATCACGAATAAGATTATGCCAACCATCAAAGAATGGCAAAGCAGACCACTTCAAAACACGTATGCATTCGTTTTTCTCGATGCCATTCATTACAAAGTCAAACAAGACGGTATGATAGTCAATAAAGCCTCATACATGGTCATAGGAATCGACATGGACGGTAGAAAGGATGTCCTTGGAATCTGGATAGGCGAAAATGAAACCGCAAAATTCTGGCTTGTCGTCCTAAACGAACTCAAAAACAGAGGTGTCGAAGACATCTTGATTATAAGTGTTGATAATCTCAAGGGCTTAGGTGAAGCTATTTCAGCATGCTATCCAAAATCCGAGATTCAAAAGTGTATAGTCCATCAAGTGAGAAATAGCGTAAGATTCGTGAATTATAAGGATCTCAAGAAGATACCAATGATATATTTTCACTTGTTCCACCAGTTGTTTCACTACTACAAATTAATTTTGGGTCATGTTTTTGAATGACCTCCGCCAAAACGGTTCCCACCATGTAATAAGAACCTCCACTTGATCCTGTTGCAATACTAATAATTTCCTGTTCATCATAATTAATTTCATCTGTTGAAACGACTTCAGCACTGGCATCTTTAGATGCCTCTTCAGTTTTTTTTGAATCACACCCCGCTAATGATAATACAAACAACATTGCAACCAATAACAAACATACATTTTTAGATAAATTAAATTTCATATCCAAACACTCCTCCTAAATTTTTTAATAGACAAACTCTATTCTATCCCCCTTTTGTACGTTTATTCATACGTGTCTATGATTTAACAATCTCACGTTTATCCAATCATATCATCCACAGAATCCATTGTTTAGCACATAATTTTATAGTTTGCGCAACTTTTAGTTGCAACCTTGTTCACGTTTAAAAAAAGCTAGGGAAATACATCACTATCACGTATTTCTCTAGCTTTATCAAAACCACTATTCACCAATGTCCGATTAAAATAATCGTTTAATTCCCCAAAAATGCCAATGTTTCAGCGCTACTCCTCAGAGCACCCGAAAAAAACATTGGCACGGTTATTTAGTTGGACTTTCCTATTTGATGATCCCTAGTGTTCTCAATTTTTCATCAATATCTGCTTTGACGACAATTTCCTGTTCAATCTCAATCGCTCTCTTTTCCTCATATGCCAACTTTTTCTCTGCGCCTTCCAGTATTGCAGCGGCATATTCTGGCGCAATGACCACAAGTCCATTTTGATCGCCGACGATATAATCTCCCGGCAGTACGGGAACACCCCCACAACTAATTGGCAAATTAATTTCTCCTGGGCCTTCCTTATCGCCCACACAAGAGACCACACCACTTGCAAACACTGGCATTTTCTTGTCCCTCAGGTCTTGTACGTCCCGAATGCAACCGTCTATTACAATGCCTGCAATTCCCTTTTTAAAAGCAGATGACCCCATCAGATCACCCATAACGCAGTAATTGGTACAGCCACCTGTATCCACCACGATTACATCACCTTCCTCAGCGAGGCCAATTGCCTTGTGAAGCATCAGATTATCTCCTGGTCGCAAACGGACGGTCAGTGCTGGTCCAGCAATTCTCGTGTCATCACATACTGGCTTTATTCTAGGGTGCATGGTATTGAATTTATTGAGTCCATCACTTAAAGCAGGGGTTCCACAAGCCTTTAGTTTCTCAAGAATGCTCAAATCAGTAGGCCTTTTAAAGTCCCCTGCTATGCAAAATCCTATTTTTCCTTGAACAATTTCCCGTTTCATATTTTCTCCATTCTATCACTTTATATATTTTCTGCCATTATCTGATTTTTGTTGAATTTCAGCGATATAATCAAAACCAATCCGCCAACTGCCAGCCCAATAATATTGCAAATTACTGGATGGGATATAAACAGACAGATTGCACAGGGGACTAGTATCAGTCTGGAAACCATGTTTAGATTTCTACCTCCCCATCCAATGAGCGCCATGGCTAAGAATACACATCCAATCAGTGCCGTCACAAATGCAAATACGATGTTGACAGCCGATCCAATCATAAGGAGATCGTAATTATACGCAAAGACAAATGGAATGATAAAACCAGTTGCCGCCAATTTCATGGCATCTTTTCCCGTTTCCCAAATGCTGGCCTCTGCAATGCCTGCCGCTGCAAAGGTGGACAGTGCCACTGGAGGCGTAATGGTGGACAATGCGCCAAAATAGAGGATGAAGAGATGCGCCGCCATTGGAATAACCCCCATCTTGATAATGGCAGGTGCAACCAAAACAGCTAAAACCATATAGGCGGCACTGGTTGGAAGTCCCATCCCAAGCAATAAGCTGGTGAGCATAGCCAGAATCAAGGCAATCATCAAATTTCCATTGGCAATACCAGTGATGATTCCACTGATTTTCAGCCCCAATCCAGTGATATTGATGACACTCATGATAATGCCTGCAGTGATACAGGCTGCGGCAATTGGTGCAATCCCAGCTACAGCTCCTTTGAGTGCATATAAAATATTTTTTAAAGTCATGTTTTCTCTATTTTTGATAAAGCCAACAATCATGGTGATGATGATGGCATAGAATGCCGATTTCTTAGCACTGTATCCTTTGACCAGCATAACAACCAATACAATTAGGGGTGCAAAGAACAGCCATCCGTTTTTTAGAACATCACCAAAGCGCTTTAGTTCGCTTTCATCCGCCGCGGGAATATTCTCTTTTCGCGCAGTGAAATACACCGAAAGCGACAGCGTCAAATAGTATAAGATGGAGGGAATCAGTGCCGCTATGGCTATCTTTCCATATTCAATCCCCGTGAGTTCACTCATTAGAAATGCCACAGCTCCCATCACTGGTGGCATGATCTGTCCACCACTGGATGAAACCGCTTCTACAGCTCCAGCCATGCTGCCTCTATAGCCTACTTTTTTCATGAGAGGAATGGTGAAAGTTCCAGTTGTCACAACATTTGCCGCACCAGAGCCATTGATGGTTCCCATGAGCATGCTTGAATAAACTGCCGCTTGCGCTGGGCCACCTCTTGCCTTTCCAGCAATTGAGAAAGCCAAGTCCACGAAGAAAGTGCCAGCACCTGTAAGTTCTAGCAGGGCGCCGAACAACACAAATAGAAAGATAAACTGTGCCGATACGTAGAGGGTTTGTCCATAGAGACCACTGCTCACATTGGCATATAGCTCTGTCATCAATCTCTGAAATGAAAACTTGCCAGTTTTAAACACCCCTGGGATGTAGCGGCCATAGAGTCCATATACAATAAATAGAATTGAGATGACGGGCAGTATCTTACCCAACATTCGAGTGGATATCAACAACACACAGATAACCGATAAAACCGATATTAAAACTTCTGTATTGGTGTAAATACCTGCACTCTGTATTGCTTTTTCCTGTAGTACAATTACATATAATGAGATGAACACCGACATGATGAGCAATAACAGGTCGATGATTTTACCGCCTTTGATCTTTAGAGGTCTGGTGATGATGATATAACTACTGACAAATGCCCAGTGAATTGCCGATTGCGCATATGATGTCATAACCCCTATTGAAGCGGTGTATAAGTGAAACAAAGCCATGCCAATTGCGATTCCGAAAACGGCGATATCAGTAATCTTCTGCCCCTTGCTTGGTATTGCCTTGTCAACAGTTTGAGCCATTTCTTACCCCTTTCCGATACTGAAAGATTATTTTAAAACGCCGATTTCACGATAGTATCTTTCTGCACCGGGATGTAACCTAGACATTGTTGAGGCTGCTGTCTCCGGTGTAATTTCTTTTACCACATCATGTGACTCCAAATAGGATTCTCTATTTTCGAGTGCTTGTTTGACAAATTCATAGATTACATCTTCATCCACATCATTGTTCGCAAAGATTTCAGTCATAATTTTAAGTGTATCAACCTCTTCATCAATGCCGTTGTATGTGCCTGCTGGAATTGTATATCTAGCGTAAAATGGATTTTTTTCAATGACTTTATCCAACACTTCTGGTGATGCTTTAACCATTGCGATTGTTCCCTGTGAACTTGCATTTAACATGGCACTTGTCGGGATACCTCCCACGAAGAAAGTCGCATCGATCTCACCATCTGTAAGTGCAGAGAGCCCTTCATCAAACGCCATATAGTAAGGCTTGATATCCGTTTCAGGATCAATTCCATATTCTCTTAAAATTGCTTTTGACATCTCCACAATTGTGGTACTTGGAGGTCCAAGACACACTTTTTTGCCTTTTAAATCCGCATAGGTTTCTATGCCACTTGTCTTTAAAGTACTCATTTGACCTGCTGACATATAAAGACTCATCACAGCTGAAATATTCTGTTCATTTCCATCATATGAACCCGTTCCAGTAGTTGCCCAATAAACGCCATCAGCATTTGAAAACCCCATTTCAATCTCACCTGAATTGGTCAAATTAATGTTTTCAACAGAACCTTTTGTGGATTGAACCGTTGCTGTTAAGAACTCCGAATGGTTTGAGACAGCCTGAGACATCGCCGCTGCCACAACATAATAAGTACCCGCAGTTCCGCCTGTACCTATGGTTACATCCGTAGCCGCATGTTTAGTCGCACCAGTTTCTTGAGCCGCTGGCGCAGATGCGTTCCCACCACATCCAACAAGCAACATTCCACCAATTAAAACTGCTGCGACTAATTTTGATAGCTTCTTCATCATCATAAACCTACTCCTCACTTTTTATGAATTAATATAGTTCATCCCCGCATGTTGGAAAGTAATTTGCAAAGCTCTCTGCGTATTTATACATTTGATTGCCTGAAATTCGCCTGATGTGATTTCCTCTGAGAAACGCCCTCTGGGTATAGTATTCAATTAGATGGCTCTGCGCCTTGAAGCATTTCATGGCCTCTACTTTTTGCTCATAAACATCGGTAATATCTATAAAACTCCCTGGTACATAATGACTCAATTCCGTTTGATGAGGCTCAAATCCAAAAATTCTCATCTGTTTTGTAGTTTTGGTTCCATCAATTTTGACACCGTTAGAATTACTCATAATACTGCATCTATAAGTGAAATCACTCACTTGATTGTGGTCTGGATTCAGCACGTCAAAACGGTCATGGGTGAGAATAATATCAGGCTGAACGTCTCTAATCTTCACAACCATTCTCTCTTCTAGTTCTGCTCCGAATGTCATCGGATAATCCTGCAAATCCCAAAATTCTATGTTTTGAATTCCTAGAATTTTGGCAGCATTTTTTGTTTCCTCAAATCGAATGGCCTTGACACTCTCTGCAGTGGCATCAGCCATTTTCCAAAGATCATTGCTCTCTCCTCTGCCACCAAAGCTCAGTACGACAACATGAACATCTGCCCCTTCTTTGATATATTTTGCAATCGTGCCACCTGCTCTCCATACATAGTCAGCTGCATGTGCACTGACCACTAGCATTTTCTTTCCCTGTATCATTTTAAGCTCCTTAACAAGTTATTTTTTTTTTCTCATCTTGACTTTCCAGATTGAAACACACTATTTAAGCAAACTTACGGGATTGTGAACGGTCATTTTGCGAATTGCTTCATCACTGAGTCCGCTCTCATACAGTTTGCCAGCAAATTCAAGCAGGCCCTCATCGGGATAAAGTGCTGTCTTTTGACCTAAATCCGTTCCCAATATGATATTGTCTGGACCAATTGACTTAATTTGTTCTAAAGTTACATCGAAACCAATCTTTCCAGTTGCGAATGTCGTATAGCAGTGTTCCATAACCGCACCATATCTTAACAGTTCCCTCTGCTCTTCAACGGTATAAAACGTTGTTGGGAAATCCACATGTGTGATGATGATTTTATATACTTTATGCTCTTTGGCAGCTTTAACCAGTGCAAACGTCTCTTCATGAGACATATGACCAGTTGCCAAAATCATATTGTACTTTGCTAAAACATCTAACACCTCATGGGTCTCAGTTGTCAATTTTCCTGATTCATTTAAAATTGTAATTGTCGGTGTTTTAATCCCTGACGCCTTCATTTCGATGATAATTTGAGCCCAATATGGCAATTTTTTATTTGGATTTCCATCAAATACATGTGCAATTTCATGTTTTGAATCGCAAGTCGGAAACCAGACGAGTTTTCCCCCGCTTCTGCCTGCCATTTCAACAGCTGATGGATTGATGCCCCCAACTGAGCTGTTCAAGCACATTGTGCCCACTGCATGACATTTTGGATAAAGTGTATTAATGATTTCCGCTCTTTCAGATGTACAGAAATAGTGACTTTTGATTGCATATCCAGCCATTCCACTGTCGATAATTCTCTGCGCCATTTCAATGTCTGTCATCTTTCGCGGCAGAATATCAGGTGCAGAGTGAATGTGTAAATCATATGCGCCTTGAATCAATTCTTGATATTTCATCAATTACCTCCTCTATATTGTATTCTAAATTGTTCTACAATATTGAATTGTATACCCCAATGGTAACACCTTGAAAATAGGTTGTCAATACGAACTTTCAAATAAAAAATATGCATAGATTTTTATAAAGATTTGAAATTTAAATGTTTACAAGATTTAGCATTATGGTATGATATAAAGGTCATTGTTCAACAAAATTGTATTGCGGAGGAAAAAATGGCTAACCAAACTTTACAAGTCTATGAAGCTATAAGAGATGATATAAAAAATGGCAAATACTCACCTGCGGAGAGTTTAAAAGAAGTGGAACTGGCAAATGAGTACAACGCCAGTCGAAATACAATTAAAAAATCACTACTGATGCTTGAAAAAGAAGGCTTTGTGGTTATTGAACCCAATAAGGGAGCTAAAGTGAGAGCCTATTCTTTGGAGGAAGTATTGAATTTTTTGGAACTGAGATCTGTTTTAGAAGGGTTTATCACTGAGTTGACTGTACCCATGTTAAAAAAGGCTGATATTGCCAAGCTGGAATCCATCCTCAATCAGATGAGGACTCATTTTGAAAATCATGCCTTGATTGAACATTCAAAGTGCAATCATCAATTTCACATGATACTGCATGAGGCCTGCCCCAATACTTTGGCAGTTCAAATGTCCAATTCCCTAAAAAATCAGATGAGCAAGTACAACACCAAAACCATTTTAATTCCCGGTAGAAATGAAGCCTCTATTGCAGAACATTCAGCAATATTAAAAGCGATCCAGAACGGTGAGGCCCAGCTCGCTGGCTCTTTAATGAAAAGACATATTTTAAATGTGAGGGAGACTTTCAAAGAACATTACACCCTTTTGATATAACTGATTACAGCTGATACATGGAGTTTCTATAAAACTAATATAAGTTTCTATATATACAATGAAAAACTGGCATTTTAACGCCAGTTTTTTCACTTATATCAAACCCATTATTGAACGATTGACTTCTCCTCTCTTTATGATAACATAATATAAAACAGACATTATCGTTGAACAAAATTGATTATATTTTAGGAGGGGCACATATGGCTGCTCAAACCATGCAAGTTTACAATTCAATAAAGGAAAACATCATTAACGGAACTTATTTGCCTTCCGAAAGTCTCAAGGAACTCGACCTTGCCCAGCAGTATAAAGTCAGTCGAAATACCATAAAAAAGTGTCTTTTGATGCTTGAAAAAAAAGGGCTTGTCGTCATAGAACCCAACAAAGGAGCAAAAGTAAGGGCCTATTCCCTCAAAGAAGTTCTAAATTTTTTCGAACTCAGAGCCGTCCTTGAAGGTTTTATTGTAAAACTGGCTGTCCCAGTTCTCAAAGCATCTGACATTAAACAGCTTGAAGCCATCATGAAAGCTATGAAGTCCAATTTTGAAAACCATCAGCTTATAGAATACTCTAAGTGCAATCAAGCCTTCCACACGGTTATTCATAATGCCTGTCCAAATGAATTGGTTGTGGAGATGTCTCAATCTCTAAAAAATCAAATGAGCAAATACAACACCAAGACTATTTTGGTTCCCGGTAGAAGTGACGAATCTCTGGGGGAACATCAAGCCATCTTAGACGCGATTAAATCCAAAGACGCCAACTTGGCAGAAGAAAATATGAAACGTCATATCCTAAACGTCAGAAAAACATTTGAAGACAATTTTTCTTTGTTGATTTAATGGCTTTGCCTCTTTTGAAACATTTAGACTGTAACCACCTTTACTGCAACGAGAATATAAATGGATTCATTAAACTCAATCCTTTTAGTGACTTTAAAGTGACTTTCTTCTAATATCTTTTGAAGCTCCATTGAGTGAATTCTAATCTGCATTGGAGGCCCCTTAACAACGGATTCATCCTTTTCATACTCTAGACATAACAACTGGCCACCCTCTTTCAAGACTCTTCCTATCTCCTTTATCGCAATCTCTAACAATGGTACTTCATGTAAAATTAGCGAAGCCAGTACAGTGTCTACACTTTGACGTTCAAAGGGGATTTTATCCGCTAGGGCATGTATCGTCATTATATTATCCAAATATGCCATTTTCGATTTGCTTTTAATGATATTTAGCATCCTCTCGTCAGCATCTAAAGCATATATCACTCCAGACGTTCTGTTCGCCGCTGGTAAAGTTAGAAACCCCGATCCCGAACCTATATCCAATGTATCCCCCAACTCTTGATGTTCCAAATAGTTCAAAATTTGGTCTGGAGATCGTCTCTCCCGACTGTCCAAAAAACTAATTTTATCTATAAATCTCTTTTCTTCCACACTATTTTTTTGTTTATTATTCATTACTTAACCTTCTTTCCTTTTCCATAAAATTGGCTGTAAAATACTGCTCTACACTCCTGTTAAATATCTTTTAACAACAATAACAACTGAATGCGTCAAAGTACGCCATTGACTATTAATTCAATCAAAAGGTATTAAAGAGTGTAATTATCTTTAATTTGTTTAAAAAAAATAATGCTTGTTGCGATTTCTATTTAGTCGTAGAAACCGCATCACATATTTTTTTCGCTTTCAGAAACATGACCATCTGAGCTTCTGCTTCTTTCATGACTCTCTCAATTTTGCAATCGCCCTCTCCCTCTAAATTCATCTCACAGGTAAACATGGCTCCACTTCCCTCTATGGCCTGAATCACATCAAAAAAAGAAATCTCTTCTTTAGCTCTTCTCAGGCTGTAGCCACCCTTTACACCGGGAGCCGATTGTATCAAATCCGCCTTAACCAACTGGGTCAATATTTTAGAAAGATATGTGGATGACATATTCATATGATCTGCCAATGGCTGCAAACTAAGGTTTTCCCGTTCATCTCTCGTCACTAAAAAAGACATGATGTGAAGTGCATAGTTGGTTGCTTTTGTATATTTCATCCGAAACCCCTTTCCACATATTAAAGACTGTATTTATCCACAATTATAAACTCATTTAAATTTACTGTCAAGCTTCTAACCTTAATTTTTTCTTTTATCTAAAGAAAATCACAATGTCATATGTCGCTTCCTCATCTGCTTTATAAAAGAGAACCCTCACCTGCTCATGGCAAGTAAGGGTTCTCTTTTTATTGGTGGAGATAAGCGGGCTCGAACCGCTGGCCTCTTGAATGCCATTCAAGNNGCGCTCTCCCAGCTGAGCTATACCCCCATTTGAATCATAAATACCTTTATGACATAAGAAGATTATACCAGTTATTTAAGGATTTATCAATTCAAATTTACTCAAAATAGACTGACCTTAATCCGATCCCGTCAATAAAGTAAATCAAAGATTTGCCAGAAGTTCACTATAAACATAGTATGCCTCTACGATTTGGCTAACTTCGCATCGCTCATCTCGCATGTGCGCCAATTTATAGTCCCCTGGGCCAAATCCAATTGTCGGAACGCCCATGCTTACCGGTGTAATGGCATTTGTTCCAAAATCCCAGAAGTCAAATGGTGGTACTTGTCTCTTGGTCACACCTACATACGCTCTTTCAAGTGCTTTTGTAAACGGGTGTTCTTCCTCAATTTTCCAAGGGTCATGCATGGGTTCATAGGTGAGCTGCTTCCCTTTCCAAGTGGTGTGATACAGTGTGCCAACTTCCCAAGAAGCTCGTTTTCCCTCGATCAGCTGATCCATTTCAGCTTTAACTTGCTCCAAAGTCTCTCCTATAGAAAGCCTTCTGTCCAAATAAATTGAACACTGACTTGGTACGGCATTTAACGAAGCCGCCTCACTGGAGATGTCTGATAAAACAATCGTTCCATGTTGACCCTTTTCATGGAACAACGACTCATTCAGATGCTCGACGCCTTTTATGATTTCCGCCATTTCATAGACGGCATTGATTCCCTTTTCTGGAGCTGAACCGTGGGCAGAAACACCGTGAGTGGTTATTCGAATCTGAGCTTTTCCCTTGTGTCCAAGTGTTATGCGGTTATCACTTGGCTCACAGATAACACAGTAGTCAGGCATCAAATTTAATTCTCTATAGAGATGTTTTAAATTTTCGCCGTCACAAAATTCTTCACAAACCGTTCCCGTCACATAGACTGTCTTTCCATCTATATACCCCCTGTCTCTGGCAAGTGCCACAGCATAAATACTGGCACATAGGGCGGATTTCATATCGACACTGCCACGTCCCCAAATAAAGCCCTCTCGGTTTTCTCCCGAAAAAGGAGGCACTTGCCACGCCACTTCATCAGTGACGCGAACCGTATCTAGGTGGCTGTCAAATTGGATTTTGTTCGGTCCATCTCCAATTCTTCCGATTACATTTCCAGTGGTATCAATTAGAACTTCATCATAACCAAGTCGCTCCATCTCCATTTTCATAAACTGTGCAAGTGTCTCTTCTTCGTTACTATAGCTCTTTATTTGAACTGCCTTTTGAACAAATTCTATCAATTCAAGTTCTTTATTTGAGTACATTTGATCCATTCTCTAAGTCCCCTTCCGTATTAAAAATCAAAATAACTGAGTTCTCATCCAAATTGAGCTGTCGCTTCATCGTCTCATATTCGGGGTTTGATAGCACCTCTTCGATTAAGCCCAATCCCACAGCACCAGATTCTCCAGCACTAAATGCCACATCGCCCTCCACTGGGTTCCGTGCTCGTCTCATACCCGTAACCGTTATTTCATCTCTGCACTTTAAAAAGTAATTTCCCTTAGCTTTTAAAAGCGGATAGGTTATAAAATTAGCTTCACCACAATTTAGCCCAGCCATAATCGTGAAGGGTTCACCGCCTATACTAATTACCCGTCCCCGTTTCACGGATTCATAAATACAAGCGACTTCACTGGATTCAATAACACCTATTTGTGGCATCATGTCTGTAATCTGATTGCACAAAAACCAGATAACGCCACCTGCCATTGACCCTACACCTGCCTGTAAAAAAACATGTGTTGGCTGTATTGTGATTTGATGAATCGCTTCCCGCACCATCGTTGTATACCCCATGACGATATCGTTTGCAGTCTCCACATTATCAGGCAAAGCTGTATCTTGAACCAGATAATATCCATTTTCACGAGCATAGCTTGCCGCATGGCGCACCGTGTCATCATAGTTCATCTCTGTGACGATTACCTCTGCGCTATGTGCTTCAATTGCCTCTACTCTACGCCTCTCACTTCCCTTTGGCATAAAGATCACTGCTTTGTGTCCCAACTGGTTTGCTCGCCACGCAAGTGCCTTTCCATGATTTCCATCTGTACAAGAGACAAATGTATACGTCTTTCCTTTATTCGCCCCTATAATCTTGTCTAGAGCATAACTGACTCCTAGCCCCTTAAACGCGTTAAGCCCAAACCGATGGGATTCATCTTTGACAAATATCCCCTTCACATTTAGAGTGCTAGCAAGTGATTTTAATTCTATCAAGGGCGTCTCAGCATATGCATCCATTGATTTATGAAATGCATAAACTTCATCAAAATTCTGGGGCAGATGAATTGCCTCATCGTCTTCAATGAGTCCGCCTAACCATAATTCTATTGCTTGCATCTTGTCACCTTCCTTTGGTATCATTATATTAGCGATTTAGAGTTATTAATATCAAAATTAAGCCATATTATATCGTTATATTCTCAAATTATTTTCTCGTGTTTTTATGGAGGCTTCACATGCAACAGTATAATATCGTCATCGACAAAAACAAAAAAGAAACCACAATACATGGTTCCTTTGCCTTTCCACTGGCTATTTACACAACCCAAATTAGAAAAAACATCGTCGGTTTTATAGATTGGCACTGGCATGAAGAACTTCAGTTCTGTATTGTTACCAATGGGCAAGTTCAGTTCAACATAGATGGTGATTCCCTTGTTTTAACTGAGGGCGAAGGCCTATTTATAAACCAAAACCAACTTCATAAAGCCCAAAATCATCTGGATTCTGATGCGTCTTACATCTGTTTTGATCTTCACATGCGCCTTTTGGCCAGCTATGCGGGAAGTGTCATAGACACCAAATACGTCCAGGGCTACACCGATAATCCAGCTTTCAGATTTTACTTATTTAAACAAGAAGTTGCTTGGCAAAGAGAAGCGATTTCAAGCCTAAAGGAGATTTATCGAATCTATAATGAACAAACATATGGCTTTGAACTCCAAATTGTCATTCTATTTTCATCCATCTGGCTTTCAATGATTAAAAATTGGTTTTCCAAACGTTCAGAAGAAGTTATCAGAAGCAGGGACTATGTTGATTTTCGAACAGTTATGGACTATATTCACAACCACTATATGGACAAAATAGATTTATCCAACTTGGCAAAAGAGGCTTCTCTTTCCAAGAGTTCTCTATGCCGAAAATTCAAACGGCAGATGAATGCCACCGTCTTTGAATACATTATCAACTACAGGCTTTCCGCCGCTGCACATCTGCTATTAAATACAGATCAAACCATTTCAACCATTGCCTATAACTGCGGCTTTGGGAGCACTAGCTATTTTATCGAAAAATTTAAAGAAAAGACAAATTGCACCCCTCTTTATTATAGAAAGGTGAATTTGCCTTAACTTTCTCACATATATAACCCAATTTTTAGGCCTATTTTTTTGATTTAAAAGAACCTGCTTTAAATTACATTATAGTTCATTTTCCACTTTAGTATTCGATGAGCTCTATTTACACTCTGAATTGTTTAATCAACGTATTGAGGCGATGTGCCACTTCATTCAGCCTAGAGGTCTCTTCGTTGATTTCAGTCATGCCCGCAAGTTGTTGTTCTGACGATGCGGAAACTTCCTCTGTTGCCGCAGAAGTTTCTTCGGTTGAAGCCGAAATATTCAGCACCGATTCAAGGATATCTGTTCTCATTTCGTTCATATCCTTTGCTTCAGTTGTCAGTTGATCTACTTCTTTGTTGATGCTGTCAATTGCCCTTGCAATTCCTTCAAACTGAACTTTAGTTGTATCCACCATCTCATTTTGGCTTTGAATAACCACTTTTACATCATCCATTGTCTCAACAGATAATTTAGAATATCGGTTAATATCGTCAATGATGTTCTTAATTTCTGAGACAGCTGTTGCCGACTGAACGGCCAGTTTTCGAATTTCCTCAGCCACAACTGCAAATCCCCTGCCAGCTTCTCCTGCTCTTGAAGCCTCTATGGAAGCATTCAGTGCTAATAGATTGGTTTGGTCAGATATATCGGTAATCGAATTGGTAATGGAATTAATTTTTTTATTGGACTCATCCACCTTTTGGATAACTTCTGCAATTTTTTGAGTTGCTTCATCAGTTCTTACAGAAGCATCCTCAAGACGACCCATTGTTTTAACACCTTCTTGACTCTTGACGACTGTTTCCTCTATAGAGCGATTCATTCTCAGCGTTGACTCTGCTATAAACTCGATCCCTCTCGACAGGGTATTCATTTTTTCTGCCACTAACTCCGCACCTCTTGCCTCATCTGAAACAGCATTTGCCACTTCTTGAATAGTGATAACCACTTCATTAATCGCCTTTGTGGTCTCACTGGTTATCTGATTCAGTGATTCAGATAAATTTCCCACTGATTCAGCTGACTCCACAGTGGTTTCAATCATTGATCGCATATTTGTCAGCATCAAATTAAAAGACTCTGCCAAAATAGCAGTTTCATCTGTATTCTTATGTTCAATTGGTTCTAAAGTGAGATTCCCTTTGGAAACTTCTTCAAGCGCCACTGTAATCTTCTTGATTGGCTTGGTCAAGTGATTTGAGAAAATCCATATGATGATGAATCCACCAACGACTGCCACTAAGAGCACAATTAGTAGATTGAGTAGTATATAATTTGCAGATGCATCGAAATCCTGCTTATATGCTCCCACTGACACAATCCACTGCCAATCTTCATCATAGGCCTGATAAGAAATTTTAGTCCCAACGGTTTCAGAATTAGGCAGTGTCCATTGATATTCTAAAAATCCATCGCCCGACATGGCTGCTTTGATTTGCTCCTGAACCAGTTTCATACCCGATCCGGATTTGTCTTCAACATCCCATACATTTTGACCCTCTAAAGATGGATGCATCACCTCAATCCCATCGGGTGAATAGATGACAAAATACCCATTGGCACCAAGATCTACAGCTTTGCTAATTGGCCTCTTACCTTCAGCATCCATTGGGCCAAGCAATTGTTCCTTAACTGCCTCCTTAGCTTCTTCGAGTGATACCGCTCCTTTATCAGCAGCCTTCTTCTCACTTTCTATAAGCTGCATCGCCTGAGTCACCGCATTTTTTAAAATCACTTCCCCTTTACTTGTCAGCGCCGTTTTAGACTGACGATAACTTATCATCCCCACGAGAAGCATCGGCACAATTAACAACAGAGCCGATATCGTCACCAACTTAGCACGCATGGTATACTTTACTTTCATAACTCCCTCCTACAACTAAAACTCTTTTTTATTGTTTCATATAAAACTATAATACCATAACATTTCTCTCCAATATATACCCAAAATACAACAAATTACATAAATTAATGTAATTATTTCTACAATTAGAACCGCACGGTTTTCCAGTTGTTCTTTATGCCAACACAAAAAGCCATCTGGCAAGTGTGGTGACACCCAAAAGTTAGACTTATAGGAATCAGCCCATTTTCCAAATGGCTTTTTTATGATTTTCAAATCTCATCGTTTTTTAGTGCTATCGTTTTTTTAGTGCTAATGTCTTTAAAGTGACTTTGCAAATGAAAATTTGGTGATTTCCATACCAATATATGCTTCAATTTTTTTTAGCCGCTGGTCATCTTTTCCCGTTAAAACGGTATATGCCACCCCTTGATAGCCTGCCCTTCCAGTTCTTCCAATTCTATGAACATAATCCTCAGGCAAGTCTGGAAGGTTGTAGTTGATAACATGTGATACTTCACTGATATCCAGTCCTCTTGACGCAACATCTGTGGTCACAAGGTATTTAAATTCACCATCTCTAAAGCCCTTCATGACACTTTCTCTTACGGTCTGATTTAACCCCCCGTGAAGTTTTTCAACGGATAAGTCAAACTCCAGAAGTGCTTTGTGCAAACTGTCCACTCCAATCCTCGAACGGCAAAAGATAATACCCTTCACTGGATAATCTCTTTTAAATATCTCAAGTAAATCCTGTATTTTCCTACGGTTGGAAGAGATGACCACAAATTGAGAAATATTCGTCAAAATTACAGCCTCTTTGGGAGCTGTAATCTGCTGATACATTTCCATATAGTTCCCTGCAAACTGAGAGACAGACTCATCAATAGTTGCCGAGAATAAAAGTGTTTGTTTCTTTTCAGGCAGGTAATCCATGATTCTCTTGATTTCTTCTAAAAACCCACCTTTGAACAAATTGTCTGCTTCATCTATAACGAGCGTCTCCACCTGAGACAAATCCAGCCTTCCTCTGTCTAAATGGTGCAATAATCTTCCAGGTGTTGCAATAATAACGTCCACTGCACCTTCAAGGGCATGCAGTTGTGCCGTAAAATCTTGTCCACCATAGATATTGAGCACGGAAATATCATAAAACAAATTGGCAACCTCAGTAATCTGAATTGCAAGTTCCCTTGTGGGCGCTATGACAAGTGCAGAGATACGGTTTGCGCCTACATCAATTTTTTGAAGCAGCGGCAGTAAAAAGGCCAGCGTTTTCCCTGTACCTGTCTGTGCCTCCGCAACCACATCAATCCCTTTTGCAATCAAGGGAATTGCCATCTTTTGAATCGGGGTGGGTTCTGATATAAAGTTTTCTTCTAATATTTGGGTGTAGAAGTGGTTCACCCCTAATTTGCTAAATGACATTCTTTGTCCTCTCGTCAAAAAAGCGCATCAACATAGTGCGCTCTTATTTAAATCATATTTTTGATTATACACTTGCATCATGATGTTGTCGAGAAAGACCGTATAAATTTATGATTTTCGTATTAATGCCATCATGAGATCATTCACATTGGTTCCTGTGGGGCCAGTCATAATCAAATCATTGGCTGATTTTAATGCATTGTATGCGTTGTTCATATTGAGTTCTTCAAAGGCATCCATGCCAGACGCTTCAATTCTTTTAATTGTCAAACCATCCACCAAGCCGCCAGCTGCATCTGTTGGTCCATCTGTTCCATCAGATCCTATTGAAAAAAATACAATGTCCTCGTGACCTTCCAATTCAATTGCCGCAGCCAAAGCCGCTTCCTGATTCCTGCCACCTTTTCCACTTCCAATGACTTTAACGATTGTCTCTCCTCCTGCAATTAAAGCAATTCCAGTGTCTTTATTTTCACTTTGGGGAATAACAGCATGTACTTGTTTTGCAATTTCACTTATTTGCTTGCCAACATGACGCGCTTCATCAACTATAGCTGATGATATCAAAAGCGGCCTATACCCTTTCTTCAAACAAGATTCAACCGCAGCTTCACAAAGTATCTCCACGCTGCCCGTAACCACATATTCACAGTTCTTAATCGACTTAGGCGTCTCAATAGAAATTGCATCCAAAATCGCCTGTTCAAAATAAATATTGTATTTTTCAAGGACACCAAGCGCTTCTTCGGCAGTAGACCCATCTGATGTTACCGGCCCCGAGGCAATGATGTCCGCCGCATTTCCAATCACATCTGAGAGAATTACAGCCCTGATATCAATATCTCTTCTAAATTCGGCAAATCGCCCTCCCTTTACCGCAGATAAATGCTTCCTCACTGCATTTATTTCGTCAATATTCGCGCCTCTCTTTAGGAGCATTTCAGTGATATCAACAATATCTTTTAGCGAAATTCCCTCTAGAGGCAGTTCGAACAGCGATGATCCACCTCCTGAAAAAAGCATCAAGAGTGTGGTATCTCCATCCATGCTAGACACCAAATCTATTGCCTTTCGTGCTGCATAAATTGAATTTTCATCTGGTAGTGGATGTCCCGACTCAATCATCTCAAAAGATTCAATATTCCCTTTAGAATGTCCATACTTAGTGATTATTAACCCCTTAACAATTCGATTTTTTAATTTTTTCTGTGCAGCACATGCCATATTCCAAGCTGCTTTCCCAATTGCTATAACAATTATTTTTTCTTTCATATTCATATTATTGATTGCTTTTTCAACAGATGATTCAGGCAAAACCGCTGCAATAGATTCAGCCATGATTTCTTTAGCATCTAACCGCAATGACTCCATTTTACTTTCTCCTCACTTGTTAAATAGGTGCACTTAAAAGTATTTCAATTGAAAAGAGCCTTTTCAATTGACAATATTTATCGCACCACCATCCATATATGCCTTGATATTCATAGCTGTGCTTTCCAAAATCCTCTTTCTACTCTCTATAGCCGCCCAGGAAATATGTGGTGTAATTAAACAATTAGGTGCCTTTAAAAGAGGGTTATCACTCTGAATTGGTTCTATGCTAACAACATCTAAGCCTGCGGCTTTAACCTTACCCGTTTCCAAAGCAAATGCCAAGTCTGTTTCGACAATCAATGCACCTCTGCTGTTATTAATAATTATAACACCGTCTTTCATTTGATTGATTGTATTTTTATTGATTAATCCATTTGTCTCTGTAGTTAGTGGACAATGGAGCATAATGACGTCCGCTTCGCTCAATAATTGATTTAATTCAACATATGTTCCAATTTCTTTTCCAGAGTCGTTGATATTCGCATCATACGCCAACACGTTCATTCCCATTGCTTTTGCAATAGCGCCTGTTTGTTGACCAATTCTTCCAAATCCAATGATTCCAACAGTCTTCTCACTTAGCTCAATTAGGGGATAGTCCCAATAGCACCAATCATCATTGGTTTCCCATCTGCCTCCAAATACCGTTTGGCTATGATGTCCAACATGATGACAAACTTCCAATAGTAAGGCTATCGCAAATTGAGCTACTATTTTAGTCCCATAAGTTGGAACATTTGCAACTAAAATATTTTTTTCTCTTGCATACTCAGAATCTATCACATTATAACCCGTGGCAAGGACACTGATTAATTTTATATTTTGGCAGGCGTCTATAACCTTTCTTGTAATTGGTGTCTTATTTGTAACGACGATTTCTGCATTGCCAATCCTCGTTATAATTTCCTCTTCATCATTCAGACTTGTTCTTTCATAAACTTCAACGAGACCAATTTTTTCAAGAGCATCCCAACTTAAATCTCCAGGATTTACTGTATATCCATCCAGTATCACTATTTTTGTATCTTTCATTTTTCACCTCAACCCTTTAAAATGATATGCCTATATCCTCAATGTCAAATCGAATATAGGCATTCTTACTTCTTTTAATACAATTTATCAAAGCACTTCCTTTACTTCACTGTACTGGACTTTTTTATCATAAAATATTTCCCTGTCCAGCTCATTTTCGGAGTTAGCTACAATTAACGATGTTGTGGCATCACCAACGACATTGAGTGATGTTAACACCATCTCTACAGGCTTATTTATTGCCAAAATAAGTGAATATGTTATCAGTGCCATTTCATTTACATACCCCATGCCGTTCATAACTGTAAACAACAAAACCGTTCCAGCGGCTGGTAATGCTGGCGTTCCGGCAGCTGCCAAAATCGAAAGAAAGGACATCATCAATAAATCTGTTAAAGTAACATGATACCCCGATACAGTTGCAATAAATATGGTTCCGATAATATGCATAATGCTTGTTCCATTCATATTTATCGTCATTCCCAAGGGCAATATAAAATTTGCTATTTCCTCACTGACACCAAGCTCTTCAACATTTGTCTTTAAATTTAGTGGGAATGCTGGCGCAGAGGAAGCAGTTGAAAAGGCCAGCAAGGCAACTTTGCTAATTTTTTTCATAAATATGAAAGGGTTCAATTTTGTCGTCAGCGCAATAATCAAAGGATATCCCAACAACAGATAAACGAGAAGGACACCGATTGTAACCATTACATATACAAATACCGGTTTCATTTGATCAAATCCATAAAGCGCAAATGCTCGTACTATTAGAGAAAATATCGCTATTGGCCCTAACTTATTTATGAGAAATCCGATACACAGCTGAATAATTTCATTTACTTCTTCTGTCAGTTTTTTTACTATATTGGCTTTATCACCTAGTATGCCAATGCATAATCCAATGATAATTGCCACAAATACAACTGCTAAAACATTTCCGTTATTTGAAATCGCGTCAAAAAAATTTAGAGGGACCATCGCCATTATAACCGATAGCGGATTGGCTGTATCAACTTTTACAATATCGCCTACGCCGCTTGTTATGGAGGAACTAATCGAAATCCAATTCATATTTCTTGCTAAAAATGCAACTCCGCCAGCAAACATACACCCTATAAAATACATAAAGAGAAACCCAAATACACCTTTATACGCAATTCGACCTAGCTTCTTAAGATCGCTGATACTACTCATTGCAAGTACTAGCGATGTAAAAACCAGTGGAATAATTGTAAGTCTCAGCGCATTCATGAATAAAGTTCCAACAACATAAAAAATCCCTATACCATGACTCCCCGCAACTGTTATATCCTGAAAAAACAAAGCATAAATCATATCCCATATATGGGCATTTCCTCTATCTATCAAAATCGAATGCAGTTTCATAAAAAAAGCACCCATTATAAACGCTGACACCAATGCCAGTAACATAATTCCAACAATGCTCATTTTTCTTTTCTTCATCATACGTACCCCCTATATCATAATCAGAATCTATTAGAACAGAAGACCACTTGAATCAAATGATACACATATTTCTCAGGCGGTCTTCTAAGCAGCTATATTTCTTTTATCACGTTTACTTCGAACATGCAATTTCTTTTGTTATCATTAGGAATTTATCAATATCTTTAAATGTGTGACAATGCAACGGAGAAACTCTAAGCACCCCATCAACAATATCAAACGATTCGAGCATTCTCCTTGCATACATGCTGCTGCGCAGTCTTGGTGCAACAATAACTGATTTTTTCTCGTATTCTTTTGCTGCCGCTGCACAATCCATATTATCAAATTTTATCCCCACGATTAAATCTCTTTCTGATAAATCTTTATTGTCAGCATAGACAGTCACATTTTTCAACTTTCTTAGTCCCTCCACATGAGGACTTCCCTCTAACAGTCTATTTAAAAGTGCTCTTTCGTGAAGTTTGATATGCGTCATCCCCTCAACAAAAAGTTCACGTCTATCTAAACTTGTTGCAAATCTCTCCCCAATCCAACAAACGTAATCCACAATTGCTGTAATAGCTGAAAATTGTGAAGGCGTTGGTGTTCCTAAAGCCCAAACTTCATTCTCTTTTTCAATTAATTTATGATGGGTTAAAGCAGACACACGATCTGAAACATAGCCAATCCCCGATCCTCTACAACCAAAAAATTTATAAGGTCCAAAATTGATACCGTCAATTGGTGTTTTCTGGAGATCAATAATACCATGTGGCGCATGTTGAACCGCATCAACTACAATGAATAAATCAGGTTTTATTGCCCTTGCTCGTTTCACCATTTCTTCTATGTCAAATACAGCCCCTGTAAAATTGGATGCATGCATTACACTTAATAAGACCGTATCTTTATCAATTAATTTTATGATATCTTCTACTTCTACCTTCCCACTCTCTACATTACTATTAGCAACTCTTAACTCCCTTCCAGTTTTTCTTGCATAGTAATCAACTGCGTCAAATGCAGATGGGTGTTCCAAGACTGTGGTTATCATATTATTGCCGGAGACATTCTCGGCAATTGTTCCAATCATTTGAAACATAGCTTGAGAAGCTGTTAGAGATGTGATGATGCTTCCTCTTTCCCCACTGTTTAATATAATCCTTATATCATCTTCACCCTGTTTCTTTATCTTTTGGAGATAGACAGATAGGTCATGTGTCCTCTCTGGACAATCGGGAAATGCCTCTAACTCACTTTGTTTTGCAACTGCGCTTTTCAATCTAAAGGAACCACCAGCATTGTCAAAAAACAATCTTTGCCCAGAAATTGGATCTCTGTCTACATAATAAAACTTTTCTTTAATTTCCTTGCTTAATTCTAACTCAAAGGATAATCCTTTTTTTAGTTCTTCCATCTTTCCCTCCAAATACAACTCACTACTTAGTTACAATAACACTGTTTACGTTTAGCACGATGTTACTTTCCCTTCAATCAAGACTTTTTCTCCATCAACTTCCAGTGACGGATTTTTTATGATAATGTCAAGATGATACTTGCTTGCAGTTTTTCCTCCAAAACCTCTATTGTCCCCTGCTCCAAAGTGAAGCGTTTCACTACAACCTTCATCTTCCAGCATGCTCCCATTGAGCTCGCACATAGGATTCAGGCCAATTCCTATTTCACCTAAATTGTATACATTTGGATCTTTAAAGTTGTGTAAGATTTTCTCCAAAGTTTTTGCCTGTTTTCCACCCTCAATGTTCACAATAAGACCCTTTTTGACTGTCAAAACAATATTCTCCGTTATAAGCCCTAATTGCGGATGAGGGATACTCCCATCAACAACAATTATGCCTTCACCAGTTCCCTCCACTGCACAAGTTGCACATTCAATATCTGGTGGAGATGAAGAACTCCCTGCAATCACACTTCTCCCATATTGTGGTGTTGGTTCTATTCCCTCAATAGAACATTCAAATCGAGTCCCCGCCTCAGTTGTAATTTTACATTTCTTTTTTCCTATTAATTTACGAGAAACATCTGTACATATTTTTCCAATTTCATCAAAATTGCAATACAACCCACCCTTCTTCATCATGTTTAAGTTGTAATCAACCATGTTGACAAATCTAGCTCCTTTGGAAACAGCCTTGCGCCTTGCTTCAGAGTGAAACAGTGAAAATGCCGTAACGCCAAAGATAACATCTGCCTCATTCATTGCAGCTGCAACCAATTCACTTGGCTCTTCTCCATGCATTTCTCTTTCTTCCATCATAACAAGTGTTTTTTTGTTAAATCCACTTGCTGCATCCCACATCACTCTTGCAACTTCAAAACTTTTAGCATCTGTTACGAATAAGATTTTTTCTTCCTCCTTACAATCAGAACAGGTTGTTAGGAGAACCTTTGCTGCATCGCTTGCGTTCATAATACCTCCTCATTTCTTAATAATGGCAAATCGGTGACTTTATAATTTTTATGCTTCCTGTAGAATTTAAGCCCTGTACCTTCAGAAATTCTAAACAATCCACAAGTTAAATTCAACATGAATTCAACTTGCATGTAAGATGCGTCAAAAAAATAATTTCCTTGCTACCATTTTTTTGATGATAGCATTTTCTCGTTTTATTGTCAATAAATTATGACTATTCAATTTATTTCAATTGATAATCTCCTGTCAAATTTATAAATCCATTCAAAATATTTATTTCGATTGTCTCAACGAATTTATCTCTATTTTTTTCTTCAAGAGCTTCAATAATTTTCAAATGTTCCTCTAAATTGTTAAGAAGTCTACCCTTTTTCTCACCACTTTTCAGACTCGCCATAAATGATCTGTCATACAAAGTGTTAATTATTGTCAAAAATTGAGTGTTGTTATATTTCTCCAATATAAACTTATGAAAATGAATATCTTCACGCATAAATTCATACACATTTCCATTTTGTGCATATTCAGTTTGCTTTCTAATGCTTTTTCGTAAATGTTCAATATCCTCTTCAAAAATATGCTCAAAAGCCCTCTTAGCTGAATAGGACTCAATAGCTGCTCTCAATTCGTATATCTCTCTTATGTCATCAATGGTCAAAGAATTTACAATCACGCCTTGTTTTGGTAATATTGTCAAGAATCTTTCGTACTCCAATTTCTGACAGGCATTTGTAATGGGCGTTCTACTTATGTCCAAAATCTCAGTCATCGCATTTATGCTAATCCCCTCACCTTGCTTTAACCGACCATCCATAATCATTTCTTTAATTGCAATATAGGCTTTTTCACTTAAGTTCTCTTTTTTTATTTTTGGCATTTCTTCAGTCTCTTTCTTTACTTTTATTTACACAATTCACTGTATATCGCTTTTTCCATTTTGTGTTTTTAATAAGATGTCATACTTTATGATAAAGCATTTCTCGTTTAATATCCAGCCCTTTAAAAGAGGACAATCCACTGCATTGATTGTCCTCTTTATTGCCTGTCCTCTTTAAAGTCGATAGAATGAATAAATCCTATTGACCCAGACCAATTTATCCACCTATTTATCGCCTAAATATATTTAGTCAAATTTTCTGTGGAGAACTTAACCAGTAAGTCGATTGTCGCCTCTACATCTGCCTTGGAAATCGTCTCATGTCCACTGTGGACATATCTTGTTGGAATTGAAAGAACAGAAGCAGGGACGCCCTCTCTGGTTAAGCTGATGCCACCTGCATCTGTCCCACCGAATTCTAAGACTTCCATCTGATATTTTATAGATTCTGACTTGCAAATTTCCACAAGTCTCTCATTTACTTTCGGATGAGAGAGGAGTGAGTTGTCTCTGACCTTGATTGCCACACCATCATGAAGGCTAATTTTAAATCGCTTTGCCCCTGGTGTGTCCCCTGATGAAGTGATGTCTATGGCTAGCCCCACATCTGGATCCACAGTATAGGCCGATGTCTTAGCCCCTCTGATTCCCACTTCTTCTTGTACCGTAAAGACAAAATAACAATCATTTTCGGTGGCGCTCATACGCTTGAGAGCTTCAATCATGACAAAGCACCCAATTCGGTCATCAAGAGCACCAACACTTATGGTTTTATCTCGCTCGACAAAGTGACTTTGATAAACACAAATATCACCTATTTGCACATGCTGTTCAGCTTCCTCTTTGCTGGTGCATCCTATGTCCACAAACAGCTTATCCAGTTTGAGCTTGTCCATCTCTGTTGACCCTTCAGCATAGGCAATCCCTTCCGTACCGTCTTTAAAGACCACTCTTTCGCCGTGGGTTACATATGGATTGATACCACCTATATTCGTAAGTCTTATAAAGCCTTTGTCGTCAACGTCGGTGACCATCATACCAATTTGATCCATATGCCCTGCCACCATTAGTTTCGGCCCATCGCCCTTTTTATGTGCAATAACATTTCCCATTTTATCTACCTTGATTTCATCCACGAAGGACTCTACTTGGGAAATAATAAATGCCGAAACTGCCTGTTCTTGTCCTGACGGACCATAAATGGCCGTCAACTCTTTTAGCATCTTGATATCCATTACAGTTCTCCTTTCTTAAGCCCTAATAGGGATTGACACTTTACTATTTAACCTTATATATCTATATTCTATTATAACAATCGGCATTTGTAATTGCCACTACATCCGATTAAAATGACCTTGAATGACGAAAAAAAAGCATAAAAAAAAGACCTTGAATTCACGTTTCCGTCAATGGCCTTGTCTGTTTTTATCCTTATGCGGATAATTCACTGAGACATTCGTCGATAACACTCTTTGTGCTTGCATCCATCTCATACCCTTCCAAGTGATCACATTCACTTATATATTGGTTGCAAAGAGGGCATACTTCTCTATTGCAGTATGCAATATGATAATCTCCCTTTGAAACCCCACACATAGGGCAATTTTCAAATGACTTGTCTCTGGGAAAAATCTCCCCTGTTGTCAGTACAATTTCTGTGTAATTGTCATTTGTTGTTCTTTTTACTTTTTCCATTCTAATCTCCTTTTGAATTTACAACGTTGTCGTGTTCATACTAATTTGTAACCACTCTTTGTACTATACCTTATAAAAAGCATAATCAGTTTAACTTAAATTTAAATTTGTGTAAAGATGAAACCTACTTGATATAAAATCTTTTAATTGTGATAAAATATAAAAAATCAATCTCGTATTTACCTGTATAACTCAAGGAGGTTTACATGAAAATATCTATTATTGGATTGGGGGCTATTGGTGCTTCATATGCAGCCATCCTAAACGCATGCCCTCAAGTTTCACTCAGCGTTCTACTGGATGACCACCGTTTAAGCCGCTATGAGAAAAACGGACTTAAAGTCAACGGTGACCTTCAAAACTTCAACTATATATCACCAGCCGCAAGCGCAGCCCCTGCTGACCTTGTCATCATTGCCGTCAAATATGGCGATCTCCCCCTTGCAATTGAATCTGTCAAAAATCACGTGGGTGAAAACACAGTGATTATGTCACTTTTAAACGGCATTGACTCTGAGGAAATAATCGGCGCAACTTACGGTATGGAAAAAATGCTTTACAGCATGTGCCTTGGCATAGATGCCCAGAGAACAGAACAAGATATTCACTATGGTTCTCCCGGTAAAATCGTATTTGGTGAAAAGAGTGGTCAAATGACTTCTCGGGTTCAAAAAATATCCGATTTATTCAAGCAGGCGAATCTTCCACACGAATGCCCCAAAGATATGTACAAGCAGCTCTGGTGGAAATTCATGATCAATGTTTGCAGCAATCAGCCTACGGCAATTGTCGGAGCAAATTACCGCCTTTTAAACTCACCCGATGGTTATGAAATCATGCGCATGATTATGTTGGAAGTCAGACATGTCGCTCTCAAAAAAGGCGTCGAAATCACGGATTCTGATTTTGAAAAATGGCTTGATATTCTTGACACAATGGTGCCCGAATCAAAGACTTCCATGCTACAGGATATTGACGCTGGCAGGAAGACAGAAGTGGATATGCTGGCTGGTGTCATCCGAAAACTCGGTAGAGAACATTGCGTACCAACACCTTATAATGACCTCATGTATCACATGCTCAAACTGAGGGAACAAGTTTAATGATATAACACAATATTCGAAACAGTGCAAAGCGCATTAAAAAGACTTTCCAATCGGAAAGTCCTTTTTTAAAATTGGTGACCCACCAGGGACTTGAACCCTGAACCTACTGATTAAGAGTCAGTTGCTCTGCCAGTTGAGCTAGTGAGTCATATATTGAGATATAAAACTGAACGGTTTACCTACATCAAGTTTCACACTCTATTTTGAATGTCAGTTCATTAAGTTGTCACTTCATGTCCCTGACCATAATAATAGGATACACTCTTTCAAGTGATTTTGTCAATATAAATTTAGTAACATTATAATATTGTTTCGAATTCTTAAAATTTCCGTCTATAATATGCCGCTAATAAAAACACATGCACGTTTCTACTTATACAGAATCGCACATGTGCTCTTTTTATTCCCCTTTAGCCATTAAATTAAATTCTATCCGTTAAATTCTATCTACCACATCGGTTTCTAATCTATAATGCCCGCTTCTTTCAAGAAATCTTCTGCAACTTTCTTTTCTGGAAGTCCCTCTTCATCTACTAGGTAGTTCATATTTTGCATGGCTTCTTCTGTTATAGTTCCCTCAAGTTTTCGAAGCGCTTCAACTGCTTCTGGGTAGTCGTCAAATGCCTTGTTATTGACAATTGCCAACACATAGTACGGCGGGAAAAATTGCTTGTCATCTTCAAGGGTTACAAGCTCATATTCTTTAATCTTACCGTCTGTTGAAAAAGCATCTATCAAATCCACCTCACCGTTTTGGATTGCAGTGTATCGAATCCCAGGATCTAATCCCACTTCCTCTTTGAAAGTGATTCCATAGGTATCCTTAACCCCTGGCATTCCATCAGGTCTTTCTAAAAACTCCATGGTAGAACCCAGTGTCAATTCAGGGCCTACCTCAGCGAGATCAGAGATTGTTTTGAGATTGTACTTTGCTGCCACATCTTTGTCCACACTGAGTGTGTAGGTGTTGTTAAATCCAAGAGGCTCTAAAAGTTGAACTGGATATGCCTCCGTAATTTCCTTTTGCACGATTTCTTTGACTTTATCGGGGTCATTCTCACCGGATTCATTTAACATCACTGTGTAAAGTGTCCCCGTATAATCAGCATAGAGGTCGATTTCATCATTGGTTATGGCTTCAAAGAGAAGCTGTGTCCCACCGAACTCTTTTACATCTGTGGCATAATCTGTCTTAGATTCTATAATCGAAGCAAACATCTGCCCTAAAATTCTCTGCTCTGTGAAATTCTTATGCCCAATTCTAATGGTTGCCGTTTCACCTGAATTGCCTGCACATGCCGTTAGCGCCAGTGTAAATATCAATATTAAAGCCAATAATAGTTTATTCTTTTTCATATAATTTTCCTTTCATACAGTGAGTTTACAATCTCTAACCTTCAACGCAAATAGATTTCCTCTACACTTTATGGTTCTATTCTAAGTCAGTCATTGATTTAAAACGATTATTTATCGCACTTTCCTTCGCTTAACCCCTAAGCCCCTTGGGAACAAGCCTCTGTTCTACTTTTCCAAGGAGTGTATCCACCATCAGTGCCAATAGAGCTGTTGGGATTGCGCCTGCCAAAATCATATTGGAGTTGTTCAGAGAAATTCCTTTGAAGATTAAATCTCCCAAACCGCCAGCGCCGATTAATGCTGCTAAAGTGGCCGTCCCTATATTGATAACTGTGGAAATTCGTATGCCTCCCATAATTACAGGTAACGACAGTGGGACTTCAATCATTCTCAATATCTGAAAGTCTGTCATTCCCATGCCCTTTCCCGCATCAATCACGGCTGGATCAACCCCCGTAATCCCCAAATACGTGTTTTTTATAATTGGTAGCAACGCATAGAGAAATAATACAAAGACGGATGGCTTATAACCGATTCCTAAAAATGGAATAATAAGCCCAAACAAAGCCAACGAAGGCAGTGTTTGAAAGACGTTTGCAAACCCCAGCACCAAATCCGCTAGACTTCTTCGCCTCGTGATAAAGATTCCAATTGGTACACCTATTATAATCGCAAAGCTGATGGACATAGCAGTAATTTGAAGATGTTCCAATGTGAGCTTTCCGATGTCTTCAATCCGATACGATAAAAATTCTAAAAATGCTCTCATCCTATACACCCTCCTTTGCTGGAACTGTCTCTTCGTAGTCAACATCTGGAATCACTTCGTTGATAACGTTCAAGATGCAACTTCTATTGATGTAACCCACCACACAATTGTCACGGTTTAGAACTGGAACGCGCTTGTAGTTTTGACTCTGCATGATTGAGAGAACCTCAATCATATTCGTATGTTCGTACACATAAGAGATATCTTTGTTCATTATCTGCGACATCTTTTGATCGTGTGAACTAACCTTTTTGAGTTGAGCCATTGAAATCTCTCCTTTGAGTTGATTTTTAGGCTTTGACTCTGTATCAACCACATATCCCACATAGGTGTCACTGCTCTTTAGCATTTCAATCACCTGAGCAGGTGATCTCTTTTGTCCTATAAGCGTCGGATTCGTTCGCATGATATCTTTGGCATAGAGGAACTCAGGTGATTGCCACAGCCTGTGATTTCCAACGAATTCTCTAACATAGTCGTTCACTGGATTTTTTAGGATTTTCTCAGGGGTATCATACTGTATGATTTCACCATCTTTTAAAACTGCAATTCTATCCGCAATTTTAAGCGCTTCATCCATGTCATGCGTTACAAAGACAATTGTCTTATGCAATTCATCTTGGAGTTTTAGAATTTCCTGTTGGAGTTGATCTCTGGTAATAGGATCTAAAGCGCTGAACGGCTCATCCATTAAAATAATCTCTGGGTTGACAGCCAAGGCACGGGCCACGCCGATTCTCTGCTGCTGACCACCACTGAGCTCAGCGGGGTAACGATTATAATAGTCTTTTGGCGGCAGATCTACTAATTCTAAAAGCTCTTTGGCTCTCTTTTTTCGCTCAGATGCCGACCATCCCTCCAACTGGGGAATTAGTTCAATATTTTGTCCCACAGTCATATGTGGAATCATCCCAATTTTTTGAATCACGTATCCGATCTTTCGCCTTAACTTTATGGGATTTTGATTTTGAATACTCTCTCCATCAATCAGAATATCCCCCTCTGTTATGCCAATTAAACGGTTAATCATCCGCAATGTTGTACTCTTACCGCTTCCACTTTTGCCGATTAAAACGACCAATTCTCCTCTTTCAATATGCATGTTCAATCCATCTACGACATTGAGTTTACCATCATAGGATTTAACCAAATCCACTAATTCTATCAATGTATCACCTCGTTTTCCTCTCATTTATATTTATAAAACAGCAGTTGCAATAACTTTAAAATAAAAAAAAACACCCCTTGCTCTATTTTAATAATAGAGTTAGAGTGCTTATACTTCGCTTCTTTATCCAATCAATCTTGGCAAAAAACTCATATTATACCACAGCAGTTGTAGTATAGTCTGGACCTATAGATCCAGATCAATCCCCAGTTCTATTGAACTGTTTTTCGTCTGAGGAATTCATTCTGTTACGACAGTCTAAAGCGAATCTGCAATTTCCATTACATACCCATTCTCGAAAATCTCATTACTGCCCTCAGCTACTTCACATATTCATTGTAAAAATTGTTTGCATACTCATTTTATGCAACTTTTTATGCAGTCACATAAACCATTATACATACTTTTATATTTTTTGTCAAATTCCAGGCTTGTTTTTCAACGCTTTTCATTGATTCGTTATGCACGCACGGAAAATTCGGATATCAAAACTGCATATTTATTCTCAAAATATTATTTTATTCATTTATTCGTCTGTTTACTTTCGATTCATGCTCCATGCTTCATACAAATGTATAAGGTCGATCTCAGGGCTGAAATCAGCACCATATCCATCTGATGTCATCGCAAAAACATCTTTGGTTTCTTCGTGAATCCACTTATTTTCTTCAAACACATTGGGATATTCCTCAGCACTGAATCCATCTGCATATGCGATTTCCGTTTCACCTCCGATGAACAAATTGTGGTGAACTCTATTGGCCTCGCTTTTCTGAACTATAATCTGAATGCCGTTTTTGATTAGTGTGTTGTTATAAAACGTACAATTCCGCGTATAGCCAAGTGCCTCATTGTATCCGCCAAACGCCAATCCACAGTATCCCTCACAATTGGCAACGATGTTGTCGTGAACGCCAACACCTGAAACCTGAAACAGTGGGTTATCCACTTCTCGATGTTCAGTTGCCACCTCTATGCCTATATCACAACCAAATACAAAGTTGTGGTAAATTTCAATGTTTTGCCCACCGTCCACATAAATGCCCCCAGCACTTAAATCATAAGCATTTTCGTCTAAATAGGCATCATTTCCCATTGTGGTGATAGCATACACCACATTGTCATAACATTTCCCGTTTCTAACAAAATCAACTTCATACGGATTGCCCTCATAACCTTTAGGATGTTTTGCTGTTCCTTCAAATCCAATCATGTCAATGCCAATATTGTCGTTATGATGAATCTGATTGCCTCTGATAACAAAACCATCAATATTTCCATTGAGTACAACAGACTCGCTAGAACCACACTGACAATCGTACACCTCGCAGTTTTCAACAGTGATATTTTGAATTGGCGCTCGGTCATTGGTCCCATAGATGCAAATTCCATGTGTTCCTACAATATCATGCACGATACAGTTTTGTATGGCAATATTTTGAAGTGTCTTATCACCTTGATCCACAGTACTTTCATAGTAGATACCATGCGTTCCGCCAGAAACTTCAATATCTGAAATCACGATATTATCTACGTTGAGAAGATAAATTCCAATTCCAGAATCGTTTTTTATGGTCACTTTTTCGCCTTCGGCCGCACAGATTTTCACTGGAAATTCCGGCGTTCCAGAACAAGCCGAACCCACTTCAAAAGAGTTGTATACCCCTTCGTGAATCAAAACAGTCGCCCCAGGTGTCACCTGCTCCAGAGCCTCCTCTATATTGTTAAAAGGATATGCCTCTGTCCCATCTGGATTCTCAGTTTCGCTCTTATTTGAAACATGTATTGAAACCCGCATCGGAACTTGCCTTTGAGCAGGTAATTGAACATTCTTATCTATATTGGAAGTGGTCTCTGAACGACATCCCATGAAGCATAGCCCTATGAGAATCAAACAAAATACCACACACCATCTTTTGCTTTTCATATGCATTTTCTCCGTTCTTCGCTTTGCTTTCTACTTGTTATTAGCTTTCTACAGCTTCACTGCGCTGTTACAGTTAATCCTGAGTCCGAGTTTACTCTGAACGCCTGCGTTCCATCAGCACCACATTATGCCATCTGCCATTTGGCATCTGTGCGATTTTCTCTCTGATGCCGATTTTTCTAAAACCGCATTTTGAATGCAGTTTTTGACTTGCTTTATTTTCTTCTATAATCCCCGCTTGCAATGTCCAAAATCCCTCAACTTCTGATTGATGCGCAACTTCGTTTAAGAGAGCCGTTCCAACGCCCAGCCCTTTAAATGCCTCACCAATATAGATGCTGACCTCGGCAACACCTGCATAAACACGCCTCGAGGAGGTATGACTTAAAGCCACCCAGCCCATAACAACCGCTTCTCTTCTTGCGACGAATCGGCAGGATTGAATATGTCCTTTATCCCATTCTTCCCATGTTGGCAAGTCTGCCTGAAAGGTGGCAATTCCAGTTTGAATGCCCTCGAGATAAATAGCAGAAACCATCTCCCAGTCCTCTTTCTTCATCGCTTCTATTTTAAAGTCTCCTTCAATTGACTTCATATCCCATCTTCCTTTCAAATACTCACATTTGAACGCACTAATTCAATGCTTCAACTTAATTTTCAGGCTCAAATCCCAAACCCTCTTCTTTGAATGATTGTTTCATTTTAAAAAATCATCGTATTTTTTAGAACTCGCCTTATAGTCTGAAACAAAATCATGAGTCATCTTTGAAAGCGGCCTCTTGTGAAGGGCCTCTGCCTCTAAATAGCCACCAAAATAATAGCGTTCAATATCCTCATTTGTAATTCCCATGTCCTGAAAAGTCTTCTTTATCAAAGCCTGAGATTCAGAATTCATGTATGTTTGAGTCTTTAATAAGACTTCACTTGCATAGTCAAGATGTTTGTTGTATGCAGTTTCAAGCGCCATGTTTTGAACATTGTTTTGAACCTGGTTATTCCCTGTTTCAATGACAATTTCTATGTTATTTTCAATTTCAGTCAATTCCCATTTTCCATGTAGACTCTTGCTAGATTGCTTTGGATACCAGTTGATGACAACATCTGAAAAAACATCTTTCTCATAAGGCGATGCCATTTCCCCGTCAGAATCACTCTTTATGTGGTTACAAGCTGGACATGAGGGCACTAAATTGTAAAAGCTCAGGGCAAACATGGGATACTCTGACTTGTTTAAAAAGTGATCCAGTTGGGCCGTAGCATGTTTTTCTCGATTGTAGACATAGGCCAAATTGCAATAAGGGCATACTCTGACGCCCGTTTCATCTACTATCCACTGATTGATTTTCTGGCTTACAAACTTAGCATAGATTTCTATAAATTCTGCAAAAAGAGCATGTAGACAATCGTAAAGTATGGGCTTTGAGATGATCTTATAAAAAGTCCCTCCTTTGGCCTTTAGGCGGCCTCGCCTTTTTCTCAAGTCCCCATAGGAGGTAAGTTTGCTGTTTTTTAGACCTTGCGTAACTGCTTCATGATTCAGCTTGATTAATCCATCTTTCACAAAGTATTTCTTGACATGACTTATGATTTTTACCATGACCTCAGTGTCCAATGTCAAAGCCGTCTCAAGATGTGCATAGTGCCTAACTGAATTTATCAATTTGGGGTAGGCGTGCTGTAGCCCACAGATGTAATCTGTTTGACGTTTAATCTGACCATATAAAACCAAATCTCTTTTCTCTATGGTCTTAAAAAAATAATTGCACCGCTTATTGTATTTTTCCAACGCTATAGGTGTTCCAATGAGTTTTTCAACCTTGTCGCAGTAAGCAATGAGCTTTTCGGCATTTAGCCGATAATCAATTTTTATCATCTCGATGCCTTCCCTTAATTTCTTTTATCATCGCTGTGACTGCAGCCTCGCCTTTTTCCTCTCTGAGTTTTTTTACATAAGCCGAAAGCTCTCTGTCATTTTGAAAGGCGTCTGCCTCTCCAAAACACGTGTTAAATTTTGAGTGTAGTTTATACCGCCAGAGGTCTTCGCCAACCGAGTCAATCAAGCGCCTGATTTGATTAAGGCTCACCTGTTGATCGAGCAATTGCCCATCCAACCCCGTTATGCTTTGTAGATTTCCCATGTATTCCCTTATGAAAAAGCGCTCTTTTAAATCTGCGTTCACTTGATTTTTTTCGGTTTCACAAAGAGCTGAGTAGAGGGCATTGATGTGCTTTTTACTCAGTGAGCCAATGCTTCCATGCTCCATAAAAAAGGAATCGTAGTATAAGGTGGCAATATTGGCGGCAAATGTTTGTCGATGCTGCTTCTCAATACCGCTTTGAAACATGCCGCCCTTCCTAACAAAGATCACTTTTTCCTCTGGAATATCAGATAACAGCACTGGTGAATGCGTTGTGATAATCATTTGAATTGTTTTTTCAGGGTAGAGGGCGGTAAAGAATATTTGTAAAGCCTCCACAATCAGCTGCTGCCATTTGGGATGATAGGTGCTGTCCAGTTCATCTATGGCGACAATCACCCCTGATCTAGTTCTCGATTGAGTCTTTTCCATGGCTTCCCACAGGCGAGCATACAAGCTAAAGAGATGGTATTCTCCAGAACTTAGTCCCCAATCAAAGTTTAGGAAATCCATATGATGGGCCAGCTGAATGTAACTTTCAAAGAGACTTAAAAAATGCTCCATTTCCTTCACGCCATTCCACCCCAGAAATTCTTTTAACGGTTCTTCGTAGGTATCTAAATCTCTAGGTTTTTTAGCAAATAAAAGCTCTCCAATGTTTGCAATTTCCTTGGTCTCTTTTGGAAGGTCCTGATACAGGCTTTGAATAGAACGAGGCCACATGGTTTTTATTATGATGCCTTCTGTGGCATTGCGCTTGAAGTTCTCCAGTTTTGCTATAAAGGTCTGATACGTTTCTAGCACATCCTCTTGAGGTTTAAACATGTCGTCTAGTTTCTTCAAAATTGTATTGATCTCTGGGAGCTGGTTGTCCCAAAGGGCCCTCAAGAGTTCATCCAGATCATCATAGTCATCCCTTTCGCTAAATCCATCTTCTTTTCGCTCCAGCAAGAGGTTGTAAAGGAAGGTCACGCACAGATTCCACTTGATTAAATGGTCATGCTTTATAATAACGTTATTGAGTTGATTGAATAACTTCTCATGAATCGTTTCGAGTTTTTTGAGGAGACCTATTGTAAAGGAATTTGTGTTGTTTTCACCATGATGTCCCATTCCAAGATATTCATAACTCCTAAGAGAATCGTCCAAGACCTCATTAAATCGCTTCATATCAAGAATGCCTATTTTGATGTTCAAAACCTGTGGCATCTGGAAGGGTATATATTTTTCAAAATCTTCTGTGTGCCTCAGCGTATTAAAAAAATTTATTTGCCGCTTCATATCTTCATGGAAAAATGTTCTAACGACATCACTTTCCTTTGATATTTTCCTCAACAGGCCACTTTGAGAAATATCATACTGGGACCAACCGCGTTCTCCCGGAACATATGTTGGCCTTTTGTCCATATAGCCTCTATAATACATATCAGATGACTCTTCGTCAAAGTCGTACATGTCTTCATCATAATAAGGCATCTCTTCATCAACATATGGCTTGTCTTCGCCATCATCAAATTCTTTGTCATAATATTTGAAATCCAAAAACTCCGAATAGTAAATCAGGTCGGGAATAAGCTCGCTGTAATGCGGATACCGATTTCCAGCCACCACATCAAATGGCATGCTGTCTACACCACTGAAATGCCATAATTTCCTAATTTTTCGTTTGGTGTAATTATAGCACACGACCTCTAAGCCATTTGCAAAGACTAAAAATCCGATATTGTCTCCGCTAAGCTCATTTTTATTAAAAAGAAATAACCTGATTAGGTCTAAAAGAGTGCTCTTTCCAGCGCCGTTATCCCCTACAATTGCAGTGATATCTAGATTCTTTCCATATAATAGCGGGCCAATATCACCCTCCTTTTTTTGAATGCTTAGCACATTTTGCTCAACATCAAAATCCACTTGATAATCTGACGCAAGTTTGAACCCCTGATTTTGAAAACAGCCATACGCTTCTACCCAAAGGTATATTAATTTCATTTAGTTATATTCACTTTCTACTAGATTGGTTTCATTTATGTAAATAGAACCTCAATTCTATTATAGCTATCCCTTTAAACAGATGAAAGTCTTTATAAAAAAAAGCGAAGCCCTCTCGCACATTTTCGTACTAGTGGGCTTCAGTTTTAATGAGCACTTTACATATTGGGATTTAGAATTGCGTAATGGGCATGATCTTCCCACTCACCATTGATTTTGAGGTATTTCTTACTGAGTCCTTCATATTCAAAACCAAGTTTTTCAACCACTCTAATAGATCTGATATTTTGGGGCATAATGCTGGCTTCGATTCTATGAAGTTCGTATGTCTCAAAGGCAATTTCAATGACCTTCTTAACCGCCTCCGTGATAAAACCTTTATTGATTGCCATTTCATCGAGCTTATACCCTAAAAAACATGACTGAAATGGACCTCTTACTATATTCGATAGAACGACATTTCCTATAATCTTCTCTTCATCCCTTGGGAAGAGGTAGAGGCTGAGAAGGGTTTTATTTTCATTGCCAATCGCCTCATTTTGAATAATCCCCATCAGCGTCTCATCTTTAAAGTGTTCCTCAGTTCGAATGGGTTCCCACTCTGATAAAAAGGGCCTATTGCGAACTAAATAGTCCTTTAGAATTGGCAAATCAGATGCTTCAAGAGTTCTCAAAAGCAATCTATCGGTTTCAAATCTCATGGTATACACCTCCTCAATATTTGGATAAATCATGCAAAGAGATAATAATTATTAAAAAGGAGCATCTCGTTCGCCCTAACATTTGACTGAACTCATCACTGCTTCAAATAAAATATAAACCGACCAAACGGTCGGTTTATATTTTATCATAAATTGATTTCTTGTCAATGGCACATTTCACGGTGTCCGCTGCTCGTTGCTATTTATCTAAAGGTTCACCACATTTAAGCAGTAATTTCGCCCATTTTCGATCCACTTCTCTTTGAATTTCTTCAAGCATAGATTCGTTTCCTGGTTTGAACAGATGTTTAAATCGTCCTTGTGGCTTTAAGAAATCTTCAATCGGCAATTTATTCTTCGGTCTATAGCTCAATTTCCACTCGCCGTTCACCACTTCAAATAGAGGCCAATAGCAAGTTTCAACCGCAAGTCGACACATTTCCATCATCTCTGACTCAGGATATCTCCAACCTCTTGGACATGGTGCGAGGACATTCATAAAAGCTGGCCCTTCTGTATAGATTGCACGTTCAGATTTTTCATGCAAATCCTTGAAATTTTTAAAAAACGTCGTTTGAGCCACGTATGGGATATTGTGTGCCGCTATAATGTCTGTGAGATCCTTGTTGAACTGCTGTTTGCCGCTCTTGTTCTTTCCAATTGGCGATGTGGTGGTTTCGGAGTACTTTGGTGTCGCTGAAGATCTTTGAATCCCCGTATTCATATAAGCGCCATTGTCATAGCAAACATAAACCATGTCGTGGCCTCTTTCCATTGCCCCAGAAAGTGATTGGAATCCAATGTCATACGTGCCGCCGTCTCCGCCGAAAGCGATAAACTTGTAGGTATCATCCAGTTTTCCCTTTCGTCTCATGACATTATAAGCCGCTTCAACGCCACTGACAGTTGCCCCTGCATTTTCAAACGCACTGTGGATGAAGGAATCCTTCCATGCGGTATATGGGTACATAAATGTGGATACTTCAAGGCATCCAGTTGCATTGCCGATTACAGCTTGATCCTCTTCTTTTAACGCCCTGAGTACCCCTCTGACAGCCACTGGTGCACCGCAACCAGCGCACATTCTGTGACCACCTGTGAGTCTTTCAGGCTTGTTCATCTCAGTTTTCAAATTATACATTACGGTCACCTCACTATTCTCTAACGCCTAGGTAGCGGTATACTTCGCCAGCATTTGACGCTTCGACGATGTCATAGAGCGCCTCATAAACGGTTTCAATGTCTTGTGTTCGCACATCACGACCACCCAATCCATATATATAGTTCACCATATAGGGTCTGTTTGCACTGTCATACATAGCAGAACGCACTTCTGCGAAAAGAGGCCCGCCAGCTGCTGAAAACCCTTCACATCTATCCATAACCGCCACTGCTTTAACTGTTTGAAGCACTTCTCTCAGTTCATCAAAAGGAAATGGTCTAAAGACCCTGATTTTGATGAGACCAACTTTTTTGCCTTCGCTTCTGAGTTTGTCTATGGCGTCTTTTGCAGTTCCGGCAGTTGAGTTAATTAAAATCAATGCCACATCTGCATCTTCCATCTCATAAGTTTCGAAGAATCCATAACTTCTACCAGTAACTTTTTCATAGTCCTTTGCAACTTCTAAGATCACTTTCTTGGCACTTGTCATGGCTTCTGCCTGTTGACGTTTGTGTTCCATATAGAAATTGACGGTATCGTACGGCCCCACCGCAATTGCTCGATCTGCATTTAGCAGATAATCTTGTGGTTCATATTCTCCAACAAAGGATTTAACTTTTTCGTCTTCAAGCAACTCTATATTTTCCACCGCATGGCTTGTGATAAATCCATCCTGACATACCATCACTGGAAGCATTACCTCTTGACTCTCTCCAATTTTAACGGCCTGTATGAAGTTGTCGTAAGCCTCTTGGTTGTTTTCGCTGTATATTTGAATCCATCCCGAATCCCTGGCGCCCATGGAATCACTGTGGTCCGCATTGATATTGATCGGGCCAGTCAAGGCTCTGTTTACACATGCCATGGTAATCGGAAGCCTTGAAGATGCTGCGACATACAACATTTCGAACATCAGGGCAAGTCCACATGATGAAGTGGCTGTAAAGGTTCTTGCACCTGCCGCCTGCGAACCGATACAAGCTGACATGGCACTGTGCTCCGATTCCACTGTAACAAACTCAGTATCCACTGAACCGTCGGCAACATATTGCGAGAAATACTGTGGAATTTCTGTTGAAGGGGTTATTGGAAACGCTGGAAGCACATCTGGATTTATTTGTTTCATTGCAAATGCAATTGCTTCGTTACCTGACAATCTATCTCTGATAGCCATTTGATCCTCCTATTTTTGATCTTTTATTAAGTTAATCGCACCAAAAGGACATACTTTGGCACAGATGCCGCAGCCTTTGCAGTGATCGAAGTTAAAGTCTAAACGCTGTCCATTGGTCACTGGAATAGCACTGTCAGGACAGGTTGGTGCACAGAGCAGACATTGCTTGCACAGCTCAGTGTTGAATACGGGTTTCATGGTTCTCCAATCTCCCGTTATAAAATTCTCGGCACTGCCTGATTCATAAACTGTACCGCCTGGTGTAATGTCTTTCCAGTTGATTTCAGTCGTGATGAGTTGTCCCTGTTTATTCCTCATAGCCCTTTGACCTCCTTCATTGCCATTTCAAGTGCTTTGGTGTTGCCTTCAATAACTTCCGGCTTAGATGCAAATTTATGAGCAAATGACTGTTTCATATCGTTTATAAAATCTTCCTCTTTCATAAGTCCACTGACCTTGACAACAGCACCGAGCATCGGTGTGTTTGGGAAGTATTTTCCAAGTGTGCTAAGAGACACTTTTCTTGCATCAATGGTACAAATTTTTCCCTGATAGCCTCCCAGATAACTTCTGATTTCATCAGGTGCTTTCTCTGTGTTTACAATGACTGCCCCATCGGCTTTAAGTCCCGCTGTTACATCCACTGAGCTCAGTAAACTCTCATCTACCACAACTACATAGTTTGGTTCGTAAATATTAGAATGAACTCTAATGCGTTCATCACTTATTCTGTTATAAGCTGTAATGGGTGCTCCCATTCTCTCTGGACCGTATTCCGGAAAGCCCTGAACATAACTTCCCGTGTTAAATGCGGCTTCCGCCAGAAGTAAAGAAGCTGTTTTAGCTCCTTGTCCGCCTCTTCCATGCCATCTTATTTCCAAAATCTTAGACATGCCTTATACCTCCCGATAATTATATTTTCAACTGAGCGCTCGCTATTATAGATACGCAAATTGTATGCCAGTATGAAATCCTACATTTTTTCAGGGATTCTAAGGGATTTTGATGTCGTTTTGTTACACAAAATGTTATAATGAATATTATTTCTAACAATTTCAGTTTTTTCTAACATGTTTTCAAACTGAAAATAGCCCTTCTCTTCACTGGAAGAGTCTTTATAAAAAATCAAAGTCAAAATATTATCTTAATAAATGAGGTGCATGTCCATGAACAAACTCTATACGTATGAATTATTCGAAGAAATCCTAGACCACTCCAACGACGGATTCAATGTGGTGGATATAAATGGCACTGTAATCTATGCCAATAAGATGTCCGCAGAATACGCCAATACCACCACATATGAGATGATCGGAAAACCAATAACTAATTTTTATGAAGAAGCTGTTTTGCTCAGGGTTTTAAAGACGAAAAAACCCGTCCTCGATGAGAAAATTCACTATGTCAACAACAAGAAATACATTGTTAATTCCTATCCACTCATAAAAAACCATCAATTTATAGGCGCTTATTCGATTTTTAAGGACGTCAGGGATATTGAGGAACTGAACAAACGCATCAGCTATTTAGAAGTTCATCTAGAAATCACTAAGCCCGAGAAGGGCATTTTGGACATTATCGGAATCGAAGGCAGTCTAGACACGGTTATCATGCAAGCGAAACGCACAGTGGGTTCACTTGGCGGCCCGAGACACAGCATCATCACTGGCGAATCTGGCACGGGTAAAACCATGCTTGCAAAGCTGATCTATTCATACGCAAAAGATGTTGGCGTCATCGGCAAAAAAGCCCCTTTCATCGAAGTCAACTGCGCCCAGTTTACCAATCCCGATATCGCAGCCATGGAAATATTCGGCAGTGAAGCAGGGGCTTACACAGGTTCACGTCAAAAAAAGGGGCTATTTGAACAGGCACATGGAGGGGTTCTATTTCTAGATGAAGCGCATGCGCTTGAACAGTATCAAAATTTACTTTTAAAGGCCATTGAATCGGGAACCACTAGAAGAATTGGCGGTATAGATGAAATTCCAGTGGATGTGATTATCATTGCAGCTTCAACACGTGATTTGAGAACCTATTTACTCCCCGAACTCTATCAACGACTTGCGCAATATGCCATTCACCTGCCCTCATTGGATGAGCGCAATTTGGAAGAAAAGCACCTGCTGTTCGACCATTTCGTGAGCACCTATAAGGCCGCTGTTGAAAAAATTCACAATATCAAATATAATATCCAGTTTACAGAGGAGGCCAAAGCCTTTCTGCTGAGGGCAAAATACCCTAGAAATATTCGGCAGTTTCGAGACATCATCAATTTCAGCATTGATTCAGCCGCCCCCCTAATTTCAGACTTAAAGGACAGGTCAAGCATCACAACCACAGTCACCGCAGATCATCTTCCATTTGAAATCTACGAGGATTCTAAGTCTCAGATGCCTGAACAACAGCCTCAGACAATTGACGAATCTGTCAAAGAAAAAATCCTTGAGCTCAATGCTCAGGGACTTGGCCCTAGGAAAATCGCCACGCGCTTAAAAGAGGCGTCTATTTTTGTCGAATACTATCAGGTTGCCTATTTTCTAAAAAAACAAAAGTGAGGTGATGGTTTTTTCTCTCCACACCTCACTTTACACGATACAGTCACCGTTTAATTCAATTCATTGCTTTAAAGCAACACAGTTGCCACCATTTTGTTTGGCCTGATAGAGCATTGCATCCGCCACCTTATAGGCCTCTTTAAAGTTCATTTGATTCACATCTATGTTTGAATAGGCGCCAATACTCACACCAATCGCTGGTAATTTAATGCCGTTTTCATATTGTTGATATCCCAGTTCCTCCAAGACGCGATTTGCAATGACCTCACAGGCATTCTCAAAGCAGTCTGCCAGAATGATACAAAATTCATCGCCTCCCAAGCGACCAATTAAGTCTTTGCTTCGGATGCATTTCTTCATGGCCCTTACAACGCCAATTATCACAGCATCACCCGTTGGATGCCCAAAAGTATCATTGATCTTTTTGAATTTATCTATGTCAATAATCATCATACAAACTGTCCCTTCTTTAATAGACTCATACTTTCTCTCAAGGGTTCTTCGATTGTATATTTGCGTCAACCCATCCAGTTCCGCTTTTTCCTTAAGTTCAAATTGACGAATCATCTGTGAAGTCGTATCTCTTAAAACAGCAACGCCACCACCCATTTTCCCATTTGTCATGACGAGATGATGAATTTTGAGTTCAAAATACCGTGTCTCCACCCCTGTATCAAACCTCAGCTGATGCACCAAATCTTTGCCGCTGGTATAAATTTCATTTAAGTCTTCTCTGTCTATCAATGTTCCAAATTCACTCAAAAACCGAGTTGCCGCTGTATTGCTCTCCAGTATTTTTCCCTCTTTTGACAGGACAAAGATTCCCTCCTCCAACGAATTGATAACCCAGTCCTTTGCCAGTGGCGATACAGATAAAAAATCATATTTGAAGATGCCCACACTGATAAAAAAATAGGGTAAACACATAATCGCCGACATTGGAATTGAAAATCCTTGATTCTCAAACCAGTATTGTTTGGCAATCAGCAGAACCAGTGCAAGTAAAAAACCTGTGGAAATCATAATGACTTGCCTCTGCATGCTTTTAAAAATTTTCGCCAAATGTATGAATAAAAGCAAGGTTGCAAAAGCAAATAGAAAAAATCGGATCAAGACGAAAAAAATACCAAGGCCAGTCGATGTCACAATTAGATCAAAAGAACCTTCTGACTCAATTAGATACACGCTAGATCTCATGAGATGATGCATGGGATCAGTGAATAAAAGAATCATGGCAATGCTGTTTAACACAACAAACAATTGCATGATTGATTTGTGAATCTTGTTTTCTGCCTCCGTATAACAGACGACAAACCAATAATCCACAACCGAAACAAATGCCATCCCAAACTGAATGATATTTCTAAAGAAAACCTTTGATCCCAAATCGTGAACGAAGAGTTCAAAAATCGTCCCCAATGTCCATATAACCATAAAAATCATAGCATACATAAAGTATTTAGAACATTTTTCCTCTCGATTGTGGTAGCTAAACGCCCCAAGCAAACTGATGACCACCAGTGAAACCATGTTCAAAAAAATATATATAAACTGCATATTTTCCCTCGATTCAAGCCTTGAATTTGCATCTTGCTCATTTCGACTCGCCTTTATACGCGTCAGTAATTAATTGTAACATCTGTGTGGTCACTATTCCAAGCGTTTTTATGCATTCTCATTTTGAGCAACCTCTTTTGTCACAGTCCTTCATGCCAAATATTTTGAAGCATCGACGCTATTTTTGAGAACATTCTTTCCTTCTCTTTTCGACTTATAAATCCAAAATGTAAATCTACATAGAGGTCAAGTCCCCGCCATATTTTTATTTTATTCTCTTTTGCAAGTTGTTCTGCAATGGGTTCTGCCAACAGTGAACAGGCCATTCCTTGATCTACAAGCCTGCCAATTAGAACCTCGTCATCAACATACATAATCTTATCAGGTTCGTACCCTCTCAACTGAAAAAATTCATGTGTTTCTTGATAAAAGGGACAGCCCTTTGTCGTCCAAATCCAAGGATTCTTTAGGAGGATTTCCATTGAAACCGCCTCGTCATTTAGATTCCAAATTTCGGGATACACGACAACCATTTGATACGTTCGAAGTTTAATCTGCGTCATGTTTGGAGATGCGATTTTGCCATAGTAGAACCCTGCATCTATCTGTGCCTCTGACAGTGCCTGTGCCGCTTCTTCACTTCTTACGTCCTTGAAGTGAATCTCTGTTTTTGGAAATGACAACGTAATGTGTTCTATCAGCTGACTAATTCTAAGCACTTCACTATCTGTATTCAAGCCTATTTGAATAGATTTAACACCACTCCAGTTTAGTGCCTCCGCCTTCTTTTCCAAAGATTCAATTGCCAGCAGGATTGCTTCTGCATCAGATAACAGCATCTCTCCCGCCTCAGTTAAAGTCATTCCTTTTGCACTTCTATTAAAAAGTGTCAGCTCTAGTTCCGTTTCCAAACTTCTCACTTGTGCACTAATAGCGGGTTGACTTGTCGAAAGATTCACTGACGCCTCGGTGAGATTACCTGTCTTAGAAATTTCAACAAATGCTCTTAGCTGCCTCAGTTCCATAAAGATACCACCTATCCATTATAGTCATTTTAAATTCAATTAAAATCCGTATCATACTTTAAATCTTTAATCCCCGTGCCTAGTTTATTCATCCACCACAGTCATTTGTTTTATTTATGACCCCATCAAAAAACACAATTGGACGTGCTTGCAATTTGCAATTATACTGATAAAAAACAATTTTGAATGGAGGAAATTATATGTCTATTGGAATTGCCATGTTTTTGTACTCGCTGTCCATGTCGCTCTCCCCAGGCCCAATTAACATGATGTCGCTATCCTCAGGCGTCAACTATGGCTTTAAAAAGACCTTTGCCTTTGTATCCGGTGCAACAATTGGATTTACGCTTTTGCTGATTTTAACTGGTATTGGGCTTGCAAATACCCTCTCTCATCTAAGTGGCTTTTATAAATTCCTAGAGTCCATCGGCGCTGTTTATATAGGCTACATGGGTTATAAAGTCATGTCCTCAACCCCCCAGCTGCAAGTTGATGAAAAAGGCCTTTTAAAATTTCATCAGGGATTCTTGATGCAATGGCTCAACCCCAAAGCTTGGATTGCATGTCTTTCTGGAATTGTCGCCTTTAACTTAAAAGATTCAGACACCTTACTGGTGACATTTGTCAGCATTTACTTCCCCACTTGCTATGTGGCACTTTCCATCTGGGCATGGCTTGGGTCTAAGCTACAATTTTTAAACGGTATCAAAAACGGTGTAAAAATTTTTAATCGGCTTACGGGAATTGCCTTAATTCTCGTGGCAGTCTACCTCTTGTTCAATGCTCACTTTGTTCCTTCCGCCGTCCTTTGACCTATAGAGATGTTTGTCTGCACGTTCTATATAATCATTTATCTTCGCCAGGGTCATCTTGCCTACAAAACCGCCAACACTTATGGTGACCATCTCTGAACCCGCTGAATCATCATATGGCAGCTTAAGTGACAAAATGCTTTTTCTCATCTCATCTGCTCTCTCTATTGCCATGTTCATATCCAGTACTTTCATGTAGCAGATAAATTCTTCGCCTCCGTAACGTCCGATAAAATAATCATCATAGTCCAAATTTTTCAAGCACTTCGAAATGATTTGGAGACATTCATCTCCCTTGAGATGTCCCCAGAAGTCATTATAATCCTTAAATCGATCTATATCAATCATGAGGATTAAGTCATATTCTTCTCGGCTCTTCTCAAGTTTTTCATGCAGTTGCTTCTTGATGCCCCTTCGGTTATAAAGCTGGGTCAGTTCATCTATTAAGCTGACCTCCATGAGGGTTTCATTTTGGGCTTTTATTTCTTTTAGTTCCTCTTTTGATTCTGAAATCTCTCTTGTGAGCTTTTCACTCAGCTTTTTATTCTTTTCAAATTCACTTTTTTCTTTATAATAATCAAATTCAAGCGCCAACAGTTCCAGCTTCATCGACAAATTGCTGGCTTCAATCTCTCTTTCCTTCTGATAGTATAATTTATGATAGTGAAGTGCCTGCTCAAACGCTCTGTTTGCTTCATGATAATCCACTAGTTTTTTATAAATCACACTTATCTGTAGCTCTAAGTGACTCTCAATTGCAAAATTCAGCGCCTCTAATAAACTGTGTTTGGGACTTCTTCCTACTTTTTCGTTCATTTCCGAGAAACCAATCAAAGCTTCAACCAAGTAGAATTTGTTGTTCACTTGATTAAATAATTTCAATGCTGATATATAGTGTTCATTGGCCTGAATAAAATCCCCCTGAACTGAGTCAATCTGCCCTAGCTTGGTTTGCGCTTGCCCCTTGGTTATAGGATCACTTGTGTTTATTGAGTGTTCATACGCCCTTTCAAAATAAAGCCTTGCCTGTTCGTAATCCTTCTGAAGATAATAGATTTCTCCAATGTTGGCATTTATAATAGATATGTTTTGCAAAATGTCTTGACACTCTGATATTTTCAGCGACTTTGAGTAATATTCAAATGCTCTTTTATAATCACCCGCCACTCTGTAAATCTCTCCAATATTATTCAGAATGCTCGATTCGAGTTTTGGATTTTCGATGGTTTTAAACAGTTCATTTGCAGTAGTGAAATGATCGAGGGATGTCTTATAATCACCATAGTAAAAATAGATAATCCCTATGATATTTCTGACTTTTAAAATGCCCTCTGAATCCTCAAATGCCTCAAAGATATCAAGTGCCCTCAAAGCGTGTTTAAGTCCATTTGAATAGTCCGACATCACTCGGCATGAATAGGCCATGCAGAAATACGCATTTCCAACTTCTAATTCAAATCCGCTTTCTTTTGCTATTTTATAGGCTTTCTGAGCGATTTCAAAAGATTTTTTTGGGTCTTGAAGTGCTGTTTTAATAGATACATCAAGAATCCGTTTAACTTCCTCTATCATAGGGATAACCTTCAACTTTCAATAGATTTATAGAAAATCCTCTGCATTGCTTCTCTTAGGTTTAAAATGCAATGGTTCTCTTAATATCTATCATACAGAAAAACAACAAAAAACACTAATCATTTTGACATAAAATCATCGCAACGGCCTCCCCGATAAACCCTTCCAGCTGATGAACGCCTGTATCCGTATTCGTCATGACGATAGCGCCAAATCCTCTGTAAGGATATCCCAACAGCATGCACTGATATCCTTGTCCCCATCCAAACGATGTCATCTCCAAATTTGTCTCCACGGTATCGAGGAACACGCCCAACCCACTCCAAGGTTTGCATCCTTGCGGCATGAGCATTTCCTTTATAAGGGTATTGGAAATCTTTAATCCTCCTCGTCCATTCCTCTTAATATCGTCGCTTGTTTTTTATCGTTTAAACAGCTTATGAATGCCAATATAATAAAGCTCCCAATCAAATATAAATTGCATATCGATTGGCAATTGAGGTTTTGAGTTCTAGTTTCGATGATTCAAACTTCAACTTGCTTTTAGTTGTGATTTCTCAGAGACTCGCCTTTTAAAAATCATTATGCTAAACTAAGCTTAAAAATAGAGGCTGCTCTTTCTATTGGTTTATAACAGAGCAAGTGACATCAAGATATTTTTTATGTCTTTGTCTATACTAAGTATATGGTAACTGAAACGGGGTGATGAACGAATGGATGACTGGTTAAAACAGATTCAAACAATTGTCGATGAAATTGACGACTGCATCAAACGGCATAGCGATGAAGCATTGACCTTGCGTTTCCTTGCTCGTAAACTTAGCTATTCTGAATTTCATATGACCAGAAAGTTTAAGGCAATTTCTGGGATGTCATTTAGAAACTACTTGAGGCAAAGACGACTGGCGTTTGCACTAAAAGAGGTGCGTGACAGCGATAAAAGCCTCTTGGATATTGCCTTTGATTACGGCTTTTCGTCACATGAGGCCTTCACTAGATCTTTTAAAAGTCAGTATGGTATACCACCAAGCGACTATCGGAAAAAACCTGTTCCCGTGATCCTTCGTACAAAGATAAACCCCTTTGACCGCTATTTTTTAGGATTAGGAGAGATTGGCATGATGAAATCAACTGAGGACATTAAAATTTATTTCGTAACCATCCCCGCTCATAAGTTTTTGCATATTAAAAACTACGAGAGCAATGGATACTGGGATTTCTGGCAAAAGCAAAGCCTCATTCCAGGGCAGGATTGCGACACCATTTGCGGCTTACTGGATAGTATTAAGGGAAAATTAGACGATAACGGTGGGAGCGATGCCAATAGCGGAAGCGGCCAAGTTATGGCCTATATAAACGATCCCGCTGGCAGGCTTTGTAACTGGGGATTTCCGAGAGCAGAATGCTATGGAGTGAGACTTCCTGTGGATTATGACGGCGAAGTCCCCCCTCAAATGCTATTAGTGACTATTCCCGAGGCAAAGTACATCGTCTTCGAACACGGTCCATTTGACTATGAGCAGGAAAATCGCACTGTTGAAGAGAAAATGGAGCATGCAATGTCAAATTTTGATTTCACAGAATCAGAATACAGTTATGACATGACTCCTGGACGAATCATTTACTTTTACCACGATTCAGAACGCTTTTGGAAATACATTCGCCCAGTAACAAAATGAACTCCACAATAAGGATGAACATAAAAATAGCGGCTTTGATTTTCAAGGCCGCTATACATATGACTATTTCTAATCGTTTTCCATAGTCCATTGATTCAATTTGCTGCTTCTTAGTATGCTAGATGTCATTTCGACTCTATCCTTTGAAGCGTCTTTCAAAATAATCTATATCCAGTAAATTTACAGTTTCAAATTTGACTTTATAGAATAAAGCCCAGTTATTAAAAACACAAGGAAGGGCTTTAGGCCGCTCCAGTGCATCCACATGAATTAAAGACAGCGGCACTACTATTGTTACCAATAATTTTGATACTGGTATTTCCGAGAAAGCCAGTCGGCATTTTTTCTTTTCATGTAGATCTCTTAAAACATAAACCGGCGGATGGGTGCCCCCGGTTTAATTGTCATTGACCAACTTCATGTGTTCAGTCCCCCAGAGATTCATGGCCTCTAAAATCGGCTTTAAAGAATTTCCGAGTTCAGTAAGTGAATACTCCACTTTGGGCGGAACTTCAGGATATACTTTTCTATCAATAATGCCATCTGTCTCTAACTGCCTCAACTGTTGAGTTAACATCTTCTGGCTTATGCCATGAATCCCTTTGCTCAGTTCTGAAAACCGCTGAGTTCCGTTGTTCATTAGATTTCTAATAATCAAGACTTTCCATTTATGGCCTATCAAGTTAACTGTGTGCTCAATAGGGCAAGACTTATCACAGGGCATGACGCCACCTCCTATTAATCAATCCATACTAACCTTTTGGTTCGTACAGAACTAAAAAGTGCCTTCTTGCCAAAAGAAAGCAACTATACTATGATAACTCTACAATAAGTCATCTATAAATTCAAGCGCTTGTGTTTTATTTATGGTTAAAAACGATATTAAAAGGAGAATTTATTATGGACAAGTTGAATCTTGAAACACTTTTGACATTTTCAGCAGAAAAAAGCACTCGCAAAGCACTTTTTACAGAAGGCGAATTAGACTTGGGACTTTTGCTGTATAAACCTGGACAGACAACACCAGATCATAAACACTCAGATATAGATGAGTTTTTCTACATCATTTCTGGTCAAGGCACCATCACGATAGATCATCAACCCATCGAAGTTAAGGAGAAGGATATTATCTTTTCCCCCCGATGTGAATTGCATGGCTTTCAAAACACGTCTTCATCTGACTGGATCGTCCTCCAAATCAAACTAACTCGAATAAAAGAGGGGTGTTAATAGATGTTTAAACGTATTGATCACATTGCTCTTTCTGTTAAAAATAGAGAACTCTCCATTCAGTTTTACGAAAACAATTTTGGGTTTAAGCAATATTTCGAACACGATGTCCCCGACGTCCCAAACATAGAAAAAGTCACTTATTTGCAATTGGGAGATACGGTGTTGGAGCTGGAAAACTGGAGAGATGAGTTCCTAAATTCAGGATACCACTTCTGCCTCATCAGCGATGACTTTGAGGCCGATTATGATAGACTTGTAAAAGCAGGGGTTGCAGTTGTAACCCCACCCCATTTTCCCGCTCCTAGAACCCCTCGAGAAAAGGGCTGGAAAAGAGTTGTCTTCAAAGGGCCTGATAACGAACTCATTGAATTTAGAGGATAACTGAATTTTTACCAAAATGTATACATCAATGACACCATAAATCATGAGCCACAGCAACTTATTGTCACTGTGGCTCTAATCTTTATAGGGACTACCTTTTAGTTTGTCTCAAACCAATTTGATGTGGCATTTGCAATCTTGACCAAAATGAGCATGACTGGAACTTCAACCAAAACCCCCACGATTGTGGCCAGTGCAACTGGGCTTGTTGCTCCAAATAATGAGATTGCAGCAGCCACAGCCAGTTCAAAAAAATTGGAGGCACCAATCATCCCCGCTGGCGCTGCAATATTATGTGGTAATTTTAGCACTTTACTTGCAAAATATGCAATAAAGAAAATCAGAAATGTTTGTAATGTTAAGGGAATTGCAATTAAGAGAATATGCACAGGATTGTTTAAAATAACGTCTCCTTGGAACGAAAAGATAATTACAAGCGTTAGCAAAAGCCCGCCAACAGTTATATTGTTAAACTTTGGAATAAAGACGTTTTGAAAATAGTCCATGCCCCGTCTATTGGTCACATAATTTCTAGTTAGGACTCCGCCACTCAGTGGAATGACCACAAATAGAACCACCGAGAGGATCAATGTATCCCAGGGAATTGCAATACCGCTAACTCCGAGTAAGAAAGCCACAATCGGTGTAAAAGCCACTAATATAATTAAGTCATTTGTTGCAACTTGCACCACTGTATAGGCTGGGTTGCCCTTTGTCAAATGACTCCATACAAACACCATAGCTGTACAAGGCGCTGCCCCTAGCAGGACCGCTCCTGCCAAATAGGCCTTTGCCAACTCCTCTGGAATAAAGGCTTTGAATACAAAATAGAAAAAGACATATGCTATCCCAAACATTGTAAAGGGCTTGATGAGCCAGTTTACAATCCACGTTAAAAATAATCCTTTCGGGTTTCTCCCCACATTTTTGACACTGTGAAAATCAACTTTTAGCATCATTGGATAAATCATTAACCAGATTAGAATTGCAATGGGTACAGATACATTTGCATATTCAAATTGGCTTAAAATAGCCGGCATTTGAGGCAAAAATCTGCCAATTAAAATGCCCAACACCATACAGAGAATAACCCATATTGACAAATACTTTTCAAAAAGACCGATGCCTTCGTTTTGCTTTTCCATTATCGCTTCTCCTCAATTACAAATTCATAAACCGCTTTCTAAGGGCTAAAGCTATCGCTTTTATTCCATGTCGCAATTGCAACAAACCAACTGATCGTATTCCTTTTCTAATATCTTTTGAAGCAGTGCCTTTGCTTGTTCCGCCCCATCATCAGATATGGTGTAATAAGACCATTTCTTATCCTTTCTAACCGCCACAACTCCACTTTCCACAAGAATTTTCATGTGATGGGATAGGGTTGATTGGCTTATGGGAAGAGCTTCCTCCAACATACAACCACATTTTTCACCACTCCTCAACATCTCTAATATTCGCAATCTGTTTTCATCACAAAATGCTTTGAAAATTTTCGTATATTCATCATGATATATCTTCATGTTCTCACCTCATATTGATATTTTTCGATTTAATTATATCAGTCATATTCACTTTTATCAATATGACTTTCGAATTTTAGCATAAGAAATTAAACCATTTGATTCCTTACTATTCAATCAGACATTCAGCTATAGCCCATTGGTAAAAATAGGTTTACACATAAAAAAAAGACACTGCTGTTTAGCTGTGTCTAACATCTATCTTCCTTTGGTCTAACTTCATCTACTAAGTTTTTCTCAAACGGATTCTGCGTACTTTTTAAAATTATCTAAAATGCATTGCCAGCCATATCGTTGTCGTTCATGTGTGTTTTCAGATTCTGGATCAAACGCTTCCCGAACAACAACGCTTCCATCATTTTCTTCGAATGACACAATCACTTTTCTTCCATCTTCAAGGACATAGGTGTATCCTCTATATAGATCAACTTCTGTATAAACCCCTTCAAAGTCAAATCCAAAACTGCCATCTTTTGCTTCCATGCGGGTTGCAAAGCTGCCGTTTACTCGCAAGTCGTTTTTTGACCAAGGTGCATGCCAATCTTCCGATGCATAATTCCAACAAATAACATGATTTGGATTCGTAAAAAGATCCCAAATTCTTTCCATAGTGCCCACAACTTCAACTGAAACTGTTATCATTCATTCTCACCTCCAACTGTTAAATACCATTATCGTTTACACGGGCAAAAATAATTAAGTGTCCCTTGCTTGGGAGAGGGCTATCCCGTGAAATTCATTAAATACGCAAGCAAATGATTTTCTTTGCATCTCACTCTCATTCTAAGCACCATTATAAGAATCTCTTCATAACTTAGCTTCATAGTGCTTCCCAAGTAATTTGATCTGATAGATGCATGAAGTACATTTTTGTCTCTAAATCCCATTCTTCCTTGGAAACCTCTTTCTCATCAAGCATAAAAACATCATAATCAGCGCTTTCAGTTGAATCAGTTTCATTTATACTGTGATATTTTGAGAAATAGACCTTTGAGGCTTCATTCCCTTCAAAGTCTAAAAGCAAGTAATAATAGTTCGTATGTGTCGGTGCTGCGCCAACGCGTTCATATAAAATGGCTCCATTGTTTAAAGGCAATTCATAATCTGGCCCATTATGCCATAAGGCTACTTTTTCATCTCGATAAGTAAAAATCGTATACCCAGCCATACCCGACTTCAAGTGAAGCTCTGGAACTCCGTCACCGTTCATGTCAAAGAAAGCATAGCGAGTCGTTGATTCGGCCAAATCTTGAATTGTTACATCACCTTCGCTAATCGCATGTTTTGAGTCCAGTGCAGATGTACTGCCATTTAAAAATTCCTCATAAGCAGAAATGGCAGCCTTTATTTCCAGAGGCATTTCATCTAAAGATTCTGAAACAACCTCCTTTGATGCCTGATCGAAATTCTCTTTCAATTCCGCATTTGATCCTGGTGACACGTCTGCGGATATGGATGAATCAACGCCACCGTCCCCACAGGCAACTAAAGTGAATACTGCAATAGATAAAAGCAAAGGACAAACGCCTCTTTGGAAAAAGAACTTACTTTTCATGACAGCCTCCTAGGTCTTGTTTATACCTTATTATAATCCTTTGAAGCAGTTTGATGTATAGGTATTTTGAACTTTATGTTGAGAATTACAAGAGACAAAATAATCAACAAAATACCTCCGCTATTTGCCGCTGTCAACGCCTCATGAAAAGCGACCACTCCAGTTATAGTTGCCACAACTGGTTCAACGAACGTCAGTAAAGCCGCCTTTCCCACTTCAAGATGTTCGAGCCCTTTTGTGTATAGCCAAAAGGGAATTAATGTGGATAACCATCCAAGGGCAAACAGACTGATTAATACCGTAGGCGTATGTACCATGACATCATAAATCTTCGCTGGATTGCTAAAAGGTAGAAGAACCATAGACGCAAAGAAAAAAGTATAGACCATAATCGTAACACTGCCGTATTTTCTCAGTGCAATTCTGCTGAATATGCTGTAAAGTGCATACCCTAATCCTGAGCCAAGTCCAACTATCATGCCATATAAACTCGTCTCAATTCGATGGCTAAACATCCCCACTGCAAAAAAAGTACCTGCAAATGAAAGCGTTAATGAAGCCAGCTTCTTCCCAGTTATCTTTTCCTTGAAGACAATCTTAGACATGAGAATGACCAGCGATGGTGCCGTGTATAAGATAATCGCCGCCAGAGAAAGGGTGTTTTCTTCAATACTCATAAAATAGCAAACATTAAAAAAAGCAATGCTCAAAACCCCCGACCCAATAAATAGCCACATATCCCTTAGCCTTATTCGCAATTGATTTGGATTGGTTGCCAGAATGATTATTAGTAGTGATCCAAAGGAAACCAGCACGCGAAGAGCACCGATTTGAAGTGATTCAAGACCTGCCTCTGACAATGCTCTGGAAAAGAGGCCAATCATGCCCCAGCAACCACCCGCTATAACAATTAAAATTGATGCAAAGACTTCATTCTTTTTTAAATGTTCCATCCTTTATCCTCCATATTATCGACAAATTGCCTTCATGCGGCAAATACATCCAACTGTATTGAAACAGATGTTGATTCATTATATAATATCGAGTATATTAACAAAAGCAATACATATTCAACAGTGTATAAAGTGTTTCTTAACACGTGTCAGCGTATATACCCTTAATCGAGGTGGACTATGGAGAATTCAAAATATCGAGCTTTTTTAGCTTCCGTGGAACTGGGAAGTTTTACGAAAGCGGCTAAGGCCTTAAACTACTCACCTTCAGGTATAAGCCAACTCATTAACGCCCTTGAACGCGAACTTGATTTTTCGCTCCTTTTCAGGGATAAAACAGGCGTTAAACTCACTGAAAATGGAGAAAAACTGCTCCCAGTTATTAGAGATTTATTGAAACAGGAAGAGCACTTAAAACAACTCTCTGCAGAAATAAAGGGGCTCAATACGGGTTCTGTTACCATTGCCGCCTATTCCAGCGTCTCCACTCATTGGCTGCCTTCAATTATCAAATCGTTTAAAGCGATTTATCCTCAAATTGAGTTACATCTCATGGAGGGAATTCGCCAAGAAGTCGATCAGTGGCTGATGGATAGACAAGCTGATTTGGGCTTTTTAAGTTACAAGGAAAACATGCCCTATGAATGGTTTCCCTTGGCTAAAGACCCCATGCTGGCAATTCTGCCTTTGAATCATCCTCTTGCAAACCACTCTGACTATCCAATTGAGTTTTGTCAAAATGAACAATTCATTATGCCAGCCCTCGGAAAAGATGACGACGTCCTTGAACTTTTAAGTCGCTATGACCTATCACCTAATATTGTGTTTTCAACACTTGAGAACTTTGCAGCCCTGACCTTGATTGAACAGGGTTTGGGAATGAGCATCATGAACGAACTCATCACCAAGCGGTGGACATGTGACGTCAAAATGCTGCCTTTGAATCCGCCGCAACATATTACCTTGGGCATTGCAGTGCATTCTTACGACACTTGCCCCCCTGCTGTTCGCAAATTTATTGATTTTGTAAAACAGCCTAAATAATCACATCATGGCCTTAACTGAGTTCTGCTAAGAGCGTTTCAAACCAGTTTATATTGACTAAGTGATGTGACCGCGAATTCTCCAGCATCTTTCTAAAGTATTCTGAAATCTCCCGATCATCTTTGATGGACTGTTCCAAAAGCTCCACTTTTTGCATGGACTGCTCAATCTGCATTTTTATTAGTTTTTTCATCTCATCCACACTGTAGTCCTCTGAAAATAAAAGTGCCGCATAAAACGATAAATTTACATATTCAGTTTTAGAGCCATATTTCTGCATCAATTTTTCAAACGCCACATCTCCAGTTTCAGTGATGACATAATTATGTGTCTCTCTAGAGTTATCTAACTTCTCAGACAGGCTAACCCTCTTGATATATTGTTTTTCTTCCAGTTGTTGCAGATTATAATAAAAAGATCCCTTGGTAAAATTTACAACATACTTATAATGTCTTTCCTCCATCAAAGCCAGCAACTCATATCCATGAGATCCAGGGCTTTGCTTTAATAATCCAAGAATTAATAATGGTATCATAATAAGCCGCCTCTCTTCTTTTTAGCTCATAACAGCTCCTTTTATCACTGCTGATTTATTCCTGTTCCGTGTCGTTCAACTTTTCTACCATACTTCGTTTCTACTAAGCGCCATTGATTTGCAACATTTTAGCTGCAAATTCTTTATAGGTTATATTTCCCACTCCAAAGTTCACACTCAGCATGTATATCTGTTCTGATTTAGTGTGTTTTCGTGTATAGATTTGATTTAGTAACTCATCTTCATTTACAAGTGGTTCTAATATATGCTTTTTCCCAAAAAAAGCCTCAAAATATCGCACGCCAAATTTTCTCTGTGAAACCGCATCTACATGTATACCATCTGGATTAGAAGTCAATTCTTTAGCTGTGATAAAATAGCAGTTATTGTGTTCCTGTGCAAATCTCATTATAGCCTGATTAACTTGTTCATATTCACTACAGCCCTTTCCAAAGCCCTCTTTCCCCAAAAAGTCACCCAGGCCTCCGATTAAAATTGGAATTTCTGGCACATTGAGTTCATGCCTGAGCGCCTCCATAATTGAAGTCAGTTTTGAGCCATAATACTGATAATGTCCGTCAGTGCAATCGCTCTCACCCTGATGCCACAGGATTCCTGCCAACGTACTGGTTTGCATGGCAAACTTGGCCTGAGCAACCGCATGTTTGAAGAGCATTTGATCTGGCGCCCATTCATCTAAGGCACTTCCACCTTCGGCACATGGAATCAGACCAATCACGTCTTCCTCATATTTTTGACTTAATAAATCTGCAAACGAACTGGCGAGTCCAACTCCCGCCACTGGCCTGTCATAGTTAATGGGTTCAGCCATCATCTGCCATCTTCCATTGCGAAGCATCTGAATTCTTTCGTTGTAAATAGGTGGCACTTCATTTATAAAACCTCTCCCTGCCATATTTGACTGCCCTAACATCAAAAATGATTTTATCATTTTTTATCCTTTCTATGTTCCTTCAAATTGGTATAAAAGACATTTGGTCTAATTAGACTATCTTCTTTAATCATTATAGTCTAATTAGACCAAAATGCAACTATTTTATCTCAGAAAAAAGAGACCACACAATTCCTCTAATTGAAATGCATGGTCTCTTTAGCTTCACTTTTTTGACTATAACGAAATTACAGACTGAATTCAAACAGCTCATCTGTATTACTATTGATAACTTTTATGCCCATTTTACGCGCGGCATCACATAAGTGCTTATTTTCCATATTCATTTCTCCGTATTGCTCTAAACAGTTGATTACAACATTGCAGGACTTCATTATTTCAACTGCGCGCTGAACCAATTGCTTATCAATCTTCGAAAAGCTCTTTGCCCCGATTACCTGACTTGCCAAGTCATGAGCAAGCTGATAGTCTATATCATTTTCGTGCAAAATGCCCGTTACAAACGGAATCTGCTTTTTCTGCAACAACCTATACGCCAAAATACCAGTACCTCCGCCAGCAATTACAAATACTTTTGGTTCACCTTTGGGCCTTTCCATCTCAAAACTGCCAAAGATGGGATTAAAACTGCCATTTGAGATATCATATAAATCGCCTATCAACTCACGCTGAAAAATTTGATGAGGTGGCCCAAAATGTGTGATTGCATCTCCCTTCACACACATAACCAAATCGGAAATCTTCTGTGCCAGTTCCAATTCGTGAAGTGACATAATGACGGTTATGCCCTTTTCTTCTGACAAGGCCCTTAAAATGTCGAGAAGTTCTAATTTATAGCGTACATCTAAAAAAGAAGTAGGCTCATCCAAGACAATGATCTGAGGCTCTTGGCATATTGCCCTTGCCAGTAATATTCGCTGCCTTTGTCCATCGCTGATTTGTGTAAAATCCCGCTCTCTTATATTCCACGCATTGACGAGCTTCATGGCCTGCTTCACAGCCTGTTTATCCTGACTTGATAAGACTCCCAATAGTCCAGTATATGGATAGCGACCGGTGGATACCACTTCTTCACAGGTCATCAGCTCTGTTTTTAGTCGTTCTGTTAACACCACTGCCACTTGCCGTGACATGTCACGATTGCTCATCTCATCAATGGATGAACTTTCAATATAAACCGTTCCACAAATACTTTTCAGATGTTTTGTGATGCTTTTCAGAATCGTTGACTTTCCTGAACCATTTGGGCCAATCAAAGTCAAAATTTGCCCTTTATTCAAATGGATTTCAATATCTTTGATGAGTGGTTTGCCGTCATAGCCAACGGTTAACTTCTCGGTTCTAAAAAAATATCCCATGATTAACCACGCTCTTTCTTTCTCAACATAATCCAAATAACGATTGGGGCTCCAAAGACAGCTGTCACCGAGCCAAGGCTTAATTCCAACGGTGCAAAGGCCGTTCTGGCAATCAGGTCACAGCCCAAGCAAAAGATTGAGCCGCCCAAAAAGCAGACAGGTATCACAATCAATGGCTTCGAAGTCCGCAAAAGACCCTTAATCAGATGCGGAACTGCAATGCCAACGAAGGAAATGGGACCAGCAAATGCAATAACACACGCACATAATAGACTTGATAAGGTCACCAATACAATCCGAAATACTTTTATATTCACACCCATGTTTTGAGCATAGCTCTCTCCCAACTGATACGCACCAATTGGTTTAGACATAAAAAATACAATAAGAGAAGTTGTCAAAACCACGATTGCCATAACCCGCACATCCTCCCATGAAGTGCCCGAAAAACTTCCCAATGACCAGTTGTGCAAGTTTACTATGCTGGCATCATCAGCAAATGTGACAATGAAGTCTGTAATAGCGGAACAAATATAGGCAATCATGACACCACTGACGATTAGCATGGTTGATCGCTTAACAGATTGAGCCACCAGCAGGACAAAGCCCATTGTAACCATGGCTCCTACAAAAGCTGCTATAATCATAGTTGCCGAATTCATCACATAGTGCTTGCTCATGGCAGTGACCATTACAATAGCAACCACCAACTTAGAACCCGATGAAATCCCCAGCACATATGGACCGGCAATTGGATTGTTAAAATACGTTTGAAGTAAAAAACCAGATAGCGAAAGTGCACCGCCTAAGACAAGTGCCGCCATCATTCTCGGCAAACGTATTTTCCAAATAATATCATGTTCAGTTAAGTCACTTCCATGCCCTAAGAGTATTTTGCCAATATCTTTAATCGGAACAGAAACACTTCCCAAATTAATATTCAGAGCAATCAGCGCTAGGAGAAGCCCAAGGAGGGCTACCAATATAATGGCATACCTTAAATTTCGCCTTGCGTCTCCGTCTATTTTTTTATATTCATCTGCTATTGTGTATTCACCCGTTATTTTCATTTCATCGTCCTAACTTATCTACTCTCATTTCAATTTATACATAAAATTCAGTTTTTCTATATCAGTGTCACCTTCAGTGAGCATTTGATGGATATCCCAGATCATCAAGCCCAACTCAGTTGTCTCTTGGTATAGATTCTTATCCGTACACCAAACATGGTTGTTTTTAACTGCCTTAAATTCCCTTAACAGACTATTCTTACTGAGGAGTTCTTCCATAGAGGTGATTTCTCCTCCTATTGTACTATTATATATTATATAATCTGCCTCTTTAGCAGTTGCATAAAATTGCTCCATTTCAAGGTTAATTGTGCTGGTGGCCTTTGTTGAATCGCTTAACGCATCAAAGATGTACTTGCCTCCAGCCAGTTCGATCATCTTCGCCACGTAGTCTCCCGATTTTCTGGTGACGGCATCACCTGCGGCGTTAATGTAGAAATATGCCACCGTTTGACCAGTGTTTTCAAGTTTTGAAACGTCATCCATATAGGCAGACTGTTCATCAAATAGTTCTTTTGCCTTGTCCTCTCTATCTGTGAGAACACCATATAATTTGATCCACTCTGTTCGTCCAAGTGGATGTGTTTCATAACTCGATTGATCTATAAATACTGGAATGCCAACCTCTTCTAGCTTTTCCTTCACTTCGGGATTGTGATTGATCATGGTGGACTCAATGGCCAGTCCACATTTATTCGTCATGATGAGTTCATAATCGGGTGATCTATACTTCCCTGCATAGAGAATCTTTCCTTCTTGCATGCTTGCTTTTGCATTTGGAATATACCAATCTTCAGCTTTTGTCCCAGATAATCGAATTCTGTCTAGTGCATCGAGGTCGTCAAATAAGCACATGGCTGAAGTGGCAACAAGGTAAATATTTTGTAGGGGCTTGTGTAAGACCGTTATTTCTCCATCTAGATTCTCTGGCGTTTCAGCACCTTCTGGGACGAGCAAGTAACGGCTTCCGTCAGATACAGATATGAGTGTGTACCCACCTGAGTAGTAATCCACGCCAAAGTTTTTTGCGTAGTCAACTGCCATGCGCTCTTCTGAAACCCATCCATTTCCAAGCGTTCTGTTCAGGTCTATATCAACCAGTGAGCTCTCTTCTCTTTCCACTGAAATAGATGTCTCTGAATCGCCAGTTTCCCCGAGCTTATTTAGCGTACTTGAATCAAAATATAAAGTATAGCTGATTTCATGCGGTTCACTCATCGCTGTGGTATCCGCTATGACCACCATATCTTCATCCAGTACAACTGGAATTTCAAAGGTGGCGTTTCCGTCCACATTGACAGGCGTGTATTTGATCTCGTTGACCAACATGTAATCGTAATGTGGACTACTCCACACAATCGTTGCTATGACTTCATCATCCGTCATCTCTATTTGAGTGGGAGACATTACCGTCGTCTTGCCAGAACCACCTTTTAGAGAAACTTCAATGTTGTATGGATTCTCTGATGTCTTATTTTCGTCCGTTGAGTCATCAGTTGAATTGTCAATTTTTGTCGTGCATCCTGAAAGCATAACCATCAACAAAACCAAAGTGAAAATTAGAAGTTTTTTCATAAGAACCCCTCTCTAAGTGTACAAATTTTGTAAGCGCGGCAATTGCCGCGCTTACAAAGTAAATTTATTGTCTTATTATTCAATTAGCGTCGGATTCGACACTTTAACCGTGTGGTCATACCACTTGCCCTTTTTGCCTATAAGCGCCACGGCAAATTCCTCGTCAATGGCTGGAACTGGAATATCAAATCCATAGACTTCCTCACTTATGCCATCGCTGTATGTCACATTATCTGAAGTCGGTTCAAGCAACACAGCGCCCTCTTGTTGTGCCGCTTCTGCTGTTCCATTATATAAATTCAAAATACTCTTAGAGGCCAGGCTGACATGGATAGTCATTTTACCATCCTCTACTTTTAGAACACCTTTCCCGTCATTGGCTTCATTGACATGAAACATGCTACTGTCTGTACTAAATTCAGCACTATAAAGGCCATCTGCAAGTCCAGAATTTATTAAATCTGCTTCATTCTCAATAACTGCTTCTTTTTTATTTTCACAGCCCATCAGCGCCATAACCATCATGGCGAAGGTGAAAAAAACAATCAATTGTTTTGATTTTATTTTTGCATTTATCTTCATAAAATCACCTTATTTAATCGCAGCTGCAACATGTGCAACATATAATTGTTCAATTTCAGCAATACCGCCAAGACCAGCAATTTGGCAATCCACATTATCAAACTGTTTTGAAGCCTCAAATTGGCTTTTCCACGAGTCATCGTCAGCACCAGCCATGTCATTGTTAGCATGATCGCCAGCAACAACCATCATTGGACGTAAAATCACTTTTGTATAACCCGCAGCATGAACAGCTTCAATAACCACGTCACATGCAGTCTCTTCTGGTTCCCCTTCAACCGTTCCAATAAAGACATTGTCATATCCAAGTTCCTTCATTTGTGTTTGCATCTGATTGTAAGTTACATTGGCAGTATGTGATGTTCCATGTCCCATGAATACATAGGCAACCCCTTCTGTCGCTGCCGCTTCTAAACTTTCATAGCCTGATGCTGTTACCGCCTCAGCTGTTAAAGCCTTTGCTACATATTCCTTATCTGAATTGATTACAGTTGCATCCGATCCAACTTCTCCTAAAAGCGGCTCAGAAACCACAACAGATTCGAATTTATCTTTGTATTCGTCTAATACGCCAATTAGCTCGTCATACTCTGCACCATGCATCAAGTGTGTCGGTTGCACGATTAAGTTTTTAACGCCGTTGTTCACTGCGCGTTCCAATGCCTGTTGAACGTTGTCAATTTTGATGCCTTCACGTGCTTGAATATGATTGATGATAATTTGAGCTGTAAAGGCTCTTCGCACTGACCACTCTGGATAGGATTCCTGTAATGCCTTTTCTATACCGCCAATATCTTCTGCTCTACTGCCGTTAAAAGACGTACCAAAGCTCACAACCAACAGTTCATTCTCTCCAATGTTGTCTTCATTAAGCGGGAAGTCAAGAGAAGCATCTCCAGTATCTCTGCCAAAATAATCTGGATCGGCAAATTCACCTTCTACCAAAGCCTTTTGAGCATCAGTCAGAGCATCCCATGCCTCTTTAGCAGCTGCACACTGTGCATCGGTTTCATCTGTGCGCTCTTGCACATAAATTGCATCAATTAATGATGCAACTTTATCCGCTGCTTCCTGATCTGTTGTCACAGCCTCTACTTCAGTTGTTTCACCTGCTGGTTGCTGTTCAACAGCTACTGCCTCAGCTGGTTCTTCTGAAGTGGTCTTTGCGCCACATCCTACTGTTCCCAAAATCAAACTTAAAATAAGTAATACGATTCCTAATTTTTTTACATCTTTCTTCATCTTCTGACACTCCTCTTTCTACATTTGGTTTGAATGCAGCGCCAATGAATCTTTTGTTATGATAATTATTTAACAAAACACAGCCAGAGACAGACAAAAAACGCCTGCAATGGCTCGCAGACGTTCGTTTATGTACGAAATATAAGACATACTTTCTGGGAAAGCACTCCTCATTCTCATCCATGACCCCGGTTGTCCGCAGGGCTGTATGCACCACAAAATCTGTGGCAGGAGACAGGTAAGTATTCTGGCTTATCACCTACATTCATATGAGAACGCTACTTTGACACCTTCCCAGAATTTCTTCCAGTGGCTCTTGCAAAGTATCAGTGACTTACAGCAACGGACTTGCGTGGGAATTGCACCCAACTTCCATAACCTGAATCCGACATTCAAATCTATGACATTATACCACTTGAAAAATCATTATGTCAATATTATAACAACAACTTCGCTGATATATTCTACCTTATTTCAGCATTTCCACCAAATAAACTATCTCAGCTCTCTCTAATTCAAATCACACATCATATCATACCACACAGCCCCACCATGTACAGAGTCTGATACCCCTTTATTTTTAAATCCAAATTTTTCATAATAGGTAATGAGAGTCTCCTTGCAAGTGAGGCTGACCCCTATCTTTGATTCTTCTCTGGCATGATTTAAAAAGGTTTTTATGAGCTGTTCAGCGATGCCCTTCCGCCTGTTCTCACTCATGACATCCAACCCAAATATAGCCATATATCGCCCTGTTTTCACATGGTGCTTTGTATCGTGAAACATCTCGTCAAATATGACTTCGCTGTCTGTAGTACAGCCATTGATGAACCCAACCAATTTGCCTTCTATTTCCGCTACAAAGAAATTTTCGAGAAATTGAGTCATTCTCTCTAATATGGTCTCTCTTTCTGCCGCTTCTGCTGGCGGAAAACACGCTTTTTCAATTTCAACAATTTCTTCCAAATCCGTCATCTTTGCACTTCGAATGCTGACTTCCATAAAAACCCCTCCTATTTTCTCATGTATCTATTCCGTTGCTCATGATATCTGCTGCCTTTATAGGACATCACCTACGATAAAACACCAACGCAGTATATCTCTCTGCTTTTAATTATATCAAAGTAATTGGAGATAAAAAAGGCCATAGAAGCATTCGCTTCTATGGTCTAATTACTTATTTCATAATAGATTTCACCTTTAAAATATTGGAGATTCCAGTCCTATTGTGGCATGTTTTTTACACAAGATAGGTGTCCATAAACGCTTTGATTTTATCAAATGGAATGACGTCCATTCTATCATACAAATCCGTATGAACTGCGTTTGGAATAATCATCAATTCTTTGTTCTCGCCCGTTAGCTCTTTGTATGCATCTTTGCTAAAATAAACTGAATGTGCCTTTTCTCCATGAATCATCAGAACAGCGTTTCTAATTTCACTTGAATATTTGAGAATTGGCATGTTTAACAGTGAAAGTGGTGACGTTATATTCCATCCATTATTTGAGTTTAAAGCGTTTTTATGATAACCACGTTTTGTTTTGTAGTAATCAACATAATCCTTTAAAAAGAAAGGGGCTTCTTCTGGTGCACTCTCTGGTAATCCACCTATTTTTGCATAGGTTCCGCTTTTGTAATCCTCGGTTCTTTGAGCGCTTAGCTGTTGGCGCAGTTCATAACGCTGATCACTTGTCATCGAATCAAAATAGCCATTTGCAGTGACGCGTGTCATATCATACATTGTGGAAGTGACTGTCGCCTTAATTCGCGTGTCTATTGCCGCTGCATTAAGCGCCATACCGCCCCAGCCGTAGATGCCAATAATTCCAATTCGCTCTGAATCAACACTTTCCAGCGTTGCCAGAAAATCAACAGCTGCTGAAAAATCTTCTGTGTTAATATCAGGGGATGCCACATCACGTGGAAATCCACCACTTTCGCCTGTAAATGAAGGGTCAAACGCAATGGTGAGAAAGCCTTGTTCAGCCATAGTTTGCGCATATAAACCTGACGATTGTTCTTTCACAGCACCAAATGGCCCTGATACCGCAATTGCTGCAACCTTTCCACTGATTTCTTTAGGTTCATATAAATCTGCTGCAAGTGTTATGCCATAGCGATTGTGAAATGTGATTTTTCTATGATTGACCAAGTTACTTTTGGGGAAGACTTTATCCCACTCTTCAGTTAATATTAATTTGTCATTATTCATTTTCGTGTACCTCCTTGTTGACCAAATTCTATTTAGTCTGATATGAATCTTCAATAAGACCATATTACCACCTAAACTTAACTTTAGGTCAAGGGGTTTCGAAACTTTTTTACAATATTTTTTTTACTTAAACTCTAATTATCTGGCGATAGCTTAATCCATAAAGCAGGTCGAACGCCGCCGGTACATTTCCCATCGCTGACATTTCCCTTCAATATGTTATTGCCCTGAATGCCAATAGTCCCATCTGTTCCCCAGATATATACAGCTTTTTTGCCAACACGACCTGGCGATCTAAGCCACCACCACCAGCAATAGTTTTTCCCTTGGAGTCTCGCCAACCTGTTTATGTTGTTCTCGTCTTTTCTTTCAAACCAGTATCTTTGATTTTTGCCGCGGTCATATAATTTTGATATGCTGTCTCCAAAATACCTACAGACTTCATCAAGGCTTAATAAAAATATGTTGTCTTGCGTTTCAGCCCCCCCTGCTGTCCCAAACCATTGATTGTCAAGATTTTCATTTAGCACTGTAACAATCTTGGCCTTATCTGCATCACTAAAGCGGTTATAAAATTCACCATTTAGATATGCCCTCAACCCACACTCAGCCCAAGTGATATCGCTGTATGCATCATGATATGAACGCTGTTCTATAATTTCTTCTGTTATCACTAAAATCTCATCGTTCTGCCTATTGAGAACTCGCCAATTATAGCTGCCAAAGGTTATTATTGACCCTATCTTTACATCATCCATTCTATTTCCTCACAGTCTCCGTTATTAGGTTAACAGTAACATATTGAAAACCATCTTTCAATATGTGTAAAAGTTAGTCTATTCTTTTTCTGTGAGGTAGTAAAGAAAAGCAAGTAATGGTAAGGCTAAACCAGTTACAGATGCTATGCTCCAGCCTTCATGCGTGGCATTCAAAGAGATGAATTAAAAAGTGAGCTCGATATAGAACTGAGCATTGATATGATCCTCTCTCCTATTTTCTAAAAAAAATAAAATCACATTTTGAGCCATTTAGACCAAGGGTCTGTGTTCTTTGAAATCCGAAGCTGGAAAGGTCAGAGTACATAATATCATCGCATTTGCAAAAGTGCTTGCAAATCTGAGGACAATCATTTTCGACGCAGGCATCGTGCCATAAACATCGATAAATATCAATTCCAAGTTCATCTTTCGTCTTTAATGAAATTTTAGCCTCCCAAAGATCACTTCTCTTCATAAGCAATGGAAAAACACGACTAAAAATCGCATATCCATATGGCATTTTATCAATTTTCTTGAACTTTTCACGCATTGTAGGTGCTACGGTGTAACACATATAGGCTTCCAATAATGCCTCTGCATTTTCCATTTCTTCTGAAAGAATTTGAAACATTGCAATGCGAGGTAAGATAGTCTTTGAAAGCGTCTTCTGTTGAGACTTCGTATAATGTTCTGATGATCGAATTAAGTACAGCAGTTTCATCTGCTGATGTTCATAGAGCTCTCGTCCCTTTTCCATCCCAAATTCATGAATTAAAAATGTCCGTATACTATCTTTTTTAGTTGCCATTTTAGCGCCTCCTCAACACTGTCATTATCAGGTCAATTTATATTGATTCCTGATGTCTTATAGAAAAAATTGAATATGAATACACCTTAGAATCTCGCAATAAAGTAAACCTTATGCTACCATATAATTATTCAACGCTTGGATTACTGCAAGTATATAGGTTGTTCACTCTATTGACAATTGCATGTAAACATCTATGTCTTGTAAATAAAAATAAATGTCCCTTAGAAAAAGAAAGGTATAAATAATGCTTGAAAAAATGTTATATAACATGTGCCTATCCATGGGGATGGCCATTCAGGAAGAAAATCCTTTTGGATGCGGTGTCTATCTTTGTGGAGATGGCACTAGGACAAGAGGCTATTTTTGGTACTTAGTTCATGAAAAATATTTTGTTATTACAAAGTGTGATTTTATTTTCTTAGAAGATATCGTCCTAAAGATGCAGGATAAGCTATGCTATATCGCCCTCCGATTGGACTATGGAAGGCACTTGCCTCCTGGTAAAGTTATTGCTTTCTTTGAGGAGCAAGGGAATCCTACCAGTACAGTTATGCACCCAGGCAACAAAATTGCTTATACCGAAGTTATGTATGCGCCTATATTTTATAAAAAGCATTTTGGAACCGCCTTTACTTCTGCCGTACCAGAGCCCCTTACCATTTTGAAAAATATGGGTGCGGATCACAACTGGTCGTTAGAAATGATGAATGCGCTCGCTGAAATCCAAAAGAGCAATCTGCTCGGAATGGCCGCCGAACTCTATTATGTTGCAAAAGCATATGAGCTCATGTCTGCTTTAATTGATATGGGCAGTGATCGAATTCTTGAAAACAGTGCAGATGCCGCAGACATTTTGCGTGTTATTGAATATATCAATTCTCACTATACAGATAAAATCAAGCAATCTAGTCTTGTACATATCGCAAATATGAGTCCTACCAAATTGAAAAAACTATTTAAGCAGTTTACTGGTCACACTATTACTGAGTACATCTTGTTAAAAAAAGCCGATCAAGCTGTTCATCTACTGTCGGATTCCGCCCTCTCTATTGAGGAAATTTCAAAGCGTTTGGGATTTGAAACCGTTGCGGGATTTTCCACCTCTTTTAAAAAACAACTTGGCATTCCACCTTCAAAATATCGAAAGCAAATACAAATTAAGTGCTTTGAGAATCCCTCTTCTACCCAGCTGTTTAGGTTTTCGTAAGTATCTAAAAATACATACTGAGTTTATGCTCATATGGGTTTGCGGCAATGTTGGAAAGGCCAATTCGGTTTTACAGCCATGCAGAAATGTTAAAATTACAGCCGTGCAAAACTGATAGGTTCTATTTTATATATTCTGCTTTATATTCTACACGGCTTATTGGCAATAAGCCGTGCATTTTCACAATTGTTGGTTGACCAAAAAACGATATCCAGTATGCCTATATTTAGCCCTTAACAAGTACGCGTTATACCTCTAAGAAAGATGGGTATAAAAATAAATCAATATGAATTAAAAATTTATACGACACAGAGGAGAGTCATATGTCGAGTAACCGATTAGAAGCCTTTAGTGATGCTGTTATTGCCATTGTCATTACACTTATGGTGCTGGATATTCCACTACCTAAAGAATTTGATATAGGCGCAATCGTCGAGTTATTGCGTGCCATTATTGTACTTTTTGTCACGTTTATTGTCATAGGAGCTCAATGGGTAAGACATCATAACTTATTTTCAATTTGTAATGAAGTCAGTGCCAAGGTTCTATGGCGAAACATCATCTATTTATTTTTCATCACGTTATTTCCCGTTTTCACAAAGTGGGTTATTGAAAATCCAAATCAGGTAGTTCCAGCACTTGGGTATGACATTATATTCTTTTTAATATTTATGAGCTTTCACTCTATGCAAAGAGTTATTTTCGAGGGAATCGAAAAGGGCAAGATCGAGGAAATAAAAAAGCTGAGACAAGCGAAAAGCAACAAATTCACACGCATGTTTGTCGCTCTCATTTTTCTCAGCATCATAGCAATATTGGGTTTTTCTTTTATTTATCCTGCTATTTCAATTGTTTTTTTTATTGTTCTGCCAGTGGTGTCATCGCTAATCAATCTGTGGAATGATAAACACGAAGGTAATCTGAGATGAATCCCAGTCGAAATCTATAATTTCCTGGCTTTAATCACAAAGGCAGTTGGCAACATCAGAGCTTTTTTCCCGAAATCAGTCTCTGAGTTCATTGCCCTCTCTTTATCTGTTTCTTCGATGAATGATTCTATAACAAAACCGTTTCTTGCCAATGCGTTGATATACGTACTCATCTTGCGATTAGAGAGCATAATCGCTTTATCGCTCATGTCCCCACAATACCATTCTTCATTAAAATAGGAATTGCTAAACACGAGTTTTCCACCTTCAAAGGATACGCATTTATGAATCGGATGTGACCACCCAAATATAAATAATCCCTCTTTTTTTAAGTAAGAATGTATGAGCTCAAAGGTTTTATCGAGATTTGTACTCCATCCAATTCCATATACAGAATAAACCAAATCAAAATAATCAGTTGGCAACCCACATCGATTTTCCATGGGTGAGCAGACGAGCTTTGCGTCAATTGATTCTGTTTGAAGATACGCCTTAGTTCGTTTAATTTGATTTTCAGAGATATCTATTCCCCACAATTCAGTTGCACCCAAATCCGCAACATATTTTAAGGAACGTCCATTTCCGCAGCCTATTTCCAGCACACTTTTGTTTGACAAGTTGCCAAGTAGCTTTAGCTTTTCCTCTGTTGGCAAATATCCCCCCCATTTAGGCAGTGCCGTCACGCCTAAAAACTCACTGCCTATGGTATCCCAAAACTCAGTATTCGTCCGATGCGTTGCACTTACATTTAGGTCAATATTAGCAACTTTTCCCAACGCTCTCCCACCGACAATATTTTCTTTGTTCTTCTCCGAATCCTCAATAAGTTTCATTATGTTTTCCTCCGCTTTCTTTTTATAGTTTGCATCGGTCAACTTTTCTCCTGAAAATAACTCATTTAGATTAATTTTTAATATTTTGCAAAGTGGCAGCATCAGAGATAATTCGGGCATCCCGTTTCCACACTCCCATTTACTCACTGTTTTACTACTGATTCCAATGAGTTCGGCCAATTCATTCTGGGTTAAATTCAGTTGCTTTCTCATGGTTGCAATGAACTTTCCTACTTTCACTTGTTCCAAACCGACACCACCTTTCTACGAGAATATTATATTTCAGACACTCATAGAAAAACACCCACGAACCGTAGACTGTCTGAACCACCACGGAGTTCACATATCCCTTTTATATTTCATGTAAAGACAATTCCTTTAAAGAGAAGATTTACGCCACATCATTAAATATTCTATTTCATTGGTGTTTTCATCCGTCTTTTCTTGCCGAATTACAAACTGTTCTCTTTGATAAAACGCTATGGCCTTTTCATTCTTTTGATAGACCGTTAAACTCAGCTCATCATAGACCGCCTTTGCTCTTTCAAGTAGCTGCCTTCCAATGCCCTGCGATTGCACTTCATTTGATACAAAGATTCCCGCTATATAGCCATTATCAACTCCCATAAAAGCCATGACTTTTCCATCTCTCTCATGTACAAATAATTCAGCGTTTGGAAGCATCTCCTTAACCAGCTCATAATTGCTTGTCCAATAATCTCTGTGAATAAAACTGTGGGCCTGTATATTAGTGGACAACCATAAATCCATCACGTCCTCAAAGTCTTTTGTTTTAAATTTTCTAATCATATTGTCCTCCAGTAAACTCCTATCTGATTTTAACTACGGTTTTAATAATTAAAATAAGCCCTTCCCAGACGTTAGGTTTTCAAGATTTTCAAATAACTTCTCTTCATCCCAGTTCCACCATTGAAGTTTTAGTAAGCGTTCAATTTTTTCATCACTGAAGCGTTTCTTAATGAACTTTGCTGGATTGCCCCCATAAATTGCATAGGGTTCTATATTTTTAGTCACTGTTGAGTTGGCTGCAATAATAGCGCCATCCCCAATTTTAACACCCGGCATAATGGTGACGTTCTGACCTATCCAAACATCATTCCCAATTACCGTGTCGCCCTTAAAAGGGAACTCTTCTGTTGAAGGTGTAACCTTTTCCCACCCAGAACCAAAGATATTGAAGGGGTAGGTTGTAATTCCATCCATTCTGTGGTTTGCGCCGTTCATAATAAATCTAATATTCTCTGCAATAGCACAAAATTTTCCTATTATGAGTTTATCCCCTATGAATTCATAATGATGCTCAATACGCTCATAAAATTTCTCCGGTGATTTTTTGTTATCACTGTAATAAGTGTATTCCCCAATTTCAACATTTACCTTCTTGGGTAAATTACTGATATAACAAACTGTTTTTATATTTTCATTTGGATAAAGTTTCGTCTTATCTGGACCTTTCATAAACTATCCACTCCTTTCTAATCTAAAGCTCAAATTTAATAAAAAATCGGACACTCAGTCCGCCCTCTCTACTGGATTGCCTGCGCAATGGCATAAATAAAAAAAACCTTTCCAAGCTATAAAGTCATGGAAAGGTCATAAGAATCATTTTACAAATTGATATTAAAACACAGCCGTCAATATTAGACTAATCATATGCTACAAATCAATTAAATACGATGCACTTAGAATCTTATCCAAAACCCATAGTCAACTACTAGAATACACAACACCCTCTCAAAAAGAAGAGATTCATGTGAATTCCCCTGCACGACTACAACTCCTAAAAACTGAATAAGATTATCTAATCATTTTACCATTTTACCTCATCATATTTATTCGTAAATATAGAATAGATTATACGCTATTTGAATCATGAAGTCAAAGTTTCTATATTCAAGCGATAACCGCTACCTCTAAATTCAATTGTGGATTCAGCATTTTCAAGCGGCATTTTGATTTACGTCTCTTTCTTTGGCATCATCTCCATTCTGCTCCCAGCACTCAGCATGAAGTAATCCTTCTATGGATTCAGCGTGGAAAACAGGATCTTTACCCGCTCTTTTCTGAGCAATAAAGTCCTCAAGTACTTTTAGGACAACTTTTCTAAGTTTAAAGATGACAAGCAGGTTCATAATTGCCATGAGCCCCATAAATAAATCCGCCATATTCCAAACAATGTCAAGCGATGACAACGAGCCCCAAAAGACCATGCCAATTACAGATAATCTAAATAGCGTTAAAACGGTTTTACTGCCATTCATGAATTCAATATTGGATTCTCCATAATAGTAATTCCCAAGTATAGAACTGAATGCAAACAGAAATATACAAGTTGCAATAAACAGGTTGCCCCACGCACCAACCTGTGAAGAAAGGGCTGCTTGCGTCAATTGTATCCCCGTGAGATTCGCACTCTCTGGAATACTTGAAACCAATATGATAAAAGCTGTCGAGCTACAAATCACAATCGTATCAATAAACACACCAAATACTTGCATGATGGCTTGTTTTACAGGATGGCTCACTTCTGCTGTGGCCGCGGCATTCGGTGCACTTCCCATACCCGCTTCATTTGAGAAGAGGCCTCTCTTGATCCCCATCATAATGGTTGCACCAAGCCCACCACCTGTCACTTGCTCAATACCAAACGCACCTTCAAAAATCAATCTGAATATATTGGGAAGTTCAGTTATATTTTTAAAGACGACAAAAAATGCAACGCAAACATATGCAACTGCCATGACAGGTACAATAACTTCTGCTACTTGAGCAATTCTCTTGACACCACCAAATATAACCAATGCTGTTAGCGAAATTAAGATTAAAGCACCAACCACTTTACTCAGACCAAATGCCCCTTCAAGTGAAGAAATGATCGTATTCGCCTGAACTGAGTTGAATACCAGTCCAAATGAAATCGTAATTAATATTGAAAATATGATACCTAAATTTCTCTTGCCAAGGGCTTTCTCCATATAGTATGCAGGTCCGCCTCTATAGCCATTTTTATCTTTAACTTTATAGATTTGCGCCAGTGTATTTTCAACAAAGCTCGAAGCAGATCCCAAAAGTGCGATAATCCACATCCAAAAAATTGCACCTGGCCCGCCAACTGTAACTGCTATGGCAACGCCTGCTAAGTTCCCTGTGCCAACATGAGAAGCAACGCTTATGCAAAATGCCTGAAAGGATGAAACCCCTGCTTTTGCCTTGCCTTCCACAGCTTTTTTACTACCACCCAAAATCTTAAAGGTTTCAAAGAAAAATCTAAACTGTGAAAACTTGAGATAAATTGTAAAATAAACCCCTACTGCTATAAGTAAAAAAATCAGAACATACGACCAGAGCAAGTTATTTCCAAATGATATAAAATCATTGATAAAATCCAACATTTAATGATCCCCCTTTTATTTTTTTGATTTTAAAGTACTTTTAACCTAGAAAATACTGAGTTCGAGTTCTCTTGAAAGCGACTCCATAACCTTTATGCCTGCAACACTATTGCCGTGCTTATCAAGTGCCGGTCCTACCACAGCAATTCCCATTCTATTTGGAACCACTGCCATAATGCATCCGCCCACACCACTCTTAGCTGGAATGCCAACATCCACAGAGAACTTTCCTGAAGAATCGTAAAGACCGCATGTTGACATGGTAGCCTTTATAATTCGATTGACCTCTTTCGGTATAATTAATTCATTAGACCACGGTGCAATGCCATTATTGGCAATTACAGAAGCTATCTTTGCAATGTCCTCAACTTCCACCTCAATAGAGCAACATTTGAAATAAGTATCCAGTATGTCCTCCACATCTTTTTCAATAATCCCAGCCCCTTTTAGAAAATAAGCAATTGCACGATTGGTATTCCCCGTCAATTTCTCCGATCTAAAAACTGGATAGTTCACTTCTATGCTTTCATTATTCGCCAGTTTTCTAATCATCCCTAAGATTCTCGTAAACTTTTCGATGCCATTATCCCCAGCTACAAGTGATGTACAAACGATCGCGCCAGCATTGATAAAGGAATTCAAAGGCTTGTGGTTTTCTTCTATTTCCAGTTTTAAAAGTGAGTTAAATGGATCAGAGGATGGCTCGTTTCCCACTTTGGAAAACACCGCCTCCTTGCCATTATCAATCAAGGCGCATATTAGGGTAACTACCTTTGAAACGCTCTGGATAGTAAATTTCGTCTTATAATCGCCTTCTAAAATTAGATTTCCATCTGTGTCAAAGATACACGCCCCAAGTGCATCACGATCCCCCTTTGCAAGTTCTGGAATATAAGAGGCTACTTCGCCATGACCTGTAACTTCTCGTCCCCTTTCAACTGCATTTTTCAAAGCCGTTTTTTCCATTATTACCTCCTATTAAATTTCAAGTACACCACTATATTTTGCAATATGTATGCCAAACTGAAATTCCATTGAAACGACTGAATACAATGACTTTTCGGTAACAATTATGACTTATATGTAAAATATCGCACATAAAAAGTGCTCGAAATCGAACAGTGTGTTTGATTTCGAGCACTTTTTATGTGTGTTGTTCTAACTGAAGTTTTAGTTTATTTGAGCTTTAATTCTGAATTATCTTCTTCATAGTACTTCTTCATCCTTCTATTAAGTGAGTGTCTCGAAATGCCTAAGAGCTTTGAAGTGGCACTAAAATTGTCTTTGGCAATTTCCAGTGCCATAGAAATATAGTACTTTTCAAGATTTGCAACTTTCTCTTCGAGGGAAAATCCCGCTTCAATAAATGCATTATTTTCTTGCAAAAGTTCCATAGAACTCTCTTTTGACTTTTGGTTTCTCACTTCACTTGGAAGCTGATCTACGTCAATATAGTCTGAGTGATTGAGAATTACAATGCGCTCTATGATGTTCTTTAGCTCTCTTATATTACCGGGCCATTGATAGGCGAGCAATCCCTCGACAGCACTGTTGGTAAATCCCTTGAAACTCTTTTTAAATTTGACGTTGTAGATATCTAAAAAATATTTTGAAAGCTCTATAATATCAACTTTTCTCTCTCTCAGAGGTGGCATGTGAATTGGCACTACATTTAGTCTATAATAAAGATCTGATCTAAATTCTTTCTTTTCAATGGCCTCTTCAAGATTCTTATTCGTCGCTGCAATAATTCTGATATCCACTTCTATTTCCTCTAATCCCCCGATTCTATTGAATTTTCTCGTTTCTAAGAATCTGAGAATTTTAGACTGTATGTCCATTGGCATCTCTCCAAGTTCATCTAAAAACAAAGTGCCTCCCTGTGCCATTTCCAAAAGCCCCTTCTTTCTAGAGTTTGCACCGCTAAAAGCATTTTTTTCGAAACCAAACAGCTCACTTTCAAGAAGCTGCTTTGGAATTGCAGCACAGTTCACACTGAGCATCATAGATTCTTTTCTAGCACCATTTTTATGAATATAGTTCGCCACCACCTCTTTTCCCGTCCCAGTTTCACCGCTGATAAGGGCAGTTACAGAATCATTTTCAGCCAAAATCGCCATCTTTTTCTTGATATCCTCCATAATGGGGTCTTTGCTGATGAAGGTGTTCTCCGATTTTTGCTCCTTTTCCTCATAAAGTTTCAGTTTTTTCTTCATACTCTGATTTGCAATTGCTCTAGAGATATTCACCTGAATTTCGTCGAGATCCAATGGTTTTTTTATATAGTCAGTGGCGCCTAGCTTTATAGCCTCTATGGCAGTGCTGATGTCTGCATAGGCGGTCATAATGATGATTTCCACATATTCATCTGCCAGCTTGATTTTTTTGGCGACTTCCAAACCACTTTCAGATTTTAACCTCATATCAAGCAAAACGACATCTGGCTCAAATTGTTTCAGCTTCTTTATGCCTTCACTGCCATCAGCAGCTGTTTCAGTATCATAACCCAAGTCGCTGAGACCTTCTCCAAGTGTCAATCTAAGAATCTCTTCATCATCAATTATCAGAATTTTGGTATTCATCACGCTCTCCTATACATGGGTAAATATATTTTGACAACAGTCCCCACATCTTCTATGCTATCAATTTCGATATGTCCCTTATTTGAAGTGATTAATTTATGAACAACCGAAAGACCTAGCCCTGTTCCCATCTCCCTTGTGGTGAAAAAGGGGTCAAAGATGGCGTTCATATTTTCTTTCTTGATCCCTGAACCATTATCTTCAACCGAAATCAATAACATCTCATCAATTGGTTCACCTGGTTGTTTCACTTTGATTTTCAAATTGCCATCAGCCTGTATCGCATCAAGGGCATTTGCTATTATATTTAAAAAAACCTGCATCAGTTGCCCCTTATCAAAGACCACTTGTACGCCTCGCATTTGATTGTCAATCTCTATGGATGCTCCTTTTTCTTTTATTTTCTTATCCGAAAAGAGAAGAGCTCTATCAATAATCTCAAACAAATCCACAATTTGAAATTTAGGCATTTTAGGTTTTGAAAAATTCAAAAGATCCGTCATGAGCACATCCAACCGATCCGTCTCCTTAATCATCGCTTCAAAGATGCTTTGTTCTGAAGGTTCAAGGTGCTCACTTAGGCGTTTGTTGAGTATTTGAGCACCCATTTTTATCCCTGAAAGCGGATTCCTTATCTCATGAACAAGGGCAGCCGCCAACTGACCAAGCGAAGCCAATCTGTCAATTCGCTCTACATTCTCTTCAATTTTCTTTCTGCTGGTAATATCATTAAAGCTGCAAATCACCCCGACAAATTCTCCCGATGCACTTTTCATCAAGGTTGTCGTCACATCCAAGTAGACCACAGCTTTGGTGTTATACTCGTTAAAACTACTCACTCTGTTAATGGTATCCATGCGTTCTATAGTTTCGTTTATCTGCGTCATTAAAACCCTTATGATCTTGGGTCTTTGCCGATCCAAACACATAACCCGCTCGATCATGTTAAATGCAAAGTCATTGCAATTTCTGATTTCGCCAACTTCATTTGTAGTGATAATCCCAGTGGAAATGCTTTGAAGGATCTCTTCATTAAATCGTTTCATTTGCAAAAATTTATTGCTCCCAAGGGCAATTTGCGCTTTCATCTCATTAAATGCCTGACCTAAAAGTCCCAGTTCGTCTTCACGTTTGATTTCGATGTCCTTTTTAAAATTACCTGCTATGATATCATTATACCCTTCAAGCAATATAGAGACGGGCCTCGATAGACTATCCGATGTGAGGTGTATCACTTTAAGCGAAATCAATGCCGAAATGACAATTAATATGAGATAGGGTTTATAGAGGGCCAAAGTCTGCCATAAAATAGCCTGTCTATCTATTACACCATATACTGTGATGTCTAAATTCTCATAAATTCTACTTCGAACCTCGTATCTCGTATTGTCCATATATTTGAGTTTAAATGCCTCCAAACTCAATTTTAATTGACCTCTATTGACGTATAAACCTTCCGTTCCTTCATAGGCAAACAGATCAATATAATCTAGCCCTGTCAATTCGCTTATAAGCCGCTGCTTTGTGTAAAATTCAGGCTCGACCCGTCGCGTTCTCTCTTCAATTAAATCAAAAGTATTTTCTACTTTTTCCACCGTGTTTTCATATGAAAGCCTTTGCATGCTGACAAAGAACATCACGCTGAGTAAAGCGGTGGGCATGAGCATTAAAAATAGGATGGGCCATACAATTTTCCTTTGAAACTTCAATTTCATATAAAGTCCCCTATTCTTTATCCAGTGTTTTATAATCTAGATGAATTATATCAAATTTTGAAAAATTGTCACCCCTTTGGTTTCTTTGAACAAATTCAAACGCGTCTCGATCTCATGTGTTATAATAATTATGCATGTTTTAGGGAGGTTTCTGTATGCTCAAATCATTGAATAACAAGATGCTCAAAGTCATTGCATATGTGCTTATTGCGCTTTTTCTCATCGTAAATATTTATAGATATACCTATCAAAACATTTTAACCAATAATTACACAGAGACTTTTGATCGCTCTGTTAAACAATATAATCTCTCCATTACAGACTTCTTTTCCAATCTCGAGAGTGCTGCGGAGATGCTCTCTAAAAATGAGCTCATTCAATATGTATCAGATGAACCTGAGCGTTATTACGACTCCACGCTTGAGCTTTTAAAAAACTTCTATCAAGTTTATGATTCCACTGCATTTGCCTACTTTACCCCTGAAAATAAAATTTTTGGCACTAAAAAGTTAATTTCATGGCCCGACACCTCAGAAACGCTTTCGAGTACAACTTGGGAAGCAAAACAGAGACCTTGGTATATCAACGCTATTAACGCTGCACCTGACTTTGTGTGGACAAAGCCCTATATTGACACCACTACGAACAAACACGTCATCACAGGTTCTAAAACCGTTACAGATAAAGAAAATGCCTTTAAAGGGGTTCTTGCAATTGATATCTATCTCGATGATTTATCTGATTTAATCCATCATTTTGAAACATACAATGAAGGCTCTATCTTCATTTTGTTAAAAATGGATGACGATCACTTGTTTATAATGGATAATCTCGACAATTCAATTCCAAAATCGCTCTTGAGCGATGACCTTATCACTCAAATATATCAAGCTGATGCTTCTAGTTTTAGTTTTGAGAATAATTCAAGTCGATATTACGTTTCCTATGTTACTAATCCAACGACAGGCTGGAAGATCATCGGCATTATGGACAATGACAAATTCAGCAGAGCAACTACAAGCCTCTTTATCAATTTATTGGCGGGAATTACTGCAATACTCATTATCAGTTTCGTAAGCATCGTGTATATTAAAAAGCAGATTGGCAGCACAATTCAAACCCTAAGTGGGTCTATCCTTGCCACCGAAGAGCAACAGGTCAGTCAGACTGCCACCTTTAGCTGGAATAAACTGGAAAGCGAAGACCTTTTGCTCGATGATACAACGATTCACATCAATTTGCTATTCCATATTGAAGCTGAAAAAGAAAACATCAGACTCCTTACGAAAGATATATTCTCAGTAGAGTCCTTAGATATCAACGCTATTCAGCATTCGCTAAGAAAACTCTCTGAGTATAAAGGGGCACTCAATCTATCCCTTAAATCACATGAAATCCAGAGGGACAGTCTAAATCACTTCCTGCTAGAACTCAGGGCATCTATTGAAACCTTGCGCCTTGAACAGGGCGCACTTCGTGAGGGTACTGAACTCAATCATCTTGAAAACCTCATCAGCTCTATTTTAGCCAATAACTTTGATGCTTAAATCACATAAAAGACTAAACTTCATCGTTTTCTTCACTTACTCTCAATGTGAGAATACACCCGATAAAAAAACAGCCTGTACAAAAGCAAGCTGTTTTTTCATAGATCATATTATTGAGCAGATTCATTATTTTGAATTTCTAAGACCATCTTCCAATCCGCTAAGGGTTCTTTCGTCTTAAAAACATTTGTAAAAGAAAGATTCTTAAATTTAGATAGTTCTTTTCTCATCTTACTTGCCATCTTTAAAACCTCGCCGTTCTTCGTGGTACTCGTTCCCTTTATAATTTCATGCAAGGAAGGATCATTAAAAATGATATTGATTTCATCTTCTTTGTACTTTTCAAGTTTCATTAGCAAGGTAAGAACCGATTTCATCCCAACTAGCACTGGCTTTACGTATTCTATATAAATCATTTCATTTTTTATGAGCGAATCATCTTGTATTAAACTATATCTTATTTCAATATCTTCACCTTCATATAGCATTGAAGACGCCGCCAAATATGCTTTTATCATTTTGAGTACTCCTTATATTTTGTAATCATTCGTGTCAATGATTCCCTACCTTAAATGATACTTTATTGTGAAGTAAAAAGATATCATTAATTTCCTAACCTGAATTATAAATTAACTTTGTGAATCTCTGAGTACATATTACAAAACCTGAAAAATCAAATATAGGTCGTCTACGCTACTTGCGCTAGTGGAGCTTTCATAGAGTTCTTTTTTTAAATTCTATATCCCTTTTGCATGATAGCATACATTTTTTTATTTTGTGCATTCTCGCTCAAATATTTACACCTTAAAAAAGTTGTCTAGTTTAGTGTTGACATTCCAAGGCTTAATTTATTACTCTAACCAATGATCAATAGATGTCAGTAATTCATTTCATCGATTATTCAATGACATGGTCTAAAGAATCTTCAAATGTAAAGGATAATCCATTGTAAATGAATGAAGTTTCAAATCGAATGGTGTAAGTGCCTTTTGAAAGCTTATTGCCATCATTATCTGTTTCATTCCAAACGCTATTATATTCAATCACTTCATTTGGCTGAATCGTTTTCATCACCATCATCATGATAAAAGCTCTCCCATAAGACCATCTATAGACTTCATTTCCATTCTCATCTAACACCACAATATCATATTCCTGTCCTGAGCCGTATTCGATATCATATGATTCATTTGATGAGTTTGTGAGCGCAAAGTCAAGTTTAACACCCTCAGGTGTTTCAGTTTTTTTGAGCGAGGCGTTTAACACATCATATAATTTCACTTCTTTTTGGGTAAGATTATGTGCCTGAAGGTACTTCAAAGCGCCATTTACATATGAAGCCATGACCTCACGTGTCATCATCGTCTGAGGATAAAAAGCTTGCTTGTCATCTAAAGCTGTTATGCCATAGACGAGGCTTCTTTGAATAAGACCTAAATTTGATATGTCCAAATCTGCTTCATCTGAGATTAACGCTGGTGCAATTTTTATCATAGGAAGGTTATATTTGGATTCCATCATGCTAACAAGTGTTGCTAGAAAGACTTCTTTTGTAACAGTTTCATTTAGGTCAATATCATTTGGTAAGTTAATGCCGTTAACAGATGCTGTAATAAGAGCATTTGCATACCATGCATTATTGTCAGCATTTATAAAGTAGTCTGTCGCAAGGGGTTCTTTTATGAATTTTACAGTATCGAGATTCAAATCAAATAAATTAACGAGAACTTGTATCATTTGTGCATAATTTAGCTGTCCCGTAGGATTAAAGGCACCATTACCGACGCCTTTTATAATTTCTTTTTCATAAAGTGCCTTAATATCGGCTTCGTACATATTCCCAGCAATATCAGTAAAGCCTAAATAAGCTGAAATGGGTACTGCCGTTACTGCCACCTCATAATTAGTGCTAGTTGTTTCCGCATCGACTTGCGCAAAGGCCGGTGCCATACCGACACTTAGCAATGTTACTGTTGCCATGCCTAATGCTAAAGATTTTTTCATTTTGTCCAAAATATTTTTATTCATTTCAAATCCTCCTAAAGCTTTTTAGATCTTAATTCTTTCATAATTAAATTGCATTTATATCTATTTGACGCAAACGCTTTAAAAAAAGTTCCATGTCAGCCCTTCTCGAAGTATTATTTGCTTTGAATAAACCTTTAGTTGATATCGTCGTAATCCCTCAGGTAAATTTGCTAAATTAGCTTTTGCAATTGATCAATTTGAGCTTCACTATTTTCAGGCAAATCCGCTATATACCCTTCTGCGCGGTTCTGGTGCAAAAATTATAAATCGTTTTCTGAAATTATCACAATTGTCTAATCAAGATGGTATAATCGAATTAAAAAGAAACTGGAGATATGATTATGCCACAGAAACTATTTAAATGGAAACATTTTGAAAAGAAAATAATACTTTTATGTGAGAAAATTGCATAATTCATAAGC